>JBAYNW010000058.1:0-4483 GCA_041678605.1 Candidatus Gastranaerophilaceae bacterium | reverse complement strand
TAAACTCATCTAAAACCCTCCTGTAATATTACTTTTACAGGTATTATTATATCAAAAATCAAGCCATTTGTACATGCTTTTTACGAAATTCCTGACTACTTTTTCCGTAAGCTCAGTTTTTGGCTTTAATGTTACATTTCTTAACACCGCCGGGGCAAAAAAAGCAATTTTTTAAGAGTATATACCTTTATATATACATAGGATATATAAAGAGAGAAGAAAATGATATTAGCAACAACACCTACAACAAACGAAAAGCAAGGCAGCGGCAAATACAGACCTTTGAGAAGAAGGAAACAACAAAAATCTGAGAAAAAGGCCGAAGAATTTTCCTATTTGTCAAATACCGATTTAAGAATGAGATTTAACACTTCAAAAGACCCTATCTACTTTGTTTTTGAATGTTTGGAAAACCGCAGCGTGGTTCAATTGATGGGTGACTTCGTGAAAGATTCATTCTTCGAGATTACAAATTTTGTTTCAAAAGCGGTGAAATAATTTAAACCTTATTGGCTTCTATTTCTTCCAGAACTTCATCATCCAACTCAGAGATGGGCTTATTGATTGTCGCACCGAGCGTTTCTAGCCTTTCGATATTGTTTAAAATATTATCTTTTCCGCTCAATTTGGTAAGGGCAGAAACTAATTTTTTTCTTGCGTCAAGCAAATCTTTGAGCATGTCGGAGAATTTATCGAGCATTTTTGTACAAATTCTTGAAATTTCGACGGCGTTTTTGTTCTGTCTTTCAACCACGTGGAATGAATTTATTATTTTCAGCGACGCAAGCAGGGTCGAAGGTGACACCGGCATGATTTTGTTTTTCCATGCGAATTCCCACATTTGGCTGTCATCGCAGAACAAAAGCGAATAACAGCTTTCAATAGGAATAAACATCAAAACGTAATCCGGCGAAATGCAGTCGCCCGTTGATGCGTAATCTTTTTTGGAAAGTCCCGTTATGTGTGCCTTTGTCGAATCTTTGAAATTTTTCAGATGAAAATCCCTTTCCTCGTCACTGTTTGAGTTGACGTAGGCATCCCAAGAGGCAAAAGTTGTCTTTGCGTCGATGTAAATACATCTGTTTTCCGGCAAAAGTATCACCGCGTCAGGCCTTCTGTCGTCCGCCCCTTTTTGAAGCAAAAACTCCTCGCCGTTTCTTAAACCGGATGCCTCAAGGACTTTTTCCAAAACAATTTCGCCCCAATGCCCCTGTTTCCTGTTGTCGCCCCTCATAACATTGACCAGAGAGTTTGTGTCGTGCGAAATTTTACTTCCTGCTTCAATAAAAGACTTGATATTTGTGTCAAATTTGGTGAAATTCTCCACTTCTTCTTTAAAATTCTTCTCGGTCCTTTTCTCAAAATCTTCAATTCTTTCCCTGAATCTGGCAAAAAATTCTTCAAGCTTTTCCTTGTTTTGGGTGGAAAATTCTTCGGAACTTTCCTTAAAAATTTTGTTTGTGAGATTTTCAAAATGAAGCTGCATGTTCGCAAACATTTCTTCGCCCGTTTTTTGTGAATTTCTCTGAGTTATGGTAAAAATAGCAAACACAACCCCCGCACCGCACAAGAACCCAACTAAAAATATAATTATTTCCATAAATCTTCCCCTTTTTAGTTAATTTTAGCATAAAAAATTCTCTTTGAGGATGCGGAATAATTCCAAAATATATAATATTGGGAATTATTCCGCATCTTATTTAACAAAACTTCAAGAAAATAGAAATAAACACTTGACAAATAAAAATAATGTGTCATAATATAAAAGTAGATTTAAGTGTAGCTGAAACACTAAATAGCAAATAAAAATCATTAACCCCAAAAACATATAAACTCCTAAATATAAACACTAAAAAAGAGACCATTAGGATGCAGAAAACGACCCACTCTACCAAATAGAGTGGTTTTTTTTGTCAAAAAATATTAAGAAACTACGGCTATAACAGATAATAGGTGTACTTTTTACGCTTCTAGGCTGTCATAATAGTTATGCAGCGGGCAACAGTGGCTTTAAGGGGGCTTCAAGCCCCATGATAAATACCTTTTACAAATTTTATTGCATCTTTTTTGGTTGTCACATCGCCCGACAACTGGGCTTCTTTGAGCGATTTTATTACGTTTCCAAGTTCTTTTGAGGGTTTCATATTCAACAAATCCATCACCTCTTCACCCGAAAGCAGCTTAGGAAGAGGTTTTAAGCTATCTCTAATATTTAAATAAAAGTCCAGAAGAGATTTTAAGTTGTTTATATTTTTATCGACTATTTCTTGAGTAATTTCGGTCCCTCTGGCTGAAAGCCTGTCTGCCATTGCCAAAATTATGACGTCTATGGCTTCATTTTCCATTTTTCTTATAAACCGCATATAAATTTTGTCGCTTATTTCGGGCGAGCCGACGACGTGCGATGGATAAATGTGAAATTTTATCATTTTCGCAATATAATCAATCTGTTTTTTAGAGAACTTAGCCGATTTGAGGAGCTTTGCACCCATTTTAGAGCCGGCATCATCATGCTTTATAAACCTGTGTTTCCCCGTGTCCTCTTCAATTGTCCAGGTTTGGGGTTTGCCTATATCGTGCAAAAATCCGGCGAGTTTTAAATGAGCCAGCCTTGTTGTGCCTCCGAAATCAACCCTCTCGAGATGTTCTCGTACTTCAGGACAGCTTTTTTCATAAAGCCCCTGAATTTGTTTTACTATCTCAATGGAATGTGCAAAAAGGTCGAGGTGGTGGTGCAAATTAGGCGGAACTTTTTTCAACTCCTGAGATACAGGCAAAATTTCTTTTAACAGCCCTGTTTTATCCATCAAAGTAAGTGCCTCACTGCTGCAATTACCGGAAAAGAGCTTCAAAAGCTCGTAATTAATTCTCTCAACCGCCGATTGGTTAATTTTTGGGGCATGCTTTTCAATTATTTTCAACAACCCACCGTCCAAATCAAACCCGAGCATGGCCTGAAACCTAAACACACGGAGTAATCTAAGCGGGTCGTCAACGAAATTCTGTTCCGAAATGTGCCGAATTTTCTTTGATTTTAAATCCTCTATTCCTCCTGTAACATCAAGTATTTCAAGTGTTTTGAGATTTACGGCAACAGAATTTATGGTTAAATCCCTGCGTTTCAAATCATCGTTGATTGTATCTCCAATCGGGCTTGCAACGTCAATACAGTTAATTTTATCCTTCAGGATGAGTCTGTAAATTTTGTTTTCTTCATCCAACGGGATAAACGTTGCGTTGATTGATTTTGCGAGGTTTTTTGCGAAAATCTCGGCATCTGTACCAATCACGACTATATCTTTGTCAAAATTTTCTTTATCCAGATAAAAATCTCTGAAAACCCCGCCCACGAGATAAATTTCGGTATCGCCGGCGTGTTTTTTGATTAAATTGATAATTTTATCTTTTTTGATTTTTTCTAAAATCTTCATAATACAATATTCCCGAGGGCTGTGATAACGGCCGTTTCCGCTTTCAGGATTAAATTTCCCAAAGACAGTGTTGTAATTTTATTTTCTGTAAAAAATTCAAATTCTTTCGCTGAAAATCCGCCTTCCGGACCTATTATAACAAGGATTTTTTCGTTTTTCAAAATCGGGGATTTTGCCAAATAATCCTTCAAATTATAATCGGTGCTTCTCTCGGTAAATGCCAAAACTCTGTCAAAACGGTGGTTTTCCAGTAATTTTTTCATATCAGAAAGTTCAAAGCATGTCGGAATTTTGGCTCTTTCACATTGTTTTGAGGCTTCTTGCATAATTTTCTGCCATTTGGGAATTTTTCGCTCAATAACACTTTTTTTCAAAGCACAGTTATCGGTAAAAATCGGATAAATTCCATCAACGCCTAGCTCTGTGGCCTTTTCGACTATTAAAGATTGAGCATCGCTCCGAAGGGGGCTTTGTGCCAGATAAAGCTGAAATTCAAGTCCACGATTGGATTTGTAACTTTTAGTTATTTGAACTTCAATCAAATTCGGGGTAATTTTTTCTATTTTTCCTTCATATTGAATTTGATTTTCGTCAATCAGCAATAAATTTTCGCCGATTTTTGCACGCAAAGATTTTGCTATATGATTGTAATTTTCCTTATCGGTAATTTTTATCACATCATTTTCAACCGTTTTTGAATTTATAAAAAAATGCGGCATCAGTTGTACCCTTTCCGGCGGAATTTCCATTAGGATAATGATACCTTAAAAAATTTCTCACATCAATGCTGAGAGGAGTGGGTAGTTCAAGGGTCGAAAGGCTTTTTAAGAAGTGATTAAGTGCAACAAAAAAAATGTTATTCTTCCTCCCCCCTTGAGGGACTCTGCCGAACAAAACGATTAAGTATCGTTTTGTGAGAGGTAACGGCAAATTTTGAAACAAGCCTGCGAAAGTCAGAAAACAGGGTGGGGGGAATTGCAGCCAGCATGAGCCTTTTCACCCCCTCCCTGAATTTCTGGCACTCGTTGCCTCGCACCGAAATTCATCCCTCC
>JBAYNW010000057.1:0-5101 GCA_041678605.1 Candidatus Gastranaerophilaceae bacterium | reverse complement strand
TTCTCCTTTAGAATTTGCCTAATTTGTTCTTTTGTAAAAATCGTTTTCATTTTAATGTCTCCTTTACTTAAAATATATTACTACATTTCTTTCAAGTTTCATTAAAATTTCTTAAGGTCTCTTGCTTCGTCGCAAAATTGCTCCTCGCAACGACAAGAAATTTCGTTTCTCTTTTCCCGTTTCTCTTCTCACCTCTCACGTCTCACGTTTCCCCTCCGCTAATTGTACAGCCAGCTTGTACCATGGTAATCTACTGACTGCCACCCATCTCCCAATGGTACAACTATTATCGGAAGGCCTGAATTAAATGTGCCATTATCGCTTTTAAACTTCAAGCCAAATCTGTCTTTTCCCCATTGGTTTGGTTTTTTAAATCCATTTGTGTCAACAAAAATCTGAAGAAGTCCGCCATAATACATTGACCATGCCATGCCTGAAGAATCAATAAAAGCATAGGTCTCCTCATGTGGATACCCGCTACTAGTTTTTTCTCCGGTACTATCCCAACATTGCGAGTTGTTATTGTTCAGACACTCTTTTACTACTTTAAACTGGTCTTTGAATGCAAGAAAATTGTTTGGATGATTTGTATAATCACCTTCACCAGTCGCCGCTGCAAGCAAATACTGCTGATTTGCCATTGCAAGAGCCTGAGAAGCGGCAGAAAAAGCTTTTTTATAGGCACTTTTATATTGAATATCCTGTACTCCATTTATTAATGCCGGAATAGTCATGGCAGCGACTACGGCGATTACTCCGAGGGTGATTAAAACATCCGAAAGAGTAAACGATGGGATGAGTGGGCGAGAAACAGAAAATGGAGGGAAAAATTTTCCAAATTTACCGCCAGCAATGACGTAAAAGCGTGCAATTTTATTTCTGTTTGACATTCCACTTCCCTTATTTATTTTTTAAGCTTAATATATATTAAAGTATTCAATAGATTATATAAATATATATTAGATTATAGCCTTAAATTTGTCAAGAAATTATTATATATTTATGAACAAAAAAGAATTTAGCAAGGCCTTAGGTCTAAAAATTAAAATTAAAAGAATTGAAAAATACATGAGTCAAGAAGAATTGGCGACAAAAGCTAATTTTTCTTTGCCCTTTACAAGTGATGTTGAATGCGGGAAAAAAGGTATTTCTTTGTATTATTTCATTAAATTGGCAAAAGCACTTGAGTTGGATTTGAATAACTTTTTAGAAGATTTTACCGAATTGGAATAATACTTCTCAGTTCCCCTTTCCCTTCTCTCCATGAGCCATGATATAATAATCTTATGCTAAATATTTTTGTCACAGGAACAGGTAGTAATGTCGGAAAGACATTTATAACAGCAGGGTTGGCTGCAACCATGCAAAGTTTGGGCTACTCAACCTGTGTTTATAAACCCTTTCAAACAGGTGCTTTGGGTAAAAACGGCTTTTTGCAATCGCCCGATTTGGCTTTTGTAAAAAACGTGGACCCTTACATCAAAACGTTTTCAAGCTACCTGCTCAAAAAGCCTGCAACGCCTGTTATTTCTGCGGAAGCAGAAAATGTGATAATTGACAAAAACGTTATCAAAAAGGATTACGACTTGCTGTCCAAAGAGCATGATTGCATTATTACAGAAGGCACCGGCGGGGTTATGACACCGATTGCCCCGAATTTTTTGGTTTCGGACATTGTAAAATTTCTTGATTTGCCGGTTGTAATTATATTTAAGCCCGACTCCGGTACAATAAACGAGATACTTTTAACGATTAATCATGCAGCATCAAAGGGAATAAAGGTTCGCGGGGTTATTATAAACGATTTCCCCGAAAACACCGACAACATTGACATAAAAACCGCACCAAGGCTGATTGAAGAGTATTCCGACGCAAAAATTTTGGGGATAGTTAAAAAATTCCCCAACGCAAAAAATATTAATCCGAGCGATTTAATTACAAATATTTTAAACGGAATTGACATTGAAAGCGTTTTTGATGTCAAAATAGCAAAATTGGACGTAGAGTGAGAATTCAAGGGAAAGGGAAATTGGGAAGGGGAAAACGTGAGACGTGAGAGGTGAGACGTGAGAAGAGAAACTGGACTTATCGACCATTCGACCTATCAACTTATCGACTGATAAACTTATAACCTTTCAGCCATTCACCCCTTAAGCCTATAAACCTTCCTCGCTGTTATCCAACAGACTTGTCTGCTCTGCGATTATTTCCGGTTCTGTTGACTCCGGAGTTTCTTCCAATCTTTTAATATCCAGTGCAGGTTCTTCGTCAGGGTCAATAATTTTGTTGACGGACATAACCATATCGTCTCCGACAAGGTTTTGAGCCTTAACACCTGTTGCAGGTCTGCCCTGTCTTGAGATATCGCCTGCTTTTATTCTTGTAACAATCCCGTTTTCCGTTACCAGCATAATTTCGTCTTTTTCTTCAACAATAGTCAAGGCAACGAGTCTTGATGCGGAAGATTTGAATTTCGTTGCAATCAAGCCTATTCCGCCACGGTTTTGTGCCCTGAATTCGGACAGCTTAGAGCGTTTTCCAAACCCGTCAGAAGTTACCACAAGCAGGTCGGCGTCGTAATCTCTCGGTACAATATCGCAGCCGATTATGCTGTCGCCCGTGCGTAGTTTCATTGAATTGACCCCTCTGGCACTTCTGCCCAAAGGTCTCAGGTCGGTGATGGCAAATCTGATTGCCATACCGCAGCTTGTTCCGATAATTATTTCGTCTTTCGGATTGGCAAGTTTAACCCAGTTGAGTTCGTCGCCTTCTTCCAATCCTATTGCTATAATTCCGTTTCTTCTTATGTTTGAGAAATTATCCAGTCCGATTCTCTTGATATAACCGCCTTTTGTAAGCATCAGAAGGTTTAAATCTTTGGAGAAAGTGCTTACAGGAACGACAGCCGTAATTTTTTCGTCCTGTTCTATCGGAAGAACGTTCACAATCGGCAACCCTTTTGCCTGCCTTTGACCTTCAGGGAAGTCATAGACATTAAGGCTGTAAACTGTACCTTTAGAGCTGAAGAATAATACTTTATCGTGCATCATTGCGGTAAAGAAGTGCTGAATATCATCATCTTCCTTTGTTTTAATACCGGATTTGCCCCTTGTGGCTCTGTTTTGACGCTCAAAAGTATCCAGAGAAATTCGTTTCAAATAGCCCTGATGTGTAATAAATACAGCCATAGGCGTATTCGGAGTTAAGTCTTCAATGCTCATTTCACCTTGTTCGGGAAGTATTTGGGTTCTTCTTTCGTCACCGTATTTTTCTTTGTCTTCTAAAAGTTCTTCTTTAATAATATTTAAAACTTTTTGTCTGTCGGCCAAAATTGATTCATATTCTTTGATTTTTTTCAAAAGTTCTTCATATTCTGCCTTGATTTTGTCCTGTTCAAGCCCTGTCAAACGCCTTAACTGCATTTCAAGTATTGCGTTGGCCTGATCCACATCCAGCCCGAATTTGGACATAAGCCCCAAACGTGCATCGTCCGTGGTTTTTGATTTTTTAATCAATTCAATAACCGCATCCAAAGACCCGAGTGCAATCAGCAAGCCTGACAAAATGTGGGCACGCATTTTGGCTTTTTTCAGGAAGAAAATTGTTCTTCTTGTGATAATTTCGACTCTGTGTTCAACAAACTCGTTTAATACTTCGTAGAGATTCATCAGACGCGGCTGCAAGCCCACAAGGGCAATCATGTTAACCCCAAAAGAGGTCGATAACTGGGTTTGTTTGAATAAATTATTTTTAACAACATCGGGTTTTGCGTCACGCTTAAGCTCGATTACGATTCTCATACCGTCACGGTCTGATTCGTCCCTTAAATCGGAAATTCCAACCATTTTTTGGTCTTTAACAAGCTCGGCAATTTTTTCAATAAGCATAGCCTTGTTGACCTGATAAGGAAGCTCGGTAATGATAATAGCTGTTCTGGTCATACGTCCGCCACCGCCTGCGAGTTCTTCAAACCCGGCAACGGCAGACATCTTTATGGACCCTCGGCCCGTTTCGTAAGCCTGTTTGATATCACCCAGTCCGATAATCGTTGCAGCGGTAGGAAAATCAGGACCTTTAATATATTCGTTAAGTTCACTTATTGTAATATCAGGTTTATCAATGAGAGCTATAGTGCCATCAACGACCTCTCCGAGATTGTGAGGCGGAATATTTGTTGCCATGCCGACAGCGATACCTGAAACCCCGTTTAATAAAAGCATTGGAAGTCTTACCGGAAGAACGGATGGTTCTTCAAGTGAGCCGTCAAAGTTTGGCGTGAAATCTACTGTTTCGCAATCAATATCAGCGACCATTGAGGCTGTAATTTTGTGCATTCTTGCTTCTGTATAACGCATTGCGGCTGCGGAATCACCGTCGACAGAACCAAAGTTCCCGTGGCCGTCGATTGTTTGGTATCGAGTTGCGAAATCCTGAGCCATACGAACCATGGATTCATAAACCGCCGTATCGCCGTGCGGGTGATATTTACCCAAAACTTCACCAACTATACGGGCCGATTTCTTAAACGGCTTATCGGGTGTCATACCCAATTCATTCATCGCAAAAAGAATTCTTCTATGGACGGGCTTCAAGCCGTCTCGAACGTCCGGCAATGCACGGCCTACAATGACGCTCATCGCATAATCAATGTAAGAACGCTTCATTTCTTCTCTAATGTTAACCGGAACGATTTTACCGTCACTAAATATATTTTGCTGACTCAATTTTCCTACTCCCAATATCTACACTACTATTGTACCATAAACAAGCCTTAATGCAAGAAGGAAATTTGGAAATTTATAAGGTTTCCCTTTTTTAGTTGAATGGTCGAAAGGTTCAATTACCAATTCCCAATTACCAATTTCCTTTTCCCGTTTCACTCTTACTGTCATCCCGCACCGATTAGGGCATAGCGGTTGACTTTTGTTATTCATTCTGATGCGGGATCTGGATTTAAGTCACTTTCCCCTTCCCAGTAGGTGCGTTAATGCGTTAAATAAGGCCTTTTTATACCGAGTTGCAATAAATATACGTCATCCTGAACTTGTTTCCGCGGAGATGATTTTGTAAACAAAATCTATCTCCCCGACACTGTTTTCTA
>JBAYNW010000056.1:0-5732 GCA_041678605.1 Candidatus Gastranaerophilaceae bacterium | reverse complement strand
CCATCGCAACGACGTTGAAAAATTGACCTTTCAACCCGCTTTCACTCTCGCCGAAGTATTAATCACATTGGGCATTATCGGCGTGGTTGCAGGGCTTATGATTCCGGGAGTGATTGCCGAATCTCAAAAAGCAGGATATCTTGCAGGTGCAAGAAAAGCTTATTCTTTATGGAATCAAGCACTGATTCAAATGGCCGCCGATGGCGGCTGCATCGGGGATTTGAGCTGCTTCTTTGATTCGGCGGATTTAAAAACCATGGGCGATAAAATAGCCGGTTATTTTAACGTGGCAAAAAATTGTGACACTACTACATATGGCTGTTTCTCGGATACAATGGCACTAAATTTTGACGGCAGTAGCACTGTTAGTGGGAATGATTCTGCATCTTATTACAGGTTTATCACAGCAGATGGCATGTCGATTGAACTTCGAACTCCATATTTGGGTTGCAGCGGTTCAGCCGGTTCTTTAACAAAAATTTGTATAAATGCCATTTTTATTGACGTCAACGGACTCAAAAAGCCAAATGCTCTCGGCCGTGATATATTTAGATTTGCAATTGACAATGATAACGGACCCGCTTTATATCCTCTCGGGGGGGCTAAATATGGCCCTTGGAAAACCAATGCAGGTTGCAATTACGGATATAACGGCGGAACAGACAAATCTGGTACCTATTGCATCGGCCGCATCATCGACGAAGGCTGGCAGATGAATTATTAGGAGCGAAGGAGCGAAGTGACTGAGTGACTAAGTGATTAAGTGCAATAATGCTTCGCAAATTTTTAAAAAAAAGGTAACAGGGAACGGAATTTCTTGTCGTTGCGAGGAGCAAATTTGCGACGAAGCAATCCAAAAAATTGCCTCACATTATTCTAAGCTGCTAATTAGTATCAGATCCCGCATCAGAATGAATAACACAAGCCAACCGCCATGCCCTAACCGGTGCGGGATGACAATAATAGGGAAAACAGGAAAAGGAAAGTTTTAATTTTTTTTGTTGCACTTAGTCACTTAATCACCCAGTCACTTAATCACTTCGTAAAAAGCCTTTCACCCCTTCACCCCTTCAGCCATTAAGCCCTTAAGCCTTTCAACCTTTCGGCCTTCGGCCTTTCCCCTCTATACCCTTTGTATATCTCGTATATACTATATTACAGTTTCGTAAAATTCACAAAAATATAGTCAATTTTGGCATGGAAAAAAACTTTATATAAGAGTAAGGGAAATCAAATAAAAGGTTCACAACTTTAGGGTTGAAAAAATAGAAAAAATAAGTTCAATGTTTCAAAAACGAACTATTTTAAAAAAGATTATACTCTCTCTCTCTTAATATCCTCGTGTTTATTTAATGTTTGCTCCATCCGAGCAAACTTTTTTTTGCTTTTTTTTGCCGAATTCGTTCACCTCCCGTTCTGAGAGGTGAATTATGTTTTTGTTATAATCTAATCATAGAATTATTTTTAGGGGGCGAGAATGAGTACGAAATTAGAAATCAAAGAAGAATTTTTGCAACAGGCTAATGTTTTGGCCCGCGGAGCGGAGGTTTTGCCCGGCGGAGTTGAAGAGTTGGCAATAAAACTGCAAAAGGCAAAAGAAAAAAATATACCGCTTCGGATAAAATTAGGCATGGACCCGACCCGACCTGATTTGCATCTGGGCCACACGGTTGTTATGCGGAAGTTAAGAGAATTTCAAAAACTCGGACATAAAATTGTGCTTATAGTCGGCGGTGCAACCGCAATGGTGGGCGACCCTTCGGGCAAATCCGAAACCAGACCTTCACTGACAAAAGAAGAGGTTGAGAAAAACGCAAAGACATATTTTGAACAGATGTCAAAAGTCGTTGATATAAATAATGCCGAAATCGTCAACAACGCAGATTGGCTTCATAAAATGAACTTCGTGGATGTTTTGAAACTTTCTTCTCAAATTACAGTGGCTCAAATGCTTGCACGTGACGATTTTGCAAAACGCATGGCCGAAAACAAACCGATTTCAGTCCATGAGCTATTTTATCCGTTAATGCAGGCCTACGACTCTGTTGAAGTGGAGTCCGATATTGAATTGGGCGGAACTGACCAGCGTTTTAACGTGCTTTTAGGCCGTGACATCCAGTCGGCTTACGGCAAAAAATACCCGCAGATGGTAATTCTTTTACCGCTTCTGGAAGGCACGGATGGAGTTATCAAAATGTCCAAATCTTACCCGGAACACTGCATTTCTCTTACCGAAAACCCGAAAGATATGTTCGGAAAATTAATGAGTATCCCCGATAGTCTGATAATCAGATATTTTACCCTTTTGACAGATATTTCAGACAGCGAATTGAAAGAAATCGAAGCCCAATTGGCTTCAGGAGTTAACCCCCGTGACATTAAGCTGAAACTCGCATACACGATAACAGAAGAATATTGCACAAGAGAAGGTGCGGATTACGGGCAAAGTGAATTTATCAACGTTGTATCCAACAAGGGAATTCCAGAAAACCTTTCAGAGGTTAAAATAGAAGCGGGCAAAAACATTTTGGATTTGCTTGTTGAAATGAATTTTGTACAGAGCAAGGGCGAAGCAAAAAGGCTTATCCAAGGCGGCGGAGTTAAACTTGACGGAGAAAAAATTTTGGATATCAGCTATACAATTCAAAACGGCGGAATTTTACAGTCCGGCAAAAGAAATTTTGTAAAGCTGATAAAATAATTATTGTTGGGGTAGAAACCCCAACCTACAAAATAACCAATCGTCAAACTAGTAGGTTGGGCTTTCAGCCCAACAACATTAATCCCAACAGCAAAGGATTTTTAAATGATTTACAACAATATTTTAGAACTAATCGGGAACACTCCGCTTGTTAAACTAAACAAGTTAAACGATACAGAAGCAGAAATTGCTTTAAAACTGGAGTTTTTCAACCCGTCAGGCTCGGTTAAGGACAGAGCAGCTTTTTATATGCTAAACGAAGCTAAAAAAGCGGGGAAAATTAACCAGGATACATTGATAATCGAGCCTACAAGCGGAAATACCGGTATCGGGCTTGCAATGTGCTGTGCCGTCATGGGGCTTAAAATTATCATGACCATGCCTGAGAGCATGTCTATCGAGAGAAGAAAATTAATTCAGGCATACGGTGCCGAACTTGTGCTGACGCCGAAAGAACTCGGTATGCAAGGGGCTGTGGACAAGGCGTTAGAATTAGCGGGGCAAAACCCGAACTCTTTTATTCCTTCGCAGTTTACAAATCCCGCAAACACCCTTGCACACAGAGAAACAACATCAAAAGAAATTTTCATGGACACACAGGGCAAAGTTGATATTGTTGTTGCGGGAATAGGAACATCCGGCACAACTATGGGGCTTTCAGACGGCTTGAAAAAATTGAAGCCATCCGTTAAGATTTTTGGAGTTGAGCCTGCCGAAAGTCCTTTATTGTCCGAAGGGCATGCTCATCCGCATAGAATTCAGGGAATAGGTGCAAATTTTGTGCCGGAGCTTTACCACAGTGATAAGATTGACGGTATAATTAAGATTAACGCCGACGAGGCGATTGAAACCGCAAGGGATTTAGCCAAAAGTGAAGGGATATTGGTCGGTATTTCTTCGGGTGCAATTTTGAAAGCCGCACTTGGCCTTGCAAAACGGCCTGAAAACAAAGGCAAGCTCATTATTGCAATTATGTGCGACTTTGGAGAAAGATATTTATCGACCGAATTGTTTGATTAAAAAACATATCAAGACAATTAAATGCTTTAAAAGCATCTCAAATATCACGACAGTAAAAACTTATAAACTCATCGACTTATCGACTTATAAACTAAAAACAAGGAGCTCAAATGCTAACAACAATCTACCAAACACTAAAAGAAGATATAGGGATTATTTATAAAAAAGACCCTGCGGCGAGAAATTTGCTTGAGGTAATTTTATGTTACCCCGGTTTTCACGCACTTTTGCTTTATAGAATTTCGCATAAACTCTGGCTATGGAAAATCCCCCTGCTTCCAAGGATGATTTCTACTTTTGCAAGGTTTTTGACCGGCGTTGATATTCATCCGGGTGCAACAATCGGGAGAAGATTTTTTATCGACCATGGCATGGGTGTTGTAATAGGCGAAACCACAGAGATAGGCGACGACGTGCTTCTTTATCAGGGAGTGACTTTGGGCGGAACAAGTTCAAAACATGAAAAACGCCACCCTACACTCGGCAGGGGCGTTGTTGTAGGAGCAGGAGCAAAAGTTTTGGGCAATATTACGCTGGGAGATTATTCAAAAGTAGGAGCGGGTTCGGTTGTAGTTGATGACGTACCTGAACATTCTACTGTTGTGGGCGTTCCCGGCAGAATAGTTCTTCAAAAAGTTTATGACGAAGAAAGCGGAGTTTTGATGCATAATAGAATTCCTGACCCGATTACATGCGAATTAAACCGTTTGAAATATGAAGTTAAAGATCTTCAAGAGGCCGTTTTTGGAGATAAAAAAACGGACTTGAGCTGAAATCAGCCAACATCATCTATTTACATGATGTAACATTATCCTAATTTTATACAATTATTGTAGGCGTTTCATACAAATTAGGATGGTTGATGCATCAAGATTTAGAATACAATTCATATAGCAAAATAAAGAGGCTCACCGATAGTGAGTTGGAAAATTTATGGTCTGAATTTTTCAATGACAAATCCAATAAAAAAGTCCGTGATTCGCTTATTGTTCAGTACATTTACCTGACAAGATACGTTGTAGGCAGGGTAAAAGTGGCTTTGCCGCCCACGTTTTCCATTGAGGACATTTCAAGCTACGGTGTTGAAGGATTAATTGACGCGATAGAAAAATATTCACCCAATAAAGGTGCGAGATTTGAAACGTACGCTCTGATGAGAATCAGAGGGAATATTATTGATAAAATCCGCTCGCAGGACTTTTTGCCGAGAAGTGCAAGGAAAAAAATTAAGGACGTTAAAAACGCACAGGAAGAATTAAAGCAAAGGTTGGGCCGTCAGCCGACTTCGTCTGAGGTCGGAGAGCTGCTGGGGTTGGAAAAGGAAAAAATTGACCAAATTCTGGCTGAAGATACGACGATAACTTCTATTTATGATAAAAAGGGTTCGTCTGAAGAGAGCGTCGAAATTATTGACACAATTCAGGACACAAAAACTCTTAACCCTCAGGAGGAAATGGAAGAAAAGGACGTTAAGAAGGAATTGGAATTTGCCCTAAAGCGTTTACCCGAGCGTGAGCGTATGATAATGGTGCTTTACTATCACGAAAACATGACACTGAAAGAAATAGGCGATACAATCGAGGTGTCAGAATCACGGGTTTGCCAGCTCCATGCTCAGGCAATTATGAAATTAAAAAACATTTTAAGCGAAAATCGCACCGACAGACTGAAAAAAAGTATTGTCTGAATTGGCTTAAAGGCTTAAGGGGTGAAGGGTTGAAAGGCTTTTTACGAAGTGATTAAGTGACTGGGTGATTAAGTGATTAAGTTCAACAAAAAAAATTAAAACTTTCCTTTCCCCGTCTTCTAGTTGATAAGTCGATAAGTTGAAAGGCTTAAAGGCTTAAGGGCTTAAGGGCTGAATGGTTGAATGGTCGAATGGTCGAACGGTTGAGAATGGAGGTCGGGCTTTTGTTTGACCCCTCCCCCAAGTTTATATTTGCAAAATTGTTATTCTTCCTCCCCCCTTGAGGGGGAGGATTGAGGTGGGGGGCAATCGAGGGGCGAGGGT
>JBAYNW010000055.1:0-6212 GCA_041678605.1 Candidatus Gastranaerophilaceae bacterium | reverse complement strand
TATTTGCAAAATTGTTATTCTTCCTCCCCCCTTGAGGGGGAGGATTGAGGTGGGGGGCAATCGAGGGGCGAGGGTTTGGGGTGGGGGGCTTAAATTTGCCCGACAACAAGGAATTTGGATTGCTTCGTCGCAAATTTGCTCCTCGCAACGACAAAGAATTCACTTCCCAATTGCCAATTTCCTATTCCCTATTTCCCCCGCTAATAATTCATCTGCCAGCCTTCGTCGATGATTCGACCGGCACAATATTTACCCTGTTTGTCTGTTCCGTTGTTATATCCATAATTACAGCCGCTGTTGATTTTCCAAGGAGCATATTTAGCTCCACCATAAGGATATAAAGCAGGCCCGTTATCATTGACAATCGCAAACCTAAATATATCACGGCCAAAAGCATTTGGCTTTTTGAGACCGTTTACGTCAATATAAACCCAATACATACATATTTTTGTTAAAGAACCGCCTGAACCGCTACAACCCAAATAGGGAACATTAATTTCAATGGCCATGCCATCCGCTGTTATAAATCTGTAATAGTTGTTTGTGCCATCATATCCACTGTGAATGTCACTTCCATCAAAATTATTTGCCACTGTATTCGGGAAACAGCCTGACGTGGTAGTATCACAATTTTTTGCCACATTAAAATATTTAACTATCTTATCACCCATGGTTTTTAAATCGGCCGAATCAAAGAAGCAGCTCAAATCGCCTATACAGCCGCCATCAGCGGCCATCTGAATTAAGGCCTGATTCCACAAGGAGTAAGCTTTTCTTGCACCTGCGACATATCCGGCTTTTTGGGATTCGGCAATCACTCCGGGAATCATAAGCCCTGCGACCACGCCGATAATTCCGAGGGTGATTAATACTTCAGCCAAAGTGAACGCTAAACTATTGGAAAGGGAAAAGGTAAATGGGAAACGGAAATTGGTAATTGGAAATTGGGAATTGAATTTCCCGTTGTTGTGACGGGGTAAATGTTTTGCCCCATGCAAAAGAGCGTTCTCGTCATTGCGAGGAGAAACGAAGTTTCGACGCGGCAATCTTTCCAATGTACGCCCACAGGATAGATTGCTTCGGTGGATTCCCTTTGTCAGGGCCGATAACCAACCCCTCGCAATGACGTAAAAGCGTGCAATTGTATTTCTGTTTAGCATTTAAAATCCTCTGATTGCATTTAATGAAATTATTATATGTTATTTTCAAGAAAAAAGCAAATTGTTTACATTTTATTAAGGGAAACGGGGAAACGGGGAAACGGGGAAACGGGAAAACGGGAAAGGAAATTGGTAATTGGGAATTGGTAATTGAACTGTTCGACCCTTCAACCCTTCGACCTTTCAACTTATAAACTTATTCTACGCTGCGGCATATTACCTCTTTGGATAATTATTTTTTTTAACACTTTCGTTTATTATTCTCAACGAACGGAGGATTTTACATGAAAAAAAAGTTAGATTGTACCAAAACACAGCATTGCCTGATAAACGCTTTTGCGGGTGAATCTCAGGCGAGAAACCGCTATACTTATTTTGCGTCAGTTGCCAAAAAAGAAGGGCTTGAGCAAATTTCTGCGATTTTTCTTGAAACCGCAGACAACGAAAAGGAGCATGCAAAAATGTTTTACAAGCATCTCGGCTCCGGCTCTGCTGTGGTAACTGCCCAATACCCTTTTCATCTCGGGGCTACCCTGGGAAATCTCAAACATGCGGCGATGGGAGAGCATGAGGAGTGGACCGATTTGTATCTGAATTCGGCATTAATTGCCGAGGGAGAAGGGTTTTCTGAAGTTGCAAATACCTTCAGAAACGTTTTGGAGGTTGAAAAACACCACGAAGCGAGGTATTTGGCTCTGGCAAAGAATATAGAGTTAAATTTAGTATTCAAAAAATTAAGCGAGGTCCAATGGAAATGCAGAAACTGCGGCAGAATAATAAAAAGCATTGAGGCACCGTCAATTTGTCCGACGTGTTCTCATCCGCAGGCGTATTTTGAACTTTTGTGTGACAATTTTTAATATTTATTGAAGTTGTCTCAAATTTGCCCTCATTTGTGTTATAGTAAACGAAATGACCAGACTAAAATCACTGTTATTCATATTAATATTTGTGTTGCTTTACGCTGCTTATTACTGGGTAGTCCCGCTTGCCGTGGACATTCAGGGCAGAGTCGGGCTAATCAAAAGCATTGTGAAAAAAGAATTCGGAACTGAAATTGAGCTTAAAAACCCGAGATTAAAGATGGGTCTGACTCCTTCAATTTGGCTTGATGCATCTTATTTCAGCATTTTAGACAAAAATTCCGAACCTTTTTTAATTAAAAATCCTAAGTTGAAAATTCGGCTTTTGCCGTTGTTTTTTGGGAAAGTCCATCTGGCTTATTTTTCATGCGACAAAATAGAGGCGAAATTAAAACTTGACAAGAATTATAGGCTTTACATAGGAAACTATTTGTTTATAAAAACGTCCGACCCGAAAGTATCGATTGAAGATTCAAAAATGGACGTCGAGAGCTATGAAATCAGCTTAAAAGATGAAGTCCAAAATAAAAATATTTTGCTAAACGGGGATTATTTTGATTTAGAAAAATATAATTCAAAAAAATATATAAAATTTTCAACAATTTCAAGACTAAAGGTTAACGAACGTTCTTCAACGATAAACGCTGATGTTGACTTTAAACTCCCGCTGGCAAAGGGCTTTGACACGAACGAAATCGTTTTTGACGGAACTATTACGAACCTGAATTTGGCGGATTTTTCGCCATACATAAAAGCATTATCAAAAAATAAAATCAAACAAACAAGCGGGATTCTAAATATTGAGGCCGATACAAAAATTTTAAACCGAAAAACAACTCAGATTGCCTCTCAAATGGCAGTGGAAAATTTTTCAATTGTCGGGGAGGATAAAGCCTCATCTTTGTACTTTAAAAATAAGCTGAACATTGAGGTCGTTTTTGACGCTTCAAAAAATAAGTTAAATATTGAGAAATTTAAAATTATGTCCAAAAGCATAAATGCAGATATTACGGGTAAAATCAACAAAATAAGTTCCAAAAATCCGGTGCTGGATTTATCAATTCTTATAAACAAATCCAGAATAGAAGATTTTATCGCACTTATTCCGGCGGTGAATTCAAGTGATGTGGATATGAATCTGGTTGCTTTAAAAAAATACGGATATTATTCCGACATTGAAGGAAAACTTTTGATTAAAGGCAAGTCGGATAAACCAAAATTGACGGGTGAATTTATTTCAACAAACGGGTATGTTATAAAGCCGCCTCCTTCCGACACTCCGAAAACGACAGTAAAATTAACTTTTTCAGGCGAAAAACTTTATATGGACATTACCGTTCCCACAAACAAAAACGAAAAAGTTATAATTAAAGGGACCGTGGATTTATACGGAGAAAAAAATTCAGACTTAGACATTACAAGTACCGCAAGTGTAGACTTAGAGGCTACCGAATCAATATTAAACCCTATGCATGAAATTTTTAATTTTGAAATCGGGCCGGTTCCGGTTATGAAGCTGCAGGGCGTTGGCAATATTAAATTAAAAGTCGGCGGCAACAAAAAAAATTCGCATCTTTTCGGGGCGTTTAACTTTAAAAACACGACGGCAAGCTTCAACGGGATTAATATGCAGTTGAAAAACGGCGAGGGAAGCCTTTATTTTCAAGATACGGATACTCATTTTATTACCCGAACAGCCTCACTTGACGGAAAACCGATTAAAATCGACGGGAAGTGCTCTCTTTTTGGCGTTTTAGACTACGACGTGACGGCGAACGGTCAAGATTTAGGGGTTTTGATTAATGTTTTGAAAACTTCGCCAATGCTTGCTGATATTCAAAAATCAATTCCCCCGATAAAAAAAGCGGAGGGAAAGTTAAATCTAGCCCTAAAACTTAGCGGAAAAGTTAAAAATCTTAATGACTTTAATTTGGGGAAAACGGTTATGGCATCAGGAACTGCCAAACTTTTAGGGGATAATGTTTTACTTGAAGGCCTGCAAATTTCCATCAAGAATTTATTTGGAAATATCAAATTTAAAAATAACAATGCGGATTTTGATTTGTATTCCTTTGTTGATAAATCAAAAGTTAAGATTAAGGGGAAAATTAAAAACGGAATTTTTAATTTAAAGGTTAAACTTGACGATGTTGCTTTTTCATACTCAAATATTCCGGTGAGAATATTCAGCGGAAATCTTGAACTCAATAACAACAAAATAACTTTGTACAAGGTTAATGCGGAGCTTGATTCTATGCCCGTTTTGGTTGATGGGATGATTACAGATATTTTCAAAAATCCCAATTTTAACCTTTATGTCAATTCAAAACCAACCCAAAAATTTATTGAAAAATATATAAACAAAAACACCACGTACCCTTTGAAAATCAAAGGTGACATCATTTATTCATCAAGAATTCACGGTATGAAAGACTCATTCAATGCCAAAACGGAGGTAAATTTACAGGAAGGTTCAAACATTTATTATATGGGTTCGACGCTGGGTGACGCAAACGACCCTATAAGAGTATTTTTGGACTCAAATGTTTCAAAAAATACCGTCTACGTGAACAATTTTCAGTATGACAAATTAATCACATCTCAAAATAATAAGGATTTTATATCTCCGCAATTAAATGCCAAAGGGCAGATTAACATTGATAAAAATGACATCAATCTGCATAATTTCAGGGTAAAAACCCAAAATCCGACCGACGCAAAAATATTTAATATTTTGTTCAAAAAACCAATGATTAAACAGGGTTTGTTTTCTTCTAATGTCGTTATAAACGGCTCAATAGCCTCTCCGAAATTATTGGGATTTTTAAATTTTACGGGAATAGATATTCCGCTTTTGGACACAACAATAAAAGATGTTTCGCTTGATTTTGGCGACAAAAACATTGATGTAAAAACCAAAGGCGAGATTTTTTCAAACAAAGTAATATTGTTTTCAAATATGGAAAACCGTTTAACTCCGCCTTATGTGCTTAATGATGTTGACATTTATCTCGGCAATCTTGATATAAATCAGATTGCTAAAAGTTTGAACAAACTTGAGATTGAATCCGATATGAATAAATTGTCCGAACAAAAACAGAATAATTCCGGCTTTAATATTACAAATTTGGTTATTAAAAATGCCAAATTGAGGGCGGATAGCGTTTTTGTCAAAAATCTTTTTGCAAAAAACCTGACTGCTGAATTTTCTCTGAATGAAAAACTTCTTTTTTCACTTGATAATTTCAAATTTGACGTAGCTGAGGGTACGGTTAACGGAAATTTTAAATATAATCTGTTGAATTCAAACTCCGCACTGGAACTTCACGTGGATAAAGTAAACGCAAATTCAATGGCGGAAGCTTTATTCGACTTGCCTAATCAGATTTTCGGCTCTTTGATGGGGGAGGCGGAGCTTACCTGCAACGGCAAGACGCACAAAACCTGCATGGACACACTTAGCGGCAAGGGAGGCTTTAGGGTCGTGGACGGAAAAATGCCTAAATTGGGTTCGCTCGAATATCTGCTTAAGGCCGCAAACCTTGTCAAAAGCGGAGTTACAGGGATAACAATTAATAGTATTATTGAGCTGGTTTCTCCATTAAAAACGGGCCAATTCGAGAATATTAACGGGAATTTCTCAATTAAATCAGGGCTTGCAGACTCTATTCAGATTTTTTCCAGAGGCAAAGACTTAAGCCTGTTTTTGACCGGCACCTATAATTTTGCAACTCTTGTTGCTGATATGGAAGTGTACGGAAGGATTTCCAAAAAGATTTCAAACGTATTGGGACCGGTGGGCAACGTGTCGCTTAATACTTTATTCAACACTATTCCGGGTCTTAATTTGGATGAAACCAATAAAACTGATTTCGTAAAGAATTTGAATAAGGTGCCCGGATTTGAATTGAACGACAAAACATACAGAATTTTCTCAGCAGAAATTTACGGTGATATCAATGGCGAAAACTACGTCCAAAGCTTTAAGTGGGTGGAGTGAGAAGAGGAAAGGCGGAAGGGCTTTTTACGAAGTGATTAAGTGACTGGGTGATTAAGTGATTAAGTGCAACAAAAAAAATTAAAACTTCCCATTTCCCCTTTCCCTCGCTAGCGTAAAAGTAGGGTGCGTTAATGCGTTAAATAAGGCCTTTTTATACCGAGTTGCAATAAATATACGTCATCCTGAACT
>JBAYNW010000054.1:0-6339 GCA_041678605.1 Candidatus Gastranaerophilaceae bacterium | reverse complement strand
TGTCTAAAAAGTCCCCTCGTCATCCCGAAACATGAATTATCAGTTTTAAAATGGATTGTCCTTAATTCGGGATCTCACGTGTGTGATGCCGAATTAAGGACAATCTAAGAGGAGCCGATAACCCACGTTTCGGCACGACGTTGGTTGTTAAGAGGGGACTTTTTAGACAGCCTCAAGGCAAATAGAATTATGAAATTTTCAAGGATAAATTGTAACCTAAACCGCTAAATATTTTGTTTAATATTTCTAAACTGGGTAACATTTTTTTTGAGAATATTTTGTATAAAGTAATTCGATGTACACCGATTTTTTCAGCAAATGCACAAATTGTATAAGACGTTTCAATTAGTGGTTTCAAATCATAAAGAAGCGTATTAATATCTTTTGTTTGAGAATATTCTTCAATTAAACTTTCCACCCATAATTTTGCATAAACGGGGTCTTTTAATTGAGTTTTTAAGTGTTCGTCAAATTTTGGAAATTTTTCAGTTGTTTTTTTTGTATTCATTTAAGTATTCCTTTGCTGTTTCGAATGGTACTTTATTATCTTGGGTTTTGTAAAAATGGATCTCTTTCATTACTACATTGTAACCGATAGGCTACAAATAGTCAATAGCTAAGAAATGTAAACATGGATTTTAAATGCCTGAAATGCAGTTATAACAAGCAATAGGATAGGATAGGATAGGATAGAACTACTCATGGCAATTTTTTTTATTGAGAGGTTTTAAGTATAAGTGTAAGTGTTACTAAAAGTGGAGGAATTTAAATGATTACAAATGTTAAAATGAATGCAAGTATGGCAAATCAGATTACTACAAGAATTTTACCCAAAACAGGTACAAGCGTTACAAAATTCTATGATGATTTCGGGGCACTCCTTTCGAAAACAGTAATCCTCGGAAAAGGAAATATTATTTCTAAAGGCACCAAAGCGTTCATAACATCATTCACACATGGAAAAGTTGGAATATCAACAAGGTGCTACAACTGTAGTTTAGGAGGCGGTAATTATATATTAGAGGCAACTAGAATAATTAGTGACTTGAAAGATAAACTGGTACCTGATAGGATTGCTTTTATTAAACCTTAAATAGTAAAGTGGATGGGCTAAAGCCCATCAATGCAAATGGTATTAAAGGGCCTGATTGAAAATTTCAATCAGGCCCGAGTTACGTCTTAAATAAACTTAGTCACTTAGTAACTCAGTCACTTAATCACTTTTATTTATTCTTCAGTTTTAGCCGGTATTCTCATCGCATAGAAAGAGCGAATTACGAACACGATTGCTATAAGGAAGAATATCGCACCCGCAATGTGTGAGTATTTGTTGAACGCAGGCGAAATTGCGATTTCCATTGCCAAAAGCCCGAACAAAGTTGTGAACTTGATAATCGGGTTCATTGCAACGGATGAAGTATCTTTGAACGGGTCGCCAACGGTGTCGCCGATTACGGTGGCATCATGCAGCGGAGTTCCTTTTTCTTTCAAATCGACTTCAACGATTTTCTTAGCGTTGTCCCAGCATCCGCCGGCGTTTGCCATAAATACCGCCTGAAAAAGCCCGAAGATTGCAATCGCAATCAAATAGCTTATGAAGAACGCCACAGGCTGATTGTTTCCGTGGAACGGTGCTGAGGAGAACGCAAACGCTAAAGCAAACGAGAACAATGCTATAAATATGTTCACCATACCTTTTTGAGCGTACTGCGTACATATTTTAACAACTTCTTTTGAGTTTGCTACGTTAGCTTTTTTGTCGTCGCCTTCGCCAAGTTTTATGTGTTTTTTAATAAACTCAACCGCCGAATATGCACCTGTCGTAACAGCTTGCATAGAAGCACCAGAGAACCAGTAAATTACTGCACCGCCGGAGATAAATCCGAGCAGGGTGTAGGGATTTAGTACGTTTAAAATCATTTCAGGAGAAATTCCCAAAGTTTGCTTAATAAGCAATATCAAAGAGAAAATCATAGTCGTAGCACCGACAACCGCAGTACCGATAAGAACCGGTTTTGAAGTAGCCTTGAAGGTGTTTCCCGCCCCGTCATTTTCTTCCAAATACTGTTTTGCGTTTTCAAAGTCAGGAGTGAAGCCGAACTGTTTTTCGATTTCTTCCTTAACGTTAGGAATTTCTTCAATTAAAGACAGCTCGTAGACTGACTGGGCATTATCCGTAACCGGCCCGTAGCTGTCTACAGCGATTGTGACGGGCCCCATGCCCAAAAAGCCGAATGCAACCAGACCGAAAGCAAATACGGACGGGTAAATCATTGTAAAGGCAGGGATATGGGTGCTTGCAAGATATGCCAGGCCCATTAAAAATACCACAACCATGCCAATCCAGAATGCCGAGAAATTACCTGAAACAAGTCCCGAAAGAATTGTTAAAGATGCACCGCCTTCACGGGATGCTCTGACAACTTCTTGTGTATGTTTTGCCTTAGGGCTTGTGAATATTTTTGTAAATTCAGGAATTAAAGCCGCACCTAGAGTACCGCAGGAAATTATAGCCGACAGCATCAACCATAAATTTCCGCCCAAAGGACCTAGCAGCCATTTGCTTACGCTAAATGTCATAAAAATTGACAAAACTGATGTCAACCAGACCAAATCGGTCAACGGAAGTTCAAAATCAAATTTCGCGGATTTTTTAATCATGTCTTTTGCATAAAGTTTTACCGAAATACCGTTAAGCCAGTAAGAAACCACTGAAGTAACAATCATTAAAAATCTCATTGTAAAAATCCACGTTAAAAGCGGAACCTGATAATCTTTGAATACTCCCAAAAGGATGAAACTAATTAATGCAACGCCTGTTACACCGTATGTTTCAAACCCGTCAGCCGTTGGGCCTACGGAATCACCTGCGTTATCGCCCGTACAATCGGCAATAACACCGGGGTTTCTTGGGTCATCTTCTTTTATGCCGAATTGGATTTTCATCAAATCCGAACCGATATCAGCGATTTTGGTAAATATACCGCCGGCAACACGAAGTGCTGATGCACCGAGAGATTCACCGATTGCAAAACCGATGAAACATGCTCCTGCAAGGTGTCCCGGAACAAATAACAATATAATTAACATCATGATTAATTCAACTGAAACCAGACAAACACCTATGCTCATGCCGGCTTTTAGAGGAATATTTAATATATTGAGAGGCTTGCCTCTTAAAGCTGTAAATGCAGTTCTTGAGTTAGCGAGAGTGTTCATTCTTATACCGAACCATGCAACAGAATAGGAACCTAAGATACCCACAACGGACCAGCCGAGGATTGTTAAAACCTCATTTACTCCCATTTTTTGCAGAACTCCGAAGTAAAAAGCAATACAAAGGCCGATTAATACTTCCAAAGCAATAAGGAATTTACCCTGCTGAATCAGATATGTCTTGCAGGTTTCAAAAATGGTGTTGCCGACGTCTGTCATACATTCGTGGGCTTTAATACCTTTAACTTTTAAAAACTCGATAAACCCGAAAACCAATCCGATAACCGCAACGCCTATTCCGACCAACAAAAGGTTAAAACTTGACGGACTTATTGAATGAATGTCGGGAACGACCAATGATGCTTCGTTCGCAAATGCGGGAGAAACCGCAAAAAACAAAGCAACCAGAGTTGCAAAGACCGCTTTTACAGGCCCAATTTTTCTTTCCATAACTACTCTCCTTTAAAGATTTATTTTATACAAGAATATTATAATTGTTAAATAAAATTAAAGCAAGAAGAACTTTTTTCGCAGCGAGGCAAGAACATAAAAAATATTAAGTGAAAAAGTAGTATGGACAAAACTCGATATGAATTTTGTCCATCAAAGATGGGAATGACGCATTGTTTAAAGGCCGTTTTATTAAAAAGGCCCCAAAATATCTAGAGACTTTTCACAATTTGAATTAATTTTATCTATAATTATCTTAAATTTTTCACCAAATTTTTTTTTGCTATTCATATCGTCAATAAACTTCTTTGCGTTTGCTTTGTTTAGTTCTATTTTTTCGGTATTAATTTTTTTTAATTCCTGATAGGCATTTTCTATTTTCGATTTAATACTCTCTTCATTAAAATTAAGGGGGTTTATATGACAGGGTTTATAACTTCTTTCAAGGGTATCCTCATAAAGTTTTACGTCAAGCTGATTTTTAGACTTCCATTTTACCGTCAAACATCTTCTTGCATTTTCGTTTGATATAGTGGAAAACGCTTTATTTATACCTGTTTGCAGTATTCTACCTTCTGACGTTTTTAGCAGTTTACGAGGTATCTCAGAATGAACGTAAACTTGTTTTGGAACAACAATAAAAGCATCTACGCCCCTAGAGATTACTCGGGACAAATTTTGTAAATTGGTTTTAATACCTACATTTTTTAGTAAATTTACCTGCATTTTCGATTTAACCTTAAACTTAAACATTCTACCTACTTTATAAAAACAATTAGGAATATTAAATTGCCTTTTTGTTGCTTATCTATAAGTAATCTTTACAATACTGCGTTCAAGTGATAATTTATTTCTTTAAATTTTTGTTTTATAATTGATGTTATAATTACAAGGAGAGATTATGAAAGAGATATTGAAAAAGTCGGCGGCTGAGCAAAGAAAAGCTTTATTGAGCAAAGAAATTTCTGCTGTTGAACTGGCAAACGCTACATTTGAGAGAATTGACGAAGTTGAAAGCAAGGTTGAGGCTTTCAATTGTCTGACCAAGAAAACTGCACTGGATACAGCGAAAAAAGTGGACGAAAAAATCGCACGCAACGAAGAATTACCGCTTTTGGCGGGTATTCCGCTTGTTTTAAAAGACAATATGAACTTAATCGGCTATCCCACCACGGCTTCCAGCAAAATTCTTGAAAATTTTATTTCTCCATATAATGCCACAATTACGGAAAAATTATTAAAAAATCTCGTTCCGATTGTTGGAAAAGCAAATTTAGACGAATTTGCAATGGGAAGTTCGACCGAAAACTCCGCTTTCAAAAAAACCCGCAACCCGTGGGACTTAAACAAAGTTCCGGGCGGCTCATCAGGCGGCTCTGCGGCAAGTGTTGCGGCCTGCGAGGCCACTCTGTCGCTGGGGTCTGACACAGGCGGAAGCATACGTTTGCCGGGGAGTTTTTGCGGAATTATCGGGATGAAACCGACTTATGGAAGAGTTTCCAGATATGGCTTAATTGCTTTTGCCTCATCTTTGGACCAAATAGGGCCATTTGCCCGTACGGTTGAAGATGCAGCAACGCTTTTGGAAGTTATCTCAGGCGTTGACCCTAAAGATTCTACGTCTTTGGATGTTCCGGTGGAAAATTATTCTGCTCACTTGAACAACTATATCAAGGGAATGAAAATCGGGGTTATCAAGGACCTCCTCGGCGAAGGTGTCAGCGAAGATGTTAAAAAGGCAATCCAAAACGCAATTGATACTTACAAATCACTTGGTGCCGAGATTAAAGAGGTTTCTCTGCCTTATTTAAAATACTCGATAGGAATTTATTATATTATCGCAACAGCGGAAGCCAGCTCGAATTTGGCACGTTTTGACGGAGTCAGGTACGGATTTAGAGCAAAAGATGCCAAAAATTTGATGGAAATGTATACCAAAACCCGTGCGGAAGGCTTCGGGCCTGAAGTTAAGCGAAGAATAATGCTCGGAACATACGCTTTGAGTTCCGGATATTATGATGCTTACTATAAAAAAGCACAGCAGTTGAGGGCATTGGTTAAGGAGGATTTTGACAGGGTTTTCAAAGAAGTTGATTTGCTGATTTCGCCGACATGCCCGAACACGGCCTTTGAATTCGGGGCAAAAACTGAGGATCCGCTTGCAATGTATTTGACCGATATTGCGACAATCAGTGCAAATCTGGGTGGAATTCCGGGGATAAGCGTTCCGGCAGGCTTTGATTCAACAGGTATGCCGATTGGCTTGCAAATTCTTGCCCCAGTCCTTCAAGAGACAAAATTATTTAATGCGGCTTACAAATTTGAACAGGCAAATGACTTTTATACAAAAATAGCGAGTCTATAGTTTGGCAAACGGTGAACGAAAGCCGCTACGTCGTTGCTGCGAGGGGTTGGTTATCGGCCCTGACAAAGGGAATCCACCGAAGCAATCTATCCTGTGGGCGTACATTGGCAAGATTGCTTCGTCGAAACTTTGTTTCTCCTCGCAATGACGAGAACGCTCTTTTACATGGGGCAGAACATTTATCCCCTCGCAACGACGGGAAATTCCGTTTCTCTTCTCCAATTTCTCTTCTCACGTCTCACCTCTCACGTCTCACCGTTTCCCATCGCAACGACGTTGAAAAATTGACCTTTCAACCCGCTTTCACT
>JBAYNW010000053.1:0-6646 GCA_041678605.1 Candidatus Gastranaerophilaceae bacterium | reverse complement strand
TTAATAAATATTGTATTTAAAATATTAAAAGAGGATTGAACAAAACAGAGCAGGGAAACTCTAAATATTTCCCTGCTCTGTTTTTTGTTAATCTTTGTTAAAAAGTGCTAGAAATATCTCTGTCCATTACACTTCGGTTACAATTTTCTTCAAGCCTTTGGGTTTGTCAACGTTTCTGTTAAGCTTTTCGGCGATATACAAGGCCAAAAGCTGCGAAATAACGGCATTAGAAAACATTTTCAAAATATTATCTTCGACTTCCAAATCAACGTTAAACGTCGAATTAATTCTTTCGCTTGAGGTTCCTATAACGCAAATCGGAGGGTTATAATCCCTTTTTATTTTTTCTAAATTTTTAATGGTGGAATAAGACAGTTCCTCGGATGAAACGTAGACCAAAACAGTTTTTTTATTGTTCAAAACCGCCAGATGGCCGTGCATAAATTCTCCCAAAATGTGCGACATTACGTTTATGTAGGACGTTTCCTTGATTTTTAAACATGCTTCCTTAGCCAGAGCATAAGAAACTCCGTCGGCCGCTATTATTATGTCTTTATATTTGGATAAAAATCTTGCAAAAGGCCTGATTTTATCAGTTAAAGCGAGAGTATCTTCAACAATTTCCGGCAGACTGTTCAACTGCTTAAGCCGCACGGACACATCCATTTCACGTATTTGAGCATATTTTAAAGCCAAAAGATAAAGGCAAAGCATTTGAGCGGTAAGAGCTTTGGTTGATGCAATACTCTTTTCTTCACCTGCCAGACAGTTTATTCTGTAATCTGCTGTCATCCATGCGGAAGAATTTTCCTTATTCGTAATGCACATTGTTCTCATTTCAAGCTGTTTCGCTTTGTTCAGGGCACTCAGCGTATCGGTTGTTTCGCCGGATTGAGTGATAAAAATATACAAGACATTTTTGTCATGCGGAACAATTTTTTTAATAAGAAATTCGCTTGAATAAATCGCACGGGCTTCTATATCTGCGACCAAACCGAATATTTCAGCGGAAAGTCTTGCACAGTGGTAGGATGACCCGCTTGCAACAAGCACAATTTTGTCAATTTTGGTAGGAGCATTCAAAATTATGTACCCGTCAGGGGCAACATAAGTCCTCAAAATAAGCTCCAAAATTTTTGGCTGTTGAAAAATTTCGTCTTCCATACTACTTGCGACTTTTTTAATTTGTAAATTTGCCATAACACACTCTTTCACAAACTTGTAAAAATCGAAACCGTACAAATGAATTTTTTTGATGTCTAAAATTATTTCTCTCATATTAAGTGCATCGACATCAATCCCAAAAACTTTATGATTTTTGCTCAAATATTAAGGATTATGAATTAATCCAGCAGTTCTTTGAGCAGTTCATTAACAGTCTTTGGATTCGCTCTTCCCTTTGTTTCCTTCATCACCTGACCCACGAAGAAGCCAAAAAGCTGGACTTTGCCGGCTTTGTAGGCGGAAACTTGCTCAGGATTTGAGTCAACAATTTTTTGTACAATTTCTTTTAATGCCCCCTCGTCCGAAATCTGGCTTAAGCCTTGTTTTTCTACGATCTCGGAGGCACTTGTACCACTCTTTAACATTGTAAAGATAATTTGTTTTCCTATGTTGTTCGAAATAGTTCCTTTCTCAATTAAATTAACCAGTTCGACCAAATTTGCAGGAGTAAGTTTAGTTTCACCTATTCCCAATTTTTCTTCCTTAAGATAAGCGGCAATTTCGCCCATCAAGAAGTTAACACTTATTTTTACATTGGCACCCAGCTTAATTAATTCATCAAAAAACAGTGCCAGTTCCATCTGCTCAACGATTATGCCCGCATCGTATTCGCTCAATCCGAGGCTCATATAACGCTCCCTTTTTGCGGTCGGGAGTTCAGGCATAGTAACACTTACGTTCTCAATCCATTCTTTAGAAATTTCAAGCGGCATCAAATCCGGCTCAGGGAAATATCTGTAATCATGTGCGTCTTCTTTTCCCCTCATAGAACGGGTTTCGCCGGAATTATCATCCCAAAGTCTTGTTTCTTGAACTACTCTTTCGCCCTCTTCAACAAGCCCTATTTGTCTTTCAATTTCATACTCAACGGCTCTCTGTAAGGCCTTGAAGCTGTTTACATTTTTAATTTCCGCACGTGTTCCGAATTCTTTTGAGCCTTTTGGCATGACTGAAACATTGACGTCACAACGCATTGAACCTTCTTCCAAATTGCCGTCGCAAACGCCGATATATCTTAAAATATTCCTTAATTCTTCCACATAAGCTTTTGCTTCGTCGCTTGAACGCATATCTGGTTCTGAAACTATTTCCAAAAGCGGAGTTCCGGCACGGTTTAAGTCAACAAGAGAGTAATTTGAACCTGCAATTCCGTCAGCTCCCGAGTGAACCAATTTCCCCGCATCTTCTTCCAAGTGAGCACGTGTAATTCCTATTCTTTTGCCTTTAATATCAAGATAACCGCCGACACAAATCGGTTCGTCGTATTGAGAAATCTGATAGCCCTTTGGCAAATCGGGGTAGAAATATTGCTTTCTGTCAAATTTGCAGCGGTTGGGAATTTGAGAATGAAGTGCAAGTCCGGTTAGAATTGCCATGTCGACAACGCCTTTGTTTAAAACCGGCAAAACCCCCGGCATTCCAAGAGTTATAGGGCAAATTTGCGTGTTCTGCTCGTTTCCGAATTCCGTTGAATCCGGTGCAAAAATCTTTGACTTTGTCTTTAATTGAGCATGCACTTCCAGCCCGATTACTACTTCATATTTATCTTTTTCTGACATAACACCCACTTTTATTGTTGTCGCTTGCAATAGATTACTTAATTTTACCACAAAAAAGGGGTAAATATAAACATATTATTTTACAAATCATAAGAGGGCAATTTTTGTAGTCTATCAGCCGAAAACCGCTTGATATCATGCCCGGCCTTTGCCATTTCTTTAACAAGCATTTTTTCTAACATTTTTAATTTTTGTGGGAAAAAAAATTCATCAAGGGTTTCCTGATAAGCCTCTTTCTGTAGCCTTTTCACAAATGTTTTAAGCATCTTTATTTTTAAATCAACTGTCGCATATTGGGAAGAATCATATGACATAGTTTTTTCTAAAAAATCAAATTCATGATTTTCTTTGACTTCTTCTCCATTTTTAATTTTTTTCGATAATTCGTCTACAGGACACAAGTATTTAACCCTTGAATACTTACCGACTTTGTACGCATTCATTTCGTTTAACAAGCGAAGTCGCCAATTTTTAAGAATGAAAATTTTATCTTCCGATGTATATATCGGGTTGGACAAATATCCGTCAACATACCCTCTAACTCTGCTATATCTAGCCCTTTTATCTGCTTTAAACTCATTAATCATGCACTCAGGCAATCCGTTAATCTCTCTTTTATATAGATTCATTTTGTAAAAATACGAAGCATCGTCGTATTTTGGCTCAGTGTAAGTTTTAACATGAGAAGCCAAGTATTTAGGGTGGACTACAGCAGTAATCAAATGTGTGTTTTCGTGTTCTAAATATGATATTTCATCAACATCTGATTTGGTTATAAAGCTCTTTAGACCGAAATCGACATCCAAAGAATATCCTTTAATAGACGTTTTTTTGTCACTGAGATTATAACTTACAGAATTTCGATTATTTATATTTATTTCTATATCAAGATTGGGAAATGCATTGTTATAAAAGCCTTCTACGTCGTCTCTTGTTACAACGCCATTTTTTTCAAACGTATCTTCCAGCATTTTTGAAAAATCAGCATGCAATTTTTTAGCAAATTTTTCTTGCCGTGCTGCGACAGAACCCTTCACCCCGATTAGCCTTGCTGTTTTTTCTATTCTTTGGATGTACATTTTAACCCTTTTTTATTGATTGCTGATTATATAAAACCTGTAAATATAAAATTTGCTATTAAGTTAACAAATATTTATTTTTTTGGTATGATTGGGTTATGAGTGAAGTAAAAAAAATAAAATTGAATGATTTCCAAATTGGTTCTGACAAGCTTACAATCCTTGCAGGTCCTTGTGTTATCGAGACCATGGATATTCTTGAAAAAACCGCCGAAGGCTTAAAAAGTATTACACAAAAACTTGATTTGAACTTTGTGTTCAAAGCGTCTTTTGACAAGGCTAATCGCTCTTCCCTAAATGCTTACAGAGGACCGGGCATTGAAAAAGGTCTTGAAATGCTTGCTAAAATTAAAAAAGATTTTAATTTGCCGATTGTAACAGATATCCATACGCCGGAACAGGCAAAAATTGCAGCGGAAGTTGCGGATATTCTTCAAATCCCTGCATTTTTATGCCGTCAAACGGATTTGCTCGTGGCCGCCGCCAAAACCGGAAAAATTATCAACATAAAAAAAGGCCAATTTCTGGCTCCCGAACAGATGAAGTCTTTGATAAAAAAAGTTGAAGACTCCGGAAATTCAAACATAACAGTTACCGAGAGAGGAACAACTTTCGGGTACAACAATCTGGTATCGGATTTTAGAGCAATACCGATTATGCAAGAATTCGGCTATCCTGTAATTTTTGACGCCACACACAGCGTGCAATTACCCGGTGCGGAAGGCGAATGTTCAGGCGGGGACAGAAGATTTGTTCCTATTCTGGCAAAATCGGCAGTCGCGGCTGGTGCTGACGGGCTTTTCTTTGAAGTTCACCCCGACCCCGACAAGGCACTTTGTGACGGGCCGAATATGATTGCATTGAGCGACGCAGAAAGCTTATTCAGAGTTTGCAAGGAAATTTTTGAGATAGTAAGATGATATTAAAACAATTTACATTGGGAGCATTGGAAGACAACAATTACCTGCTTATTGACGATGGGGAAAATGGTTCAAAAGAAGCGGTATTGATTGATTGTACAGAATACAGCGAAGATATAGCCAATACTTTAAACGAGCATGGGGCAACGTTGAAATATATTTTGCTGACCCACGGGCATTTTGACCATGTTTTGGGCGTGAATGATTTCAAGGCCAAATATGATTGTAAAGTGCTGATTAATGAGGCAGATCAAGCGATTTTGGACACTATGAGCGAATTTACAAAAAATTTCCTGCCCATTAATGTTGAGGTTCAAAAGGTTGACGGCTATGTAAAAGAAGATGATATAATAAAGTTTGGAAAAAACGAAATTAGGGTAATTGATACATCGGGACACACAAAAGGCGGGGTTTGCTACCTGATTGACGGCATAATATTCACCGGTGATACAATATTTCGTGGAGCTGTGGGAAGAACCGATTTGATTGGAGGGAGTTTTTCTCAATTAAAATCAAATATTGAGAAAAAAATATTTACTCTGGATGAAAATATTAAGATTTATCCGGGACACGGGCCTTCAAGCACTATCGGGTGGGAAAAAGAACATAATAAATTTTTGTAATATGTTGGTGAGTAAACCCTCACCACAGCCCTCTCCCGCAAGGGGCGAGGGAGCAACAAACAAGGACAAAAAAATGAAAAAACAATTGGAAAAAATTTTTAATGATGCGGCGGCTGATATTGAAAAAGCACTTACGACAGACGATATCGAGGAAATTAAGCTGAAGTATTTGAGCAGAAAAGGCGAATTGAATTCGATTAAGAAGAATTTGAAAGATCTTTCGGATGAAGATAAGAGAATTGTCGGTGCTTTTGCAAACGAGGTTGCCAAAAAGCTTGAAGACTCTGTCAACGAAAAATTTGAACTGATTTACAGAAAAGAATTGGATGAAAAGCTTCAAACAGAAAAAATCGATATCACTTTAACGGGGAAATTCACTCCTCAAGGGAAAGTTCATCCGCTGAGTGCGACGACAAACGAAATTGTTTCGATTTTTCAAACGTTGGGGTTTTCGCTTGTACAAAGCTATAATTCGCCTGAGGTTGAAACCGAACACTTCAATTTTGACATGCTGAATTTCCCTGCGAACCATCCGGCAAGGGATATGCAAGATACTTATTACACCAAAGTTGCTCCTAACGTGGTTTTGCGGAGTCAAACTTCTAACGCACAGGTTAGGGAGATGGAAAACAACAAACCGCCTTTGAGAGTAATCGCTCCGGGAAGAGTTTACCGTTCGGAAGCTGTAAATGCAAGAAAAAACAACTTCTTTCACCAGATTGAAGGGCTTTATGTCGATAAAGACATTACTTTTGCTGATTTAAAAGGGGTTTTAAACGAATTTATCAGACTTTACTTTGGTTCAAGCCGTGTTACGAGATTCAGAAACAGCTTTTTCCCGTTCACTGAACCCAGTGCGGAAATTGATGTTCAATGCATAATGTGTGGCGGAAAAGGCTGCAGAACTTGCTCAAACACAGGCTGGCTGGAAATTTTGGGAGCCGGCATGGTTGATGTAAATGTTTTGAAAATGTCGGGGATTGACCCTGAAGTTTACACCGGATTTGCTTTTGGCGTTGGTGTAGAAAGACTTTCCATGCTAAAATACGCCATTGACGATATAAGACTCTTTTTCAACAACGACCTTAGATTTTTGAAACAATTCTAGAGGGCTGAAAGGCTTTTTACGAAGTGATTAAGTGACTGGGTGATTAAGTGATTAAGTGCAACAAAAAAAATTAAAACTTTCCTTTTCCCGTTTCTCTTCTCACGTCTCACATCTCACGTCTCACGTTTTCCCA
>JBAYNW010000052.1:0-6790 GCA_041678605.1 Candidatus Gastranaerophilaceae bacterium | reverse complement strand
TATTTTGAAGGGCGGATAAACTGACGGGCAAAAATCTCAAAGAAGGGATTTTCCCTAACGTGAAAATCCCTTCTTTGACAGAGTAGAAATTTAAGTTTCATTAAAATTCGGTAAGCTCCCAATTTTTTTTTGTTGCACTTAATCACTTAATCACCCAGTCACTTAATCACTTCGTAAAAAGCTTTTCAAACAAACTGCCAACCCTTCAACCTTTCGACCGTTCAACTTCTCGACTTATAAACCGTTTACTCTTTAGTATATTCGGCGTCGATTACATCATCATCGGAAGATGAAGAAGGACCTTCGCTTTCGCCGCTTGCAGGCTGTTCTTCGGTTGTTGTTGAACTTGCTGTTTCGCCTTCTTTTTGAACCTGTTCGTAAGCCTTTTGTGAAATACTGAACATTGTTTGCTGCAAGTCTTCCGAAAGTTTTTTGATTTCTTCAACCGATTTACTTTCATCAAGAGCTTTTTGCAAAGCCGCTTTTTGTTCATCAAGTTTTGATTTGTCAGCTTCGTCAATTTTGCCCTCAAAGTCCTTGACAATTCTCTCAGCCGAACCTATCAAGCTTGTAGCGTTATTTTTTGTTTCTGCTTCTTCTTTTTTAGATTTGTCTTCAGAGGCGTTTGCTTCAGCCTCTTTAACCATCTTTTCAATATCATCTTCGGAAAGATTGCTTGAATTTGTGATGGTAATTTTTTGTTCTTTATTTGTTGCCTTATCTTTCGCCGAAACGTTTACAATCCCGTTTGCATCAATATCGAAGGTAACTTCAATCTGAGGTAATCCTCTCATTGCAGGCGGAATTCCGTCGAGTCTGAACATACCCAAAGATTTATTATCTCTCGCCATCGGTCTTTCACCCTGCAAAACGCTTATATCAACCGCTGTCTGATTATTTTCGGCAGTTGAAAATACCTGCGATTTTGAAACAGGAATTGTTGTGTTTCTCGGAACAAGCGGAGTAGCCACCCCGCCGAGTGTTTCAATACCCAAAGTCAAAGGAGTTACGTCCAAAAGAACGATATCCTTAACTTCGCCGGCCAGAACTCCTGCCTGAATTGCCGCACCTACCGCAACAACTTCGTCGGGGTTGACGGATTGGTTAGGGTCTTTGCCCGTATAATCTTTAACTAACGCCTGAACAGCTGGAATACGTGTTGAACCGCCGACCAAAACTACTTCATCGATTTCGCCTTTCGAAAGTTTTGCGTCCTTAATTGCCTGTTCAACCGGCTTTTTGCATCTGTCTAACAGCTCGTGGCACAAATCTTCAAATTTGGCTCTTGTTAAAGAAATGTCCAAATGCTTAGGGCCGTTCGCATCTGCAGTAATGAAAGGCAGATTGATATTTGTTTCAATAACGGTAGAAAGTTCGCATTTTGCCTTTTCGGCCGCTTCTTTAATACGCTGCATAGCCTGTTTGTCGTTTCTCAGGTCAATTCCTTCGGATTTTTTGAACTCGTCGCAAATCCAGTTCATAACTTTTTCGTCAAAGTCGTCGCCGCCTAGGTGAGTATCTCCGGAAGTTGAAAGAACTTCATGGACGCCGTCGCCTATTTCAAGAATTGAAACATCAAAAGTACCGCCGCCTAAGTCGAATACCAGAACTTTTTCCGGTTTTACTTTTTCCAAACCGTAGGCCAAAGCCGCGGCAGTCGGTTCGTTGACGATACGGAGAACGTCAAGTCCGGCGATTTTACCGGCATCTTTTGTAGCCTGTCTTTGAGCATCGTTAAAGTAAGCAGGAACGGTGATTACCGCTGAAGTTACCTTTTCGCCCAAATATGAACCTGCATCATCCGCCAATTTTCTTAAAATCATTGCTGAAATTTCTTGCGGAGTATACGTTTTGTCATCAATTTTAATTTTGTAATCTTCGCCCATTTTTCGCTTAATCGAAACTATTGTCTTGTCAGGGTTTAATATTGCCTGACGCTTTGCAAGCTGTCCGACCAATCTTTCGCCTGTTTTTGAAAACCCGACGATAGAAGGGGTTGTTCTTGCACCCTCTGCGTTTGCTATGACGGTCGGTTTGCCGCCTTCCATAACCGCGACTACGGAGTTTGTAGTTCCTAAGTCGATACCAATTGTTTTTGCCATTGTTTATTTGCTCCTTGTTATTAAGTGATTAAGTGATTAGGTGACTAAGAAAAAATTTTCACTCTTTACCTTTTACTATATCAATTTAACATTTAATTTAATAGATTATTAAAAAATAAACAAAAAATTAATGTTTAATCACGCTGTTCAAAATTTTACCTTCAAAAAACGAATTTATATTCTTCATTGTTATGTCCAGAATTCTCTCATGGGCTTCCTTTGAATTATAAGCTATGTGCGGTGTTACAACGGCATTAGGCAATTTTAACAGCCTTTCGTTTACAAGAGTTTGCCTTATATAATCGTTTGTCAGGTAATCAAAATCCAAAACGCTGTCCGGCTGGGTCAAAATGTTTTCTGCCTCCAAAACGTCCAGCCCCGCACCGAAAATTTTGTTTTCGGACAATGCCGCATACAAAGCCTTTGTGTCTATAAGTTCGCCTCTGGCGGTATTTACAAGTACTGCAGTTGATTTCATCAGTTTAATTTTCTCTTCGTTTATCAGGTGAAAATTATCTTCCGTAAGCGGCGTGTGAAGCGAGATTATATCGGAATTTTTCAAAAGTTCGTCGAGTGGAATATATTTTACGCCGTATTTTTGGACAAGTTCTTCTTTTGGGAAAATATCATAAGCCAAAACATTCATCCCAAAACCGTGAGCAATCCTTACCGCTTCCCCTCCGATAGCCCCTGTGCCGATTATACCGATATTTTTTCCCTTAAGTTCAAACCCCATGTAAGAATCTTTATTTGGATGTTCATCTCTTAAATTCATATACGAATGAGTCACTTTTCTGATGACATCTAAAATCAATCCGAATGCAAATTCCGCAACGGTTACATTCCCGTAGCCGATAGAGTTTACGACCTCAATATTATTCGATTTGCAGTAATCAATGTCAACATGGTTAAATCCGACACTTCTGAGTGCAATTAGTTTTAAGTCGGGGAATTTTTTTAATACATCTGCTCCAACTCTTGAAAAAGTGAAACACGAAAGGACGTTTGCCTGCTTCATTTCGTCGGTTAAAACTGTTTTATCATCTAAGCGTTCTGCAAACAGTTGGCACTTACATTCATTGCCGCATTTGGTTCCGTTGGCTCTGCAACAAGCCCTGAGGGCTTCTTCTTCGTTATCTCTGACATCAAAAAATAATATTCTTCTCATCTTATCTCCTATCAACGTATAAAATTAGTCATAATTTTGGCTTCCTGCTCCGGCAGGGCTGCTTTGTTTTCGGCGATGCTTTTCAATAAAAACGCCATGTTTTTTCCTAAAACTCTCATAATTTGGACGCCCTCTTCATCCTGCAACGCCTGAGCGGGAGTTTGCCCGTGGATAACATTCCAGTAGTTTGAAGATGCCAAAAACATTTCCCCGATTGTAAAATAATGGTTTAGGTGGTCAAATGTGGCAACTTCGCCGGAACGCCTTGCAACGGCTACACTTGCACCGACTTTGTGCCTGAAAAGTCCGCCGTTTGCACCTGCGACATAGAAGGCTCTGTCTAAGAAGCACTTCATAGTTCCGGCGATTGAAGCATAATAGACAGGTGAGCCGATTATTATTCCGTCTGCGTTCTTCATTTTTTGAATAGCTTCGTTGACTTCATCGTCAATTATACATTTTTCGTTTTTGTTTTTGGCACAGGCGTTGCATGCCAGACAACCACGGATGTTTTTGTTTCCTATATGGATAATTTCAGTCGAAATTCCTTGTTTTTCAAGTTCCTCTGCAACCAATTTGAGAGCATGATAGGTATTCCCTTCCGCTTTCGGGCTGCCGTTAATTGCGATTAAATGCATAATTACCTCCATTTTTTAGTTGAAAGGGTGAATGGGTGAAAGGCCTTTTACGAAGTGATTAAGGGAGTTGATAAGTCGATAAGTTTATAAGATTCCCATACACTTTAATGTTTTTATTCGTATCCGTCGGTTTCCCCGTAGCCGTAATCGGATTCGTTCGGATTTATGTTCTCCCTGTTGTTGAATGCAGGGCTTTCGTCGGAACCGTATCTTTCATAAATAGTTTGGTTGTATTCTTCGCTCCAAGCCTCCTCTGCGGATCCTGAGTTCTGAGCGGACATCTCATCTTTGCTTGCAGGCGGTATCCCCCAGTTTGAATTGGAAGAAGTTCCGTCATCATCGGCAAAAGCCGGATGAAAAAGAAAAAACAAAAATAAACACATAACCGACAAAATAAATTCTTTCATACCTGTATTTTACAAGGAAAAAAATTGTTTTCAAGCTGTAAATTGTCTGTGTATAAATTATTGCTAAGCAAGTTTGGGATTTCAGCCCAGTAGAATAATACTGTTGGGGTAGAAACCCCAACCTACGAACTAAGTTGAAAGGTCGAATGGTTGAATGGTCGAAGGGTTCTGTTCCCAATTCCCAATTACCAATTTCCTTTTTTCCTTTTTTAGAAAGTTGTTGGGGTAGAAACCCCAACCTACGAACCTCAAGGTGTTTTTTGTCTTCTTTCGGTAAACCACCTTTAAGCCACTCTCTGACAGGTTCATTGCCTGAGGTAGTCGACAATATAGGCTTTGGTAGTTTTATTCTAACCCTTAGTTTTTTTAATTTTTAGGATATCGTTTTCAACCTGAAGTTCTATAAAATCTGTTTCAGGGTTTATTTTCAATAATTCAAGAATTGTTTTAGATAGGAATACCGCCCATCCGTTTCCTGGCCTCATTAACTTTCTTTTCATGTCAAATCTCCATTACGATGTACAGACATATACTTTACAAAAATATTGAAATGTATTATACTTTGTCATATACTATGAAATGGAAGGACATTGTTATGCTAAAAGAGAGGCATATGGAAGTGATAATGCACCACCGTAAGGGCTTTACCCTTTCTGATGTCCTGATAACTCTTGGTGTAATTGCAGTGGTGGCGGCCATGACTATTCCGACATTAATAAAAGGAGTGCAGGATATTCAATATAAAAGTGCCTATAAAAAGGCTTTTTCTGCCGCTTCTCAGGCTCTTGCAATGGCAAATCAGCAGTATTTGCTTGCAGCTGCGACTGGCGAAGGTGATTATACAAATCATATGAACAATTTCCTTGCATTTAAAGATCAGTTTAAAGTAGTAAAAGAGTGTCTGAGCTGGAACAATTCTCAGTGTTGGAATATTGATGGCGATAAATATGGTAATGGATTTCCACAAGAGGGGTCCTATGCCTTTATTGATGTTTCCGGAATGACATGGTCTATGTATTGGAGTGGCTCAGGGCTTATATTTGTAGACACAAACGGACTTAAAAAACCAAACAAATGGGGCAAAGACAGGTTTGGAATAAGGCTTGTCGGCGTTGAAAATAAAACTGAAGTCGGTCTCCCCACAAGGGTTTTGCCATTTGAAGATGGGTGGCTATCAGTAGTAGATTACTACGGCACAAGCTGGCTGTACAACTAGGACCTGCCGACATTTAAAGATGATTTTAGCATATGAAATAATAATGCTGTTATTAGGGCAGATTTTAACCCCTCATCCCAACCTACGAACTTCGTATTGACAATAAATATCGCCTGCGTATAATTAATTTATAAATTAAAGAGACCACTGCACAAGTATAGAAAATTTGTTTTTTCTTACTTGTGCATTAGTCTCATAAAGGGGGCCGAATGTCAAAAATATCACAAGGGCATTGCGAACATAAACACGGGCATCATCACCATGAATACAATAATAAAAAAAGTTTATTAATTGTACTTTTTATAACGGCAATTTATATGGTTGCCGAATTTTTAGGCGGTTATTTCACAAACAGTTTGGCTTTAACCGCTGACGCCGGACACATGTTGGGTGATGTCGGAGCTTTAGGTTTGTCGTTTTTCGCTCTTTGGCTTGCTTCTAAAAAAGCACCGGTGGAAAAAACTTACGGATATTATCGTGCGGAAATTTTTGCGGCATTTATAAACGGAATAACACTCGTGTTTATTGCCTTAGCTATTATCTATGAAGCGTATTACAGAATAACAATTGCACAAAAAATAGACGCTGTTACAATGACTATAATTGCAATCGGAGGTTTACTTGTAAATATTGCAGGGGCTTGTGTTTTACGCAAAGGAAGCAAAGAAAATTTAAATGTAAAAGGAGCGTTTTTGCATATTTTGGGGGATTTGTTAGGTTCAATCGGTGCAATAACCGCAGGTATTCTGGTCTATGGGTGGCATATTTATATTGCAGACCCGATAGTGAGTATCATAATAGCTATTCTTGTTCTTTACAGCTCAATTAATATAACCAACTCTGCGGTTCAAATTTTAATGGAATCAGCACCTAAACACATTGATATACAAGGGGTAAACGACTCTATTTGCGAAGTTGAAGGAATTTTGAATGTTCATGACCTTCACGTTTGGAGCATTAATTCAAGCTCTGTTTCGCTAAGCGTCCATATCGTTGCGGAATTAAGTGATTATGAACGAATATTATGTGAAATTAATAGAATATTAAAAGAAAAATTTAACATCCATCACTCAACAATACAAATTGAACCGAAAGATTTTCATGAAAATAAATGTTCATTAAATTTGTGTTAAGAGGATGCGGAATTATTCCAAAAAACGACTCACGTCATGCTGAACTTGTTTCAGCATCGCATCAGCGAGCGACTTTGCGACCCTGCCTCTTGTTTTCTTTGCGAGGAACGAGCTTAGAAAACAGTG
>JBAYNW010000051.1:0-7124 GCA_041678605.1 Candidatus Gastranaerophilaceae bacterium | reverse complement strand
TGGGAAAACGTGAGACGTGAGATGTGAGACGTGAGAAGAGAAACGGGAAAAGGAAAGTTTTAATTTTTTTTGTTGCACTTAATCACTTAATCACCCAGTCACTTAATCACTTCGTAAAAAGCCCTTAAGCCCTTAAGCCGTTCAACCGTTCAACCCTTCGACCCTTCAACTAAACAAAAGCCTGGGTGCAAAATTCCCATTTCTGCACCTGCTATTTTTTGTAACAATTTTGCAATAAACCGAGGAGTAGGTAGCAAATTTTCTTTTTAGGAGTTTTAAAACATGCGTAGAGTTATAAAATTAGAAAATTTAGAAAGGAATTAAAAATGCAAATTCAAAAAACAGATAATACAACGTTCGGGCTAAGAATAAAATGCAAAAATAATGTACTCAAAAACAGTAACGCAGAAGAATCTACTATTCTTCAAGTAAAATCATTGATAAAGGATTTTAATGCTAAATATAAAGATAAAGAAGGATCAGATATAAGTTTAAAGGATATTTTTCAAGTAAGATATAGCAAGAATAATAATACATTAGATGATACTTTGTATCTTAAAGGACGTAAAAATATTCAATATTCTATAAAGCCGAAAGAGAATGGACAAGGCGATGCTATTTTTAAATTAACTGTTGAAAACTTAGAAGAATTTGCAAATAGAGTAATGGGTAAGTAGGTGCGGAAATCTGCACCCTACAAAATCATTTCCGCGAAAACAGTTTAGTATGATGTGTTTATCTAAAGTGAGCAGTTTCGATTGATGAGCAAGCTCATCAATCGAAACCGTTATTTAGCGAAAGCTTGCTTGAGCATTGCCCCGCAGGGAAAAGAGTGTTTCTCTTTTTTGGTTCGTTTTTTTCTCTTTGCGTCGATATCAAAGAGAAAAAATGAACATTATAAGGTATGTTATAATACTTCTATGACAAAAGAAGTATTACGCAAATGTATCGGGTGTTTTGAGAGCAAAAACCGCGAGGAAATGATTAAAATCACCCGTGAATACAAGACTAAGGAAATATTTATTAACCCAAATTCAAAAATATTTGGCAGATCCGTATATCTTTGTTATAATAAAACATGTATAGAGAACTCTTTGAAAAAAAATAAGTTGGCAAAATTCTTAAAAGCCAATTTAAGCGAAGAATTCAAGGAAACGTTAAGGACTATCCATAAGGAATGAATTTATGATATAGTTAGATAAACAGATAGGAAATAAATGCAGATGAGCTTAGATAGTGTAAGAGTAAATGAATTGGCAAAAGAGCTAAATCTCACAAACAAAGAGGTTTTGGATAAATTCGCTCAGCTGTCTATCAATATTAAGACTCATTCGAGTGTTGTTACTGCAGACCAGATACAAAGACTGAAAGATTTTATAAACGCCGGCTCCAAAATCGAAGTTAAAAAACCAAAAGCTTTTATCGTAAAAAAAGTTAAGGTTGAGGTTAAAGAAGGAGAGCCGGAAGCTCCCAAAAAAGAAGAAGAAATTGAAAAACCAAAGATAGAAGTGGTTAAGCGTGTTCCCAACCGTTTGGAAATTGTAAGACGTGCCCCGCAGAAGCCTCAAGGCGAAGAAAAAGCACCGGAACGTTCCGGTCGTCCTTACCCTCAGGGTCAAAGGCCGAGGGGTGAAGGTGATACGCAGAGAAATATTTACCCTCAAAGACCTCGGGCAGGAGAAGGAACAGAGGGCTTTAAAAAGCCTGCGGAAGGTTCAAAACCTGCAGAAACTGTTGCCGGAGAAAGAGTCGGCAGAAAACAGCCGATTGAGCGTCATATAATTTCTCAGGATATCTACGACAACAGGGGCGGAATCAAGAGAAAAGTCGAAAAGAAAAAAGGGAAAGTTTTCACTACGAAAGAAGAAGAGCAGGAAAGAATTTCGCTGGAAAAAGCTGCTGCCCAAAAACATAAAAAAAGACAGCAAAAAGACGAAGAAGTTGAACAGATTACAAAACTCGTTGTTAATCAGGCGTTGACTATAAGCGAATTATCCGAAAAAATTCAAAAAACACCTGCTGAAATCGTAAAATTTCTCATGATGCAGGGTGTTATGGCAACTGTAAACCAGCTTATCGACGTTGAAACAATAAAAAAAGTCTGTGCGGAGTTTGAACTTGAAGTTTTAGACGAAGACATTGATGCGTTTGTCGAAGAAGAACTTAAAAAAGAAGAAAAAAACAAAGCACTCTTGACAGTAGATAAAAAATTATTAAAACACAGGGCTCCGGTTGTGAGCATAATGGGTCACGTTGACCACGGGAAAACAACGCTTTTGGACAGCATTAGAGCTTCAAAACACAAAATTGTTGCGACCGAAGTCGGCGGAATAACTCAATCAATCGGGGCATACACTGTCCACGTTGACAAAAAGAAAGTTGTATTCATTGATACTCCGGGCCACGAAGCTTTCACCGAAATGCGTGCAAGGGGTGCCCAAGCGACGGACATAGCAATTTTGGTTGTAGCGGCGGACGACGGGATTATGCCACAAACAATTGAAGCCATAAGCCATGCAAAAGCCGCTGAAACACCTATTATCGTTGCAGTAAATAAAATTGACAAACCCGGAGCAGACCCCGAAAGAGTCTTGCAGCAATTGACAGAACATGGGCTTGTTCCTGAAGAATGGGGAGGAGAAACAATTGTAGTCAAAGTTTCTGCACTTCAGGGTACAGGGATTGACGAATTGCTTGAATATATTCTGCTTTTGGCTGAAATGGCAGAGCTTAAGGCCAACCCTAAAGCACAGGCTTCAGGAGTTGTTATTGAAGCGAATTTGGATAAAGGCAAAGGTCCGGTTGCGACACTTTTGGTTCAAAACGGAACGTTAAGAGTAGGAAACTGCGTAGTCGTGGGCAGTGTAGGAGGAAGAGTCAGGGCATTGCTTTCAGATGAAGGCGAAAGAGTTGCTAAGGCGGAACCTTCAACACCGGTTGAGGTTTTGGGATTAACCGAAGTTCCTCAGGCCGGCGATCATTTTGAAGTTGTCGGAAACGAAAAAGAGATGAAATCAATTGTCGACAAACGCAAGGAAAACGAACGTTCACGAAGGTTAGATGCGATGCTTCCTGCACATATCAGAAAAGAATCTGCAGCAGGGGATGAAACATTAACTCAATTGAATTTGATTATTAAAGCAAACACCCATGGTGCGGCTGAAGCGGTTTCACAGGCTGTAGCACAGCTTGAGTCAAAAGAAATTGCGACAAAAATTATTCACGTCGGAGTCGGTGATATTTCAGAAGCCGACGTTATGCTTGCCTCTGCAAGCGGTGCGATTATTTTGGGGTTTGGGGTCAAGGAAGATTCCAATGCCATAGGAACAGCTGAGAGAGAAGGTGTTCTAATCAAAAAATATGATATTATTTATCAAATTTTGGAAGATTTGGAAAAGAAAATGCTTTCTTTATTGCAGCCTGAAATTAAACAGGTTGAACTCGGCAAGGCTGAAGTAAGACAAGTATTTACGGTCGGAAAGACAACAAAAATTGCCGGATGTTCTGTTACGGAAGGCAAAATTCAGCGTGGTAAAACCGCAATTGTGCTTCGTGACGGCGAAGAAATATTCAGAGGCGTAATCGACCAGTTGAAGAGATTTAAAGATGACGTCAAAGAAGTTGCTCAAGGATTTGAGTGCGGAATTTCTTTTGTCAAATTCAACGACCTTCAGGAAGGCGACATAATTGAAGTTTCAACAACAGAGGAAGTCGAAAGAGTAACTCTGGATTAGCTTTGAATCGGTTGAGTACACAAATGCAGGATGAGTATACAGATATGACATTGAGAAACGAGCGGGTTAGAAAAGCATTAATGAAAGAAACGGCTGATATTTTGCAAAAAGATATCAGAACCCCCGCTATGGTGTCTGTTTTGGATGTAGAAATAGCACATGACAACTCTTTTGCAAAAGTTTTTTACAGTGTTTTCGGAAATGAAGAGCAAAAACAAAAAACGATAGAAATAGTTGAAAAAAATACTCCGAAAATAAGATATGAAATAGGAAAAAGAATAAGACTCAGGCTTACTCCTGAACTTCGTTTTATTTACGACGACTCAATCGAAAGAGGCTCCAAGGTTAATGAAATCATCGAAAAAATTTCCCGAGGAGAATTGTAAAAGTGGAGAGGGAACAGGGAAACGGGAAAAGGAAATTGGAAATTGGAAATTGGGAATTGGGAACAGAACCCTTCAACCGTTCGGCCTTTCAACCTTTTGGTTTCCTTAACATCAATAAGCCTACCGGCATGACGTCCCATGATGTAGTGGCTGTTTTGCGAAAAATTGCCAAAATAAAACAAATCGGACATATGGGAACTCTCGACCCTTTTGCACAGGGAGTTTTGCCTGTCTGTATAGGTAAGGCAACCCGTTTGATTGAGTATTTGAACGACGAAAAAGAATATTTGGCCCAAATAAGTTTCGGCAAAAGTACCGATACTTATGATGTTGAAGGTAGGGCGACTTTTTGTGCAGGTCCTGCACAAAAAGTCGCCCTAAAAGACGTTGTTGAAGGCCTGAAAGCATTTGAAGGCGAAATTCTGCAAACTCCGCCGATTTATTCTGCGATTAAGATTAAGGGCAAAAAGCTTTATGAATACGCAAGAAAAGGTGAAGAAGTCCATATTGAACCAAGAAAGGTTACTATTGAAAAAATCGAACTTAAAGCTTTCGACGAAAAAAACCAGAAGGCCGAAGTCTTGATAAAATGTTCAAAAGGCACTTATATTCGCTCAATTGCACACGATTTGGGACAGAATTTAAAGGTTGGGGCATATTTGTCGGGGTTAACCCGAACTCAGGCAGGAAAATTTTTCATTGATGAAGCCGCTCCGCTTGAGAACATAAAAACAATTCAGGATGTTAAGGAAAACCTCATTAACCCGCTGGATATGATGGATTTGGTGCAAATTAAAATAAGCGAAGAGGAACACAAAGAAATAATGATGGGCAAATCTATTCATAGTAAAAACCCGTCAAACAATTTAAAACAGGACGATTTTTTAATTTTGATTTATAATGATAAAATAAATGCGATTGCCACGGTACGGGACAATCTGATAAGAGTTAAGAAGGTATTTGAAGTATGAAAAAATTGGTTTTGATATTCGTTTTGATGGTTTTTTGCTCAACGCAGGCTTTTGCGGTTTGTGATTATTCGGCTATGTGTGCCTCAAAGGCTTATGACCTTTCATCCCGAGGTTGTCAGGTAACTTCAAGGGTAACGGGGATGACCTTTTTGGCGGAAAAAATAGCTCAGAGCATAATAAAAAGAGAGCTTAGGAAAGAAACAAAAGAAAAATTTAACGTTGAAATGAAGTCTTATAGTGCAAACGATTTACTGCATGGAAGGTTCAAATCGCTTAAAATTTCGGGGAAAAACCTTGAAATTGACGGAGTTTACCTGTCATCATTTGAGGCAAAAACTTTGTGTGACTTCAATTATGTGGAATTAAACAAAAAAACCTTGAAATTCAGGGAAAATATGGCCATGGAATTTTCAATTGTAATTTCCGACACTGACTTAAGGAAAACCATCCAATCGGTAGGTTATTTGGACATGCTCAACAAGGTAAACCTCTCAGGGATGGGGATAACTTTCTTCAAACTCAGCGGTGCGGACGTTCGGCTGAAAAACAACAAACTATATTTCACGATAAAAGTTACTTCCCCGATTTCGGCAAAACCTCTGGATATAGTGGTTCGCTCGGATTTAAAAGTTGAAGACGGAAACATTGTTATGACAAAGGTTGATTTTGCAAATTTATTTACCGTAATTGATTTGAGCAAAGCGGCTTATTTGTTAAATGCGTTGAATCCGCTGACTTTTTCGACAGAGATTTTAAATAATAAAAATTCCGAAATGAGTGTAAAAAGCGTTGATATAATCGGCGACAAAGTTTTCATAAAAGGAACCGTTTTTATTCCCAAAAACACAACCAAATAAAAAGGAGTGCATCATGACAAAATGGCAAAAAATAGGATTAGCTTCGCTAGTGATAGGGACTTTGGCATTTATCAAAGTCGCTTATTTTCCGGGTTCTGAAAATGTTACCAATGAACAAATTGCACCTGAAGAACAAACAAGTCAGGATGGTGAAGGCTTGAGTGAAGATGTTCCGAAATCTTACGTTAATATTTATTTTATCGGGCAAAACGATAACAAAGAGGAAGTTTATAAAGTTGTAAAGCGTGAATATCAGGCAAAAACTGACGGAACAAAATTGAAGTTTTCTATTGAAAATTTATTGAAAGGTCCCGATGCCAAGGAAAAAGCTAAGGGGATTTATTCTGAAATTCCGCAGGGAACAAGGCTTATATCACTGGAAGAAACCCCAAATAAAGTTATAATAAACCTGAGCGGAGATTTTGAACAAGGCGGCGGCACGGATGGACTCTACAAAAGGCTTTATCAGATAATTAAGACTTCAAACAAAAATACAACGCTGGATGTTTATCTTTATATAAACGGCAAAAAAGCTGACGTAATCGGCGGTGAAGGAATAATGATTAACCAGCCTCTGAGTGAAAAATCTTTGGAAGAGTGACGAAGTAGTGAAAAAGGACCTTGAGTATTATTTAAACTTGGATTGGACCCTGATTGAAGGTGAAGATTTGGATTTTGAAGGAAATCCTTATCATTACATTGAGATAAGGGAAATTCCCAGCTTTGCGTTTTGTGCGAAAACTATTGAAAAAGCGAGAGAAAATTACAAAAAACAGTTGAGGCTTTCTCTAATGCTAATGCTTGAATACGGCGACGAAATCGCAGAACCAGGGGAAGAAGACGAAGACGTTGATTGGGAAAACATCTGCCCCGGCGGGTGATAAAAGCGAGGAGTGAAGTGATTAAGTGACTGGGTGATTAAGTGACTAAGTGCAACAAAAAAAATTAAAACTTTTCTTTTCCCGTTTCTCTTCTCACGTCTCACCTCTCACGTCTCACGTTTTCCCTTTTCACTTTATTGTCATCCCGCACCGGTTAGGGCATGGCGGTTGACTTTTGTTATTCATTCTGATGCGGGATCTGACACTAATTAGCAGTCAAAGAAGGTAGGTTGGGCTTTGGCTGACCCCCTCCCCCAAGTTTATATTTGCAAAATTGTTATTCTTCCTCCCCCCT
>JBAYNW010000050.1:0-7276 GCA_041678605.1 Candidatus Gastranaerophilaceae bacterium | reverse complement strand
GTTCTCGTCATTGCGAGGAGAAACAAAGTTTCGACGAAGCAATCTTGCCAATGTACGCCCACAGGATAGATTGCTTCGGTGGATTCCCTTTGTCAGGGCCGATAACCAATGTCTCGCAATGACGTAAAAGCGTGCAATTGTATTTCTGTTTAGCATTTTGCTTCCTCCAATTTATTTAATGGGATTATTATAGTTTATTTTCAAGAAAAAAGCAAATTGGTTACATTTTATTAAGGGAAACGGAAACGGGAAAGGGAAAGTTTTAATTTTTTTTGTTGCACTTAATCACCCAGTCACTTAATCACTTCGTAAAAAGCCGTTCAACCATTCGACCGTTCAACCACTCACCGTTTCCCCTTTCTCCCGCCCACTTATTTCATGCAAAATAATTCCGACGGAAATGCTTAAATTTAAAGATTCAACACTGTCATCCATTTCAATCGTTACTTTTTGGGTTGAGAAATCTACCAAGTTTTTACTTAACCCTTCTGCCTCCGAGCCAAACATAATCAGATAAGGAGTTTTGGCCTTAAAATCTTTTAAATTTGTTGCTCCTTGCGATTTTGGCAAAGTCGCTATTCTCTCAAAATCCGAAAAAGCTTTCCTTAGAGTAGAAAAATCCTTTATTTGAACAACAGGAATTTTCCATAAATTCCCCACCGCAGAGCGAACACATTTTGGGTTGTACAAATCAACAGTTTCGCCGTAAAGTATAATTGCATCTTGCGAAAACGCCTTCGCCGTCCTCAAAATCGTTCCCAAATTGCCCAAATCTTTTATATTTTCAAGCAAAACAACCTTTTGGACATTTTTTAAATCGTCAGGCGAAAATGTTTTTTGTCTTGCGACTGCAACCGCCTCGGGTGCTGAATCGGTTGTAGAAATTTTTTTTAAAACAGGTTCTGTGGTTAGAATTAATTTCGCCTTTTGATGTTGGGCCGGCAAGCCCAACCTAACTTCAGAATTTTTGCTTGTAAAGATATATTCAACCTCAATGCCTGATTGAAAAGCTTCTTCAATTACCTTAAATCCTTCAAGCAAAAACTTTTTTTCTTCGTCACGGTACTTTTTTTGCTTAAGCTTCGCAACCTGCTTTACCAATTCATTATTTATGCTTGTTATTTCTATTTCTTCCATAATCCTATTTTATCTCAAAAGATTTCAATTGCCTTTTTTCGGTCGAAGTCAAAAGGTTAAAATCGATTAATTTTTCTTCAAAACACATATCAGAAAACGATTTTATAATTAATTTGCCTTTTTCTTTTGCAAGATAGCAGGAATTTTCCAGCCGTACTCCGCCAAAACCTTTTTTATAAAGTCCCGGCTCAATTGTGAAACACATATTAACCTTTAGGGGCGTTTTCGCCATAGGCGAAAACGCCAGATTCGGAGGAGCTTCGTGTATATTGATACCGATTCCGTGTCCGAGAGCATGCGGGAACTTGAAACCTGCAGGTGCATTTTTCTGCAAGACTTTTCTTGCCGCTTTGTCAAGGGCAAAACCTGTTGTTTTTTCGGTTATTTTTTTATTGAATGCGGCCAAAAATCCTTTTAAGACCGCAGTATAAACTTTTTTCTGCAACTTTGAAGGCTTGCCTTGAACAAAAACTCTCGTGCAATCGGTTGCATAACCACCCTCGTAGTAAGCTCCGCAGTCAATTAAAACCAATGAACCCCAGGAACTTCCTTTTTCCAAAATTTCTGTTTTTGAATTATTCGAATAATGTGCAAGTGCCGAATTTTTGCCTTTGGCAACGATTGACTTAAAGCTTAGCGATTTGGCTCCGAATTTATAAAAATTTTCTTCCAAATTTTTTTCTATGTCATATTCGGAAATGGGCAAAAGCTTTTCGCTTTTTTCTATAAACTCTCTGGTTGCCATAATGGCTTTGTCTGCCCGTTTAACACTTTTTTTGTAATGTTCGATTTCCGCCTTAGTCTTAACCGATTTCATTTCTTTTATGTAATTTTTTTTCATCCCAATGGCCATTTTGCCCAATATGGCGTAATCGTGGGCATTTATGGAATTTTTATCGACATAAACGGTTTTGATATTGTCATCAATATTTATTTCATCTAAAAATTTTCCTCCGCTTTTTGATATGATATATTTTCCGCTTTTGATTTTGGATGAATAATTGGTTGAAAAATCTCTAAGATTGAGAAGGTAAGAAATTTCTTCCAAATTTGTTACCAAAATTGCTTCATCGGATTTCAGCTTTTTAGATATTTTTTCAATTTTTGCTTTGGAAGACAGACCGGTAAATTCAATATCAATTTCTTCTGTTTTCTGTTTCCTGTTCCCTGTTCCCTCTTGCACAGGGTCAAAATCGAGTAACTTAACTTCAATATTTTTCTTTTTTAAAGCATTTTTTAAAATTTCATAACGTCCCTGCGAAACTTTCTTTGAAACAATTGCAAAGGTTTTATCGGGCGAAAGTTTTTCCGCCAAAAGGGCAGAAAAACTTTCGCCCGATTTCATTTTAACCACCGTAACTAATTTTTTATCAACTTCCAAATCAGCCTGCTCGTGGTATCTTCCGTCCACGAAAAGAAAAATATTCCCTTGGGAAATTACGGCATCACCTGTTGAGCCTGAAAAATTTGTCAGAATATATCTTGAATTTTCACTCAAATCCGAATATTCGACCAAAAATTCGTTGGTCGAATTAACGAGAAGATAATCAATCTTATTATCTTTTAAAAATTTCCTTACTTTTTGAACAATTTTTGACGTGATTTACCCCCCACCCCAACCCTCCCCCTCAGATGGGGAGGGAGTGACACTCCGATTATTCATTTAATTTTTATCTGTAACCAAAATCAGGTGCCAGCCGAAATTTGTTCTTACGGGATCTGAAACTTCTCCGACATTTAGGTCAAAAGCGGCTTCTTCAAATTCACCGACCATTTGCCCTCGGCCGAAAAAGCCTAAATCTCCGCCATTTGCACCTGACGGACATAGCGAATTTTCTGCCGCAACATCTTCAAACGGTTTTCCTGATAAAATTTCTTCCTTTAAACTGATTGCTTCTTCCTCTGTTTCAACCAGTATGTGGCTTGCTTTAACTTCTGTGACCATTTTTTAACTCCTTGTTAATTCTTCGTCAACTATTGTAGCAGAAAAATGTTTGTTTTTATATTAAGATTAACTTATGTCAAAACTTTATGAAAAATCAGGCGTAAACCTCTCTCAAGCAAAAAAGCTTAACGAAAAACTGAGCCAAAACCTCGGAATAAGCACTTTTGCGGGCAAAACTTTTTTGTCAAACGGCATTAAGCTCGTAACCTGCACTGACGGTATCGGTTCAAAAATTATTCCGCTTTACGAAAAAAAGTTGTATAAAACAATTGCAATTGATGTTGTAGCGGCAAATTTGAACGATTTGGTATGCACCGGTGCAACCGCAGTAGGGTTTGTGGACTATCTGGCCGTGAATAAACTGGCCAGTGAAGCCGTTTTTGAGATAGTCCGCTCCATTGATGAAGAGCTTAAAAAATACGGTTGTAAGCTTTTGGGCGGCGAAACTTCCGAAATCTCAGAACTCATAACCCAAGGAAATATTGATATTTCCGGTTTTGCAATCGGTTTAATCACAGAAGGTCAGGGCTTAAACAAAAAGGACGTAAAAGCCGGCGATATTATAATCGGGCTTTGCTCATCTGGAATTCACGCAAACGGGTTTTCTTTAATCAGAAAATTGCATAAAGACGAAAAATTGAGCGATGCGGAATTTGAAGCCTGTCTTGCTCCGACTCATATTTATTACAATCAGGTTTTAGAACTTGTCGGGAAAAAACTTGTAAAATCGTGTGCAAATATCACGGGAGGCGGAATTTTATCAAATCTGCTTCGCTCAGTACCTGAAAATTTAAGTGTCAGAATTGATTTTGATAAAATTCCGCCTCAAAAAATTTTTCAAAAACTCAAAACAATATGCGGTGAAGAATTATATGAAGTGTTCAACGCCGGCGTGGGGTTTTGTATTATCGCAGATGAAGCAAATCAAGATGAAATTTTTGAAATCTGCAAAGAATTTTCGCCCTTTGTGTTGGGCAGAATAGGAGCAAAACTATGAAACGTCTTGCAGTAATGGGGTCGGGAAACGGCTCAAATTTTGAAGAGATAGTGAACTGGTTTCAGAGTAAAAATATTGACAATGGCATTGAAATAACTTGCTTGAGCGATGTTGAAGATGCCCTTATCCTCAAAAGAGCAGAAAAATTAGGAATAAATTGCAAATATTTGCCTTTTGAACAAAATTCAGAATATTTCGGCGAAAATAAATTTGATTTAGTTGCATTGGCAGGATATATGAGGATTTTGCCCGAAAACGTTTTAAAAATTATGGGAAAAGTTATAAATATCCACCCGTCTTTGTTGCCTTCTTTTAAAGGAAAAGATGCCATAAATAAAGCGTTTTTGTCGGGAGTAAAGCTAAGCGGTGTGACTATTCATTGGGCTGAAAAAAGTGTTGACGAAGGTAAAATTATTGCTCAATACCCTGTTTTTATACACAACGGCATGCATTTGGACGAATTTGAGGAGCAAATTCACACAATTGAACATAAACTTTATCCGATTGTGATTGAAAAAGTGTTGGAAGATAAAGTTTTTGATTTTCAGGATTTGATAAGGGGTAAAGGTAGTGGTGAATCTTCTTCTTGTGGAGGGTGCGGCAAATGCAAGCATTAAACGTTTTGATTTTCGGCTCAGGAGCCAGAGAACACGCAATTGCGGATTCAATATCCAAATCGCCTTTGCTCAAAAAATTATACCTTGCCCAAAGCGGAAATTTTAAATTGGGTGAAGTTATTGACTTCTCTGATTATGAAGATTTGGCTCAAAAATGTGCCGATTTAAATATTGATATAGCTGTCTTTGGTCCGGAAGAACCCCTTTGCGAAGGTATTGCAGATATTTTTCGCAAGCACAAAGTTCCCTGCATCGGCGTCGATAAAAAATTCTCTCAACTCGAAAGCTCAAAACTTTTTGGGAAAAAATTTATGGAGAAATACAATATTAAAACCGCAAAATATTCTGTCATTGCGGGCGAAGCGAAGCAATCCAAAGAATTTCCCCTATTCCCTATTCACCATTTACCTATCGTAATTAAAGCTGACGGCCTTTGCGGCGGCAAAGGCGTTGTGATAGCCTATAATAAAGAATTTGCACAAAAAACAATAAACGAATTTTTAGAAGGTAAGTTTGGCGAAAGTTCCAAAACAATTTTGTTGGAGGAATTTTTGCAGGGCGAGGAGGCTTCCCTAATGTCTTTGTGGGACGGAAAAAATCTTCTGCATTTTCCGCCGGCCAGAGATTTTAAGAAATTAAACAAGTCGCCTTCTGCCCCAAACACAGGTGGAATGGGGTCGTTCTGCCCCGTTAGGTTGAATGATTTTGGGCAAAAAAAATTGGATGAATACAAAGTACAGCTTGAAAAAGCTTTGAAAGCCGAAAAAGCAGATTTCGTCGGGTTTATTTATTCGGGATTAATTATGGCTCAGTCAGAAACAGGCTGGGACTGGCATGTGCTTGAATATAATGTTCGCCTCGGCGACCCTGAAACTCAGGCGATTTTGGGACACTTAAAAACAGATTTTCTTGAAATTTTGCAATCGGCTTTGACACAAAATATGGACAAAATTAAGTTGCAATATAACGAAGATATTTCTGCCTGTTTGACTTTAGCCTGTGAGGGCTACCCGAAAAAACCTAAAGATAATGAAAAAATCTCAATTCCGACGGGCGAAGACATAAAGATTTTTTATGCCGGAGTTAAGGAAATTGGCGGGGAACTATATTCAAAAGGCGGCAGGGTGCTTTCACTTTGTACAAAGTCAAAAGACCCGTTTTGGGATTTGAAAAATTTCGCCAAAAAAATCGAAATGAAAAACAAATATTTCAGAACTGATATTGAAGTCAGGTAAAATTGGCGTGGGGAAAAGTGAAACTTCTAAGCTTCCATTTGGTTGAAGGGCTTAATAGCTGAAAGGCTTTTTACGAAGTGATTAAGTTCAACAAAAAAAATTAAAACTTTCCTTTTCCCGTCTTCTAGTTGATAAGTCGATAAGTCGATGAGTCGATAAGTTGAAAGGTTGAACGGTCGAAGGGTTGAACGGTTCTGTTCTCAATTACCAATTCCCAATTTCCTTTTCCCGTTTCCCTCTTATTGTCATCTCGCACCGGTTAGGGCATGGCGGTTGACTTTTGTTATTCATTCTGATGCGGGATCTGATACTAATTAGTAGCTTAGAATAATGAGGTAATTTTTTTGGATTGCTTCGTCGCAAACTTGCTCCTCGCAACGACGGGAAATTCCGTTCCCGTTTTCTAGTTGATAAGTCGATGAGTCGATAAGTTGAACGGTTCAATTACCAATTACCCATTTCCCATTTCCCCGCTAGTAATTCATCTGCCAGCCTTCATCGATGATGCGGCCGATGCAATATCTTCCTTGCTTATCCGTCCCGCCGTTATATCCATCGTTACAAAGGCCATTTGTTTTCCAATAGGAATATTTAGACCCACCAACAGGGTATAAAGCTGGTCCGTTAGTATTAGCAATTTTAAAGTAAAATATATCGCGACCGAAAGCATTTGGTTTTTTGAGTCCGTTTACATCAACATAAAAATAAGTCATACATGTATCACCTGAAGCACTGCAACCTAAAGAGGAACCCGAAAGAAAAATCGACATACCGTCTGCTGTTATAAATCTGTAATAACCCGCATTATCGTAACCACTTGCAATATTTGTGCCATCAAAGTTTTGTGCTACGGTGGCTGAAAAACAGCCCGATGTAGTCGTGTCACAGTTTTTTGCCACGTTAAAATATTTAACTATTTTATCCCCCATGGTTTTATTATCCGCCGAATCAAAGAAACAGCTCAAATCGCCTATACAGCCGCCATCGGCGGCCATCTGGATTAGTGCTTGATTCCACAAGGAGTAAGCTTTTCTCGCACCCGCAACATATCCTGCTTTTTGGGATTCGGCAATCACTCCCGGAATCATAAGCCCTGCAACTACGCCGATAATGCCGAGGGTGATTAATACTTCTGCGAGAGTGAAGGCGGGTTGAAAGGTCGAACTGTTGAATGGCCGAAAGGTTAATTTTTCAGCGTCGTTGCGAGGGGAAACGGTGAGATGTGAGAGGTGAGACGTGAGAAGAGAAATTGGAGAAGAGAAACGGAATTTCCCGTCGTTGCGAGGAGCAAATTTGCGACGAAGCAATCCAAAAAGATTTTGTTTCGCAATGACGTAAAAGCGTG
>JBAYNW010000049.1:0-7510 GCA_041678605.1 Candidatus Gastranaerophilaceae bacterium | reverse complement strand
AAAAAAGGAAATTGGGAATTGGAAATGGGTAATTGAGAAGTTTTAATTTTTTTGTTGCACTTAATCACTTAATCACCCAGTCACTTAATCACTTCGTAAAAAGCCGTTCGACCTTTCAACCCTTCAACCGTTCGACCCTCCAATCCTCCAACCATCCCAAAGCCCTTCCCCCTTCTGTACGATACATCTGGCTTTTTTCCCCCAGATAATCGATGGTTTAGACCCATAATATTCATCATTGGGTTGATGTTTTGTCTTCAAAAATTTGAAAGAATGTACCTGTGAGGATGTGGAAGATAATAATTTCCACAAACTTGGTAAGACTCAACAAAGGTATTTTATGAATCTGCACGAGGAATGTCTTTTAAAATATTTGAAAAGCCCCGACGAATTAGAATATTCTACGGATATTTTAAAACTAAATAACCAAATACTTGAGCAACATTTTTTGTTAGAGAACATTCTTACAAAAAACTTGAATTTGCGTTACAATAAGAACTGTTAAAATGTGTTGAGTGAGGCGGGATGTTTAAAAAGATTTTTAGCGATAAAAAAATTCAAACTTATTTAAGTTACGGATTGTCGTTCTTTATAGTGGCGGCATTTATCGTATTTTTCGTACAAAGCACCAAGATAGGCGACTTTTTAGCCGCTATGGAAAATAAAACTTTTGACTTAAGACAGAGTATTCTGGTTAATTCAGGATACAAAAAACCAAGCAAAAATATAGTTCTGGTCACAGTCGATGATGCAAGTTACGAATATTTATTGGAAAAATACGGCGAATGGCCAATTCCGAGAGATGTTTACGCAAAGCTTATAAATTATCTGGAGAAACAAAAACCGAGCGTAATCGCATTCGATTTAATGTTCGTAAAATCAATAAAAAGCAAAGATAATGCTGACAAGATGCTGGTTGATACCATAAAACAATACAAAAATGTTTACACCTCAATGAACTTCGACAACCAATCCATTGACGTCAGAAAACCCGTCAATCTTCCGAAAAAACTTACGGTTAATGTGAAAAACGATTCCGGCATTAACTTTTTCAGCAAAGATTTAACATTTTCAAACTGCCGTGCAATTTTGCCCCAGTTATTGGCCACGACGAAAAATATCGGTCTGATAAATGTTTCAAGATCCGATGACGGAATTTTAAGAGAAATTCCGCCCTTTATGGTTTACAAGAACGATTTTTATCCGCATTTATCGCTTTTAGTCGGACTTAAATATCTGGAAAAAACCGAAGGACTTAAAATTAATGATTTTTACATAGATAAAAAATCCAATCTGCAAATAGGCAAACGTACAATTCCAATGGCCGAAGACGGCGGAGCCATCTTAAACTGGTACGGGCCGGAGGGAACATTTCAGGAAGTTCCTTTGTACAAAATTATCGAGGCAATCAACGGCGAGGGCAAGGTCAATTTCGATTTCAAAAACAAAATTGTATACGTCGGAGTGACGGCTGTCAGCTTGTATGACACAAAAAGCATTCCCGTAAGCAAGATTTATCCGGGAGTCGAACTTCATGCAACCTACGTAAATAACGTTTTGGACAACAATTTTATCAAAAAAGTCAGCCCGCTTACAAACACGCTAATCAGTCTGATTCTGGGATTGTTTGTCGGAATTATGGTAATAAGGACCGCATCAACTTTTGTGGCACTTGGAACAACTATTTTAACCGCTTTCGGGTATATTATCTTAACCTACTATTTGATGAAATTCTGCAATCTTTGGGTTGCGATTGTTCTGCCCGTAACCTTTATTGCCCTGATTTTTGTCTTTGCGTACATCGTAAAATACATCTTAAAATCAAGGGATTTTGAATATCAGTACAAACTTGCGACAACCGACGGCTTGACAGAATTATACAACCACAGATATTTTCAGGAACAGATGATTTTGCAGGTTGCAAACAGTAAAAGATACAATACCTGCTTCTCTTTAATCATCATAGACATAGACTTTTTCAAAAAATTCAACGACACTTTCGGCCACCAATCCGGCGACGCGGTTTTAAGGCAAGTTGCACAAAAACTAAAAAAGAATGTTCGCTCAACTGACGTTGTGTGCAGATATGGCGGGGAAGAAATGAGTATAATTCTGCCAAACGCCGACAAAAACGAAGCGATTTCCACCGCACAAAAAATTTGCCAAACAATATCCGAAAGTCCTTTCAAACTGGCAAACGACAAGGAAGGTATCGTCACGATAAGTTTAGGAGTTTCTACCTATCCCGAGGACGGCCAAACTCCGGGTGAAATTATCGACAAAGCCGACCAACGCCTTTATGTTGCAAAAGAAAGCGGCAGAAATCAGGTCCGGTATTAGGGGGCAGAAGGGAAACGGGAAACGGGAAACGGAAATTGGAAATTGGGAATTGGGAAGCAATTCCCTGTCGTTGCGAGGAGCAATTTTGCGACGAAGCAATCCAAATTCCTTGTTATTAGATCCCGCATCAGAATGAATAACACAAGTCAACCGCCATGCCCTAACCGGTGCGGGATGACAGCAAGAGTGAAACGGAAAAAGGAAATTGGGAACTGACAGAGGAAAGTGACTTCTCAACCCTACTTATACAAATACTCTGCCGAGCAACCATACCCCGTGTCGGCACATTGCCCTGCAAAAGGGTAATTGTAATTCGTTATTCCCATAGGACTGATTTTATCAGGAAAAACCCACACTCCAAAAACATCCCTGCCAACAGTGTTAGGCTTTTTAAATCCGTTTACGTCAATCAGTATCCATCCACAAATGTAACCTCGGTAATTACATGCTGCCGACCAATAGCCATAAGTCGAAAACGTTGTCCCATCAAGCAAAACAAAGCCTTGCCCTGACCCGAGATCTTTATTAGCAGATAAATTGTCGGGAATTCCTGCAACCGCTTTATTAAAAAAGAGATTTTGTCCTGATTCAACCCAGCAACCCTCGGCAGAGGCATGGTTAGCACAATATTTTGTGACCTTATAGTAAGTTTTAAATGAGTCAGCATAGTTGGAAACTCCCAAGAGCGTCGAGTTTTCCTGCAAGAACAATCTTGAAACCTGCTCCAGCTGAGAATATTCTTTTTTCCATTTAGCTTTTAATTCGGCATCATTAGCTTGATTCAACAAATTGGGCAGGGTCATTGCCGCAACCATGCCTATTATACTCAACGTTATCAGCACTTCCACAAGCGAAAAACCCTGCTCCGAGTGGCTAAAGCCCACCTTGTTTTTACCCGTTAAGGTAAAGCCATGCCGTTGGACCAACATACCCGGCTTATTCCGGTAATTTTTATGATATTCTTTACATTTATATGAAATAATGTTCATAATAATAAATATTATTTCATAGATTGTTTTTTGTCAAGTTATTACAATAAAACAATGCAACATAATGACATACATTTAAAATTAGGCAATAAAATTAAGTATGAACGGATGAAAAGGCATTGGTCACAAGAAAAACTTGCAGAAGCTTCTGATTTAAGCATGCGTTCAATAAGCTTGCTTGAATGTGGGAAAAATGATGTGCGGTTTTCAACCCTGTCAAAACTCGCCAAAGCCTTTGACATGGAAGTTTCCGCTCTGGTTGATTTTAGATTGTAAAAAATCACTTTTTTAATGCACTTGCCATAAAGGTGTACGCTGTACCTTGACAACGTACAATAAATGTGTTATCATAGAAATATGATTAAGTCATTCAAGCACAAAGGTCTGGAAAAGTTATTTACAAAGGGCATTGTTTCAAAATTAAATCATGAACATGTCGACAGAATCAGAATGATTTTGCTCGTTATACACAGAGCAAAAATCATAGACGATATAAATTTCATAGGCTCAAATTTGCATGAATTAAAAGGCGAAAGAAAAGGAATTTATTCAGTCACGGTCAGGGCAAACTGGCGAATAACATTTGAATTTAAAAATGGCGATGCCTATATTTTAAATTACGAAGATTACCACTAACGAAAGGCAAAAACATGGAAATGTACAATCCCCCTCACCCGGGAGAAGTTTTAAAAAATCTTTATATGGAACCGCTGAATGTAAGCGTAACGACCTTAGCCAGAGCATTGGGGGTAAGACGTGCAACTATTTCGGCTATTGTGAATGCAAAAGCCGGAATATCATCAAACATGGCCATAAAATTTGCCCATGCGTTTAAAACAACGCCCGAATTGTGGCTTGGAATGCAGATGGAGTACGACCTGTGGAACGCCAAACAACTCTACGACGGCATGGACGTGCGGGCTTTATGCGGGTAAGGGGGAAAAGGAAATTGGGAATTGGAAATGGGTAATTGAGAAGTTTTAATTTTTTTGTTGCACTTAATCACTTAATCACCCAGTCACTTAATCACTTCGTAAAAAGCCGTTCAACCATTCGACCGGTTCAACTTATCAACTTATCAACTTAATGCTACGCGGCCTGAAAATCGTCTGACAGGGAAAATTTGACCTTGCCTGCTTCGGGGTTCATCAATTCAATGATTATCTGATTAATCCCATCTTTCAGGCATTTTGCTCCTTGCAAAATCAAAGTTCCTTCCTGTCCTAAACGAAAACTAATCGGATGCTCTTCGCTGACTTCCTCTGCTGGGATTTCGGTGCCTTGCGTAACAAGTTTTACCTTGTCCGCCCCGAAAATTGCATCGTTGATTTTGACAAAACTGAATCCGCTGATAAATCCCGGACCCAAAACATTTTTTAAATCAAAACATACTCCGTCATCGGTTTGCTTCAAAGACCCTTTTTTGTAAACACGTTTAATCAAAAACTCGGGGATAATGCTCATAGGATGCTCCTTAAATAGAGTTGAGGTAATGGGGTAATCAACTTGCTTAGTACAATTGGTGAATTCTTTCATTACCCACTTGCATTATAACACGTTTCATTTCAAATTTAAAGTCCCATGGCGTTTTTATGTTGGAAGCTTTTTCCCAAATGACCACGTCAAGCGTGTTTTGAGGTTTCAGGAAAGTATTAATCAAATAAAATTTTTCCTGCAAAGATTCGTTTTTGTTGTTTTTTAAATACCGCCCTATCTTAACCCCGTTTAAAAATATCGTCGCCCTGTCGTAAGGGAAGTTTTTTAAAGACAAATATTTTGAAAAAACCACGTTATCTTTAAATTCCACATCAAAAGTGGTTGAAAGCTTTACCAAATAAGGGCTTTCGCTCTCGGAAAAATCACCTTTTTCAATGGAAAGTTTATCCCGCACGTAAAAATCTATTTTACATTCAGGCTTTGTGCTGAATTCCACAAGTCCCCGCGGATAATTTGTATCCCCCGAAAATCCCTTGTCAAACCCCAAATTCTGCACCAGAATGGTCAATTCGTTTTGCTCCTTGCTTAAAATATTTTTATCCAAAGGAATTGAGATAGTTTCCTCAATCTGCTGAAGCTTTTCATATTTGTAGCTGTTTCGGTTCAAAACCTCCTTACCGTTGATATAAACCGCAAAAAGATGCCTTGCACTCAGCGTAATTTCTTCTAAATTATTCGGGATTTTTGCTTTGTACCAGACAAATTCATCATACATGCCTACCGAAAGTGCATCCGGTGAAAAAGCTTTATTTACGCCGCCTACTGCCTTCCAATTAGAATAATCATAATCAAAATCAATCTCGGGACCGCAAAAGGTTACGTCAAAATCTTTCAGCCCGATTGTTTTATCTTCCTCCTGAAATTTAAAATATTTTTTAGAAAATCCGTTTACAAGGTCAAAATAAGCTATTTCAGTGGTTTTGCTTATCGCAATTCTACCGCTTGAATAGACAAAATCAGCATTAAAAACTACCGTATCATCCACAACCCAAGTCCTGTATGCAAGTTCAGGTGAGATAAACAAAAATTGCGTAGTTTTTCCGTCTTTTTCGTATTTCAAATTGTCGTAATCCTTTTTGTCGCCTGAAACCGTAACGGCTTTGCCATTTATATCCAAATAAATATTTGCATCCTTATCCGCAATCATAAAAAGCACTTCTTCAGTGCCGTTTTTAACCCTTGCAAAGATTTCGACGTCCGAAAACTCAATTTTGCAGGCGTTCAATTGCAAATTTTCGGGCATAATTTTCATATCGTATGGCTGAAAAGCTGAAAGGCTTAAAGGCTTAAAGGTTATGTTGGTTGGTGAATTATTCATATTTCTCACAAACAGCCAATTACATTTATTGCCGTAATCTTTTCGCCTTACGGCGTAAATATTTTCGCCCAAATCAAGATTTTCTCTTTCGCCTGTGTTTTCAAGCCCGAAAGATTGCAGTAAATAATTTATCGCTTTTGCTTTGTAAAAATTCGGCTGAATATTCCCGTATTCGTCAATCCCGGAGCAGAAATCGTAACTTGTATAAACTTCGTCGCACGCCAAATCATCCCAGGAGGTTCCGCCGACGGCCATATAGTGATTAAACATCGTAACCCCTTGTGATATGGCGGTTTTGGTAACTATATTAATGTGTTCGCCGCCAAGCAACTCTCTCATTGCCTTGTAGCCGATTCCATCCCACTTGTCAAACCAGCCGCCCTGCATTTCTGCAATGAAAATCGGTGCATCTTCCTTAAAACAGCGGACCGTATCTTCAATATTGTCAAGCGTATCGAAACAAAAGTGGTCCTGCTTCCAATTTTGATTAGGATTTATGTAAGGGTAAATGTCATCTGCGTAAATATCCACAATATCAGCCCAAAGTCCTGCGTGATAAGCATCATTGTGAAAAATCGGGCAGGTTATTCCACACTCTCGAGCCATTTGATAAAGCTCTCTCATGTAGCCCTCATCCATTTCGTCGGTCGCATATTCGTTTTCTATCTGAAACGCAATTACGTTATCAAAATCCCTTATAATCGGAATAATGTTATCGTACCAGTCTTTGATGAATTCCATGTATTTTGGCGAATAGTGATATTCAGAGCCGATTTTGTTTCTGGGGATTACCTTTTTATCTCTCAAAAGCCAAAACGGCAGACCGCCGGCGTTGACTTCGGCGTTAATGAATGGCCCGGGACGTGCGATTACGAAAAGCCCGACATCTTTCGCACATTGCAAAACCTTTCTGACATTTTTTATATCTTCAAACCCTTGTTCGGCGGGATAGCAATCCCGCCCTACGAAATCGTATTCATGTTCTTTTTTTGAATGATAATTCGCATTGAAATAAATATCAACTGTGTTGTAGCCTGCGGCTTTAAGTTTCATAAACCTGTCTTTTGCCAACCCGATGCCGGGTGTTCTGAAATAATGAAACGCCCCGCTTCTTATAAACACACGATTTCCATCAACTATCAAAGAATTTTTATCAAAACTTATCTGCATTAGTCTATTTTGCAACAATTTTTTAAATTTGGCAAATTGTTTTAGTTATGTTAACAATTCTTATAGAATTAACAGGGTTGAAAGGTCGAACGGCTTTTTACGAAGTGATTAAGTGACTGGGTGATTAAGTGATTAAGTGCAACAAAAAAATTAAAACTTCTCAATTACCCATTTCCAATTCCCAATTTCCTTTTTT
>JBAYNW010000048.1:0-7616 GCA_041678605.1 Candidatus Gastranaerophilaceae bacterium | reverse complement strand
TATTTTGAAGGGCGGATAAACTGACGGGCAAAAATCTCAAAGAAGGGATTTTCCCTAACGTGAAAATCCCTTCTTTGACAGAGTAGAAATTTAAGTTTCATTAAAATTCGGTAAGCTCCCAATCACTTAATCACCCAGTCACTTAATCACTTCATAAAAAGCCGTTCAGCCGTTCAACCCCTCACGTCTCACATTCCTTTAATAATCCAAGTTAATTTGTGAAAACTGAACGATTTTATTTTTACCGCGTTTTTTGGCGTTATAAAGGGCGTGTTCTGCATATCTTATGATGGTATTGGCATCTTCTTCAACATTTTCAAGGCAAGGATAAGTTGCTATTCCGCCCGAAATTGTTATCGGATGCCTTTCTTCTTCACCTGCCGGTATGAACTCCATTCTTTCTATGTCGCGTCTAAAGCGTTCCGCAAAAAGAAAGGCGTTTTCTTCTGAGGTTCCGGGAAGCACCAGCAAAAATTCTTCATCGCCGTATCTGGTCAAAATGTCCTCTTTTCTTATTAAGGATTTTAATTTTTCAGCCAGAGATTTCAACAGAATATCACCCCAGTCATAACCGTACATATCATTTACAACCTTAAAAAAGTCTATATCAAACAACAGGCAAGAAAGCTGCGTTTTGTGGCGTTTTACACGGGAAATTTCGGCTTCCAGTCTTTCATGAAGATATTTTCTGTTATGCAGACCAGTCAACTCGTCCGTAGTAGTCGCAACCGTGAGGATGTCTTTCATTTCTTTTATTCTAAGCAGTGTTTTTACCCTGATAAGCAATTCGTCTTTGTTTACAGGAGTGCTTATAAAGTCGTAACCCTCAGCTCTCACGGTGATATCTGTAAATATCGGCCCAACGAATAAAATCGGGCAAGAAAATTTTGTACTCATCAAAATATCTTTTAAATTAGAGCCGGATTCAACAATCAACAAGCTCGGATTTAACAAAGAGTATTCTTTTAGCTGAGTTTCAGGTTCAATCCTGATACTTACATCATCAAGTCCTGATAAAATATCCGCAAGTGCAGATTTTGTCTGAGTTGAATAAATAACTATGTTTTTCATATATCTCTCCTTATTCATTATTAATTATTATTCTACCAGAATTAAATTAAAATACAACAATGTTACGAAAATTATTCTTCTGTCATTTCAAGTTTATTATAGACTTGAGAATTTATTTCACCGCCGATTAAAAGCAAAATTGAGGTATAGTAAAGCCACATCATCAACATTGCAAACGCTCCGATTGTCCCGTAAACTCTGTTATAAGTATGCAAATTGTTGACATAAATCGAAAAGCCCCAAGAACCGGCCAGCCAGAATAAGCAAAAAAACAGCGTTCCCGGCAATGCACTTTTTCTTTTTAATTTTTCATCACCATGCAGATCCGGTAAGATATAGTAATTTATAAACGCCATAAAATAAAGTGCGAAAAATGCAACAGGCCATCTTAAGGTTAAAATGGTTATGGCAAAGGCATGTGAAATTCCTATATAATTTATCAAAAAATTAATGATAAATTTGCCGAAAATAATCAGGTTTATGCTCAAAAACAGCATGAAAGTATTTACAAACACCATTATAATTGACAAAATTCTCGTGTAAAGAAAAGAGCGGGTCTCTTCAACTTTGTAGGCTCTGTTTAGTCCTTTCAAGATAACGGCGACGGCGTTGGAGGTTAAAAACAGAGTAACAATAATTGCTATAATTGCTATCAGTCCGCCTTTTGAAAAAATCATGACCTCTTTTAAAACTGTGCGGATTAAATTCATGGAATCAGCAGGCATTACGTTCGAAAGAAAGAGCAAAACGGGATTCATAAAAGATTTGTTGCCCATCCATCCAAAAATTGCCATTAAAAAAAGCATTGAAGGAAAAATTCCCAACATAAGCATAAATCCCATTTCTGCAGCCATGCCCGAAAAATCATTGTCAATAACCGCTTTAGCTATGTGTTTCGGATATCTTAAGAATTTACGCATTTACCTTCCTTGTCAATCTCTGCCAGAAGTTTTTTAACCGACTCCTCACAAGATGCTTTAACGGTACATCCTGCGGCAAATTTATGTCCGCCGCCGCCGAATTTTGAACAAACTTTCGCAATGTCAACATTTTTACTTCTCATAGAAATTTTACAAACCTTAGAATCAACCTCTTTTACAACAAAAGAAACATCCGTTGTTTTTATGGCTCTGAGCATTTCCGCAATTCCGTCTGTTGCGTCGTCTCCAACCGCAAATTTTTCCATATCTCTTTTATAGACAATCGTGTAAACGATTTTGTCATTACCCGAAAAAACAGCCTTGCTAACGCAATATCCTTGAAAAAGCACCATGGCTTTTGATTTTGACTCATAGCATTTTTTATAAAGACATTTCGGATTAATCCCCATCTCTGTCAACTCGGCAGCTATTCTAAAGACTTCCGCACTTGTGTTTTCGAACCTGAAACCGCCTGTGTCGGTCAGAATTGCAGCATAAATGCTTGTTGCGGTATCCAAAGTAATTTCCCAGCCAAGTTTTTTTAACATCTTATAAAAAACTTCGCCGCTTGAGCTTGCGTCAGGCTCAACCAGAGCCAGAGTCCCGTAATTATTATTTGTTCTGTGATGGTCAATGTTTACGCTAAATTTTGCTTTATCAAAGAGAATTTGTGCATCAATAAGTCTGTCTAAAGATGCAACATCTACGGCAATTACAAGGTCATACTCTCTTGATTTGTTGAACTTATCAATGGCTTTGGCTTCATTAATATTGGGCAAAAAGTCGTAAACTTTAGGTATTTTTGATAAAACCAGCATCTCTGCCCTTTTTTTATAATTTTTAAGTATGGCAGATTGGATGGCACACATAGTACCCAAAGTATCTCCATCAGGATTTACGTGAGAAATAATTAAGATGTTTTTAGACTTTTTTACAATTTTGTCGAATTCTTGATATTTGTTTTCGTATTCTTCCATTTTCCCCAACTTTAATGTTATAATTGTCAACAAACTTAAGTTTAACACAAAAAAGGAAAGAGGAAACCGGGAAATCAAATGAAAAAAAAGGTCTTGTACACCGACTTCGAAGATGTCGGAAGCATAATTGAAAAAATGATGTCCTCAAAAGACTTGAAAAGAGCCGTCACAAGAAGTAATTTATACAAATTTTGGGGAAAAATTGCCGGAAAAAAACTTTCCGACAAATCCAAACCTTACGGAATGATTGGCGGCGGAACCCTTGTTATCGCCTGTGCAAATTCTTCTATCGCTCAGGAACTAATGCTGCAAAAGCCCCAGCTTTTGGAAAAATTTCAACCGTACCTAAAATCACTCCACCTGAAAGTAACCGATATAAAATTTGACCAGAAAAAATGGGAGTGTTAAATGAGCTTGCGGAATTATTCCTGTTTACGTCACCCTGAATTTATTTCCGCAGGGTCGCAAAGTCGCTCGCTGATGCGATGCTGAAACAAGTTCAGCATGACATGAGTCGTTTTTTGGAATAATTCCGCATCTTCAATAGCAAAAAAAATTTTGTGCGGGTTTTATTCTTATTATAGAAGGCAGATAAAAATGAAAATACTTGGAATCACAAAATTATATATACTATCTCTTGCATTACCACTTTTTTATGACTGTGCGGATGGGAAAAAAGAGGAAGCTAAACCGCAAATTTTTAAAGAAGCGGGCTTGCCTTCCCAAATAAATCATAAAAAAGTTTTTAAAATGCCCCTCTACAAAATTTACCCCGACACTCTCACGAAAGAGCAACGGGATTCTGCAAAAATATCGGAAGCCTACAAATCTGTGTATTCCTGCGTTGATACCATTGCGGCATCCGGAAAACCGGTTGCGAAAATATATCCCGACACAATTGCTCAGGGGAATACCGCCTTTATTAAAATTAAATCCAAACAGCCTTTGAATAAACCCTATTTCGTTTATGATTACGGCAGCGGGTCAAAAAAATTCCCTATTTTTAAAACAAATGACAGTATTTATACCGGCTTGATTGCGACAACGCCAAATACCGCAGCCGGAGAAAAGATGATAATTCTGGGCGATGAGGAGAAAAAACTTTCCGGTGCTGTCAAATTGTGGGTCAAGAAGGCAGTCTTCGGTTATGACCATATTTCCACCACCACTTCTGTAAGCAATCTGACTGCTTCTGCGGACGAAAATCATATAATAGGAATGGCATTAAAAACTGAATCCGACACGGCATATTTTGGAACTCCTCCCTTTCAAATTCCTGTAGACGGCCGTTATAAAACAGCCTACGGGAAAAAACGTATAGAAAACGGATTCTGCAACGAAAATTATTTTCATAAAGGAATTGATATATCAGCCCCTGAGGGAACAAAAATTCTTCCGGTTCAGTCCGGTAAGGTTCTTGTTGCACAGCAGTTTAATTTAAACGGCGGCACCGTAATTATTGATCACGGGTTCGGGATGACCTCGGCTTACCTTCACATGTCTAAAATCAATGTGAAAGAGGGTCAGAAAGTCGGATTAAAAGATATCATCGGCGAAGTCGGTTCGACCGGTCATTCAACCGGACCTCACCTGCATTTTGGGCTTTATATCAACGGCGTTGGAGTTAATCCTGTCGGCCAGTGGCTTAATCCGACTTCTTTAAAAAAGGTGAAGAAAGCGGCTTCCGCTAAGGCTGTTAAAATATTAAAAAATACAGCTAGGGCTATAAAAAAATAATTTTTTGAGTAAAATTATTAATAAAAAATAAATTTATAATGACTTTTTGGGAAATAACCTTAAAATAAAAATGTGAGTATAAAAAGTGACTGAGTGACCGGGTGATTAAGTGATTGAGTACACTAATGGAGTGAAAAATGAACAATTTTAATCGAATGACCAACTATTCGCAGGAAATCTTAGCTTCTGCCCAGAATATTTCCTCATCACATAAAAACTTTGAGCTTCAGCCCGAACACATCATGATGGCCATGATTAAAGATGTTGACGGAGTTGCGGGCGATTATTTAAAAGAATTAAACTTATTAAATCAGGATTTTATCAACAAAATTGCAAGTGCGATTAAAAATTATCCGACAATTTCCGGCCCTATGACTACGCAGCAGCTTTATCTTTCCCAAAAAACAAACGAACTTCTCGATTTGGCTGATGCACAGTCTGTCGAATTGAAGGATGATTTTATCAGCATTGAACATATTTTGCTTGCAATGACAAAATTTGAACACAATGTGCAAAAATTGCTTGCCGATTTTAACGTCAATGCAAATTCAATTTTAAAAGCTATGAAAAAAATAAGAGGTAGTAAAAAAGTGGACAACAAAGACGCAGAAGAAATGTACAAGGCACTTGAAAAATATTCGACCGACCTTACGGATTTGGCTTCTAAGGGCAAATTGGATCCTGTAATCGGCCGTGACGAAGAAGTGCGAAGAATTATTCAGGTACTCAACCGCCGCACAAAAAACAACCCTTGCTTAATCGGTGAACCGGGGGTCGGTAAAACCGCAATAATTGAAGGTTTGGCACAAAGAATTGTCAGAGGCGATGTTCCCGAAAGCCTAAAAGAGGTTAAATTAATCTCGCTTGACATGGGGGCTTTGATTGCAGGTGCAAAATTCAGAGGTGAATTTGAAGAACGCCTGAAAGCCGTTTTGAAAGAAGTTGAAGAATCAAGCGGGCAAATCGTAATGTTTATCGACGAACTTCACACCGTTGTCGGAGCGGGTGCGACGGAAGGTTCCATGGATGCCGGAAACCTTTTAAAACCAATGCTTGCGAGAGGGGTTTTAAGAACAATCGGTGCAACAACAATCAATGAATACAGAAAATATATTGAAAAAGATGCCGCCCTCGAAAGACGCTTTCAGCCGGTTTTAATTGATGAGCCGAGCGTTGAGGACACAATAAGCATACTAAGGGGCTTGAAAGAAAAATACGAAGTTCACCACGGTGTCAGAATTTTGGATTCTGCTTTGATTCAGGCTGCAAAACTTTCCGACAGGTACATCACTGACAGATTTTTGCCCGACAAAGCGATTGATTTGATTGACGAAGCGGCCTCTTCTTTAAGAATTGAGATAGACAGCATGCCGGAAGAAATCGACACAATGATGCGTCAAAAAATTCAGCTTGAGATTGAGAGAGAAGCACTCAAAAAAGAGAGCGGTGCTGAAGTTGAAGCAAAAATCAAGGATATTTCTAAACAGATTGACGAATTTGAAAAGAAAATTAATATACTGAAAGAGCAGTGGACAAAAGAAAAAAGTGTTATTACTGAAGAAGCTTCAATAAAAGAAGAAATTGAACAGGTTAAACAAAAAATTGAAGAAGCCGAAAGAAACACGGATTTGCAAACAGCCGCCGAACTCAAATACGGTAAACTTTTGGAACTGGAAAAAAAATTGAATGAAATTCAAAAAAAAGAACGCAAAGGCACCCGACTTTTGAAAGAAGAAGTCGATGAAGAAGATATTGCAAACGTTGTGAGCAAGTGGACGGGAATTCCAGTAAACCGGCTGATTGAAAGCGAAATGCAAAAACTTCTGCACATGGAGGATAACCTTCACAAAAGAGTAATCGGGCAGGACGAAGCCGTCGAAGTGGTTTCGGATGCAATCAGACGGGCCCGTTCAGGTCTAAAGGACCCGAAACGCCCTATCGGAACATTTATTTTCTTAGGACCCACAGGTGTCGGCAAAACCGAGCTGGCAAAGGCTTTGGCCGAATTCTTATTTAACGACGAAGATGCACTTGTCAGAATTGATATGACCGAATATATGGAAAAACACAATGTCGCAAGACTTGTCGGGGCTCCTCCGGGGTACGTAGGATATGAAGAAGGCGGGCAGCTGACAGAAATGGTTAGAAGAAAACCTTATTCTGTTATACTTTTTGATGAAATTGAAAAGGCACATCCTGATGTGTTTAACATAATGCTGCAAATCTTTGACGATGGGCGTTTGACTGATTCCAAAGGCCGCACGGTCGACTTTAAAAATACCGTAATAATAATGACTTCAAACATTGCCAGCGACTTAATCCTTGAAAGCACGCTCAACCCTGATGCTAACTTTGAGGTTGTAAAGGAAAACGTTATGGCGGCACTTAGAGAGAGATTCAAACCGGAATTTTTAAACAGAGTCGATGAAACAATTTTCTTCAAGGCATTGACTTTGGGCCAATTATCTGCAATTGTCGATATTCAAGTGGAATACTTGAAAAACCTTCTCAAGGAACACGAAATAGATCTTCAAATAACCGAAGAAGCAAGGGAATTTCTTGCAACCCGTGGATTCAACCCGATTTACGGGGCAAGGCCTTTGAAAAGGGTAATAAGACAAATGGTTGAAAATCCTCTTTCTAAGCTTATTTTGTCGCAAAAATTTACCCGCGGCGACAATCTGATAGTAGATGTTGATAACGACGAAATAAAGTTCATCAAAGCAAAGTGACATGCAGTTCATGTCAATTTCAAGGAGGGGAACGGGAAAAGGGAAAGGAAATTGGGAATTGGTAATTGGGAAAACGTGAGACGTGAGATGTGAGACGTGAGAAGAGAAACGGGAAAAGGAAAGTTTTAATTTTTTTTGTTGCACTTAATCACTTAATCACCCAGTCACTTAATCACTTC
>JBAYNW010000047.1:0-8227 GCA_041678605.1 Candidatus Gastranaerophilaceae bacterium | reverse complement strand
TACTTTGCGATTGACAATGATAACGGGCCTGCCTTATATCCGGTTGGTGGGGCTAAATATTGGCTCTGGAAAGCCTACCATTATTGTGATTATGGATACAATGGCGGAACGAGTAAATTTGGTATCTATTGCACCGGCCGAATCATCGACGAAGGCTGGCAGATGAATTACTAGCGGGGAAATGGGAAATGGGAAATGGGGAATAGAACCGTTCGACCATTCAACTTATCGACTCATCGACTTATAAACTTTCACCTCTTCACCCGAAAGTCTGCTATTGCCAACGGACGTTCCATATTATTTTTTGCGTAAGCCTCCATACAGTAAGTTCCCGCCTCGTTCATCACAATATAATCGTTGTAGTAATAAATCTGGTCTTTGGACAGCCTGAAATCATTGGAAAAAACAATTTTGGAAGTTTCATAGTTGACTTTTTCCTCACGTTTCAGCACCCGAATCCTTATCATGCCTGTTTCGAGAGGTTTTTGAGTGATAAAAATATAGTAAATCCTCTTCCCCGCTATAAATTCCGTTGAATTCCGCAGAAGGGTTTCTTTTGTTATCGGCTCTTTGTTAAAAAGTATTATCGTTTTAGGTTTGTTGCAGGCCGTTAAAGTGAAAACAGAAAGTAAAAGTATAAAAACAAGGAAAAAATTAGTGATTAAATTTTTCATCATTTGCCGCTCATTATTTCAAACTATTAATTTTGTTAATAACTGTTTGTTTTGTTTTCAAATCTTTTTCAAGATTTGCGAACTTTTGGTAGTACTCAATGGCCTTAACCTTGTTGTTTTCAGACTCATAGGCAAGCCCCATTGCGTAATATGCATAAGTATAATTTGGGTTTAACGCAATTACCCTTGAAAAGCATTTTTTACAGTCTGCGTAGTTGCCGTCTTCTGCGTACACCAGACCCAAATTAAACCAGGCATCTGTATACCCCGGTGATATTAAAAGAGCTTTTTGGTAATAAATACTCGAATTTTTTGCATCTTTTTTAAGTTTGTACAAATTTCCCAATTTCAGGCAGGTAACGGAGTTATTTTTGTTGAGTTCAAGAGCCTTAATATATTTTTTAATAGCCTCGTCATATTTTTTTTGGTTATAAAACCCGTCGCCGGACTTAATCAAAGAGGCTTCGTTTTCCACAGGCGTTGTCTGTTGAATCGGTGTGGCCGGTGCGGCAATTTGAGGAGGAATTTCATTTACCACAGAAGGTGTTTCGGTTTTATTTTCATTGTTTTTGGCGAGGAATTTTTCGTAATCTTCTCTGTAACCCTTGTTATCAGGTTCTATTTCAATTGCCTTTTCGTAATTTTCGACCGCTTTTGGAGCGGAATTCAAATTCGCATAAGCTCTTGCCAGCCCGTAATATGCGTAAGACTGGTTGATATCATAGGAAATTGCATCATTAAAACATGTGGCAGCTTTTTGATATTGGCCGGTTTGTAAAAGCAAATCGCCTTGCGATATCAAAGCACTTTCCAAATTATTTTGGAGTCTTGCATTTGGTTGTTTAGCAAGAATTTCTTTGTATACGGTAATTGCGTCACCGTATCTTTCCATCGCATGCAAAACAAGTGCCTTGTTGGCTTTTGTATCGTAATCCTCTTTGTTCGCCGCCAACGCCTCGTCGTAATATTTTAGTGCGTTTGCATAGTCTTTTTGGGAATGATAACAATGTGCAAGCTTCTTTTTCACCTCTGTGTTTGTGTTGTCTTTTGACAGGGATTTCATATAGTTTGCTATTGCCAAATCTAAATTATTTTCACGTTCATACACGGTTGCCAAATTGGCGTAAGCATTGGCATTTTCAGGATAGGCGGCGATATATTCTTTGTATTGTTCAACGGCCAAATCATTTTTGTTCATATCGGCCAGCAGATTGGCATAATCAAATCTCAGAGATGTCAAATCGGGCTTAAGTTTAAATGTGCTTTCAAATTCTTGCAGAGCCAAATCGTCTTTATCTAACTGCTGGTATGAGACAGCCAAATTTGCATGGGCTGAAACATTGTCAGGGTCAAGTGCAATAGCTTTTTGGAGAATTTCTACGGCGGTATCGTATTTTTTGGCCTTAAATAAGGCCAAGCCGTACTTTGAAAACTCGTGAAATCCGTCGGGATTTTTAGTATAAAGAGCGTTGTATTCCTCGCAGGCTTTTTCGGCCTGATTATTTTTCAAATAGGTTTCAGCGAGGCTTTCCCTTGATTCCTGATGGTCGGGGTAGACGCTTAAAAATTTGTTATAATTTTCGATTGCTTCCTTGTATTCTCCCATCATAGACTGAGTATTAGCTATGTTCAGGTAATTGTATTTGTAGTCGGGAAATATTTCCATTGCTTGCATGTAAGAATTGTAAGCATCCTGATAATTTCCTAAATTTTGAAGAATATTTCCGATGCTGATATATATAAAAGCGTCGTTCGGACGGAGTTGGAGGGCTTTTTTGTAAGCCGCAAGAGAATTTTGCCAATCTCCCAAATCCGAATACAGACCGGCAATTTTTGTATAAATCATCGCATCATCACCGCTTATTTCAATTGCCTTATAAAGCTGCTTGATGGCTTCGTTGTACTGGTGCTGATATTCCAGAGTACATGCCTTTTGATAAAGCACGTGGGATTCCTTTGTCATCTTGGCCTGAGCCTGCGTACATGACAAAGTTAAAATTACAGCTATAATTAATGATAATCTCTTTTTGATTGACCCATCTCCTGTTTTTGCCACTTTGTATTAGCCTCATTTATTCTATCAAAAAATTAAAATGAGGGCAAATAATATAAATTAATATTACTTTTCACAAAATATTGCCGATATTTTTGTTCTTGCTATGATTAAATCTATGAGAGAGTCGGTTTTATCAAAGAATTATTTTATTATTTGGGATGTTTTTCTAAAATATTTGCCGTCAAGATTTTTTATAATTTTGAATTCTTTGGTAATAATCCCGTTTTTTGCTCATGTTTTATCTTCGGGCGAAATGGGGATTTTTCAAATAAGTATAGGAATTTTAAATCTTGTATGTACCTGTTCTACTGATTGGATAAGCAAAACCACCTTAAGATTTTGGGTTAAATATAAAAGAAAAAATGAGTTGGAAAGCTTTTTCTCCAATATATTTTTTATGACAATTATTTCATATACTTTAATTTTTGTATTGTATTTTTGTTTTTCTGACTTGATTTGTGCCAAATTTTTTATTGCTAAAAATATTCTTCTTTTGACATTGTTTTTGGTAATTCCCTGCGGGCTAAGGCAATTTCTTTATCAGATGCTCAGAATTTTTAACAAACCGTTTTTGTACACTTTCAGCATAATTATTTACCAAATTTCTTTGTTATGTCTGTTTTTAGTATTTTCAAACATCTGGGAGCATGTTTTTTCTATTCTGACAGCAATGTCTATGAGTATTTTTGCCATTGATTTGTACATTCTGAAACAAATCGATTTGAAAAACAAATTAAGCCTAAAATTAACCCCCAGTATGTTACAAGAAAGCCTGAAATACAGCCTTCCGTTAATTATAACCAATGTAAGCCTTTGGTCTGTTTTTCACGTAAACAAATTTATTTTTCAGTACGATCATTACTTTACCGATACAGCAATCGCCGGCATTGCATGGTTTTTTACAACAAGCATTTTGGCGGCCATGTTTTCGACATTTTTGTTTTCTGTTTTCCCTACTATAATCAAGCAATTTGAGAAAAAGCGAATTATAAAGGAATTTGTTACAAATACAATTCAGCTTTATTTTGTAATTTTTATTCCGTTTGTTGCTGTCTTTTCTCTTTTTTCAAGAGAAATTTCTAATATTTTCTTGTCCGAAAAATATTCTCAGGCTTGCGTCTTGTTGCCGTTTTTTGCCGTTTCAATTTTCGGGCATGAATTATTAAAACTGATAAACATAAAATACCATTTGAAAAATAAAACTTATGTTGAAATGGTTTTGAGTCTTATCGTCGGGTTGATTTCTCTCGGCTTGAACATAATTTTAATTCCCAAATTCCACATTCTGGCGGTTGGGATTGTAATGCTTTTCTCCATTCTTCTTCTGATTATTGCAAATTCACTAATCAAATTTAATTCGATAGATTATATAATCCCCAAAAAAGTTTTTAAAAGTGCTACTGCGGCCGTATTGATAGCATTAACAAGCTTTTCTTTCGTTTTCTTGTTATTTGGGCCAAACGGATTGAGTGACTATTTAAGCATCGCAAAAATAGTGGTGTTTTTTGCCCTGAGTTACCTGATAACGTGGCAATTTCGGGCTAGAATTTTGGAATGAATTTTCTTTTTATTTTAAAATTCTTTTTATCCTCTAAAAGTTGCCGCCGCAATTTTTGCCAATTTCCTTCCTCTTGTTTTGTGGGGTTATACTTGACCCAGACGGAATATCGCACAGTAATTTGCGGAGCTTGTTTCGGGTTTATCAATTTATAATTTACATCCGGCAAATCGTTTTCAAGTGCCATTTTTTTTATTTGAGAGGGGTTTATTTTGTTGGTAAAATTATCTCTTGAGATTCCTAAAGTATTGTCGTTCAGCCAATAAAGATTAATTTTATGAAATCCCGCATTTGTATAAATGTCATCAAATAAATTTATGTAAGAAATCAGCTCAGCCCTGTTTTGGATGAGTTTGTCAAATATATTTGTGATATTTTTGTTGTAAATTTCCATTTGTTTGAGCAGATTTTGGCTGAAATTGTCTAAATCTTTTCTTGTCTTGATTTTTGAATATTCTCGTTCAATATTTTTCTGAAATTTCAATAAAGAGATAACATCGCTTTGGTTAATTTGCTTGTTATTTCGCAGTTTTTCAAGAGAATTTTGCATAGATGCCAACAGCTGAATTATTTCTGTGCGTTCGTCGGCCTGAAAATATAAACGCGGCAATTGCGTAATCTGAATTAAATTTCCCAGAGCCGTTGAATAATCATTCAAGGCTTGTAAGTTTTTATTTTCAAGGTTTTTTGAAACCGTTTGGTAAATTTCTTCCTTTAAATTTTTACCCAGAACCGGCCCTATCAATTCAGTACATTGCAAAATCCTTTTGAGCATTTTTACAGGAGCCTCGTGCATTTCATTAAGGTTTGAAAATTCCTGTAAATGCCTTCTGAAATTGAGCAGGCGATGTTCAATGTATTCGTTGTCATCATTTAAAAAATCTAAATTTTTCAGATATTTTGCTGAATTTTCGCCTACAAACACAATCGGAACAAAAAATCTTCTTGACAGCTGAAACTTTTGTCCGACAAAGGATTCTGAAACTATTTCAATATGTTTAACCTGCTTTGTTTGGGTGTTTTCAATATCAGCAAAAAAGTCTAAAACGATTGTTATTTCTCTCAAAAACTCTGTCGTATCCTTGCCGTACTTTAATTTTGTTGTAAAAAGCTGCAGCGGGGCATAATTTTCAAGCAAAATTTCATCTGATTTGAGAGGAAATGGATATTTGAGTTTTTTATTATTACCCAAATCTTTAATCGTATAGAATATATAATCTTTATTCCCAAAAATTTTATCCAAACAATAGGACATTGAATTTATTTTTGCTTCTTTTTGCCTGTCAAGTGAAATTATTGCACTCATTGAAGTGTAGTTCGAAACCAAATCTTTATCCTGATTATAAATATAACCGTAAAATTCCACTTCAAAAGTGGACATTTTATCTTCCATATCTTTAGCTATTTCTTTGGCATTTCCCCCGTTGTAGTAATATTTTCCCAGATGAATTCCGACGGAATAATCAAGGTCATTTGGGATTGGATTGTGCTTCAAAAATCCTGAACCATAAGCATTTTTGTATAAAACCTGCATTTTTGACCCGCTTGGGTTTGTATTTTTTACTGCATAATCAATACCTTCGTCAATTTTTGATATGGTTTTGGAAATGTATGGCAAAACCTCTGTGTTCAGGCTTGGACTTGTATACACAAATTCAACAAAATTGCTTTTGAAAATTATTAGAATAAATAAAACAACACCAAAAATTAGAAAGTATAATTTATTTTTTTTCATTCCGCGATTCCCCATACTTTTAACTTTATAACAAAAATTGTTTTTGTGTAAACAATCACAAATAATTTTGACAAAATAATAAAATGGGGTTAAAATTATGAAATGATTGTTAATGATGGATGGAAAATGGATTACTAATAAGGGAAAGAGACAATATGAAAAAAAAGTTAGCACTTATTATAATATCTCTTGATGAATGTTTCCCCGCAAACGGATTTTCCGGCGGCGGGCATAAGGTCACTAAAAATCTCATCCTCGGGCTTATTGAATCAAAACTTTTTGATATAGATATTTTCTGCAAAAAAGGCAAGGTAAGCCAAATTCAAGGGGTAAATTCAATTAAAGTAATCAACAAAAAAACATTTGAAAAAGATTTAAAAGAGAAATTAAAAGAACAAAATTATGATTATATATTATCAAGTGACATTTTGCTTCCTTTTGCGAATAATTTAGTACATTCGAATTCTGCCCGACACAAGAGCAAAAACTGCAAAAACAAATTTCTTCAGCTAATTTTAAAAATTTACAACGCAAAAAAAATTCACGCTCAGGAAAAAAATCTGCCGCGAAATAAGGCCATTTTTACCGTTTCAGAAAGCCTGAAAAAAGATTATGTAGAAAATTTTAACCTAGATGAAAAAAAGGTTTTTGCATCCCATCCTGCAGTCGATAACCATGCTGAATTTGTTACATCCGGTTTAAATGAAGAATTTACAATCGGCAGTATGGCAGGCGGAGGGCTTAATAAGGGCGGGTATTTGCTTTTGCTCGCCTTGAGAAAATTACCAAGATTGTGCAAATTAAAGGCCAAAATAATTTTCCCGAAGTTTCACAAAGTATTTTTCTTTAAATCAGCGGTGAGATTTTTGGGACTTCAAAATCGCATAGAACTTTTACCTAAACAGGAAAATATGGGCGAATTTTATAAATCAATTGATTGCTACGTTTTGCCTTCTCTGAATGAAGCTTTCGGGCTAGTCGTGACCGAGGCCGCATCAAACTTCAAGCCGAGTCTTGTAAGTTCTACCACGGGGGTAAGAGAACTTATTAAGGATGGAGAAAATGGATTCGTATTTAATAGAGAAAAAAATCCTGTGAAAAATCTGTCTCAAAAATTGGTGGAAATTACGGATATTTACTTTAATGATAACAACAAATTCATAGAAATCGCAAAAAATGCTAATGAAATGTCAAAAAAGCTTGATTGGAAAAAGTTTACTGATACAATTATAAACAACATGGTTGGTGAAAAATAAAGGAAAAGATTTGTGATTAAAAAATTTTTATTTAAAAATCTGGTTTATAAATTCAGCAAACTGTCCTCAACGATAAATTTGAAGCCGAAGGAATTGGTTTTTAAGTCAGGACAAAAATGTTTATGTCTATGCCCTCATCCTGACGATGAAAGTATAGGGATGGGCGGAGTTCTTTCCCTTTTTCCGAACCTTTTCGAGGTAATGTTGTTGACCGACGGGAAAAAAGGGATTAAAAATATTCCGCCTGAGCAAGCCGTAAAAATTCGCGAAGAGGAATTTAGAAACGCCATGGGAATTGCGGGGATTAAGGAATATTCTCTTCTGGAGGCGGAAGATAAAAAACTTCTGGATGGTTTTGATTTGTTCAAAGCGATTAATTTGGAAAAATACGATTATATTTTCGTACCCAATATTATAGACCAGCATCCAGATCATAAAGCTGTCGGCCTTTTGCTCAAAAGACTTTTGGATAGCGGGGTCAAGGTTAAACCGGACTTGCAGATTTGCTTTTATGAAGTTTGGTCTGCTCTGGGATTTGTCAATGCATTTGTGGATATTTCAGAAGTTATTGAGGCTAAAAAGGCAATGATAAATGCTTACAAGTCACAGACCGAACAAAAGGATTACGAATATCATGCCATCGGATTAAATCAATACAGGGGGATGTTTAAAGACAAAAAATACGTCGAAGCCTTTTGTGTCTTGAGCGTGGATGATTTTAAAAAGATTTGCGAGTTGTACTGAGGTTAAATTTAAAAAAATGCGATTTTTTGGTCGAATTTTGACGGCATAACATTAAGAAATGCTACAAAATTTCCTCAAAGGTGAGCTTACGGAAAAAGTAGTCAGGAATTTCGTAAAAAGCATGTACAAATGGCTTGATTTTTGATATAATAATACCTGTAAAAGTAATATTACAGGAGGGTTTTAGATGAGTTTAGTACAGTA
>JBAYNW010000046.1:0-8789 GCA_041678605.1 Candidatus Gastranaerophilaceae bacterium | reverse complement strand
ATGAAGAGCCGATAATCATGTTCCGGCACGACGCTAGTTGCCAAGGGGGGACTTTTTGGACATCCTCTTCCCGACACTGTTTTCTAAGCTCGTTCCTCGCAAAGAAAACAAGAGGCAGGGTCGAAAAGTCGCTCACTGATGCGATGCTGAAACAAGTTCAGCATGACGTGAGCCGTTTTTTGGAATAATTCCGCATCCTCAATAGAGGCTTGAGCCTCTTTTTTATTGCCTTAATTTATATGCTACAATAATTAGATGGACGTGGAACAAGAATACAAAATTAAAAAAGAATTAATAAAATATTTTAAATCAGTTGGGATTGAGGTTTACACCAACACAAAAGCCCGCGGGCATCAGGGATTTTTTCTAAAAAACAGGATTGATATCTCAAAAAACACAAAAGAAGATAGAATTATCCCGACTTTGCTGCATGAATTCGCCCATTTTATTCATCAAAAAATTGAACCGGAGATGGTTAAAACAGGCGGGAGTTTAGAAACTCTTTTTAACTTAGACATGTCATTGCGAACGAGTGAAGCGAGTGCGGCAATCCAAAAAAGCCCTCTTCTTGGATTGCTTCGTCGGGACAAAGTCCCTTCTAGCAATGACGAGAACCATTCACCCATTCACCCTTTTACCCTTTCAGCTTTGCAAAAAGAGCTTCTTTCAGTAACCCACTATGTCGACGAAAATTCCCTCTGCCACAAATTTCACGAACATAAATTGCAGGTCAAAAAGAATATTAAATCCCTTGAAAATTTAATTAAACAGGATTATCCGAACTTCATGCGGTCAAAAAAATTCAAAGATTTTGACAAGTATATTAAAAAATCCAAAGCAAAATATCTTTTAAAATACGATAGGGTAAAATTCGTTTCGCCGTTTTTAAGAACAGTGGAAATTTTTTCAATTGACAATTTGGAGCGTGATTTCCCCGATATGCCCGCAGCTTTTTGTGCATATATCCGGCTGAGGTCGGCACAAAAAAAACAGGGACGGATTTCTGCACGGATAAATAAATTAAATAAATATTACTCAAAACCGACAGAACTTTTTGCAAGATTTATAGAAGGACTTTATCTTGACCCTGAAAAAACCCGCCAACTGGCACCGCTTGCAACTCAAACATTCTTTGAACTGCTGGAGAGCGGTTATTATCGGGAACTTAAAAATGCTTTTCAATTAATCTCAGGTCTTAAAATTGACACGACCGATTTGTCGCCAAAATATTTGTTTGCACAAGATTGAATTTGTTCAGGCGTAACCATTTTAATTTTTTCGATAATTTTTTTCTGGTTGTCAAACCCCAGCCCCATAATCCCGTAATATGCAAGCTGATTTGCCTGTTGGGCATTGGTTTCCGTCACAAACTGCTGTTTGCCGATAAAGTTATTTTTGGCGTTTTCAAGTTCAGTTGTTGAAACAGGAGTTTCTTTAAGCTTTTCAATTTCTGTTTTGAATCCGTCCAAACATATTTGGACATTTTTCGGCTCGGTTGCGATATAGATACTGAAGCCGGCACATTTTTCGTATGTTTCATAAGAGCTTCTGACAGTGTAGGCAAGTCCTTTTTTTTCTCTCAATTCAAGGAAAAGCCTTGAGGAAAGTCCGGCGGACCCCAAAATTACGTTTGTTAAAATTAAAGCCGGATAATCTGAATTATCAAAAGTCGGCAAAATCCAACCTTGAATAATTTGTGCCTGTTGAGCGTCATTTTTGATTATTTCAACGGTTTTTTGCTGTTTTAATATTGGTACCGGAATATTTTTTTCTGTTTGCTGTGAATTTTCAATATCCCCCAAGTACTTGCCGGTCAAGTCTTTTACCGTATCAAAATCTATATCGCCCACGAAAGACAGAACTTTTTTGCTTGTTTTGATAATTTCTTTATAAGCGTTTTCAACATCCTCTTTTGTTATTTTGCTCAGATTTTCAAGCATTTTTGTGTAAGTGTTTCCGTAAAAATGTCCTTCAAAAATAGTTTTGTAATAGTTGTCGAGAGCTTTTGTTTTTACAGAATCGAGTTCGGCGGTAATTTCGCCCTGCATCTTGATTTTTTCTTTGTCAAACTCCTCAAATGTAGGGTTTTTAACTACATCTGACATAATTTCAACCGCATGTGCAAAATCCTCGTTCAAACAAACAAAGTGAAACCTGAGATAATCCTGTTTCATGTCGCAGGAAAAATCTATTGCGTTTTCGTCCAATTCTTGTGCAAGCTGTTCCGAAGAGCGGTTTTTTGTTCCCTGCAAGAGTAAACGGCTCATCAGGCAGTAGGTTCCCGCGTATTTTTCAGCCTCATTTATTGACAAATTAAAATTCACACCAACTCGAGGAGTGTTTTTATTTTGCCTGTAAACAGATTTTATTTTGTTATTTAATTCAAATTCTTGCATTTACTTTCCCTATGAGCATGTTATCACCAAACAAAGCCAAATGCAAAAGTTTGACAATCGGCCGTAAGTGGGGGAAGGGGAACTGGGAACGGAACTTATCAGCATTGCAAAACCTCTAAACTTCAAAGCTTCCGTTTGCTCCCCGTTTCCCCTCCGCTAGTTGTACAGCCAGCTTGTGCCGTAGTAATTGTTTTCGGTTGCACATTTGTTCGGTGAGGCACAAACAGAAGTATTGTCAGGAAAAGGGACGACTTTTACGGGAAGGCCGGAATTAAATGTGCCACCAATACTTGCAAACCGCAAGGCAAACCTGTCTTTTCCCCATTGGTTTGGTTTTTTAAACCCATTTGTATCCACGAAAGCATAAAAATATCCTGAATAATACATTGACCAAGCCATGCCTGAAGAATCTATAAATGCGTAAGAACTAACTGTCGGCAGCCACTGGCCGCCACCAGCATAAAACTTTTCTCCAGTACTATCCCAACATTGCGAATTATTATTATTCAAGCATTCTTTTGCTACATTAAATTGATCTTTAAAAGCAAGAAAATTATTTGCATGGTTGAGATCACCTTCCCCTGTTGTTGCTACAAGCAAATACTGCTGATTTGCAAGGGCAAGAGCCTGAGAAGCGGCAGAAAAAGCTTTTTTATAGGCACTTTTATATTGAATATCCTGCACCCCATTTATTAATGTCGGAATAGTTATGGCAGCGACTACGGCGATTATTCCTAGGGTGATTAAAACGTCCGAAAGAGTAAACGATGGGAGGAGTGAGCGGGGAACAGTCAAAGGAGAAGAGAAATTTTCGTATTTCACGTCACCTTTTGTTTTTTGCTTTTTAGCCCTTACTTCCACCACAAACTCCATTCAATTTCTTTGACCATATTATAAATATCCCTTAAGGGTATTATAGATATGTTTAAACTAAATGTCAATACTTATAACATAAAGGCATGGACGAAAAAGAAATTTTAAAAAAATTTGGATTTAACGTAAAAGTTGAACGCATGAAGCGAGATATTACTCAGGCCGAACTTGCCGAAATACTTGACGTACACGAAAAATACATAAGCCGTATTGAAACAGGCAAGCAAAATGTTACAATAAAAACTCTTAACAAACTTTCAACAGCTCTGAATATTGACTGTTATAAGTTTTTAAAATTTTAATTCTGCGAGAGCTTTGAAGCTTGAAGGTTTTGCAATTTAAACCAAACTTCTAAGCTGCCAAACTTTCCTCGACCCTTCCAACCTTCTGTTTTACCGTTGGTTTCTTTTGTACAGTCCAATTATCTCAGCTTTTTCAATTATATGGTTTTTTATTTCATTTTCCAGTTGGGCTTTTGTTGCTCCCCCGGTCAAATCAAGAGTTTTATCTATTGCATAAAGTTTAAAAAAGTACCTGTGCGTGCCTGATGGCGGACAAGGACCGCCCCAGCCGGTTCTCCCGAAATCTGTAATCCCCTGTTTAACACCTTGCGGTAAATTTTTGGCGTCAATCCTTGTTGTGCCGACAGGAATATTATACAAAAGCCAGTGGACCCACGTTCCAATTGGGGCATCGGGATCGTCAACAATTAAAACAAGACTTTTTGCACCCGAAGGTACCTCTGAGATTGTTAACTCCGGAGCAGCATTTTCGCCGTCGCATGTATATTTTGGCGGAATGTTTGAATTATGTTCAAAAACCGTTTTTAATTTCATATTATCCTCCTTTACAAGTGAAAAGGATGCCTCTTTAATAAAAAACACGCAAATAACTAAACCAAAAATTATTAAACCCATTTTTTTCATAAAATGATTTTACACCAAAAAAAATCATTTTGGGCTTCACCAATTTATTAATTAACCCTTATAAATGACTTGAACATCATCCAGATTTGCCGTTTGTCTGGCATGCCAAAGGTCATATTTTGTCTGCATATTTAACCATAGTTCAGGGTCAGAATTGAATGCTTTGGCTATTCTGAGAGCCATGACAGGGGTAATCGCCCTTTTGCAGTTGACAATGTCAGACAAATTTTGTCTTGATACACCCAGCTTGAGTGCGGCTTCCGCCATGCTCATATGTAAATAATTTATAAAACCTTCCCTAAGTAATTCTCCGGGATGACATGGGTTGTACATTTCCATAATTATTTCCTTTCGCTAATGACTTTATCATTATTATAACCCCTTTTTTTGTTTTTGTCAAGTGTCGCTTGACACTTGACAAAATTTAGCTGATTATGTTTTATTAATTAACTCCCCATTTGCCGCATGTGCTTCCCCAGCGGGCAACTATGTTCCCTTTAATTTCTTTTATTTTTTCCACGTGGTGCTGTTCTTCGTCACTTTCAACAATAGTAATAATCTCACAGCTGTTGGAGCAGTCATTACATTCACAGGTAATTGAATTAAAATGCATTTCTCCGACCTGCCAGCCTTTGAATTTGGTTTCCTGCTGGGTATACTGGTGGTTTTCCATCGCTAAAAGAGCCGCTCCTATGGCTCCCATTGTCTGGTGATTTTCAGGTACAATAACTTTTGTGTTGAGAGCTTCTTCAAAAGCTTTCACCATCCCGACATTTGTTGCAACCCCGCCCTGAAAAGAAACCGTAGGCAAAAGTTCTTTTCCCAGTGCCAGATTACTCAGATAATTCCTTACCAACGCTTGACAAAGCCCGTATAAAAGGTCTTCTATATCATAGCCCAATTGTTGTTTGTGGATTAAATCACTTTCCGCAAAAACTCCGCAGCGGCCTGCGATACGTGCAGGATTTTCGGATTTTAGGGCAGTTTCTCCAAAGAGTTCTATCGGAACATTAAGTCTGTTCGCCTGCTGGTCGAGAAAACTTCCCGTACCCGCAGCACAGACTGTGTTCATTGCAAAATCTGTTACAATCCCGTCACGCAGAATAATAATTTTACTGTCCTGTCCGCCTATTTCAAGAATTGTTTGAACGCCGGGGATATAAGTACTTGCGGCCACGGCATGGGCTGTAATTTCGTTTTTAACAACATCTGCACCAACCAGAGCCCCTGCAAGATTTCTTCCGCTTCCTGTCGTTCCTACCCCCTGAACATCATATTCACAAAAGGCCTTTTTAAACAATTCCCGCAAGCCGGTCTGAACAGCCATAACGGGCTTTCCTGCCGTTCTGAGCATGTAACTGTCGACAAATTTGCCCTTTTCATCAACCAGTGCAACCTTCGTCGTCACTGAACCAACGTCTATTCCCAAGTATACTGTTAAACTCATTTTTTATTCCTCAAACTATGTCTTTAGTGAAAGGTGAGAGGTGAGGGGTGAGAAGAATTTCCCTCTCACGTCTCACGTCTCACATCTCACCTTTTCTATCTTCCCAAAAACAAACTCCCTAAACAATACTTTGTAAAACTTTCAACACAAAATCCAACGCACCTTTGTTTTGCTCAAAAACTTCTTCACAATTTTTTGAAGCTTTTTGGTAATACCCATCATCTGTTAAAAGTTTTTTTAACTGCTCTTTTAATTCTTGCGGAGTTTTTGCAATCTTACCGGCTTCCGAAGAAGCCAAAATAGCGTAAATATCCTTGAAGTTATGGATGCTCGGGCCTGAAACAACAGGCTTGTTAAAAATTGTTGCCTCAAGCGGATTATGCCCGCCAACTCCTTTGCCCCAACAATTATCCCCCCATTTGCCTCTAAAACTTCCGCCGATAAACGCAACGTCACAAATTGAATAAAATTTACCCAATTCGCCCATCGTGTCTAAAAGAAGAATGGAGGGCTGGAGGGCTGGAAGGCTTGAGGAGCTGTCATTCGCACTATTAATTTGCTCCGAACGTTTTGCACAATCAAACCCTGTTTTTTTTATCAGTTCAAAAACTTCATTATTTCTTTCAGGATGACGGGGGGCAATAATCAATTTTAAGTTTGGAATTTCTTTCTTTAATTTGTTAAAAACATCCAGAATAATTTCATCTTCGCCTGTATGTGTACTCCCTGCAAGTAAAATTTTGTCTTGAGATTTTTTTTCAACCTCCAAAGAAGAAACATCCGGTTTTTTAATGTCAAATTTTAAGTTCCCCATAATCTTTGTTGTATCAGGATTTGCACCTATTGAAACCAGTTTTTCCATATCCTGTCTGCTTTGCGGATAAATGGCCGTATACTTTTTTAAAATAGGAGCAAAAATGAATTTTAATTTCTTATAACTTTTGTAGGTCCTGTCTGAAATTCGGGCATTTATAATAAAAAGCGGAATTTGCTTTTCGTTTAAAATATTTGCAAAGTTGGGCCAAAGCTCGGTTTCCGCAACAAAAACCGCATCCGGCTTGAGTGTTTTAACCATGCCTTCTATACAAAACGGGAAATCAAAGGGGAAATAGGAAATAAAATCACATGTCTGCCCGAGTTTTTTGTGGGCAATTTCCTGCCCCGTTTTTGTTCCTGTCAAAAGAATTATATTAATTTCAGGGAATGTTTCTCTGGTTTTTTTAATCAGATTTTCCATGGCAATGACTTCCCCTACCGAAACGCCGTAGAAAACAATTTTTTTTGATTCGTCGCAATGCCCAAGCCCACAGGCCTCAATGGGGTTATAAAATCCGCATTTTTCTTTAAACCCGTCAAGCAATTTGGGTTTAAACAGTCCTAAAACAAGCCAAAACGGTAAAATAATTATAAAAGCTATTGTTGATAAAATTCCGTAAATCATAACAAAACCATTTTATTACAAAAGTTTTTGGGGGTAAATGAGGTTTTTGTGAGAAAATGTTATTATAAAAAAATAAAGGAGAATAATCATGCAGGACAAAATGTTTTTAATGATTCCCGGCCCGACGCCTGTTCCCGAGAGCGTCCTTCTGGCAATGGCAAAACACCCTATAGGACACAGAAGTTCGGAGTTCTCCGAGATTTTAAAGGAAGTTTATGCCGGCCTGAAGTGGCTTTTTCAGACAAAAAATGAAGTTTTTATATATACTGCAAGCGGTACTGGAGCAATGGAAGCGGCTTTGTCAAACCTTGTTAATCAAGGGGATAAGGTTTTGTCCCTTGTTATGGGAAATTTTGGTGCAAGATGGGCAAAAATTGCTCAATCCCGCGGGGCTGTGGTTGAAAAACTGGAAGCAGAATTGGGCGATGTAATAAAGCCTGAGGATTTGAAATCAAAATTGGCAAAAGATGCCAAAAAGGAGATTAAAATCGTTACCCTGACCCATTCGGAAACATCAACAGGTGCAAAAAACGATATAAAAACCCTTTGCAAAATTATCCATGACCACGGTGCAATATCTGTCGTTGACGGAGTTACAAGCGTTGGAGCAATGGAAGTTAAAATGGACGAATGGGGAATTGATGTTCTTATTTCCGGTTCCCAAAAGGGGTTTATGATTCCGCCGGGGCTTTCTTTTCTCGCTGCAAGCAAAAGAGCATGGGAAATTCACGAAAAATGCCTGTATCCGAGCTTCTACTTTGATTGGTCGGCACACAAAAAGGCTGTTTTGGAAGACACAACGCCTTACACTCCTGCAGTGAACCTGATTTTTGCACTTCATGAATCTTTAAAAATAATGAAAAAAGAGGGTTTGGATAATATTTTTGCCCGTCATAAAAAAATAGCACTCGGATTGAGGAAAGCTATAAAGGCTCTCGGACTTGAATTGTTTGTGAAAGATGACGAAAATGCCAGCTATGCGATAACTTCTATCCTGCCGCCGAGAGGGATTTCTGTTCCCGACATCAGAAACGGGCTTAAAAAGGATTTTGATATTGTCGTTGCAAACGGCCAAAACACCCTTAAGGATAAGATTTTTAGAATAGGAACCCTCGGTTTTGTGTCAGAGCGTGATTTAATCACGGCTGTTGGTTCGCTTGAGGCTGTTTTACTTAAACTCGGCCATAAATTTGAACCTGGAATCGGACTTAATGCTGTTTTAAAAAACTTGTGATAATTCCCCCTTGTATCTAATGTTAATTTTATTTTTTCGGATATAATGTTTAAAAAAGGAGGTAGTGCATGCTTTTATTATATAAAATGGATGGCTGTCCATACTGTGAGAAAGTTCTGAAACATTTGGAGGAAAAACAGCTCCAATTCCGTTCTCTGGACATTTCAGACCCCGTTAATTTGGATGAACTGTTACATTTGGGCGGCGAGGAGCAGGTTCCGTTTCTCGTTGACACCGAACATAACGCAAAAATGTACGAATCCGAAGAAATTATTCAATACGTGGACACTCTGTGAGGAGCCCTTTCAGAAGGTTGGCAGTTTGGTTGAACGGTTGAAAGGCTTTTTATGAAGTGATTAAGTGACTGGGTGATTAAGTGATTAAGTGCAACAAAAAAATTAAAACTTTTCTTTTCCCGTTTCTCTTCTCACGTCTCACCTCTCACGTCTCACGTTTTCCCTTTTCACTTTAT
>JBAYNW010000045.1:0-8957 GCA_041678605.1 Candidatus Gastranaerophilaceae bacterium | reverse complement strand
TTTTTACGAAGTGATTAAGTGACTGGGTGATTAAGTGATTAAGTGCAACAAAAAAATTAAAACTTTTCTTTTCCCGTTTCTCTTCTCACGTCTCACCTCTCACGTCTCACGTTTTCCCTTTTCCCTCTTATTGTCATCCCGCACCGGTTAGGGCATGGCGGTTGACTTTTGTTGGAAATTCTGATGCGGGATCTGATACTAATTAGCAGCTTAGAATAATGTGAGGCAATTTTTTGGATTGCCGCGTCGAAACTTTGTTTCTCCTCGCAACGACAAGAAATTCCGTTTCCCTTCTCCAATTTTTCTTCTCACGTCTCACGTCTCACGTTTTTCCCTTTTTACCGCTCGCCGCTTGCCATCTTACCCAAAACTACCCGCTTTTTTGCTCCGGTGCAAGAGGGAAGATTGTTTGGTATTCCGTAAAACGTGCAATATCCCAGCAGAGCAAACGCCATAACTTCCTTGAAATTGCTTGAAATACCATAATCCTCATGGGTTTTCAGCTCAATATGCTTGGGCAAATATATTCTTAAAAATTTCATCAATGTAGGATTGTAAGCCCCTCCTCCGCCTACCACAACCTCTTTTATCCCGATATTGGGGTAAATATATCTATTATAGGCATCAGCGATAGATTTGGCAGTGAGTGCCGTCAGGGTGGCAATAATGTCTTCCGGCTCTTTGGGGGCGAGTTTCAAGGCGTTTTCGATATAAGCGGGTGAAAAATACTCCCTTCCGGTAGTTTTTGGCGGATGCATAAAGTAATACTCATCCTGAAGCAGGCAGTTAAGCCAGTTTTCTGAGATTTTGCCTTTGGAGGCGATTTCCCCGTCTTTATCGTAAGGCATGCCAAAAAACTTCTGACAGCAATAATCTATCATGATATTTCCGACACCCGTATCAAATCCGAATGTTGCACAATCTTTTGAAACAACCGTTACATTAGATATTCCGCCGATATTCTGAACGGCAATATTTTTCCCCAGAGGGCGGAAAAATTTTTCATCCGCAAAACAAACTAAAGGTGCACCGTTCCCGCCTTGTGCGATGTCAGCTTCCCTAAAGTTAGAAATTGTCAGACATCCTGTTTCCTGTGCAATAACAGAAGATTCGCCGATTTGTAAAGTACTTTTCAGGCTAATACCATCCAAAGTATCATCAAAAGGATAGTGAAAAACAGTCTGTCCGTGCGAAGAAATAAAATCAGGTTTTCCATGCTTATTTATTAATTCATTTGCCGCATCTGCAAAACATTTGCCTACAACAAAATTCATCTGGCAGATGTCTTTTAAAGTTGCCTTTTGGGCAAATATCTCAAAAAGTTTTAAACGAACGGCTTCGGGGTACTTAAAATTTATCCCCTCAATTAATTTACAGCTCAAATCAGGCATGACTTCACATAATCCGGCGTCAATCGAGTCGCAGGAAGTACCTGACATAAGCGATATAATTTTTTTTGTTTCTAATTCTTTCATAAAATAATTATAATTCAAAGCGTGCAAAAATAAAAACTTTTGCACGCCTAATAATCTATCTCCAAAATCTTCCAAGCTATAAAGTACCAGCCCGCAGGCTATTTTTTTACCTCTTCCTCAATCTCTCATCACTTTGCATTTTTAAAATCTTGTTATACACATATCCCTAAAAATTTAACTCCATGCCCAAATCCGGTCTCCGCCTTTTCTAAAATTTACTTCCAAGATTAACTCTCCAGCAAAGTTTTGTTGCCATCACCCCTTTTTCTTAATTTTTAATAGTTGTACTTTTCTTTTTCAATATACTAATTTTATCGTTATGTAAATTACTTGACAAGTAACAAAAAATCAAATAATTTTTACAATTGACCATGCCCTTTGTCCCGTTTGACAAAATTCAAGTTCTAAAATCTTAATGAAGAAAACTTAATGAACTTAGGTAAAAATAAAGCGAAATTCTTATTGACAATAAAAATTTCGCTTTATTAAATTGTAAAAAGGCATGCCTATCATATTAAGGTTTTTACGGGCATGGCATAGGCTCCGGCTCAAAATCAGGATTGGACCTGCGATGATGTTTACGGCTTTTTTTATGACTGCAGCTTTCGGAAAGCGAATCCGGTCCGAAAGCCCCGAAACAACATTCAGGCTCGTTGTTATACTCATTGTGTACGTCTTTAACGTACAGCGAATACTTTTCGCCTGTTTGAAGCAATTCCAGCCGTTTCTTGATTTTTTTAAGGTAATTTGGGTCATTCTCAAAGTTTTTGTTTTTGACTATTACAAAAGTCGGCCCTGCTTTGTATTTTAAAAGTTGGTCCAGCCTTACAAAATCGGCATCTGTTAAGAAATCTACTTTGTCAGTGTATTTAATCATTGCACTCGGTTTGACCGCAAAGTCAAAAGTAACAAGCTGCGAAGAATTCTCTTGACCTGAGCCGTAAGAGGAGAATCTGACAATTTCGTTTTCTCCTGTGGCGTAAACGAAGTTGAATATTTGAGATACAGCTAACGTTATGACAAATACCATTATTAAGATATAACCTGAGAATATTGATAATGCACGTTTTGTATTTAACCGTAAGACTAAATACATGGCCAAAAGGTACATCGCTGTAATTGTCGGTTGGTTAAATGCACTTATTTTGTACTGTATGTCATCCGGCAAGAAATAAAATGCCACAGTTGCTGTTGCTGCTGCAAGCATAAATATAATGGAGAAAATTATTGTTGAGTTGTAAATTGATTTTTCATGTTCACCTTTTTCATCACTAACCCACCAGTAGTAGCCTGTTAACATTGAGGCTGCAGGAAAAAGAGGCAGAATGTATGTTGGTAACTTTGTGCTGGATGAGCTAAATACCAAAAATATTACTATGAAATTGACTGAAGCAAACAGCAATAATTTTTGTTCATTTGTCGTCGCTTCAAACAATGCACCAATTTTTGCCGTTAATTTTCCTTCTGTAGCCTTAAATTTCGCAGTAAGTTTTTTGAACCCGTCGCACAAAAAGGATATAAAAGCAAAAGTCCAAGGCATAAATCCGAGCAAAAATACAGGGATAAAGTACCAAAATGGTCTTTCTCTGCCTATATTAACCGAATTCATAAATCTTGCGAAGTGATGAACCAGAAAATATTCCCTGATAAATTGGTTGCCGAATTCTCTGTACATAGACAAATGCCATGGCAGAACTGCCATCAGAAATATAAGAATTCCCGGAATTATATAAGTGGGTTTGAAGATTTCTTTTGCGGTTTTAGTAATTAAGTTATATACAAGAATAACCAAAAAAGGTATTGCTAAAGCAAGTATACCTTTTGCGAGGAAACCCAAGCCCATAAGCAGATAAAAATACCACCAGTAATACTTTTTATTTTTCTCTTCACAAAAATGCGTTAAGAATGCAAGATAAATCGCAGTTGTCATAAGTACGGTCAGAACCATGTCAATAATTGCAATGTGGGATAAAATCAAGAAGAAAATACTTGAAAGAAGTATTAAAGCACTAATCATACCGAATTTTCTTGATATAACCCTTTTTCCCAAGTAATAAGTAAAGAAAACAATAAATGTGGAAAGCATTGCAATCGGGAGCCTTACAGCGAAAGCACTAAAGCCGCCGAAGAACTTAATTGAATTTGCTACTATCCAAAAATACAGCGGGGGTTTTTCTAAAAACGGAACATAATTAAAGGCCAGGTCGTTCCAGTCAAAGGTCCTTGCCAAGTCCCTCGCTATAACCGCATATCTCGTTTCATCAACATCCATAAGCGGATAAAAGTTTAGCCCTAAGAATAGGAATATTAAGCATGCAAACACTAAAAGCAGTATGCAAAAAAGTTCGGGATGAGCGTTGATAGAATTTAACCATTTGTCTTTAATTGACGCACCGAATGTATCTTCGACCCTCATTGTAAGTTTTTCTGAAATCTTTGCTAAAAGTTTTTTCATAAATGCTCCTTCCGAAATTGCTCTAACCTTTTCATGTTATAATTTTATTATAAGTAGTTTAGCACGTGAAGGAGATTTTGGCAATACCATGAAATTTTTATTTAGATTAAATTTTATTTTTTTGTTGTTCGCTGTCTTTTTTACACAAAGTGTTTTTGCAAAGGATATAAAGTTCATACAGGTCACGGATTCCCACTATTCATCCATTGGAGAGGAATATACCCAAAAGGAAGTTGAAAATTCCCAGAGTGTTTTAGAAAAGACAATAAAAGATATAAACTCCGTTCCAAATGTTGATTTTGTTGTCTTTACCGGTGACAACATAGATACAGCGAATTGTGCAGACTTGAAATCATTCTTAACATTAGCAAACAAACTTAACATTCCTTATTATATTGTAATCGGAAACCACGAAGTTTTTAAGTCACAAAAGCTTGATAAACAAGAATATATGGCAATTGTACGCAAGTATTCCAAAAGCTGCAAACCGGGAAGTGCAAACTACGTGTTCAGGAAAAACGGTCTGGTATTTCTGGTTGTAGATGGTGCAAAAGAGGTCATCCCCGGCCCCGCAGGGTACTACAAAAAGGATACTTTGAAATGGCTTGATAAACAATTGACTAAATACAAGCGGGAGAAAGTCGTAATTTTCCAGCATTTTCCTATCGTCGCACCTTATTATAACCGCACCCACACAACTTATAACGTGAAAGACTATGAAGCTATACTCAAAAAACATTCCAATGTAATTGCGATTTTTTCGGGCCACTACCATGCTAACGGAGAAGTCAAGCGGGATGGAATTTACCACGTAAGTACTCCCGCACTTGTTGAACCGCCGCATAATTACAAAATAATTGAGATTTCTCTAAAAAACAAAAATGATTGCCAGATTTATACACGGCTCCGGCATGCGGAGTGAAAATATGAACGAGGGAACAGAACCCTTAACCCTTTCAACTGAAAGCTGTTCAATCTTCTCTCAAATCATCAAATCGTCTGGCTTAACGCTAAAAGATTTAACCGCAGTTTTTCCCGTCGGCAAAATGAAATTTATTTCACCTTTTTCAACTTTTTTATCCGATTTCATCAAATCAATCAGTTTTTTTTGATTAAATTTGTGCGTTTTCTTAACCAAACCGTATTTTTTAATAAGCTCAAGTGACTGATTTTTGTAATCTTCATCAATTAATCCTTTTTTAAATGCCAGTGAAACTGCAAAATCCATGCCCATAGCAACAGCTTCACCGTGGGTATATTTTTTATAGTTAGTAATTTTTTCCGCCGCATGGCCATACGTGTGTCCGAAGTTAAGAATTTTCCTTAAACCTTCTTCTTTCTCATCTTTTGCCACCACTGAAGTTTTTAATTTAAGCGAAACTTCCACCAGTTTTGCCAGAGTTTTATCGTCACGCGTCAATATTTTATCAGAGTTTTTCATCAGGAAATCAAATAAACCAATCTTGACTTCACAGGGACAATTTTGCTGTATAAATGCATATTTTAAAACTTCCGCCAAGCCGGTCTTAAACTGCCGTTCATCAAGTGTTTTCAGAAAATTAAGGTTGCAAAAAACAGCCTTTGGCTGATAAAACGCCCCGACTGTATTTTTGCCAAAATTCGTGTTAATCCCGACTTTCCCGCCGACAGATGAATCTACGCAGGCAAGCAAAGTCGTCGGAATTTGAATAAAATCAATTCCTCTCAAATACGTTGAAGCTGCAAAGCCTGCGATATCTCCCACTACTCCGCCGCCGATTGCAATAATCGCATCTTTTCTCTCAAACCGGTTTTTTAGTGCAAAATCCAAAATTTTCTGATAATTTCTGAAGTTCTTTTGGATTTCTCCATCCTTGAGGACAAACTTCACACTGTTTTTGAAGTTTAATTTTTTGCCGTATAATTTTTCCACTTTTTCGCTGATAACAATGAGAATTTTATTTGCATCGGTATGTTCAAAAATCTTCTTTTCGAGATTTTCAATCAGGTCAACCCCGATAAAAATCGGATATTTTTTGTCAGGGGAAATTTCAACACAAAATTTTTCTTTTAACATAATCTTCATACCCTTTCAAAATATCATCCAGAATAGTATAAGCCTGTTTTTGGTTTGTGTCAATTACAAAATCCGCCTTCAGATAATTTTTTTCTCTTTTCTTCAACATGTTCTCAATAGTTTTGAGTGAAAAGTTTTCATTCAAGAGCGGACGGTGGGTTTCGTTTTCGACTCTGTTAAAAAGTTCTTTAGCCGGTGCTTTCAAATAAAAAACAATTCCGTTTTGTTTCAAATTTTTTATGTTTTCGGGATTTTCAAAAGCACCTCCGCCGATTGAAATTATTTGGTTTTTGCCTTGAGAAATTTCTTTTATCATTTCATTTTCAAGTCCTCTGAAATAACCTTCGGAATATTTTTCAAAAATTTCTGAAATCGTCAAGCATGTTTTTTCTTCGATTTTTTCATCAATGTCAAAGTACACAAAATGAGCCAAAAGTTTGGCCAATTTTTTGCCGATATAAGTTTTTCCGGCTCCCGACATGCCTGTTAACACAATATTTCTGTTAAAAATTTCCTCTTCCATTTTGCCTCATTTTGAATTTGAGTAACTATTCTTTATTTGAGAAAAATTATCTTTGCCGAATTTGTCCAAAAAGGCATCCGCCAAAACGCACGCAACCATTGCTTCCGCTACAATGGCACAGGAAAAAACCGCACAAACGTCGGAGCGTTCAAATTGGGCCTCGGCCTCAGAATTATCTTTGAAATCTATTGTCAAAAGCGGTTTTTTTAATGTGGGAATAGGTTTCATTGTGGCCTTTACGACCAAATTTTCACCGTTTGTCATGCCGCCCTCAATCCCGCCGGAATTGTTTGTGTTTCTAAAATATTTTCCGCCTTTAAAAAATATTTCATCATGCATATTGCTTCCCAAGACCTCGCCCGACCTAACACCCAGCCCTATTTCTACGGCCTTAACTGCCGGAATACTCATAACCGCCTGAGATACAAGCCCGTCAAGCTTTCTGTCCCATTGGACATGTGAACCCAGCCCTACCGGTAAATTTTTAAACACAATTTCAAATTTCCCGCCGAGGGTGTCGCCCTGTTCCTTAGCAAGTTTAATTTTTTTCCTGATTTTGTCCTCTTCATTTTCTCCCGCAATATGAATTATTTGAGACGAGCCGGTTATGCCGAACTCTTTCAAAATTTGTTTGGCAATTGCACCTATCGCGACATCCATGGCTGTTTTTCTGGCACTTGAGCGTTCAAGGACATCCCTCAAATCTTTTAAATCATATTTTATTGCACCCGCAAAATCAGCGTGTCCCGGACGGGGCGTTGTAAAAGACTTTTCATTTTCTTGAGTTGAAAGCTTTTCGACACTTATAACTGTTTTCCAACTTTCAAAATCTTTATTTTTGATTTCCAGACAGACAGGAGCACCTGTTGTTTTGCCAAATCTGACACCGGACTTAATCTCGACTTCATCCGCTTCGATTTTCATTCTATCCCCACGGCCATAGCCTTCTTGCCGGCGTTTAAGCTCAAGGTTGATAAAACCCAAATCTATTTCAAATCCGGCAGGAATCCCGTCTATTATCCCGTTTAGGCACTTGCCGTGAGATTCGCCGGATGTCAAAAATCTAAAATTACTCAGCATAATTCTCCTTTATTTTATTGGATTGCTTCGTCGACAACTTTGTCATTTAGCATATTTTAAGAAAATTTGTTCTTTTGTCTGCATTAATTCTTCGACGATGAGCCACTTTCCGTTTGCCTGTTTTTGAACCACCATGGAGCTTTTTAGTTTGTAATCGCTCAGGGAAGGCTTTCTCATTGATTCTATTCTATACCCGTTTGCAACTTTTGTCACGTTAATATCAGAGTAGTAATTTTTATATCCCCTCATTCTGGCGAGTTTTGAACTTAAACTCAGCTGCTTTCGATAATCATTAATTGAAAAAGGAACGTTAACAAGTTGTCCGTTAGGCTTGACAACCTGCCTTATAATTTTTGCATTGTCGGAATACATGTTTAGCAAAGCGGGGCTATAGCTGTTTGAAGTACTGACAAAGCTGTTAAAAAACCCCAAAGCATCATCTTGATCTGCGGCGAACACGCCCAGACCAAACATTAATACAATAAGTGTTAATAAAAGTTTTTTCATGAATTTTCCTCCCCAAAAAATTTTAACATAAAAAACATTAACTTGTAAAAAATTGTTTTTTATCCGACAAATTACTATAAAATCAAAATTTAATAATTTTAATATTACAGAATGTAAATAATTACCGCAAATATATGACTTTTCCCTAAAGATAATTAAAACATTAACCGATATAAAGTGAGTGAGATAAAAAACAAACAGGAGAAACGGTGATGACATATATTAGACCGATTGACGTAAACACGCAAGGAATAGGTTCTGCGGTAAATTTTAGTTCAAAATCAAAAGCAGACAAAAAAGAAGCGAAAGAACCGGAAATAGGTGCAGCAGGCAGCGAAAAAGCTCCTGTATCGGCAGACAAAGTCTTGGACTTTATGGCACAGTCGGCGGCTTCTGTCACTCCAAAAACGGTTGACCCTTCAAAATATGTGGATGAGGAAAGTTCAAAAAGAATAGCGTCATTTATGGCAAGCTTTGAAGATAAAGTCGCCGAAGGCTTAAAAGCATTTGATGAAGAATTTGCAGGAGCAAATATTTCCGAAGCCGCAAAGATGGCTGTGGTTCTTAAACAAGTTAACGACGAAGCGTAAGGCTTATAAATAATAACAACCCCCCAAAGAGTCGGCGGTGCTAAAGCACCGCCGACTCTTTTAGAGAACAGAGAACAGGGAAGGGGAAAACGTGAGACGTGAGATGTGAGAGGTGAGAAGAGAAACGGGAAAAGAAAAGTTTTAATTTTTTGAGACCTTAAGAAATTTTAATGAAACTTGAAAGAAATGTAGTAATATATTTTAAGTAAAGGAGACATTAAAATGAAAACGATTTTTACAAAAGAACAAATTAGGCAAATTCTAAAGGAGA
>JBAYNW010000044.1:0-9743 GCA_041678605.1 Candidatus Gastranaerophilaceae bacterium | reverse complement strand
CAATTCCCCCCACCCTGTTTTCTGACTTTCGCAGGCTTGTTTCAAAATTCGCCGTTACCTCTCACAAAACGATACTTAATCGTTTTGTTCGGCAGAGTCCCTCAAGGGGGGAGGAAGAATAACCCTTCGACCATTCAACCGTTCGACCTTTCAACCTTTCAGCCATTCACCCTTTCACTCGCTCACGCTTTGCCTACTTTTTTTACAGAAAAAGTAGGTTGCCTTTGATTTTGTTTGTGCTACGCTATTCGTAGCGTGAGCAAAAATGTTAAGTTATTATTTTAGATAAATAAAGGAGAGAAAAATGACAGAAAAAAGAGTATGGCTTTTTAGAGAAGGAGATGCCTCAATGCGTAATCTTCTTGGGGGAAAAGGTGCAAACCTTGCCGAAATGACAAATTTGGGACTTCCTGTCCCTCCGGGATTGACAATAACGACCGAAACCTGCATGGAATACATAAACGCCGGAAATAAAATGCCGGCAGGGTTAATGGATGATGTTAAAAAGGCACTTTCTGAAGTTGAATATCAGGCCGGAAAGAAGTTCGGAGATGAACAAAATCCGCTTTTAGTTTCTGTCCGTTCCGGTGCAAGACTTTCTATGCCGGGAATGATGGAAACCATTTTGAACTTAGGTTTGAATGATGAAACCATCAAGGGTGTTATTAATTTAACCAAAAATGAACGGTTTGCTTATGACAGCTATCGCCGTTTCTTGACAATGTTCGGTTCTGTTGCATGGGAAATCGAAAGAATAAACTTCGAAAACGTTTTGGATGAAGTTAAGAAAAAAGAAGGGGTTAAGCTTGATACAGAAGTTTCTGTTGAAGGTCTGAAGTCTTTAATTCCCGCTTACAAAGAGATTATTAAAAAAGAAACGGGAAAAGAATTTCCTCAAGACCCTTATGTTCAACTGGAAGCGGCTATTGAAGCCGTATTCAGCTCTTGGAATATTCCTCGGGCCGTTGCATACCGTAACCACTACAAAATCGACCACAACTACGGTACAGCCGTAAATGTTCAAACAATGGTGTTTGGAAACATGGGCGACGACAGTGCGACCGGCGTTTCTTTCACAAGAAATCCGGCTACAGGAGAAAACAAATTCTACGGCGAATATTTGACAAACGCTCAGGGTGAAGACGTTGTTGCCGGCATCAGAACTCCAAAACCTATTGCCAAATTGGAAACTGAAATGCCTGAATTGTACAAACAATATGTTGAAATCGCCAAAAAACTTGAAAAAGGCTACAAAGACGTTCAGGATATGGAGTTTACAATTGAAAAAGGCAAATTATATATCCTTCAAACAAGAAACGGCAAAAGAACCGCTAAAGCGGCTGTCAGAATTGCCGTTGAAATGGCAAACGAAGGAATTATCACAAAAGAAAGAGCAATACAGCTTGTTGACCCTTATCAGCTATACCAATTGCTTTTACCAAGCTTTGACGAAGAAGCGATGAAATCAGCAGTGAAAATTTCAAAAGGGTTGAATGCATCTCCGGGTGCGGCCGTGGGCAAAATCGTATTTGATACCGAAGAAGCCGCCCAACGCGGAACAGACGGAGAAAAAATACTTCTTGTAAGAATAGAAACCTGTCCCGATGACATCCACGGAATGATTGCGGCTCAAGGTGTTTTGACACTTAGAGGCGGAATGACATCTCACGCGGCTGTTGTTGCAAAAGGAATGGGTAAGCCATGTGTTGCAGGCTGTGAAGATTTAAAAATCGATCTTAAGAACGAAACATTGACGGCTTCTAACGGAAAGGTTTTCCGTAAAAATGACATTATCTCTCTAGACGGCGGAACCGGCGAAGTTATGGAAGGTGCTGTTAAGACCCATATTCCGGAAATGGATGACAAGTTTGAAACTTTATTCAAATGGGTTGATGAAATCAAGAGATTAACAGTCAGAGCAAACGCCGACACTCCTCAAGACGTCGCAAAAGCACTTGAATACGGAGCAAAGGGCGTGGGCTTATGCAGAACTGAACACATGTTCATGGACCCTGAAAGACTTCCTTGGGTCCAAAAAATGATTATAGCGGGAACTCCTGAAGCAAGAAAGGAAGCGTTAGACAAATTGCTTCCTATGCAATACGGTGATTTCTACGCTATGTTCAAAGCATTGGGTGAACTTCCTATGACAATCCGGTTGTTAGACCCGCCGCTTCACGAATTCTTACCTTCTAAGGAAGAATTAATCGCCGAAGTTGCTACATTAAAAGCATTGGGCAAAGATTATAAGAAAAAAGAAGAACTTCTTCATGTTGTTGAAGGTATGTCTGAATCCAACCCTATGATGGGGCTTCGCGGCTGCAGATTAGGTTTGACATACCCTGAAATCAACGAAATGCAAGTCAGAGCAATCTTTACAGCAGCTTGTGATTTGAAAAAAGAAGGATTAAACGTTAAACCGGAAATAATGATTCCTCTTGTGGGACATGTTAACGAGCTTAAAACCGTACAGACTTTGCTTGAAAGAGTAGCAAAAGAGGTTATGGCGGAAAAAGGCGTTAATGTTGATTATATGTTCGGTACGATGATTGAAATTCCTCGTGCGGCACTTACAGCTGATGAAATTGCCGAATACGCAGAATTTTTCTCCTTCGGGACGAATGACTTAACCCAAATGACTTTCGGGTATTCAAGAGATGATGCTGAAGGCAAGTTCTTGAAAAACTACGTAGAGCAAAAAATCCTGCCAAGAAACCCGTTTGAATCTTTGGATACAGTGGGCGTCGGCCAATTGATGGAAATAGCTTTGGCAAAAGCACTCCCTGTAAGACCAAACCTTAAACGCGGTATATGCGGAGAACACGGCGGCGACCCTGATTCTGTGAAATTCTGTCACAAAATCGGTTTGCAGTACGTTTCTTGCTCACCGTTCAGAGTTCCGCAGGCAAGACTTGCAGCAGCTCAAGCGGTTGTGGAAGAAGGTTCACTGGCAATTTCACACAACTAACTCCATTCTTGGCAAGGCAAAGCCGAGCCTTAGAAGTGAGTTATCCTGAACTTGTTTTAGGATTTCGTTGATAGATAACATAATCTTAAAAGGCCCTGACTGAAATTCAGTCAGGGCCTTTTCTGTGCATCATTACGAAGAGTTTTGTAACAAAAGTCTCCAAACAAAATTTTTTTATCAAATTTTAGTTACAATTTTTTATACAACTAGCAAAAAATTTTTTTACGTGTTTTATATAAATATGAATTTTGATAATTATTGTGAAATACCCAACAATAGACTTATTGCTTTCGGCCAAATTAAGCCGGAACATCTTTTTATCCATGCTCCAAAATATGACAAAAATATTGCCTGGGCAAATTATACCATTGATACAATTGAAAAAGCAAAAATAAAAGTACAACAAAAAGCTTCTTTTGTGAGCCTAATTAACTTTATTGCTTCTGAATATAATAATTTTTTCAAAAAAAATCTTCCTGGGGATTCGGAGACTCAATTTTTTGGTAAATTAAGAAAAGAGAAGTCTTGTATTTATACCTATATTGCCTCCAAAAACCGATATGCCCCATACGTAAAAAGGGCCATCGCCTTTGTTGAAAAAAAAGGCCGGCTTGGGGAAACAGAACTTTGTGACAATAACCATCTTGTAAAATATTACAAAACTTTTTTTAAACCCTCTCTTTCACAAAACAAAAGAGCCCTATCTGTAATTGTTTTTGCAAAAGACAAATTGAGTTTTCAAGAAAAACAAGCTGTTGGGAAATTTTTGTTAAAAATAGAATCCCCTACCTATAAGAGCATTAAGGCGGTTTTTAAAAAAATTGAGCCTTTATATAAAATTTTTGTTGAAAATAAAGACGCATTAACTCCAGAAAATATTGGAACTATGACTAAAGAGATTGCAAAAATTCATTGGTATTTATCTCAAGTAACGCCATTTTATAGGGGCAGTTCCGGTATTGCTGATGTTTTTTGCAAAACTCTTTTTGAAAGTAAGGGAATTCAGATAAGCCGATACAAAAAAAACCTTGATCCAAACCTGGAGGCTTATGTTTTTACACTGGATGAATACACAAAAGAATATAAAAACTTCTTTAAATCCCCCCTAGTTCCCATTAAGGCTTAACCTTCACGCAAAACTGCCTTCTTTTTGTAATTTTGCGTGGATATCTTTTTTAACCTGAAATTCTTTATTATCCTTGTCTATATATCTCATGGCCAGCATTATCCCCGGAACTATTACTCCTAATGAAAAAGAGGTTATGCCGATATTTTTTAAGATTGCTCCTTTTTTTAAACTCACCGCTTTCTTCAAAAATTTCTCCAGAGCTTCTCCATTATTTTCAGATGCACCGGGTGCTTTTTCTAAAAAGTTTGCAATATTTTGTTTTATCTTTTTAACACTATCAACATCTATATGGAATCTTGTATCAATTATATCTTCTTTTCCTTTAACTGTTTTGATAATTCCTGATTTTTTGGCCATTTTTACAATTAAATTATCGCTAATAGTACCCTTGTCAACTATTTTATTTGGCTCACACGGCTTAAATAATGCTTCATAGATTTCTTCATCGGGTTTATCTGTAGAAAATTCTTTTAGTGCCTTCTCCAATTCACCATTTTTAACATTTGCCTTGAATTCTTCGCATTGAAGAACCTTTATGTCAAGGTCAATTGGGTGATTTTTTTTAGCTGCTTTTTTTATAAAGTGATTTTGAATAATATCACCGGCAAAGTACATAAAGCCCCAGAAGGCACCTTCTTTAATTACGTAACCCATAAAGTCTTGAGGGTTTCTGGATTCACCAAGTCTTTCGGCTGTAATTCCGCCATCTAATATCATCATATTATTAACAGGATTGAACATAAAATTCTTTAACGCATTGATATCAAGGTTCATACCAAAGCTTAGATTGTTTTGTTTCGGTGCAGTATTTAATTGTACTTTCTGCCCAAACTGAGCTGCCGTTTTTTTTATGGCCTCTTCTTCTTGGATTTGTTTTATAATATTTTTTTCAGTATGCTTGTGTCTAAAATTTGTTAACGCCCAGTATGAAACAAGTGTAAGTGCCGTTGAAGCTATGAATTTGCCAAGAGCAAGCCCTTGGAATAACCCTTTATGCTTACTTGCTTTTTCAAGAGCATTTTTAATATCCGTATTTGCCGCATGTTCTATAGCTTTTTTTAAAATTGTTTTGCTCTTATCCTCAAAAAGCCTTACATCAACGTTGAAATCTTGTTTTGCCAATTTATAAACTGTTAAATCAATGATTTTTTTATATAGAGGGATTCCGCCAATCCAGATTAACTCTGTTCCGGCTTCATCTATAAATCTGTCTTTTCCTTCAACTTCTTTACCCGTAATATAGGATGCCGTTGTCATACCGATGCTGTGTGAACCGTCTTTAATTCCCATGGGCAAAAGTGAACTGTTGCTTGCCAGTTTTGAAAATATATTTGCTGCATTAAATAATTGTATCATTTCTTTCCTTTTTGTCGGCAAAACGTTTGTTTTGCCTTTTCAATCTAAATCACAAGCCCCAAATTAAGTTCATTAATTTGACTATTGGGGCATTAGCCTTTATGATTGAATTTCGTCGAGTTTTGTTTATCATCTTATTGCCTTTCTATTTTTTTAAGTTCCCTAAAAAAATTTCATGCTCTTTTTTTTAATTATTTTTATAAATCGTAACAATTTAACAAAAAACAGGGCCTTTTTAAACTAAAGGTCCTGTTTTAATTATTATTTTCCAAGCAAAAACTTCGGGCTACATACTAAAACAAGTCCTTTCTATATCTTCGTATACGTCGTGTAAAGTTTATTGCTGTCATTTTTTTCTTTTTTTCCTTTTTATTACTATGATTGTAACTCTTTATAAAAATTTGTCAACCTCTAATTTGAACGGGCATTATAAGACAAACATAATCTTCGTCGTTGTTCGGTTTCAAAACTGTCGCCGAAAGCGTTGTGTTCAAACCGATTTTGACCTCTGTTGTTTCCATATTTTTTAAGCTGTCCAGCACATATCTGTAATTAAAAGCTATTTTTAATTCTTCTTCATATGAATAATCAACGTCAATTTCATCTTCAGAAGCACCCGAATCAGGCGTATCAGCAGTCAAAACAAGTTTGTTGTCCTTAAATTCAAATTTGACAATGCTCGTTCTTTCATTAACCATTATCGCAACTCTCTCAAGCGAAGAAATGAGTTGAGAAATATTAACAACAGCTATTTTGGGACTATCTTGCGGTATTAATTGGTTATATTTCGGGTATTGGCCTTCCATAAGCCTTGAAATAACCATTGTGTTTTCACTTTTTATTATTAATTTTGTCTTATCCGTGAAAATTTTAATTCTTTCCTCTTCTATAAAGGCACTCATTTTTATAAATTCTTGCAAAGTTTTAGAAGGTATAATTAACTGGCCTGTTTTGCCACCTCTTTCTGTATTTTCAATCTTTTCTCTGACACGGGCAAGCCTGTTTCCGTCGGTTGAAGCCATCTCTAAAATACTTTCTGAAAAATCACACACAACTCCAGAAAGTAAGTTGTTGCTTTCATATCCGGCTGCCGCAAAACCTGCCTGTCTTATGGCTTTTGTAAAAGGTTTTACATCTATTTCAATAGCATTTTCTTCCAAAAGTTCAATATTTTCAGCAACAGGAGGAAATTCACTTGCAGAAATTCCTATTATATCAAATTTTGTGTTTTTTGATGTCAAATTGACAGAATTTGTTTCCTTATTTAATTTGAAAGTAACAAGGCTATCAGATAATCTTGAAACAATATCACTCAATTTTTTTGCAGGGAGTGTTATTTTTCCTTCTTCTTTAACCTGTGCCTGAACTGTTGCAATAACTGTCAAATCTAAATCAGTTGCACAAAATCTAAGTGTAGATTTATCAACAGTTTCAATTAAAATATTGGCCAAAACCGGTTGAAGCCCTTTCATCGCTGTTGCTCGTTCAACTATTCTAATACCGTTAAATAAATCTTCTTTTTTAATTAAAAACTCCATGAGAACTCCTTAGCTTTTTATACATTCCTTATTTATAATTATAATATAAATATATATATAAAACCTAATAATAGTAATAAGCGACCATTTTTTGTAGAAAAAGGTTTAAAAACAAGCAATAGAACATAAAAACATTGTATAAAAAATGTAAGTAATTGTTTACAATAAAAACCAAATTTGTATATAAAAAGGATAAAACAAAATTAATGTAGAAAAACCAAAAGTTTTCTACATTAAGTGTTAATAACTTTTTATTAACAAAGAAAAGAAAAACACGCGAACAAAAGGCCAAAGAGTCAGGGCTACCGCCACGAACCCCACCCGGAGCGTCATTGCGAGACGAGGGTTATCGACTCCGACAAAAAGTGTCCACCGAAGCAATCTATAAATCGTTAAAATACGAGTTTAGCCAAAAACATGATATAATCAAATAATGAAAATAACCAAATTAAAACTAAAAAACTATCGCAACTGTAAAGATATTGAGCTGGATTTAAATTCTCAAAAAATACTTATAATAGGCAAAAATGCTCAAGGGAAAACAAACATCCTCGAAAGTATTTATTTTCTCTCAACACTGAAAAGCAAAAGAACCGCTAACAATTTAGAACTGATTAATTTTGACGAGGAGTGTGTTGAAGTTAATGCCGATATTGAAAAATCAAATACGCAGGTTGAACTCGATTTTTTTTATGACAGAGAAAAAAAGAGAGAAATAAAAATAAACAAACTTAAAACAAGGCCAAAAGAATTTAAGAATGTTTTAAAAACAGTTTTATTTTCTACTCAAGACCTGCTTTTGTTGAGGGGAACTCCGCAAGACAGACGGGATTGGCTTGATGCTGCCATTTCCCAAATTTATCCTGCCTATGACGATAGACTTTCTAAATATAACAAAATTCGTATTCAAAAAAATAATTTCTTAAAAAATTACATCCAAAACGACACACTCTTTGAAGTTTATAATGAACAGTTAACAATTTTAGGAAGCAACATAATTTATCTGAGAGAAAAATTTATCAAGGAGATAGAAAAAATTGCACAGGAAAAACATTCAACAATAAGCGGAAATGAAAAATTAACAATAAAATACGATTGTATTCTTTCCTCCCCCCTTGAGGTGGAGGATAAAGGTGGGGGGCAAAAAATTGAAGAAATCTCACAAAAATTTAAACAGAAACTGGAAGAAAGGAAGAAAGAAGAAATTCAACGGGGGCAATCTCTTGTGGGGCCGCACCGAGACGACATTATTTTTTATATAAACGGAGAAGAGGGAACAAGGTTTGCATCTCAAGGTCAGCAAAGAACAGTCGTTTTAGCTCTAAAGCTGGCGGAGTTGGATATTATTACCCAAAAAACGGGAGAGCCGCCGGTTTTATTGTTGGATGATGTTTTAGCGGAGCTTGACGATGTAAGACAAAATTACCTTTTAAAAACAATAAACGAAAACACCCAAACAATAATAACAAGCGTTGACACACTCCTTTTTGACAAAAAATTTTTAAAAGACGTCAAGATTTATAAAATCGAAGAGGGCAGTCTTCCCGCCACTCTTCTTAACACAATTTAACAAAATTGCCACAGGAACGATTTAGAGGTAAAATAATGATAATTGAGTAACGATTAAGGAGGGGCAGTAAATGAGCCAGGAAACAACAAACCGAACAAAAGAACCTGAAACCCTTGTCTCCGTACACACACACACACACACACACACACACACACACACAATTACTTTTAAATAAAACTGCATGCTTTTACGTCATTGCGAGAGGTGGGTTATCGGCCCTAACAAAGGGAATCCACCGAAGCAATCTATCCTGTGGGCGTACATTGGCAAGATTGCTTCGTCGCAAAATTGCTCCTCGCAATGACGAGAACGCTCTTTGGCATGGGTCAGAACATTTACCCCCTCGCAACGACACGGAATTTGGGAAATTCTCTTCCCGTTTCCATTTTACCTTTTCCCTTCCTAATAGTTTAGCATTCACTATAGCTGAAATGCTGATAACATTGGGGATAATCGGAGTAGTTGCGGCCTATGTAATTCCCACAGTTATGACAGATATAATGCAGCACGCATTTACACAGTCAAAAGACCTTGCAATAAAGAAGATAACAGAAGCTACCAACCAGATGAAAACGAATGATGTGTTATCTGGATATGCAACAACGGAAGCTTTTGCCGATGAGTTTCAAAAATACATGAAGATTACAAAAAGATGCACAACGGCAACTCTGGACCAGTGTTTTGCTCCAACAATCAAAGACGGGAAGCAAATAATAAATATAAACACATTAACAACGGGAGCCAAGTTGGGTCAGAGTACGTTTACAAACAATACAATAGGACTGCAGATTGTAAACGGGACAAATATAATTTTGTCATACAAACCAAACTGCGAAAGAATAGAGACATGGGATAATACAACATCAACAACCGGCTGCCTTGCTATGCTGTATGATATAAACGGCTTTGGGAAACCAAACAAATTGGGTCAGGATATAGGGGGAGTAAACGTAAAATTCTGCACCCAAATGGATGACATATGCGTAGCAATAGGAGATACAACAATAACCCCATACGGAACATTTGTATACACAGACGGAAAGACATATGACAACTGGTGGGCGGGAGCAGTAAAAGTATGTGAAGATCAAGGCATGAGATTACCGGCAGGAAAAGACGCCAACAGTGAACTGGATAAAATGTATCAACACAGAGATGAACTCGGGATGCCGAGTGCCGGCT
>JBAYNW010000043.1:0-11031 GCA_041678605.1 Candidatus Gastranaerophilaceae bacterium | reverse complement strand
GCTGTCTAAAAAGTCCCCTCGTCATCCCGAAACATGAATTATCAGTTTTAAAATGGATTGTCCTTAATTCGGGATCTCACGTGTGTGATGCCGAATTAAGGACAATCTAAGAGGAGCCGATAATCCACGTTTCGGCACGACGTTGGTTGTTAAGAGGGGACTTTTTAGACAGCCTCTTTAAGTTATTATATTATTATTAACTATTCCTCAAGTGTGAAATCAGGAGCTCCGAACATTCCTTCAATTTCTTCCAAAATTGCAGACGGTTTTCTTGCCTGATTTCTCGCCGCCGCTCTACGCATTGCTTCTTTATCTTTTTCTTCGCTTGCGTTTGTAAGGTGATGGAAACCTGTACCTGCAGGGATTAAACGGCCGATGATAACGTTTTCTTTCAATCCTCTCAGCAAGTCTTTTTTACCTTCAACTGCAGCTTCTGTCAATATTCTTGTTGTTTCCTGGAATGACGCGGCAGAGATGAAACTTTCGGTGTTCAAACTTGCTTTTGTTATACCTAACAACATATATTCACAAACCGCTTCTTGCAGTCCTTCTTCCTTGACACGTTTATTTTCGCTTTCGAATGACTGAATTTCAACAAGTTCACCCTGTAACAATTTTGTATCGCCGGGATCAAGAATTTTAACTTTCTTAGTCATTTGTCTTACAATTATTTCAACATGCTTGTCTGCGATTTCAACGCCTTGAGAACGATATACCCTTTGTACTTCATCTACAAGGTATTGCTGAACGGCTTCAGGACCATTCAATCTTATTACGTCGTGCGGATTCAGAGGGCCGCTTGTTAAAGGTTGACCCTTCGTTATTTTTTGCTTATCCGCAACAATAATATTTGAATCAATTGTGTACTTAATTTCTGTTCTGCCGCTTTCGTTGACCAAATACAGCCTTGGCATGTCCTCTTCGATTTCAATAGCCGCAACACCGTCTTCTTCAGCCAGAATAGCACATTCTTTCGGTTTTCTTCCTTCCAAAAGTTCTTCAACTCTCGGCAAACCTTGAACGATGTCACCTGTTTTTTGTCTTTCGAACACCAATGTCGCAATCATATCGCCCCTTAGTACGAGAGCCCCGGAATCAATCTGTAGCATTGTTCCCGGTGAAATCAAATAAGGACGTCCATTTCTTACTACAATGGCATTTTTAGAAATTTTTATAACTTTTCCTGAAACTGTTGATTTTTCACCACTTTCAGAAATAATTGAATCCAATCTTACAAATTCTCCGACTTTAACAGAAGCTTTTGCCTTGATAGGTAATTTTGTTTCGTAGCTTTCGCAAATCAACAAAAGTCTTCTTGCGTCTTCCTTAGCGTTTTTAATTGAAGCCACACCGTCATTAATTGAAAGAACTTGAGTTTTTGCAACAGGTGTTTTTGGTTTAATCACCTGACCGTGTTTTACCAACAGTTCGGTCTGTAATGACGAGGACAGTCTTGAGCTGCCTTCAACTTCACGGCGAACAATTAATGTTTCCAACACGACAACTTTTAAATTGTTTTTGCTGTCAAGCTCAACCATACCCTTCAAGTGTGACAGGTAGCCTTGCATTTGAAGAACTAAACTTGTTCTTGTCAAAGTTGCACCATCCAAGTTCCTGACTCTTGCTCCGTCTTTGTATTGAAGCTGAGTTACAGGCACAATATCAATCAACTCGTCTGTGGTATTAAAGTTTATAGAAACATCCTTTTGTTTTACTTCAAGAATTTGAATAGGTCTGATAAGAATTTGAATAGGCTGATTTGCAATATTATCTTCATCTACAGATAAGCTTGCATCCAATTCTTCATCCAAATCATCAATATCCAAATCATCAATATCGGATTCCATAATCGTAACGATGGAAGTTTTCTTAGCCTTAATTCCTGGTGCAATCAGAGAACCTTTTTTAACAATTTCGCCCTCTTCAACCTTCAGTTCGTTAACGCTTGATAAAGAGTGAATTTCCCCCGGTCTGATTGTAATTTCATGAATAATGTCATTACACTCTTTCAATTCAACAATACCGTCGATATGACAGTAAAGATCCTTGACAATTTCAGTTCCGGCTGTGACAAAGGTTCCGGATTCAACCATTTTTAGGCTGGAATCTTTGCTCACCTGATGGATTTCTTCAGGAATAAAGACAACATCTCCGGGCTTTGTTATAATTTGGTTGTCGTCAACTTCAACATCAACGTACCTGATTTCCCCGCTTGATGTAACAGAACATTCATCATCGATTAACTCTGCTATTATCATACCGTTTTCGACTGTTGTGTCAACAGGTGCTTTTACTATATATCTTTCACCCGTTTTTTCAACTGTCCAAAGCTGTTCTTTCTTTGTTTGTTCAAACTTCGCATTGGAAGGCAGCAGGGAAGCAATTACAATTGTAAGTTCCTTACCTTGGATAATTTTTTTAATTTTCTTTCCTTCAAATTGAACGTCTTCCATAACAAGGTCACTGCCGACTCTAACTTCTCCGCCATGTTCGGAAATAGTTAAGGTTTCAGCTAATTTGTCACCTTTTGAAAGCGGCTGTTCGTCTTTAACAAGAACTTTTGAACCGCCCGGCAAGTTGTAGACGTCCCCGCCTAAAACCCAAACGATACCGTTTTTGTTTGCTGTTCTTGAAATATTTCCTTGCCTGTCTTTTCTTTCATCAGCGATAAAATCTTCAAACAAAACTTCACCTGACAAATCAGAAGTAATATCTTTTGTAGCTTTTTCAGTTAAACGGCTGCCGTCGCCTTGGCTGCCCGGTTCAAAATCGGCAAGTTTGTCGCCTTTTTTGACAGTCATTCCGTTTACGAACAATATTCTTGAACCGGCAGGAATGTGATACTTTGTTGAACCTTTTGCCGTTTTAATTTCCATATCAGCTTCATAAGTTGCAACCTGCACAACATCACCGTGTCTTGTTCTTAATTCACGGGACTTGATTTTAGAAACGACTTCACCGGCATCTTTGGCAATAATTTGTTTAGTCGCAGCAGCACCTTTAAATACACCGCCTGTGTGGAATGTTCTCATTGTCAACTGCGTTCCCGGTTCCCCGATTGACTGTGCCGCAATAATTCCGATTGCTTCACCGACATCAACCATTTTTTGAGTTGTCATTGCCCAACCGTAACACTTTTGGCAAACTCCGTATTCCAAACCGCAAGTCAAACCTGAACGGACATTTAACTCGTTTAAGTTTAATTTTGCAACTTTTTTAACATCATCTCTGTCAAGTGTTGTACCTGATTTAATCAAAACTTTTCCGTCTTCGCCGATAATGTCTTCTGCAATAGTTCTTCCCAAAAGTCTGTCGGAAAGAGGAACAATATTCTTTTCTCCGTCTGAAATGGATTTCATTCTGATACATTTATCTGTGTGGCAATCAGTATCCCTGATTATTACATCTTGAGCAACGTCAACTAAACGTCTTGTCAGATAACCTGAGTCAGCTGTTTTCAACGCCGTATCTACAAGCCCTTTTCTTGCACCGTATGATGAAATAATGTATTCAGTAACCGATAATCCTTCTTTAAAGTTTGATTTAATAGGCAAGTCGATGATTTGACCTTGTGCGTCTGCCATCAAACCACGCATCCCAACCAATTGTGATACCTGAGAAACGTTACCTCTCGCACCGGAGAATGCCATCATATAAACAGGGTTTAATTTATCAAAATTCGCAACGACACATTCGGTAAGTTTGGATGTAGTTTCTGACCAGGTGTCAATAACCTTCGTATATCTTTCAACTTCAGTTATTTCACCTTTCAAATATCTGTGTGTAGATTTTTCTATCTCTGCTTCGGCTTGTTTCAACAAATCTTTTTTCTCAGGCGGGACTTCCAAATCTGCGATAGAAATTGTTGTACCTGCCTTTGTAGCATATCTGTACCCCAAATTCTTAAGACTGTTAGCCAACATGGCTGTTTTTGCACCGCCAAACTCAAGATATATTTGTAACAAAAGATTATTTAAGGATTTTTTATCCATAATTTTGTTGATATAATCCAAAGATTTTTTTGTATGCTGATATGAATTAGTTTCCATTTTTTATATGCTCCTTGCTTGTTTTTGCTTGCTTTATGTTTCCGATGTATGGATGTATGTATGGCTTGTCTCGGCTATACCTCTATTCCTCCATGCCTCACCCTAAAACCGCTTCTCTTACGGCTTCGTTGAAAAGAATTCTGCCGACGGTTGTTTCAATTTTCTCACCGTGTTCATCTCTCACAACAATCTTATCGTGAAGCTTTATAACTCCGACTTCAAGTGCTGAGATGGCGTCCTTAAAGTTAAAGAAATAACCTCTAATAGGAGCATCTTCATCTTTCAATATAGTCAGGTAATACATACCCAAAACCATATCCTGAGAAGGAGTGATAACCGGCTTTCCTGTTGCAGGAGCGAGTATGTTATTGGTTGCTAACATTAACATCCTTGCTTCTGTCTGTGCTTCTATTGACAACGGAACGTGTACAGCCATTTGGTCACCGTCGAAGTCGGCGTTGAATGCCGTACAAACGAGCGGGTGAAGCTGAATTGCTCTGCCTTCGACCAAAACGGGTTCAAATGCTTGAATACCCAATCTGTGCAAAGTCGGAGCACGGTTTAGCATAACCGGATGTCCGTCGATAACTTCTTCCAATATATCCCAAACAATTGATTCGGAACGTTCTATTTTCTTTTTTGCGGATTTAATGTTTTGAACATATCCGCGTTCAATCAATTTATTTACTACAAAAGGTTTAAACAATTCAATTGCCATTTCCTTAGGCAAACCGCATTGGTTTAAACTCAATTGAGGTCCTACAACAATAACCGAACGGCCTGAATAGTCAACACGTTTTCCCAACAAATTCTGTCTGAAACGGCCCTGTTTACCTTCAATAATATTCGAAAGTGACTTCAAAGGTCTGTTGTTAGGCCCAACCACTGTTCTTCCGCGTCTGCCGTTATCAATAAGAGCGTCAACCGCTTCTTGAAGCATCCTTTTTTCATTTCTAACGATAATTTCAGGAGCACCCATTTCAAGCAATCTCGCTAAGCGGTTGTTTCTGTTAATTACACGTCTGTATAAGTCATTCAAATCGGATGTTGCAAATCTTCCGCCGTCCAATTGTACCATCGGCCTCAAATCAGGCGGAGTTACAGGTAAAACGTCCATTACCATCCATGTTGGTTCTGTTTCACTTGAAATCAAAGAATCAAGCAGTCTTAATTTCTTTATCAACTTACCTTTTCTTTGAACCGAACTTACCGGTGCTTCAAGTTCTGTCCTAATTTCTTCGGCGGTTTCTTTAATGTTTAGTTCGCCCAATAATTCCTTGATTGCTTCGGCTCCGATTCCTACTTTCAATTCGGATTCTTCATTTTCCATCAAATAATCTTCGTATTCTTCTTCGCCCAGCAGTTGGAGCTTTTTGAATTGGCTTTCGCCCGGTTCAATTACGACATAATTGTTGAAATAAATAACCTGTTCCAAATCTTTCAAAGACATGTCCAAAAGCAGCCCCAAATAACTCGGAATACCTTTCAAAAACCAAATGTGGCTGACAGGTGCCGCAAGTTTAATGTGGCCCATACGATGTCTACGGACTTTTGAGTCAGTTACTTCAACTCCGCATCGTTCGCAAATGATACCCTTGTGTCTTACTCTTTTATACTTTCCGCAATAACATTCCCAGTCCTTTGAAGGCCCAAAAATTCTTTCGCAGAAAAGACCGTCACGTTCAGGTTTGAGCGTACGGTAGTTAATCGTTTCAGGTTTTGTTACTTCCCCGTAAGACCATTTCATAATTCTTTCCGGTGAGGCTATACTGACCCTTATATAATCAAAATAATCGATACTTGTAGACAATTTTTTATCTCCTTTATTTATAAGGGAATTGTTAATTGGAAATTGGGAATCGAATTTAAATCTATTTCCAATTTCCAATTTCCTTTTTCCTTTTCTATAATTCTCCGAACGTAGTTGGTGTTTCAAAGAAGTTGATGTTCAACAACTCTGAATCGATATCTGAAAGAGTTCTTTTTGGAGCTGATTTTCTCAAATCGTCCATGTCACTCATCAAATCTACTTCCACACCGTCTTTTTTCGCAACGGTAATGTCCAAACCGATACTTTGCAATTCTCTTACAAGTACCTTGAACGACTCAGGAATACCGGGTCTCGGGATATTATCACCCTTGACGATAGCCTCGTAGGCTCTGTTTCTTCCGTTAACGTCGTCGGATTTGATTGTAAGCATTTCTTGCAATGTATAAGCCGCACCATAAGCTTCCAGTGCCCAAACTTCCATTTCACCGAATCTTTGACCGCCGAACTGGGCTTTACCGCCTAATGGCTGTTGAGTTACGAGTGAATAAGGACCGGTGCTTCTTGCGTGAATTTTATCATCAACAAGGTGGACAAGTTTCAAGATGTAAGAAACGCCTACCGCAACCGGCTGGTCGAATGTTTCACCCGTTCTTCCGTCAAGCAGCATTACTTTTCCGTCTTCTCTAACCCAGTCGCAGCCTGATTCTTTAATTCCCTTCAAAAGTTCTGCTTTTGTGGCGATTTCAGATTGGTTGTCACCGTACATTTCGTCAAACGGAGGTGCTTCGTAGTAGTTACCTGTCAGATAAGACGCCAGACCCAACAAACATTCATAAGTTTGTCCGACATTCATACGGGAAGGAACACCAAGCGGGTTCAACACGATATCAACAGGAGTTCCGTCAGGCAAGAAAGGCATATCGTTCTTTGGCAAAATCCTTGAAACAATCCCCTTATTTCCGTGACGTCCTGAAAGTTTATCACCCACAGAAACCTTACGTTTTTGTGCTATATAAACCCGGATTACTGTATTTGCACCCGGTGGAAGCTCATCGCCTTTTTCTCTGTCAAATACCTTGACGTCAAGCACTCTGCCGCCCTCTCCGTGAGGAACACGCAATGAATTATCCTTAACATCTCTTGCTTTTTCGGCAAAGATTGCTCTTAAAAGCTTTTCTTCCGGCGGATGTTCCGATTCGCCCTTCGGCGTAACTTTACCTACCAGAATGTCGTCAGCGTAAACTCTTGCCCCGATTCTTACAATCCCTCTTTCATCCAAATGCCTTAAGGATTCTTCAGAAACGTTAGGAATTTCTCTTGTAATTTCCTCAGGTCCGAGTTTAGTTTGTCTTGCGTCTATTTCCAATTTTTCAATGTGGATTGAGGTAAACACGTCATCGTGAACGCATCTTTCAGAAAGCAAAATCGCATCTTCAAAGTTGTAGCCTTCCCAAGGCATATATGCCAGAAGAACATTTTTACCAAGTGAAAGCTCTCCGCAATTTGTGGAAGCTCCGTCTGCAATTACGTCTCCCGCACTAACTTTATCGCCTTCTCTTACGATAGGTCTTTGATTAATACAGGTATCCTGGTTACTTCTTAAGTATTTCATCAACTGATGAACATGAAGCTTGCCGGCTTTATCCTTAATGGTAATTTCTTCGCCCACGACTCTTTCAACGGTTCCGTCAACAGTCGAAACGGCAACCATACCCGAGTCTTTAGCCGCTCTGGCTTCAAGCCCCGTTCCTACAACCGGTCTTTGAGTTATAAACAGAGGCACCGCTTGCCGTTGCATGTTTGAACCCATCAACGCACGGTTTGCGTCATCGTGTTCAATGAAAGGTATCAAGGACGTCGCAACAGAGATAATCTGAATAGGCGAAACCCCCATATAGTCAACTTTTTTTGATTCGCCCATCGTGAATTCGGAACGATAACGAACAGGAACAAATTCGTGTTTTATACTTTTATCTTTATTCAACTGAATGTCAGAAGGAGCAATACGGTAATTTTCCTCTTCATCCGCTGACAAATAGTTAACTTCTTCTGTTACAAACCCGTCTTTTACAACAAAGAACGGAGATTCAATAAATCCGTAGTCGTTAACTTTTGCGTGCGTTGCAAGAGAACCTATCAAACCCGCGTTTGGACCTTCCGGCGTTTCTACCGGACAAATTCTTCCGTAATGTGAAGGGTGAATATCACGAACTGCAAAGCCCGCTCTTTCTCTCATCAAACCACCGGGTCCTAAAGCTGAAATTCTTCTTTTGTGAGTCAATTCAGCCAACGGATTTGTTTGGTCCATAAACTGTGACAACTGAGATGAGCCGAAAAATTCTTTCAAAGAAGCGACCAGCGGTTTTGTGTTCAAAAGCTGTGCTATCGTAAGAGTATCGGAATCCTGAAGAGTCATTCTTTCCTTGATAATTCTCTCAATTCTTGATAAACCTACTCTAAACTGGTTTTGGAGCAATTCACCAACTGAACGGATTCTTCTGTTGCCCAAATGGTCGATATCGTCAACCGTACCTTCATCGTAAGTCAGGTTAATCAAATATTCGATTGATGCAACAATATCCTGAACCGACAATGTTCTTTGAGAAGCCTGAACATTCAAATTAAGCTTTTTGTTTAACTTGTAACGGCCTACTCTGCCGATATCGTACTTCTTTTCGTCAAAAAATCTTGCTTCCAATATTGAACGTCCGCCCTGAGGAGACGCGGGATCACCCGGTCTTAATTTCTTGTAAACTTCAATCAGAGCTTCATCCGTCGTTTGTGCAGTATCTTTCTCAAGCGTTCTTTTCAAAAATTCGCTGTGGGTAAAGAGCGTTTCCATTTCGGAAACAGTAATTCCCAACGCTTTCAATAGTGTTGTAGCAAGGATTTTTCTGTTTTTATCAATTTTGACGTAAACCAAATCGTTAGAATCGGTTTCAATTTTTAACCATGCCCCGCGGTTTGGAATCAAAGTTGCGTTATACAAACGTTTTCCGGTCGGAGAAACTTCTCTCTTGAAGTAAACACCCGGAGAACGAACGATTTGAGAAACGATTACACGTTCGGCACCGTTTACAATGAAAGTCCCTTTGTCTGTCATAGTAGGGATATCGCCGATATAAACTTCGTGTTCCTGAATTTCACCGCTGTCACGGTTTACAAGCTTCATTCTTACACGAAGTTGTTTTGCGTAAGTCGTGTCGTGAATTCTGGCTTCTTCAATCGTGTATTTTGCGTTGTCAAAAGTGTAATTTGGCAAAAAGTGCAGTTCCAGTCTTCCCGTATAGTCTTTAATAGGCGAAAACGAGAGTAATTCTTCCTTTAAGCCCTCTTTTAAAAACCATTCAAAAGATTTTTTTTGCACTTCAATCAGGTCCGGTAAATCGTCCAATCTGGTATTCGGGATGCCCATTGGAGTTACTCTTTTTGCATATTTTGTTGTCGACATTAATTCACCTCATCTATGTTTTAATTGTGTTTGTGGTGTACGTACTATAAAAATTTTTGCCATATTTATATTTGGGTAAACACACTTATTTTCAGCGTAAGCATGTTATACAATCGTACTACGTCAATAATTATAGTCAAGGAAAATCTGTATTATTTAAAATTTAAGTTCATAATTTGTTACAATGGGGTTTTTGAAGTATTTTAAGGCACTGAAATAAGCATGATTTGTGGGTTTGCCTGTCAAGGGGGGAGTCGTGAGAAGGAAAGCGTGAGACGTGAGATGTGAGACGTGAGAGGGAAACGGGAAAGGAAATTGGGAATTGGTAATTGGTAATTGGGAATTGAGAACAAAACCGTTCAACCATTCAACTTATCGACTTATCGACTTATCGACTAGAAAAAGGGAAATTGGGAATTGGTAATTGGGAATTGAGAACAGAACCGTTCGACCGTTCGACCCTCCAATCCTCCAAGCTTCTAAGCTTCAAACCTTCCAAATACCTTTTTAATTGAGTCAATATAATCAGGCTTTAAAATCCCGACTTCGGTTATTATACCGGTAATAAGCTCATGTGGCGTCACATCAAACCCCGGGTTGATTATGTTTGTCCCCTCTGCACAAATTCTTTTGCCGTTAATGTGTGTGACTTCTTCGTGCGAACGTTCTTCGATAGGGATTTCAGCCCCTGTTTTTATTTTCGTGTCAATTGTAGACAAAGGTGCTGCGATATAAAACCGAATATTGTGGTATTTTGCGGCAATTGCGACTGTGTAAGTCCCAATTTTGTTTGCCGTGTCGCCGTTTGAGGCAATTCTGTCCGCCCCTACGACAACCATATCAATCATGCCTTTTTTCATAAAATATGAACACATACCGTCCGTTATCAACGTCACGGGAATTTTGTCCATAACAAGTTCAAATGTTGTAATCCTTGCACCCTGCTGTCTTGGCCGTGTTTCATCGGCGAAAACCTGAATTGTGTTATCCTTAGCATAAGCCGAACGGACAACTCCCAGAGCCGTTCCGTAACCGACTGTCGCCAATGCCCCCGCATTGCAGTGGGTTAGGATAGTGGCTCCCTTCGGCACAACCTCCGCACCAAAATCTCCGATTTTTTTGTTAATTTCTATGTCTTCGTTTTCAAGTTTTATTCCGTTTGAAATTAATTCCCCGACGATTCCTTTTATGTCCGATTTTGAATTTTTTATAATTTCAATCTGCTTTTCCACTGCCCAGCGAAGATTTACAGCGGTAGGACGGGAACTGATTAAATGATTTGATTTTTCAAGCAGCCAAAAAATAAATTCTTCTCTTGAAATTAATCCTTTGTTCAAACCCTCAAGTGCGTAAAGTGCGACTCCTTGTGCCCCTGCAACGCCTATTGCCGGTGCCCCCCTGACTATCATCGTTTGAATTGCATTAAACATCTCTTGTCCTGTTTTTATGTCAATGTACTTAAACTCGTACGGCACAACGGTTTGGTCTACCATACGGGAAACATTATTTATCCATTGAATTGTTCTTATATTCGATTTAAATTCTGTCATTGTTCTCCTTTTCTAGTTGAACGGTCGAAAGGGTGAAAGGCTTTTTACGAAGTGATTAAGTGACTGGGTGACTAAGTGATTAAGTGCAACAGGGAGCTTACCGAATTTTAATGAAACTTAAATTTCTACTCTGTCAAAGAAGGGATTTTCACGTTAGGGAAAATCCCTTCTTTGAGATTTTTGCCCGTCAGTTTATCCGCCCTTCAAAAT
>JBAYNW010000042.1:0-11493 GCA_041678605.1 Candidatus Gastranaerophilaceae bacterium | reverse complement strand
TCGGCTCCTCTTAGATTGTCCTTAATTCGGCATCACACACGTGAGATCCCGAATTAAGGACAATCCATTTTAAAACTGATAATTCATGTTTCGGGATGACGAGGGGACTTTTTAGACAGCCTCCTTCTCATTTCTCGCAATGACGATTATGATTTACCCACAACCCCAACAAGTGGTGAAGATGCACTTGCGTATTCCTTAACGGGAATTCTTCCTGCCTCATAGGCCGCACGGCCGGCTTCAATACCCAGCTTAAACGCCAATGCCATTTTTTCAGGGTCCTGAGCAAGTGCAACCGCTGTGTTCAAAAGACACGCAGAAGCACCATTTTCCATTGCAATAGCGGCGTCTGAGGGCGTTCCCAGCCCCGCATCAACGATTACGGGAATGTTTGCGTTCTCAATAATAACCTTTATGTTGTCGAGCGTTCTGACGCCCTGTCCTGAACCTATCGGCGAAGCCAAAGGCATTACTGTCGCACAACCGATTTCTTCCAATCTTTTCGCCAAAATCGGATCGGCATTGATGTAAGGCAAAACGACAAAACCTTCTTCCACAAGAATTTTGGCGGCTTCAAAAGTCGCAATCGGGTCAGGAAGCAAATATTTCGGGTCAGGGATGACTTCCAGCTTAATCCAGTTGTTAATTCCCATTGCCTTACTTAAATGAGCAATTCTGATAGCTTCTTCGGCCGTAGCACAGCCGGCGGTATTGGGCAAAATCCAGTATTTATTCAAATCAATGTGGTCCATCAGCCCGACGTGGCCAGTTGCACCCGAATCTACCCTTCTTATCGCAACCGTGACAATTTCTGCTCCGCTTGCCCTGTGGGCCTTTTCCATTATTTCAAAATCAGAATATTTGCCTGTTCCAATCATAAATCTTGATGAAAACTCTTTGTCTGCTATTTTTAATGTCATTTTTTTTTACTCCTTTTTACATATTAATTATACGCTCTAATAAAAATAAAAAAACTGTTTTTTTTCTGAGAATTTATGATATGATAGAAATACGCTCAAATTGTGAGCAAATTGAACTTTCTTTACTACGAATATTGTTAACAGCGAGCGATTTTATATCCTCACTACGATAAAAGTGTAATCCGAAAACGGTTTTCTAAGACACGTTCGGGCTACGGCTAATGGAGAAGTGGCCGAGTGGCTGAAGGCGGCACCCTGCTAAGGTGTTATGTGGAGTAATCTGCATCCCGGGTTCGAATCCCGGCTTCTCCGGTTTCTTTTTTGTAAAAAATAAACCAAAAAACTTTAGGCATTCTGCCCCGATTAATACTAAAGCAAAACAAATAAAAACTTTTTAGGTAATATTGCTGTCGGAACCACATCTGACAGTTTTTTTATTTAACCATTTATTATCTCCACTTGAGTAATACATTTTGCCTCCCTTCATTATAAAAATATATGCAGAGGAGAGAGGTAATTATGCTTAAAAATAAGCCCCTGTTAATTTTTGCTGCCATATTTTTTTTGAACTTATATTTAGGCAGCATATCTTTTGCAGTAGAAGACATTGAATTAAATAACAAGTATCCTGATTATGCTTACGAATTTACAGGCAAGGATAAGTGTGAAAAATTCAACAGGAAACTTTTTGTATTTAATTTAAAGTTAAATAGATACATCCTGCGTCCGGTTAATATTGTTTGGGCTTCTATTTTACCCAAATACGGTATGGACAGACTAAAAAACGCTTATAATAATATCAATTTCCCTGTAAGATTTGTGGGCTGTGTGCTTCAAAAGGATTTTAAAGCCTCACGGCAGGAAGCTCTCAGGTTTTTAACAAATACAACACTTGGACTGGGCGGGCTGTACGACCCTGCGAAAAATCGGTTCAAAATTGAACCCCGACAGGAAGATATGGAACAAGTCCTTGCCCATTACAAAATCAAACAAGGCCCGTACTTGGTTTTACCAATTGTACGGGGAAATATAAGAGACCTCGTCGGGCAACTGCTGGATTATCCATTAAGACCTTTTTCTTATATACCGCTTGCCGGCGGAATAGCTAATGCGGTATTTTCCGTAAATAATACGACATATATTCAGCCCATTTTTAAAAAAATAGACGAAACCTACGCTGATCCGTACGAAATTGCAAGACAAATTGACGGAATTACAAAATATATTAAAAACGAAAACCTTGACAGAGAAGAAGTATTTAGAGAAAAAACTGCTGCACAAAATATTATCAAAATCAGCAACACCTTAATCAGCCCATGCTTAAAACCTGACCTTGAACTTAAAAACTACAATCCTCAAAGTCCCATGATAGATTCTATGCGTACGGCGATGTTTCGTGAGCAAAATCCAAAAAAATCAATGTGGTCGGATTTGTCGGTTTGGAACAGAAATTTTGAGAAAAAAATCAAAACCGCAGAAATCAATGTAGACAAATCCCGCCCGAATTACCGATACAGGTATATATTACAAAACAACAGAACGGCGCCATTGGCTATAATTTACCCGTCAATCGGTGAGGGAATTACCTCGGAACATTCGACCGTTATCACAAAGATTCTTTATGAAGAAGGTTATTCCGTTGTAATTCAAGGTAGTGCTTTTCAGTGGGAATTTGTAAAAAGCATGCCGGAAGGTTACAGGCCCGGTTTACCTTATGAGGATGCGAGTCATTTGAGAATAGTCACTTCTAAAATACTTAATGACCTCGAAAGTAAAAAAGGATGCAAATTTGATAAAAAAATTATTGTGGGAACTTCATTTGGAGCTTTAACGGCACTTTTTGTTGCCGGACAGGAGGAAAATGACAATACTTTAAACATTTCAAAATATATTTCCGTAAGCCCGCCGATTGAGCTGTTTTTTGCACTAAAACAGGTTGACAAATATTCTCAAAATTGGAAAAATGACCCGTCGGATATAAAATTGAGAGCAGCAATTACAGCGGAAAAAACAGTAAACACATATAAAAAGATTTCTGATGAAAAGCCCGGAGACGAGGTTCAGAACTTGCCGTTTACCGATGACGAAGCCAAATTGATATCCGGCTTTATTATGAAACAAAAATTATCGGATGTGGTTTTCGCCATTAAAAATGGGTCGAGGTCCAGAAAAAGTAATTTAGATGAAAAAATTAACAGGATGAGTTTTTATGACTACAGCCAAAAATATCTTTTTGACTGCCGGAATAAAACGCCTGAAAAATTTTATTACGATACAAGTTTATATTCTCTGGCCGATTTTTTGCAAAAAAGCAAAAATTATAAGATATATCAATCAATTGACGATTATTTTGTAAATCCGGAACAATTAATCTGGTTAAAAAAACAATCCGGCAATAAATCTTTCTTCCTTAGCAACGGTTCCCATCTGGGATTTTTATACCGAAAAGAATTTCTTGATGAATTTAAAAAAGATATCAAACTCGACAAAGATGCCGAAGTCCAAAATGATACATCGAAGGGCGGTTTGTAATATAAATGTTCAACAAACAAGGAAAAATAATTTTATCTGATTTAGTAAATGTAAAATTTTTGCAGGAATTGCAGAATAATTTTGCAAGAACTATTGGCATTGCAAGTCTTATGGTAGACGATAACGGCCCGATAACAAAACCCGATAATTTTACTGATTTTTGTGCAAAACACATAAGGGCAAATGAATCAGGTGCCAAAAAATGCATTGAATGCGACATTGAGGGCGGAAAGTTGGCTGCCAAAAATGGTAAGCCCGTCATTTATTCCTGTCATGCAGGTTTAACCCATTTTGCTGTTCCGATTATGGTTGAAGGAAAACATATTGCGTCAATTTTGGGCGGCCAATTTTCTTTAGAAAAGCCGGATGAAGAACATTTTAAAAAAGTGGCCAAAAAACTTGGAATTAAGGAAGGTGAAAAATATATAAAAGATTTAAGAAAAATAAATGTCATTCCAAAAGAAAAAATTGAAGACGCCGCACAATTGTTATTTGTTGTTGCCAACGGAATTTCAGAAATGGCAAATAAAAATTACGAATTGAAAAAGATAAACAGACAAGAGGCATTATTGCGAAGCGTAACCGGAGCAATCCGGAGTACTCTTGATATAAATAAAGTAAAAAAAATAATTGTTAATACTGTTGGCAAAAATTTAAATGCGGATAGATGTTTTATTGCGGAATACGACAAAAAAGAAGATAAGTTTTCCTTAATAAGCGATGAGTATTTATCATCTGATGATGTAATGAAATTTAAAGGAACCGATGCAAATAAGGAATTGCCTCATTTTATCGAAGCCTTGAAAAGGGGTGAATCTTTAATTATTAATAATAAAGAAATTTTTCTGAATGCAAATAATTACAAATTTGACATTGAAAGGGAGGCCATTGAAAAATTTAAAGTAACTTCGGCTATTGCTTTACCATTATTCTACAATAAAGAGCTGCTCGGAACGGTTTCTATTCAATATATTAAAGAACATTTTATAGATAAAAACGAAATAAAGTTGATAAAATTTATTGCAAATCAAGTATCAATAGCTATTCATCAAGCAAGATTATATAAAGCGACTCAGAAACTTGCCAGAAGAGAAACATTAATAAGGAGTATAACTGAAGCTATAAGAAATTCTCTTGATGTTGATGAAACAAAGCAAAAAATTGTAGGCACAATCGGCAAAGCCCTAAATGCAGACAGATGTTTTATCATGGAATATGACAAAACCAGAGATAAATTTTTAATTATTGATGAAGAATATTTATCCTCAGATAACGTTCTCAGTTATAAGGGAGTTAATTTAAATGAGAATATTCCTCACTTAACCGAAGAATTTAAAAAAGGCAAGAGCCTTATTATGAACAAGGAAAGAGTTCAGTTGGGTGAAGAAAAAATAGATTTTAACGAGGGCAGCTTCGAAGTCGAAAAAAAAGCAATTGAAAAATATAAAGTTCGCTCGGCTCTGGTTTTCCCACTTTATTATTCAGGGGAATTTCTTGGCAGTCTGGGATTACACTACGTTGAGGAGCAGTCCGATATAGGCGAAGATGAAATTAATTTCCTAAATCTGATTGCAAATCAGATAGCACTGGCACTTCATCAAGCAAAATTGTATGAAAAAATTCAGCTTCAGGCAGAAAGGGAAAGAATCAGCCGAACTATGATAGAAATATTGAGAAGCACTCTGGACAAAAAAACAATAAAAAGTCTTTTTGTAAAAAATATCGGAAAATATTTTAAAGCTGACAGAGTTTTCTTTTCTGAATTTGATTATATAACAAATCAATATAGCCCCGTAGGTTCGCATTCGGAATATTTATCAAGCTCTGAAGAAAAAAGCTTTGTGAATTATGATTTGTCGGGTCCAATTATGGGAGGACACATTCAGCCGCTAACTGAGAAAAGAGAGCTGCTTGTTCCGAATTGGAAAGAGTATATTGGAAAAACTTTCAAAAATTCTGAATTTGTCGCTTTATATGAAGAAGCCAATGTTAAATCAAGCTACAGTTTTCCCGTTTTATACGAAGGAAAAATCCTGGGATATTTTTGTATTGAATTTACACAGAAAATTTGTGAATTGGCAGTTGAAGATATTAACAGAATTAGAAATATATGTGCTCAGGCGGGAATAGCATTATACCATGCGGAACTTTACATGCAGACGCAGGAAGCTTTGCACTCAAAAGTAAATATTATTGAAAAAGTCAAGAGGGGGATTAAAGAGCCGGTGGATAATATAATAAAAACTTCCAACATCTTATCCGAATTTAACCTTGAGCGGGATAAACAGCTAGAATATTTGAACAGTATTCTAACCAGCTGCGACCGGCTGTTGGAATTAACAAAGGATATCTGCGAGCCTGATTATTAATTTTGGGCTTAATCGTGCGTATGTTCGCAATTGTGGCATGGGCAATCTGTATCGTGGCCTTTGACAAACAGCAGCGGAAAAACAATATCGCTGAAGCAGCATGGCAGCCATACCGAAAGAAACAGCAAGAACACTATTGCGAAATACAAAGGAATACTTATTATCATGCCCGAAAGCGACATCATAATGTGAAACAGTGATGCCCACGTGCTTACCAGAATATGTCCCGAATGAGGGAACTTGGTAGAAGGTTTTGCACTCGCCAACAAAATCCCCAAAATAGCAATAGGATTAATTATATACCATTTTTCTATAAATCCCAAATGCAGTTCCCGATGCGGTAAATGAAGTATAGTTTCGCCTATAAAGGGAAGAATTGAGTCGCTCAGGGTTGCAACTCCAACCGAGCCTATAAATCCGACAAGAAAAACCTTAATCATGTTCGGATTTTTCTTATGTAATTTGTACATTGATGTAGTGACAAACGCACTTAATAAAACATGCAAAGGATGAAATGTGTAAAAAAGCTTGAAAGTCATGCCGCTCGGGATGTTTCTTAAAAAGATAAATATTAAAATCCCCGATAATGCACCTAAAAAAGTGAATGGTGCATGCTCTTTTAACTCATGAAAAACTGTTTTGTACATAATCTTCCTTAATTCTCTCTCCGCTTTTGTAATAGTGTATCACCACCAAGCTTCAATTTGCAAGATTTATTTTATTATTTAACAATTTGAATAAATTAAAAAATATGCTTTTATACTCCCTATTATCCTTGTAAGGGTCTATTATTAAAGAACCTGAGTCAAATGCGTTTTTAACCAAATCCGGCAATTCTTCCCTCTTGAGTCTTTTTATTTTTGCTTCTCGGGCTATTTTCCTGCCCTCTCTATTGTTCCATAAGTCCATATTGGCCAGTTCTATTTTACACAAGAAATTAAGGTAATCATTTAGACAGCCAAGTATTTTTGAAACTAAATGTCCCTTACTATAGGATATATCTGCACTGGTCCACGTATGCCTGTAAGCGTCAATTCCCAGTGCATCTTTAATTCCGTAAGTTGCCGCTATTTCTCTTGAATTTTTGTAATAATAGGCCATAAGTTTGGTTTTTTGAGCAGATTTATGGAGGATATTGTCAAAATGCTTAAAACATGACTTTCCTCGGAGGGCTATTCTTGTTGAAAAGTCTCCTCCAAAATTTACGCAGTTATTTGAATTTTGGTTAAAAGTAATTACATTCATTTTGGTGCCTCTTTGTGTATCGAATATACTAAAAATCCTAAAAATAAAATTTGCTAGATTTGGATTTAATTTAAATATTTCGTTACAATTGAAGGAGTTTTTATTTTTTTGAAATTCTGAGAAAAATGCGAAAAAATCATCTCAAAGAAGCGTTTTTAAATTAAATTGATTTATTTTTTGGTCAAAAAACGATTTTGTAGTCCAAAAACAGTTCAAAAAACTAACTTTTCGGATTTTTCTTAAAATTAAGTTTATATAATCTTAATTCAAAAAGACTTGACCTTTTTTCCAAAACGTATTCTAATGTTATAGTTGATTATAATTTATTCAGGAAGCAGAAAGAGGAAAATTTATGAGTGAATTTAAACACATGCCGCTGGATGGCAAATCTTACACAGATGAGGATATCAAAAAACTTATTAAAGAAAATAATGTGAAACTGATACAGCTGCAGTTCGTTGATATCAACGGACAGGCTAAGAACATGGCGATTCCGTCAGAACACATTGACAAGGCACTGGCTAACGAAATTATGCTTGACGGGTCTTCCATCAAAGGATTTAGAAGCATTGAGACGTCTGATATGTATTTTTATCCGGACAAAGACTCTTTCCAAATTTTGCCATGGTCAACGAATGAAAACGCAAAGAGTGCCAGACTTATCTGCGACATACACAACCCCGACGGAACTCCGTTCGAAGGCTGTCCGAGATGTAACTTAAAAAGGGTTATGAAAGAAGCTGAAAAGCTTGGATTTTCAATGAATTTAGGGCCTGAAGCCGAATTTTTCTTATTCAAGAAAAAAGACGGCAAAATCACAACCGAAGCTCAGGACAAAGCGGGTTATTACGACGTAGGACCTGACGATTCGGGTGAAAATGTTCGTGCCGATATTGTTGAAGCACTTAAGAAAATAGGATTTGATATTGAGGCATCCCATCATGAAGTAGCAGACGGGCAGCACGAGATTGACTTCAAATATGCCGACATTTTAACAACGGCCGACAACGTGATTACATTCAGGATAGCGGTAAAAGCTATTGCCGCTCAACACGGGCTTCATGCAACATTTATGCCTAAACCTATTTTTGGTATAAACGGTTCAGGCATGCACTGTAATATATCCCTTTTTAAAGACGGCAAAAACGCTTTCTTGGATGAAAAGAAAGAATATCAGCTTTCTGATAATGCCCTTTTCTCAATCGGCGGGCTTTTGAAACATATAAAAAGTATTACAGCGATTACAAACCCGACCGTAAACAGCTATAAGCGATTAGTTCCGGGCTATGAAGCACCGGTTTATCTGGCATGGTCACTGGCTAACAGAAGTGCCTTGCTGAGAGTCCCCGCAAAACGCGGAAATGCAACAAGAGTCGAGCTTCGTTCTCCTGACCCGAGCTGTAACCCATATTTGGCGTTTGCGGCAATTCTCGAGTCTTGTCTGGACGGGATTAGGAACAAAATCGACCCGCCGGCTCCTGTCGAAAGCAATATTTACCACCTGACATCAAAAGAACGCAAAAAACAGAGAATTGATTCACTGCCGGGCAGTCTGGCCGAATCAATCGAACAATTGGATAAATCCCTTGTCGCAAGAGCGGCTCTGGGTGACCATATCTTCTCTGAATTTATGAGTGCCAAGAAAAAAGAATGGGATTCCTTTAGAACTTATGTTTCAGGATGGGAAATTAACAGGTATCTTGAAAGATATTAAAAAGTGAAAAGTAAAAAGGAAAAAGAAGTTAACATAAATTGTTGACTTCTTTTTCTTTGTTATTAAATTAATAACAAGTACTGAGACCACTGCACAAGTGTAGAAAATTTGTTTTTTCTTACTTGTGCATTAGTCTCACTGGAGTTTCTATGTTTAATTTTAGAAAAACGTCTTGCAATCATGAAAAAATTATTCCGAATATGGTTTCGGGATACTGCCCCGATTGCGGCGAATATGTTGAAAATCATTGGTATATAACCCGCTGTGCATGCTGCGGAGTTAAGCAAAAAGCCACTTTTCGAAACGGGAAAATTTCGGCGGATACAAAATTTTGCAGAAATTGCGGCGGAAGTTCTTTTGCGGTTGAGGAGCTTGATAGAATTGATATCGTCAATATAAATTATGCAGTTATATTAAAGCAGGTTATTCAAAATAAAAGGCAAAGCTTCATTCAGACGTGGATTGAAGAAAATGCCTTTTTGCCGATGAAGTTGATTGCAAGCTATTGATTTTACAACCTTATTAAATGTATAATTTTTACTATGAATAGTCTTAAAAATAAAATATACCAGATGTTTGTCCTCGGAATGGAAGGTCCTGACCTGAATAAAAATCCGAACCTCATTAAGGCTCTGCAAAACGGCCTCGGCGGGGTGATATTCTTCACTCAAAATATAGAAAAAACGGAACAATTTAAGAACCTTATAAAAGATATTAAGCAAGAAGCAAAAATTCCGCCGTTTTTATCAATAGATCAGGAAGGCGGAAGGGTCGAAAGAACAGAGAATATTTTCGGCGGCAAAAAATATTTGATTGCGAAATTTGCCGCTCAAAAAGACGGTGGTAAAGGTGAATTTTTAAAAAAGCAAACAGAGCAAATTTCGCACGATTTAAAAACTTTCGGAATAAACCTAAACTTTGCACCTGTTCTGGATGTCAACACAAACCCTGACAACCCCATAATAGGCGAGCGTGCGTTTTCAGATAATCCTGATGAGGTTATAAAATTAGGCAAAATTGTCGTCGAAACTTATCTTCAAAACGGGATAATCCCTTGCGTGAAGCATTTCCCCGGCCACGGGAATGCGAATGTTGACAGCCATCTTTCGCTGCCAAAGATTGATTTAAGCCTTGCCGAGATGGAAAAAACGCACATTAGGCCGTTTAAAGAGGTCCATGCTCCAATGGTTATGGTTGCACATTTGCACTGCACTGCGTTTGATAAAGAAGAAATTCCGTCATCTTTAAGTAAAAATGCAGTGGGGTATTTAAGGGAAAATTTAAATTATAAGGGGCTTATTATCACTGATGATATGGTTATGGGCGGAGTAGCCAAAACAGAAAACTCCCCGCCTGTTCAGGCTATCAATGCCGGTGTAAATATCCTCTTGTACCGCAATTCCTATGATGAAACTGTTGAAATTATAGAAAATTTGGCTAAACTAGCCCAAATTGATGAAGAGTTACGCAATAATATTGAGGCTTCTTTTGAAAAAATAAGTAAATTCAAAGTGAGTTTTTTGAGGTAAGTATATACCTTTTTATAATAAATTTAACAAAACTTAACAATCCTAATTGCTTTTATTTGACTGGGCTTTAGCCCCCTCAAATCCATGCCCCGGCATGCTTTTAGGCAATTTTGTATATACTTTATACTTAATAAGTATATAAGAGAAAAAAGGAACAAAGAAATGTCAAGAAATTCTTCAGTAACACCTGTGGGAAGTACAGGAATATATTATGGAAGACGTGATAGCAACACTGATAACACAAATACTAACACTCCTGTTAACACGGATAATGATTATCGAGTACATCATCACGAAATGATTGACAACTCCCATCGCGGTGAGATAGTAAACAAACATAATCACCACCACAAATTTGGATATGACGATTGCGATTATGAATTACAGGACAGTGATTATGACATGTATTCAAATGAAAACGACGGAGATTACACCACCTCAAATACAACAACAACCTTCGGCGGCAAAAGGAAAAGCTCAGGCAATATCGCAGTTAAAATATTAACCGGCGGATTAGTCGGCTCCGGAGGCAACACTGTAGTTAAGATACTAACCGGCGGATTATTCGGCTAAATTAATAAAAAGATAAAAGAGATTTTACACAAGATATAAAAAGGAGAAAGAGAAATGACAGTAGACAAAACCACAAGACCAGGAGCTTCCATCGTAGCAGCCGGCCAAGGAAAAAATGCTAACGGCCCCACCGCACCGGGCGGCGGACAAAGTACCGTTAACAATTATTACACCACCAATAATTACAACACACGTAACGAAAGCATTTTTAACAGAGCACGTGAACACCGCGGCGAAATAGGACGGCACCACCACAACCACCGTCATCATGGATGGGATCGCGGCCGTAACGAATACCGTGAAGGCTATGGAATGAACCCTTACGGAAACGATATGCGTGGGTATCAGGAACAAGAACAGGGCAATAATTTTGGCAACGTCGTACAAAAATTGCTCGACCCAATCGGAATTTTTAAAGGACTATTCGGCTAATTATTTATATTAATAAAAAAGACTCTTACCAACTGGCAAGGGTCTTTTTGTGTGATGATGCGGAATTATTCCAAAAAACGACTCACGTCATGCTGAACTTGTTTCAGCATCGCATCAGCGAGCGACTTTGCGACCCTGCCTCTTGTTTTCTTTGCGAGGAACGAGCTTAGAAAACAGTG
>JBAYNW010000041.1:0-11835 GCA_041678605.1 Candidatus Gastranaerophilaceae bacterium | reverse complement strand
TCTCCTTTAGAATTTGCCTAATTTGTTCTTTTGTAAAAATCGTTTTCATTTTAATGTCTCCTTTACTTAAAATATATTACTACATTTCTTTCAAGTTTCATTAAAATTTCTTAAGGTCTCAAAGTAAGTTTTAATTTTTTTTGTTGCACTTAATCACTTAATCACCCAGTCACTTAATCACTTCGTAAAAAGCCCTTCAACCCTTCACCCTTTAAGCCTCCATTTACTCTTCTATATTTTCGCACATTGTTTTTCTACAGCTTTTTCTTTCATCAAAGAATAAGACTATACATATAACTATGCAAATAATGGCTGAAAGGCACCAATACCAGATCGCACCGCCCCAGCCGAATTTATCAACAACAAATCCTGTTCCCGTAGCCGAAAATATGGCTCCCAAATAACCAAAGCTTCCTGTGAATCCCGTTGCGGCCGACGCAACTTTTTTGGAACTGCTTTCAACCGCACAGAGTCCGCCTATCATCATTTGCGGGCCATAAGTGAACGCTCCGATTAGACCGATTAAAACAAAATCTAAATTGCTTATTGTATTAATTTTTAGTAAAACGAGACAAATAACTACGCCGGTGAGGTAGATGAGGTTGACTGGAGCTCTCTGGCCTTTAAAAATTTTATCCGAAATTACACCTGCCATAATTGTACCCACAATTCCAAAAAGAGGCAGAGTACTAAGTTTCATAGCTGCAAGTTCCAGAGAATTATGTTTGAATTCGCTGAGGTATTTTACCATCCAGTCTTCTGCTCCAAATCTTATGATGTAAACAAAAATGTATGCAATAGCAAGGAGCCATATGGTTTTATTAAACAAAATATTTTCCTTAAAAATTTGTCCGTAAGAGCGATTGTCTTGATCCTCTTCGCCTTTGTTTTTTATAGGTTCATCCCTAAAGCTTTCAACGCAAGGCAGTCCAAGCGATTGGGGCTTATCTCTAAGCCTGTTAAAAAGCCAAAATGCAGCCAGCAAAGCCAATATTGCAGGAACGAAAAACGCCATTCGCCACCCGTAACGTGCGACGATAAATCCCGAAACTATTACGCTTAAAAAAGTTCCCACCTGATGCGAACATGACCACAGGGACCATTTTGTTCCTCTTTCAGAATTTGAGTACCAATAAGTTAAACTCTTTGCAATGGCGGGGAAGCCTGCTGATTGAAACCACCCGTTTGCCCCCCAGAAAAATGCAAACAACCACAAAAGAACTGTTCCTGACGGTAAGCCGAAAAATGAGGCATGTCCCGGAGTTATGAAAACCGCACTGAGGGCAAAACAAATGTTTGCAATAGCACTTAAAGCTAAGGCCGTCGGTAAAAATTTTCGCACATCTGAACTGTCAGCGAAAACTCCGTTTATGAACTTTCCTATCCCATAAGTCAGATAAAGTGAGCTTCCCAGCAAACCCAATTCCGTATTAGAATACCCGAATTCGGTGCTTAACCCCGGCAGGGCAACCGCTATATTTTTTTTACAAAGATAAAAAATGGTGTAACCGATAAAACAAGAATAAAATATTCTTAAACGCCAATGAGCATAGCTTTTTTTGACCTCATTTTCGTCTCCAATTACTTCTTTTGCCGGCGGTTCCTTAAAAAACCCCAAAACAGAACTCAACATTCTCCATTCCTTCTTTCTACCAAATTGCTATTCTATTTAATATCTGTCCGATTTAATTACCTGTATACTGCGGGTCTCAGACAATTCCTGACGGGCATTTTTAATCGTATTGCGTTTTTCTTCATCCAGACTAAGCCCTCCGACCAATCTGTCTATAAAGCCGGTGTTCAGCTTCACCGCTTTTCCCAATGCCCCTATTTCTTCTAAAATATCCCTAATCTGAATAAAATCATATCCGAATGATTGACGGGATTGATATACCAAAGTTTCGCCGGACTGAGCCGTGACGGGTTCTCCGCCCAAATCAAAATATAACTTAAAAACAGAACGTAAATCTTGCAGTTCCGATTGCATTGCAAAAACACTTTGCTGAATTCTCAAATATCTTTCAAACAGGTAATTCACGTTGTCCAATTGTTTTTCTTGCCAATCATATTTTTGGAAATAAAGTTTTTTTAATTCGGGAAACGCAAGTGCAAGCCCCATGGCATCAGCCATAGCACGGTGATGTTTAGTGAATTCCACATTGAACTTCTTAGTCAAAGCTTCAAGTCCATGCGATACAAGGTCGGGAAAAACTTCTTTAAACATTTGTTGAGTGTCTATTCTCGGGTTTTGCAGCTCTTTATTATGATTTCTTAAACATGCTTCATTCAAAAACGAATAGTCAAATATTGCGTTGTGGGCAACAATAGGATAATCCCCGATAAATTCTAAAATAGCAGGTAAAATTTCGGCTTCGGTGGGGGCGTCTTTCACCATTTCTTCATTAATTCCATGAATTGCCATGCTTGATTTTCTAATGTGCTGTTCCGGATTTATTAAAGTTTGGAATTCATCCTTAATCTTGCCGTTTTCAAGCCTCACGGCAGCAAATTCTATAATTTTTTCTCTTGTGTAATCCAAACCGGTGGTTTCTGTATCTAATACAATTTCAATAATTTTTTTTCTGTTCATCATCTTCTCCCCACACAATCGTACCATAAATGTAAAAATATTGATATAAATATTTTTTTGTGCTAGAATACAAAGGTTATATAAAAGAGTTGACCTTTTAATTATAGAGCATACTAAGTCATAGGAGGATTTTATGTCAAATGCCATAGACATCACGGACGCAACGTTTGAAGCAGAAGTGCTTTCTTCTTCAACTCCTGTTGTAGTTGATTTTTGGGCTCCATGGTGCGGGCCTTGCAGAAAACTGGGACCGGTGCTGGATGAAGTCGCAGAAGAGCTTAAAGACAAAGTTAAAGTCGTTAAAATTAATACCGATGAAAATTTGAAAACCGCAAAAGAATATTCTATTATAGGACTTCCGAGTTTGCTGGTATTTAAGAACGGTCAGGCTGTTGAAAGACTCGTCGGGCTTATGCCTAAGTCATCAATAGTTTCTAATATCGAGAAACATTTATAATTTGGCTGAAAAGCTGAATGGGTGAAAGGCTTTTTAAGAAGTGATTAAGTGACTGGGTGATTAAGTGATTAAGTGCAACAAAAAAAATTAAAACTTTTCTTTTCCCGTTTCTCTTCTCACGTCTCACGTTTTCCCCTTTCCCGTTTCCTATTTTCCCTTCTTCGCCTGCTGTTGTTCGGCGAGGGATTTTTTGCCGGTCAGTTTTGACATAAAATTATAGTAAGCTTTCACGAAGCCTGTTGCATTTTGTTTTTTGTTTTCAATTGTAATGAGTTCATCTCTTGAATGTTGTCCAATCGGCATGCCGATTGATTTTCTTGTCAAAATTTCACTCAGGAATGTGCAGGTTGCTGTGACCCAGCTCATACCGAACAGGGAGTTATTGTATTGAGTTCTGAAGGTCGAATTAAATAAATCAATCAATAAAGTTTGGTAGAACAGCCTTGAACCTTCTTGAACAAACCGCTCTTTAAACTTGAGGTTTGCCCCTTCCTTATCCTCGCCGTTTGATTTTAACATAACCATGTTGTAGTTGTCTGCCATCAAGAACCATATCGTAGCGGCTGTTGCAGAGGTTTTTGCAAGATTGGAAAGTTCATTGTTTGAAACATTTGATATACTGTCAAGATTGAACGATTTTACGATGTTGTCGGTTACAAAATCTTCGAACTTTTTCGCCTCAATGTCTGTAAGCTTTTTGTTTTTCCCAACTTTAACACCTTTTCCTATTTTATTAACCGTTTTTGCAAGAGCTTCAAGGTTTAATTCTGAAACTGTTTTTGGATTTTTTGCTTCTGCCTTGATTATTCCGCATAGTTTTAGCATTTTATCAACTATCGAATAAGGCAGTTTTACCGCACTCCAAATAAACCCAAACGGTGCAAGCACAAAATCAATTACCGGCCTAATTCCCTTGTCCTTTTTGCCTAAGTGAACAAAACCGTCCTTGGTCACACTGTTTGCAATCTCTTCTGATTTGTCGGCGAATTTATCAAACTTGCCCCCAAATCTTTCATCTTTTAATTTCTTAATAATTTCGTCAAAATTTTCTCTGGTAATTTTGCTGTCATAATCAATAGCCAATTTTTTATAGGAATTATTGAAAGGTTTTGATACCTTTTTGAATAGGGCATCAACTGAATGAATTTTTCTCAAAGCTTTGATACCGAAGCCTGCGGCAATGATTATCGCACAAGCTTTCATTATGGAATTAAAACTTAAAAGCGGCTCCTGTTTCTTTTGTTCTGCCGTATTCACTTCGCTAAAACCTTTGAATTGAGGGGCTTTGCCTTTGCTTATCTCATCAAACGAATTTTTGTTTTTTGAAGCTCTAAAGAAAACATTTTTGTATTCTTCCTTGTCAGCTTTGTCTTTGGCATCATCTTTTATTGCGTTACCGTTTTTAGCGTTGATGGCTTTTGCCTGTTCGGGCGTCAGCTTTTTAATGTGTTTTCCGTTTGCCAGACGGGCGAACATCTCGGTTAAAAGAACGGTTATCCCCGTAACCAGCATTGTTGCACCTTTTGAGTTGTTAATGAGTTTCGGAATGGCACCAAAAGTAACCAGAGTTATGTAGGCATTAAGCAGTATACGGCTTGCTTCCTGCCTAAATCTTATTTTCTTTTCTTTTTCAGCTTCCTGTTTGTTGTTATCGCACATACTTGAAAGGTTATAGGCGTCATTCGCAAGGAAAAAGGCGGGAACAGAACCCGAAACGATTCTACACAATGCTCTTTCGTCTTTTGTGTTGTAATTTCCTGTTTTTTCGCCATTCATTTTTGTAGATTGCTGGTATAAAGAATCGGATAAATCTTTTTTTAATTTTTCTTCAATTTTTCCGACATCTTCTAATCGGTTTTCTTTTATGGCAAGTTCAATTTCTTTATTCGCCGTAGTTTTTAATTTTTCTATGGTTTCGAAACCGCCTCTTAAAGCATTTACTTTAGCGTCAATTTTTGAACGTTGGCGGGCTCTTTTTAAAACAGGTTTTTCGTAAATATTGTCAGCCCATTTTTCTAACGGCTTAATTTTTTTAAGTACACGTACAAAACTGTTTACAATTTCCATCGGGAGTTCTTTTATCGGGAAAAGAATTCCGTCAAAAATAAGTGCCGGCAGGGATTTTTTATGAAAGGTTACCTTCCCGCCTTCGTTTTTGAACATCCTACTTGCCAGTGCTATGTTTTTTTCTATATCATAAAACAAATTTTCAAACTGCGGGCCAAGGTGGCCTTTTGACATGGCCAAAAGCTCTTTTGAATCGAAAACTTTTGCTGCTTTTGTGGCTTCATCTAAAACAGGCTTATAAAAAAAACCTTTAAAACTTAAATTCTGAGAATTTGGTTTTAAAGGTCTTTCTTCTAAATTATTAAACGGTGATTTCGAAAATAGTAATTCTGACGGATGGGAAAAGGGAACTCGGGCCATTGGCTTTATTTTCGCCTTGCCCGAAATATTGGAAGTATCTTTGAACGTTATATTCATTTCCTCATTTCCATTTGTCTAATCTTGTATAAGATTTTCAAATTTCCCCATTAGATAAATTTATCTCACATTTTTGATTTTTTGGCAAGCTTTTTTTAAAACTTAGTTTACTTATTTTAACACTTGCTTGAGAAACTTGTACCTACGATAGTTTAAAGTCCCCTGAAAAAACAAATTGCCGGTTTTTTGAAAAATTGCCCCATACTTTTACAATTGTTTACAAAAAAAACAATGTAACAATTTGTAAAATTGGTTGCATTATGTGGCAAAAAATATTATTTTTGAGTTTTAAATAGATTGAAGGTAATTGTAAAAATTGAAAGGACATAAAATTATGAGCGTAAGTGGTGTGAATTCAGTGGCCTTTGCTGGAAAAATCAAGGCAACAAAACAAGGAAATGAGTACGAAAAAAGTAACGAAGGTAAAAAATATTATCCCCTGGTAGCAGTAGCAGGTCTTACCGCCGAAGGTTTGTTAGGTATAGGGGAAATTAAAAAAGCATTAAACAGTAATGTCCTTGATCGTTATTTCAAAGATTTAAATCTAGAAAATTCATTATTCGGACCTTTAAAACCAGTTGAAACCAAAATGTCTAAAGGAAAAATAGCGGGATTGGCAACAGGATTTTTAATTGCAACAGCCGGTGTCGCCGTTGGTTTTGGTGCAATTCTAGATGCTATTATCAATAAAACAAGGAAAAAAGATGCAGATAAATTTGCACAAACTGAAGTAGCACAAAAACGTACAAACAAAGGCAAAAAAGTTTGCACTTGGATTGGCTTGGGAATTGGAGCAATATCTCTGCTTGATAAGATAAGGACAAAAGCCCCTAAAAAATCGCTAATCGCTACCATTCCATTGGCTTTAGCCAGTTGGTTTGCAATTGGAGCTATTTATGATCATGGTGTAAATAAATTTAGAAACAATTTGCAAAACAAAGCTGATAAAGCAGTTGATAATGAAGTTAAGCTTGATAAGAAAATAGAAGAAAAAGTAAACGAAAAAATTGAAGAAAAAGCTTAAGGTAATATATTAATAAACTAAATTTAGAGGCGGGATTTTTCTTAACCGAAAAATCCCGCCTCTGTCTGTGATTATTTATTCCTTTCTTTACATTATTTTTACTTGTCAGCAAATCTTGATGTGTCATAATAATATCAATCGGGCGACTGAAATGTGATTTTTTACACGAATTATAAAGAGCTTTTAATAGGATGTAACATGGCAGAAGAAAATTTAGTATATTTACTCGATGGAAAGATTTACATAAATCTTACAAACAAATGCACAAATGAGTGCATCTTCTGTATCCGCACACTCAAAGACGATGTATGCGGTGCCAATTTGTGGCTAAAAAACGATAATGTCACAGTCGAAGAAGTCATCAAACAACTAAACGCAATTAAAAAAGAAAGCGGCAGCCGGTGTGAGCCGGAGTCGGCTTGCGTAGAGCAAGCCGAGCAGGGCGAACATAACGATAGCGACGTAAGAGTTTACAAAGTAAACTCCACAGGAGCAAAAGATGAAACAGAAATTGTTTTTTGCGGTTACGGCGAGCCGACACTTAAACTTGAAGTCCTAAAGGAAGTCGCCAAATTTATCAAAGAGAATTACAAAGACGTGAAGGTCCGTTTAAACACCAACGGGCATGCCAATGTTGTTTACAAAAGAAACATAATTCCCGAACTGGTCGGACTCGTCGACGAAATCTCGATAAGCCTGAACGCCCCTACCGAAGAACTTTACAGGGAACTTACCCGGCCAAATCTGGTATGTGAAAATATTTTAGAGGAAGTCAAAGATTTCATCAAAAAAAGCGTAGATGCAGGGATTGAAACAACCGCAAGCGTTGTTGAAGGATACAAAGGCTACGACGTAAATTTAAAAGAATGTGAAAAAACCGCACAAAGTTTGGGTGCAAAATTCAGAGTCAGAAAATGGCTGGACGAAGGTTACTAAGAGGTTTAGTAAGTAGGATGGGCTTCAGCCTATCAAATATATAAAAGAAAGCGAGAAACAAATGTTAAAGGAACAGTTAGACAAAATCATGAGACCGAAAGCAATAGCGGTAGTCGGTGCTTCGACAAAAGACCACACAATCGGTTCAGACATTATGAAAAGATTGCAAGAGTACAAATTCAAAGGGGATATTTATCCGATTAACCCTAAGGGCGGAGTCATTGAGGGAATCCAAGCTTATACAAGCGTTTTGGATATTCCGGGCGAAGTAGATTTGGCAATTATCATAATTCCTGCTAAATTTGTAGACCAAGCACTTGACGAATGTAACCAAAAGGGAATCAAAGGAATTTGCGTTATTTCCGCAGGATTCAAAGAAGCCGGTGCTGAAGGTGTTCAATTCGAAAAAGATTTGGTCGCAAAACTTGAAAAATACGGAATGAGATGCGTAGGGCCTAATTGCTTAGGTGTTGTAAATACTCACCCCGACATAAAAATGGACGGATGTTTCGCCGAATCTTTACCTGAACGCGGACATATCGGTTTCGTTTCTCAATCAGGTGCACTAGGCGGCGGAATCTTGAATATATTAAAAGACTTAAATATCGGTTTTGCTCAATTTATTTCAATCGGTAATCAAGCTGACGTTAACGCTGAAACAGCTTTGGAATATTGGGAAAACGACGATGACGTTGAACAAATGCTGCTTTACATGGAATCAATTGCAAATCCTGCTAATTTCAGAAAATTAGCGACAAGAATTTCAAAGAAAAAACCGATTTTGGCATTGAAAGCAGGACGTTCAGCAGCGGGAGCTTCAGCGGCTTCTTCTCACACAGGCTCACTTGCCGGTGCAGACAAAGCGGCAAACGCTTTGCTTATACAGTCAGGTGTCATAAGAGAATATTCTTTGAAAAATCTCTTCTCAACAGCGAAAGTTTTTGCGAATTGCCCTATTCCAAAGGGTGACAGAGTTGCAATTATTACAAACTCAGGCGGCCCCGGAATTATGGCAACTGACGCTGTATCTGAATACGGGCTTCAAATTGCAAAAATTTCCGATAAGACAAAAGAAACTCTGACAAGCTTTTTGCCTGCGGCGGCATCGGTTAAAAACCCGATTGATATGATTGCGTCAGCCCCAATCGAACACTACAAACAGACGCTTGAAACAGTTATCGCAGACGAAAATGTTGATATGATTGCGGTTATTTACTTGCCGTTCTTGGGCTTGAAAGATATTGATGTTGCAAAAGCGTTGGTGGAAATTAAGGCAAAACATCCTGAAAAGCCTGTTATCGGAGTATTTATGACAACAAGCGATTTCTTCCTGAAAATTGCAGAAATGGATGTTAATATGCCGTTCTTTATGTATTCGGAAGAAGCTGCCGACGGGTTTAACAGACTTAATCAACAGAGATTATGGCAGGCAAGACCCGAAGGGAAGGCTCCTTGCTATGATGTTGATAAATCAAAAGCTGAAAAAATTATTAAGCAGTCAATCGCTGAAGGCCGTGACCAATTAACAACATTGGAAAGTATCGACGTTCTTGACGCTTACGGAATAAGAGCCTGCAAATACGGACTTGCAACTGACGAAGAACAAGTTGCAAATTTAGGCAACGAAATAGGTTATCCCGTTGTTATGAAAATGAGCTCAAAAACCACCTCTCACAAAACCGACGTAGGCGGTGTAAGAGTTAACATCCAGTCAGAAGAACAATTAAGGGCGGAATATCAGGACTTGATTGCCAAATTGACAGAAAAGGGACTTATCGAAGGACTTGAAGGCGTAATCATTCAGGAAATGGTTAAAGGCTCAAGAGAAATGGTTTGCGGTATTGCAACCGACCCTCAATATGGCCCTATGATGATGTTTGGCTTAGGCGGTGTGTTCATCGAAGTTCTAAAAGACGTTACGTTCAGAATTGCTCCTTTGACAGACATTGATGCGTTGGAAATGATTAAATCAGTTAAATCCTACAAATTACTGGAAGGTGCAAGAGGCACAAAACCTGCTCAAATCGACCAAATTCAAGAAACTTTGTTGAGATTGTCACAACTGGTTTCTGACTTCAAATTCATCGACGAACTTGACATCAACCCATTGTTGATTTCAGAAAAAACCGGCGAAGGAATTGCGGTTGACGGACGTATCAAAGTAAGAATGGCTGAAGCGAAAGAAGCTTTGGGCGGTTCTTGCTCTTGCGGATGCGGATGCTCTTGCTGCGGTTAAGAACGTAGGTTGATAAAGTAGGTCGGGCTTTTGTTCGGCCCCCTCCCAACTAGAGGGGGAGGGTTAAAATTTGCCCGACAGCATGAAACACAAAACAGAGGGGCAAGTTTTCTGAAAGAAAACTTGCCCCTCTGTTTTATTCGCAGTATAATTATTGTTGTCATTGCGAGGCTTTTTGAAGCCGAAGCAATCCAAAAGGCATCAATTCTTAGATTGCCGCATCGGGCTAAAGCCATCCTCGCAATGATGAAAGAAAATTGTGGGGTGTACCGCAACCGAATAGATCCCGCATCAAGTACGGGATGACAAAAAAGGAACAAAAAATGACAGAAGATATCAGAGTACGCATAGCACCGTCACCCAGCGGGAATTTGCACATAGGAACAGCAAGAACCGCTTTGTTCAATTATTTATTTGCAAAAAAACACGGCGGAAAATTCATTTTGAGAATTGAAGATACTGATTTGGAACGCTCAAGTGATGACTATATCAAAAATATTTTTGACAGCTTAAAAGCCTTGGGGCTTGCATGGGACGAGGGTCCTGACGTGGGCGGACCTTATGGCCCTTACTCTCAATCAGAGCGATTTGACATTTACCCGAAATACGCTCAAATGCTTGTTGAAAAGAGCTATGCATACGAATGTTTCTGTACTCCCGAAGAACTTGAAGCAGAAAAAAAAGAGGCTCAGGATAAAAAAATTGCCCACATCTATTCGGGCAGGTGTAAAAACCTTACAGAATCCGAAAAAGACGCATTAAGGGCTGAAGGCAGAAAACCTGCGATAAGATTTGCGGTTGAAAATAAAGAATTAATCTTCGACGACCTTGTTAAAGGTGAGTTGAAATTTGACACGAGCCTTACCGGCGATTTTGTTATTATGAAGTCAAACGGCACACCGACTTACAATTTTGCGGTTGTAATTGACGATATGCTGATGAAAATTTCTCACATCATAAGGGGCGAGGACCACATTTCAAACACGCCAAAACAGATTTTAATTTACGAAGCCTTGGGGGCGGAAGTCCCGAAATTCGGGCATTTGGGCATGATTTTAGCCCCTGACAGGAGTAAACTTTCAAAACGTCATGGGGCAACGGGCGTAAGTGAATTCGTTGAAAAAGGGTACTTAATCGATGCACTTGTGAACTTCGTTGCACTTTTGGGCTGGTCGCCTTCTGATGGGGTGGAAATTAAGACAGTTGATGAAATCGCTCAGGATTTCAGGATAGCGGAGGTTTCTTCCTCAAATTCAATTTTTGAGTATGACAAATTAAACTGGATGAATTCCCAATATATCAAGAAGCTTTCGGTTGAGGAATTAAAGGAAAAATTACTGCCGTTTTTGACCCGATATGATTTGACGGAGTTGAGTGAAGAAAAATTGTTAAGGATGGTTGAAGTAACCCGTGAGCCTTTGACGATTTTATCCGATATAACCGAGGCTGTGCCTTATTTCTTCGGAGAGGGTGTAAATGTGGAACCGGAAGTACAAGCTGAAGTTTTGAACACCGAAAACTCCCAAACGGTTTTGAAAGAAGTTCAAACGCTTGCGGAAGGTTGGAATTTCAACGATGAAGAAGTTTTGCACCATACTTTGGAAGAACTCAGAAATTCATTCAAAGAACGCGGAATTAAGCCGAAAGAAACAATGTGGGCAATCAGAGCGGCCGTCACAGGCAGAACTAAAGGTGCCGACATTTGTGCAGTACTTTCGATTTTAGGCAAAGAAAAAGTTTTGAAACGGATTAAAACTGCGGTTAAGTATTAAGACGTCAAAATTTACAAAATCGAAGATGGCGGGCTTCCCGCCACCCTTCTTAACACAATTTAACAAAATTGCCACAGGAACGATTTAGAGGTAAAATAATGATAACTGAGTAACAATTAAGGAGGGGCAGTAAATGAGCCAGGAAACAACAAACCAAACAAAAGAACCCGAAACTCTTGTCCCCGTACACACACAATTACTTTTAAATAAAACTGCACGCTTTTACGTCATTGCGAGACAGTGGTTATCGGCCCTGACAAAGGGAATCCACCGAAGCAATCTATCCTGTGGGCGTACATTGGAAAGATTGCCGCGTCGAAACTTTGTTTCTCCTCG
>JBAYNW010000040.1:0-12594 GCA_041678605.1 Candidatus Gastranaerophilaceae bacterium | reverse complement strand
TTCTGACTTTCGCAGGCTTGTTTCAAAATTCGCCGTTACCTCTCACAAAACGATACTTAATCGTTTTGTTCGGCAGAGTCCCTCAAGGGGGGAGGAAGAATAACATTTTTTTTGTTGCACTTAATCACCCAGTCACTTAATCACTTCATAAAAAGCCTTTCAACCTTCCAAAAGCCATTCAGCTCAGTTTGCTGTTCATTAAATTTAATATTTGATGATTTTTCCTTGAAGTTTGAATTATTAGTTGTTATCATATTAGAGCCTGTACGCTATCAGAAAGGAATGTGAAAAATGGTTTTAGAAATGACTTTTCCCCAGTTAGAGAGAGCAATTAACCCGACTCACGATATAAAACTTTTTGCCGGACGCTCAAATCCTGCTTTGGCACGTGAGATTGCGAACTACCTCGGAACTACCGTCGGACCGATGATTATAAAGAATTTTGCAGACGGCGAAATTTATGTTCAGGTTCAAGAAAGTGTTAGGGGGGATGACGTTTTTATTATCCAGCCGCTTTGCAACCCTGTTAACGAAAACCTGATGGAATTGTTAATTATCATAGACGCATTTAAGCGTGCGAGTGCAAAAACCATTACCGCTGTAATTCCTTATTACGGTTACGCAAGACAAGACAGAAAAACTTCGGGCCGTGAGGCAATTACCGCTAAATTGGTTGCGGATTTACTGACAACAGCAGGAACTGACAGAGTTTTGGCGATGGATTTGCACACGGGTCAAATACAGGGGTTTTTCAATATTTTGGTGGATCACATTTTTGCAACACCGATTTTGGTTGATTATATTAAAAATTTAGAACTTAATCCGGACGAAATGGTTGCTGTCAGCCCTGATACAGGCGGAGTGGCAAGAACAAGATATTTTGCAAAAGAATTATCCTGCCCGCTGGCGATTATTGACAAACGGCGTGACAAACACAACGAAGCAATTGCCTCCCACGTTATCGGGGAAGTAAAAGACAAAGTTTGCATAATGTTTGATGACATGATTGACACAGCAGGAACGATTTGTGAAGCATCAAAACTCCTTATTAAACAAGGGGCAAAGGATGTTTATGTCTGTGCTGCTCACGCTATATTTTCAGGCCCTGCGGTTGAAAGGCTTGCTAATTCACCTATCAAAGAGGTGATTGTTACTAATACAATTCCTTTGGATATATCCAAAATGCCCGAAAAAATCAAACAGCTTTCCGTTGCTCCGCTTTTGGGTGAGGCTATTTCAAGAATTCATGACGACGAATCCGTCAGCTCTTTGTTCGGGTTTGAAAAAGAAATAAAAGTGTAATTGAAAAGGGCAAAGCAAACGGAGGTTTAGAGGTTTGGCAGTTTGTTTGAAAAGCTTAAGGGCTTAAAGGCTTTTTACGAAGTGATTAAGTGACTGTGACTGGGTTGAACGGTCGAAAGGTCGAAGGGTTGAATGGTCGAACGGTTCAATTACCAATTCCCAATTTCCTTTTCCCTCTTATTGTCATCCCGCACCGGTTAGGGCATGGCGGTTGGCTTGTGTTATTCATTCTGATGCGGGATCTGGATTTAAGTCACTAAGTTGATAGGTCGAAGGGTTGAACGGTCGAACGGTTCTGCTCTCAATTCCCAATTCCCAATTTCCTTTTCCCGTTTCCCTCTTCCCTTTTCCCTTTTTTATAGTACAATAATCTGTAATACGAGGATTAAGCATGCAAATAGTTGAAGTGAAAAACAATTTAGTTAGAATAAGCTATGATACGTTAGCAGAGAAACTTATTTTATCCGGTTTTGTGGTCATCAAAGATTCCAGCCAGTCTTTTATTGCACAAATTGTTCATTTGGAAGCCGAATCTCAGGGGAATTTTGCTATTGCAAAACTGCTTTTCAATTTTGACGAAAATGGCGTTGTGTCAAACTACAACGGTTCTGTTCCGGATGTAAAAAGTATTGTAGATGTGGTTCATCCACAGGAAATTTTAGAACTTTTGCCTGTCCAAAACCCGCTTGTAATGGGAGATTTGGCACAGCAAGAAACTTTATTGACGCTCGATAGAAGCATGCTTGAAGAAAAACTTCTTGTATGCTCCGAAAAAGAAGAAGATACAAAGCTTTTGGTTAAAAATTTGGCTTCCCAGCTGGATTACAGCGGTAAAAAACTTCTGGTAATTGATATAAACGGGGATTTTGATTTTTCTCAAAATAAAATTGTTGCGGGCAAAGATTTTAAGCTGCCGCTGAATTATGACACGATTAATTTCATATACGAAAAAGGTTTGGATGATGCAAAAGCCGAAACCAGGGCACTTATTCAGGATGTTTTCCTTGAGGTACAAAAATATGTAAAAACTCTGAGTGAAAAATTTATCCCGTTTGAAACATTCAAAGACACTGTTGCACGGCAATACGAGGAAACAGGATTTGTTGAGCTGGTTTTGCTCAAAAACAAACTTTTAAAATACTACGAAGCGGGAATTTTTGCACAGGAAAAAAGCGAATTTAATTCGCTCAAAATCGCTCTGAAAAGGAGCAACGCAACCATCTTAGACCTATCAGGGGTTGATGAAAAAATCCAAAGAGAAATGATTTCCTACGCATATTCTTTGATAAAAGAGGTTAGCGAGCAGACGAAGAGAGAAACTTATGTGATTTTCAACGTAAACAATTCAAATTCCGACAAGAAATTGCTGAAACAGATTTTTACAACGGAAATGGCCTATTCTACGCTCATTTGCTCTTATTCTTACAAATATTTGAAAGAATTAAAACAGCTTTCAAAAAATTTAATTCTTTTTGCTCCAATTCAACAGCAGAACGATTTTGCAGGATACAACACGTTTTTGGCCAAACTAAATCCTCATGAGTTTATAGTTTATGGACAGGCGACGCATCATTTGCCTTTGATTGTGAAACTTGATGAAATTATCCGCCCTGCATCTGAAAATTCAGCACCAACAAGCGAAGAGGTGCCTTTTTCTCAGGAAAGTCTGTTGGATGAAGAAATAAAGAGAGATGTTGATGAAATTTACACCGTTCCAAAATCTGAAGAAACCGAGAAAGAAACAGTGTTCGAGCAGGAAATTGCTAATGACGGCTTAACAGAAGAAGATTTGGACTTTATCGATGACTTTAATATCGTCGAAAAAGAGGTGGTGGATGAGAATGTTGCACAAATGCAGCCTGATTTGGCAGAAAAAGAATTTGAAGCGGGAAAGAACATTGAAATTTTTGAGAAAGACCAAACTGGAACTTTTTCTGAGGTTTTAGTCGAACAGGAAAAAGAAGAGCAAGAACCCACGATGGATATTTTGCCGGTGAGAGCTGCTTCTACTCCGATTGTACCGATTTATTCAGCAGAAGTGGAGCCAAAAGCACAGTCTGATGAAGTGGTTCAGGGTGATATCGTAATGCATCCGAAATATGGCAGAGGAACGGTAGAAAAATTAATAAGTTACGGTTCAAAAACTCTATGCTCAATAAATTTTGACAATGTTGGAAGAAGGCTTTTAGACCCGACATTGGCGGAAATTAAAAAAGCTTCTTAATTGATAAAAATAATTAACAAAAAATAGGGCCGCCCAATTTTGGGCGGCCCTAAAACTCAACTATCTAATCTTATTTGACCGTAACAAGCCTTGTCTGAATACCCGCTTCAGAATTGAGCATTCTGGCGGTCGCCATTGCCATGGAACGGCGTTTTTTTGCTCCTCTCAGGATAAATTCGACTCCACCGTAAACATTATTTGTAGGTGTTTCGATTTTCTTCAACATATATATCCCTTTCAACAACTATTGCCTGTATGTTCTGTTTCGGCTTAATTGTCAAAAAACTTTAGGGATTATAATTATTTTTTACATAAAGTTACAAAGCGGATTCATGTTACAAATTGTAACTGCGAGTTTAAAATCGCTAAAATCCCGTTATAATGCTGAATAGAATAGAATAGAATAGAATAGAATAGAGCAAACATATCAAAATTTAGCAAATTTTAAAATGTTTTGGTGTTTAATTTAATATAGAAAGTTAGAAATAAAAGGAAGAATTTTTATGGTAGATGTTCAAGCTATTAATCAAAATCCAACGAATTATTTCAATTCGTATGATTTAACAAATCCGTATGCAGTTCCTGTTGTGACACAGGCGTTATATAATCAAGGGAAAATTTCGAGGCTAGATGCAACAGCCTTAAATATGAACCCTATGATGGCACCTATAATTGCACCTGGAATAAAAATGAACTCTCCATTGCAAGCTGATACAGTAAATTTTACAGCTAATTCTGAACAAAAAAACCCTGTAGAACAAAAGAAGGAAAAAAGTTCTACGAGTAAAATACTTTTGGCGGGAGGAGCCATTGTTTTAGCTGGTTTGGCAATTTATAATCATAAAAAAATTGGCGAATTTTTAGGTATTATAAAAAAAGAAGGACCACAAGTGGCAGATGATATTGCCAAAAACAACAATAATACACTAGAAGATTTAACCGCGTTTAATAACTCTTCTCAAACCGCAGAGGCCAAAATTGTAGGACAACTCAAACCGGCTGAAATCACAGATATTGTAGAGGGTGAAAAGACCATTGGGAAAAGAAAAGTAGAATATAAAAAGGAAGGTTACAAACGTATAACTGAAACTATAAATGACGATAACGGTAATATAGTTGCATACAAAAGAATTTCACAATATGATTCAGGAGCTTCTGCTGGCTATCCAATAAGTGCAAAAAAATTACCTAATGAAAATTGGGAGTTAATTGTAAATAAAGGTGGCATAAAAGAAGTTAGCATTTTTTCCCCGGACCAAAAACAATGTTTAAAATGGGAACTCCAAGAGGAGAATTATATTTATTCAGATGATCTCTTAAGTTGTGAAAAATGGGCAAAGCAAAAAGGTTATAATGAATTAGAGCTTGATAGTAAGTCTGACGTTTATAACATTGCTAAGCTTGATGAATATATGAAATATAAAGGAGATAAAGTTATTGGAACAAAATTTGAAACTAAAGAAACGGAAGAGTTTATTTATGATGCTACTGGTAACTTAACACATGTAAAATTCAACTCTGGAAAACTAATTGATGCTAAAACGTGTATGAAGCATGATTATAGTGGTGCTTTTGGTTCTTATTTCAGTTAATAAGCAAGGATGGGTTCCCTAATCCACCGAATTCTGATTTTATTTGTCAGGCATTATGGTTTTATGTGCCTCTATGACAAAAGCTATTCATAGACTAGCTTTTAAAAATATGCCGCAACTCACTCTGCCATTGTTCGTAGCCCGAGTGAAACGAAGATATAAAATTAATCAAATGAGAATAAATTTAAAACTAAATGTCAGGTTTTGTGAGAGGGGCGAACCCTTGGGGTCAATTCCGAGTCATTAAGTGTACAAAAAAAGAACCCTTTGAGGGTTCTTTTAAAGTGGTGCCGCAACTCGGAATTGAACCAAGGACACAGGGATTTTCAGTCCCTTGCTCTACCAACTGAGCTATTGCGGCATTTTTATTCTGTTTTCATAGAGTTGGTAGAGCTTGCTCTACTAATCTAACTACGTTCCGTTCCACTCCTCTGGGGAGCTATTGCGGCATTTTTATTCTGTTTTTCATCATTTGTGGAGTTTTAAAATTGTCTTACCATTTACCCCTTGGTAGAGCTTGCTCTACTAATCTAACTACGTTCCGTTCCACTCCTCTGGGGAGCCATTGCGGCATTTTTATTCTGTTTGGCTTTGTATAGAACTGTTGGGTTAGAAAGTCCGGCCCATAAGCCCCACGGCAAACCTATTTCCATTTTACCAAAAAAACAAACCCCGTCAAGAGCCACGATTTATTTGCTGCTCAAAATTCAATCTACTGCAAAGATTGCGGAGCTAAAAATAAAGTTACGTTTCGGCCCTCTAATTGTGCCCTTTTTTCAACCACAATCGGTTCTTGCTCCAAATCAACCAAAAATCTGTTTATTAAATCAAACGCCAAATTGGCATGCTGCATTTCCCGCCCTCTGAGCATTACAACAACCTTTACCTTATTGCCCTGTGCTATAAACTTTTTGATATTCTTAACTCGGACTTGGTAGTCGTGCGTGTCTATCTTATATCTTATTTTAACTTCTTTTATCTCTACTGTATGCTGCTTTTTCTTGGCTTCTTTTGCCTTTTTTTCCAATTCATACTTATATTTGCCGTAATTTAGAATTTTTGCTACGGGCGGTTCCTGATTTGGACTGATTATTGCTAAGTCTAAATCGGCGTCTTTGGCCATTTTTAACGCCGTTAAAGTCGGCACGACCCCAAAATTTTCACCATTTTGATCAATTAATCTAACTTCTCTTGAACGAATTCTATCGTTTATTATTGCCCTGTTTTTATCCTCGTTTGCTATGACATTTCTCCTATTTTCTACTAACTTTGTTATTCTAAATAATACCACAGTTTAGGGAGTTTTGGGTTTTTTGTATAACAATTTTTGTTACATAAGTTAAAATTTGCCCCGAAAAAGTAAATTTCGCTTTTTTTTGAACCTTTATAAAAGTATAAAGCTCTCTCTTCTTATTTAAACGGACAGGTCTTGGAATATTCCAGGGCCTTTTTCTTGCGGGTTTTGGCAATGACGATATTAAATGAAATCGGGCAAATTCGTAAAAAAAGGCGAAAATCAAAGATTTTCGCCCCATTAATCACTTTCAATTTACCCCATAATAAATTCCTGAAAATGTTGAAGATGTTCTTGTTCGCGAAGCTTTCTTATAGCCCCGTCTTCCAACTGTCTTATCCTCTCTTTGGAAAATCCCATCAGCTGCCCCAGCTGCTCTAACGTCTTAGTTTGCTCACCATTTATCCCGAACCTGTAGGTGATTATTTTTCTCTCTCTTTCGTCCAAGGTTTTCAATAATTCTTCCATTCCTTCATTGAGTGCCTGTTTTTGGGTTTGCTCTTCCGGCGAATTGTAGCATTCGTCGGTAATATAATCTTCAATGCTCAAATCGTCCGTAACCGGCGTGTCAAGGCTTATCGGCTCTTTTATAATCGCCCTTTTTATTCCTTGAATTTTTTTAACATTCAATCCCATTTTCTCGGCAATTTCTTTTTCGCTTGCCTCTCTGTTCAGCGAATAGTTCAGTTCTGTGACGGTTTTTTTGTATTTTCTTATCTTGTCTGCCATATGAACCGGTATTCTAATCGCTCGTGAACTGTTGGAAATCGCACGAATTATCGTCTGTTTAATCCACCACGTAGCATAGGTTGAAAACTTGAACCCCTTTGAGTAATCGTATTTTTCCGCTGCTCTGATAAGCCCCAGCGACCCTTCCTGAACCAAATCCATGAAGAGAACCCCTTGTCCTACGTACTTTTTTGCAATACTTACAACGAGTCTCAAATTAGCCTGAACAAGCTTTCTTTTTGCCATTTCCGACTGATTTAAAGGTCCTTCCTGAATAATTCTGCCCAGCCTTTTTTCCTCCTGAAAATTTATCAGCTTAACTTTCCCGACATCTTTCAAATACATTTGCAGAATATCATCATCATTTGAAATCGAATTGAATGTCTTTAAATGTTTATCTAAAACAATTTCTTCACAATCATCTTCAAATGCCTCAAATTCTTCATCATAATGCAACTGTGCATATTTTTTCTGCAAATTTTTAAACAAATCATCTGATTTTTCTCTTCTTGATACACCAAGTTTAACCATCAGCTATCCTCCCTTTCCGGTAAGTAATGAGAGATGAGAAGCGGAACGAAGCAGCCAAGTGCAATAAAAAACCTTTGCATCTAAAAGGCCATTCTTCTGAACTTCCAAACCTCTGTACCTCCGTTTACTCCCAATTAAAGTGTAAAATCCCTAATCCTAAAATTATAAAATTATACTTATGGAGGGTTAGACGACGGAAGCTTTATTTTGTTTCCTATAAAAAATGATAAGTTTGCATGAAGTACTAAAAAAGTTAAGAAAAGAGGGCTGCCTAAAAAGTCCCCTCTTAGAAACTAACGTCGTGCCGGAACATGTATTATCGGCTCCTAGTAGATTGTCCTTAATTCGGCATCCCACAACTGAGATCCCGAACTAAGAATGATTTTTTTGAAGCCGATAACTCATGTTTCGGGAGGACGAGGGGACTTTTTAGGCAGCCCTCTTTAAATCATTTTAAATTTACAGCCCTGTTTTTGAATCAAGTTTTAATAAGTCGACCAGGGATATAACCGCAAGAAATTCTTCAAAGAGTTGTTGAATTTCGCCGGTGTCCGTTATGGGTTTCCTTAAATCTGCAATGTGAAACATATCTTTGTCGCAATTAAGTGCCATATACAAAGAATCATCTACAAAAGACGCACTAATGGACTCAGACTTATAAACTTTTTTTAGGTTTTTAAATCGTTCCATAAATGCTGTCGTTAGCAAATACCTTGCCTCAACTTGGTCTTGGGAATAAACATTAAACATTCTGTCAAATTCAGGGTCTTCTAATTCAACTCTTTGCATATTTAAACTTCCCCTGACTTCGCTTGTAATTCCTTTACTTAAAGCACTCCCTGTAACAATCACACGTGAATTTATTTTTTTGTTAAATGTTACTTTAACAAAAACACCCCAAAATAATTGAATTGGAGTTTTTCCATTTTTTCTAATAATACAATTGGAAATTTTGATTTTTAAATCTTTATATAGCCCCTGAAAATAATCATCTGACTTAATTGTGTTAAAATGACCAACCAGATTTGAATTCCTAATGTCTTCTCTCAAACTATCATCTGTCATGGCCCAGTCAAATCCGCCAAAAAACTTTAAAAATACCGGCATTATTTTATCTTTAACTTGTTTTTCAAATTTTTTGCCCAGGTTATATGATAAGAAAATACCGCCCGCACCTAATATCGAGATAAAAAAACAAGTTAGCCCCATGAGTCTACCATAACCGGTGTTTGCATCCACATTATTAATTCCACAAACAATAAGAAACAGCATGGCACTAATAATTAAAACAAGGGAAACCACTACTAAAACCTTCTGCTGTGTGTATTTAACTTTTCTCTGTGCCTCAAAGCCGTTCAGTATTGGTTTAATATTTTTATAATAGTAGTCATGGAAATTTTTTCTGTATTCGTTGGCTTCTTCGGTTATTGCAAGCATTTATTAATCTCCTTTAGGATGGCATATAACCATTTTAAAATTACAGCCCTGTTTTTGAATCAAGTTTCAGTAAGTCGACCAGGGATATAACCGCGAGAAATTCTTCAAAGAGTTGTTGAATTTCGCCAGAGTCTGTTATGGGCTTACGGACGTCGCCCAAAACAAACATATCTTTGTTGCAGGATAATCCGATTAAAAGGGTACTACTATCTTTAAAGGAAGCCCTGATTTCTTTCGCCTTATAAACTTCTTTTAGCCGTTTAAACCGTTCCATAAAGCTCGTGGTTAAGATGTATCTTGCTTCCACCTGATCTTGAGTGTAAACGTCAAACATTTTATTAAACTCAGGGTCCTCCAACTCGGTTTTATCCATCCCGGAAAAGCTTTGAGGAAGGTGATAGCAACCTTCAAGAGTTTTGATTGAAAAATCCTCTTTAACAATTGTGTGAGAATTAATTTTTTTGTTCATGCTAAGTTTAACAAAAATGCCATCAAAAATTTGTAGCCGTCTTTTGTTTCCCGGAATATCCAAACTGAGTTCGGAAATTATAATTTTAACATCCTTATAAGTTCCCTCAAAATAATCATCACCGGTCACTCCCATGTGTTTATTGTTCCCTACCAGTTTAGATTCTATGAGTTCTTCTTTATCAATTTTTTCTTTCGATGACCATCTGAAAGCTCCGAAAAAAGATAAAAAGGAATGTATAATTTTTTCTTTGACTTTATTTTCGAAATTTTTTTTAACCTTAACTCCCAAAAAATAAAACCCGACCATTATAAGTCCGCCTATTGATAAAATCGCCTGTCCCGGACCATTTCTGTCCCAGAAGCCTTGTGGTATTATTTGACTAAAGTATATAAGGCAACAAATAGTCACAGCTGCAGTCAAAACTGTCAATGCCATCCACAAAGTATATTTGGCAAATTCAGGTTTTCTGGATTGTTCAAATTTAGCTAAATCATTAGCAATTTTTTCATAATAATACTCATGGAATTTTTTCCTGTATTCGTTGGCTTCTTCGGTTATTGCAAGCATTTATTAATCTCCTTTAAGGGTGACATGTAACTATTTGTAAAGATAAGTTTTTGCGTCAATTGGTGCTTTTTCTTTTTCGTCAGCTATTTCAAAGAAAGGCAATGTTGTCAACCCCATTGAACTTGCGAAAATTGAGCTTGGGAAAATTTCCACGGCATTATTTAAATCCAAAATGGCGGCGTTGTAAAATCTTCTTGCAGCAGAAATCTGTTCTTCCATTTCTGCAAATGTTTGCATCGCTTGAACCATTGTTTCGTTTGACTTCAACTGAGGATAATTTTCCACAGAAACCATCAATTGCCCCAATTTGGATTGAAGTTCATTTTCCAATTTAATTTTGTTTTTCATACTTGAAAAGTCAGATTGCAATTTAAGAGCTTCCGTCCTCAATCTGGTAACATCTTCGATAAGGCCCCTTTCATGTTCCATAAATTTGTTTGCTATAGCTAAAATATTCGGTATCAAATCATAACGTTTTTTCAATTGTACGTCAATACTTGCAAACGCTTCCTGTACCTTATTCTTCTTCTTAATTACCTGAACATAAATAGAGTAAAGAACGCATGCGAAAATAACGAGAATAACCAGCGAAATTAAATTAATATTCATATAAATCTCCTTCAATAAAACTAACAAGAAAATGTTAACATTTTTTGAGAAATATGTCAATAAAAATTATTGTCCTGACATAATTACGACGAAGTCGCTGTCGACGCAGTAAAACTTATTCGGGTCATATACAAATTGATTGTGTTTAATTTCAGGAACCTTCTTCTTTAGCCAATTGAAAAAATCACCCGAAACAGAACTCGTATTCGCCACAAATTGTGAGTGCGGAAGATGTCCTCTTCCCGTGCAATTAACCTCAAACCCCAATTCCTGCAACTCGGATTTTAATTTCATTGCGTCCCGCTCTTTTTCGGGAGAATACATAATTCCCGCAACAAATTTTTTGTCGCCTATAGATGGTTGGTCTCTATAAATAAGTCTGTTTACAACTTCTTGAGTCTTATCAGGGTCCAAAATCCAATAACTTGTGGAACCTTTTTTGTTAGGCCCCCCCGGCAAAGTCGCAACTTCTATTCTGCTTATATCGAAACTTTTCGCCAGAGCCGCATATTGTGACATTTCATACAATGACAAATCGGTTTTTACATAAGTAGTTGCAATGTTCAACATCGCAGGAATTTTTGCAATCGCTTGCGGACTCTGAATTTTCTCCAGCAAACCCCTCAAAAACCATTGTTGACGCTGAGTTCTGCCAATGTCACCCATGCCGTCGTGTCTGAATCTTAAATATCCGACCGCATTTCTTCCGTCAAGAATGTTCAAACCCTTTTGCAAATGCACATGCAAATCCCCGCTGTAATCATCATAATTCATTCTTTTTTCAACGTAAATCGGTACACCGCCAAGGGCGTCAACAAGCTTCCTAACCGCATCATCGCTGACTATTATATACCTGTCAATTTTAATCCCCAAAGTTTCTTCTACCGTCTGTCTGACCATCCTGATGCCGCCAAGAGCGTGTGCAGCGTTGATTTTTTGCACTCCAAACTCTCCGGGCAGATAAACCTTGCTGTCCCTCGGTATAGAAATAGCGTTAATCGAACGGGTTTTCGGGTCAATATTTAAAACAACAATTGTGTCAGAACGAGTACCCGTCCATGGGTCCGTTTTTGAGCCGTTTGAATCAACACCCAACAGCAAAATGTTTTGTCTGTGAGGCAAAAAGGGAATAGAAAACTCCGCTCTTCGCCTGTGAGCCTTGCTTTCAACAAAATCTATCAACATATTCGAAATAACGTTATCCTTGCCGAAAAGCTCTTCGATTGTCTTTTCGTCATTTAAAAAAAATAAAAAAGCACCAACCAAAATAATAAGAAACAAAACAAGTATTAACAATGTTTTGGCGAATTTTGAGGTCTCTTCTTTGTCTTCTTCTATGTGCTTTAAAAATACACTATAATTTTCTTCTTTGCGTTTATCTTTCATATTGCTCATAATTTCATTCTACTAATGTGGCTAGGTTCAATTATATTTTAAGCAAAAAATAAAATCAACCTACTTTTTCTTTTGGTAAAAAGAAAAAGTAGGCAAAAAGAAAAACCAAACTGGGCTTTTTCACTGAAGTAAGTCAGATTGATTTGTAAAGGTTTTCTGTAGAAAAAGAAGGCAAAGCGTGAGCGAGCAGAGGGCGAAGGATTTTTGTTTGGAAAAAACGAAGTTTTTGAAAACAAAAACCGTAGACCCGTTTAACGCGAGCGAACAAGAAAAGACTTTTGGAACATTAGCCTTTTCACTGAAGCAAAACAGATTGATGTGTAAGGGTTGAACGGCTTAAGGGCTTAAGGGCTTTTTACGAAGTGATTAAGTGACTGGGTGATTAAGTGATTAAGTGCAACAAAAAAAATTAAAACTTTCCTTTTCCCGTCTTCTAGTTGAT
>JBAYNW010000039.1:0-12975 GCA_041678605.1 Candidatus Gastranaerophilaceae bacterium | reverse complement strand
TTTTAGAACTTTTTCAAATCCGACCTAGGAAGTGCTAAATCCTTACCGGCTGCGGGACAGCCGGCGGTAAGGATGAAAGCCGGACAAGGGAGATTGCGAGAAAAATTTTTAATTTTTCCGCAATCTCAAAGTTAAGTATAGTTTAGGAGTAAGTGAAAAATGGATCAAACTAACGTGCTTTTATTTTTGGAAAACCGTACAGAAAAACTACAAAACAAAATTGCATTAGGTATGAAGTCAAACTTAGGCTGGAGCGAATTGACTTTTAGGGGTCTTGGCATTTTATCCAGACGGCTTGCTAATTACCTCATTAAAAGCGGAGTTGACAAGGGTGACAAACTGGCAATTTTGTCAGAATCCATGCCTGAGTGGGGTGCAGCCCTTTTCGCCTCGGTTTTATCCGGTTCAATTACTATACCGCTTGATACGAAACTGACAATTTATGAATTGAATTCAATTTTGAATGACAGTAAACCGAAGGTTTTGCTTGTTTCAAACTCACACTTGGAAACGGCACTCAAATTAAAACAAACAATCGATTCAATTGAACATATAATAATTCTTGACGACAGCGGCTCAAACAAAAATTATCCGAGTTTGTACAATATTCCGGATGAGCAGGAAAGAAAATGGCGTCACCGTGCAGTAAGCAAAACGGCTTTTATTATTTATACTTCAGGCACAACGGGAACACCAAAGGGAGTTGAAATATCTTTCAAAAATGTTATTGCTCAGATAGATGCTGTTATACAATGTTTTGATTTGGGCATTAATGACAAATTTTTGTCAATTTTGCCTATGAATCACCTGTTTGAACTTACCGTGGGATTTTTGTCTTTCTTGAGCAAGGGGACTTCGATTTACTACTCGCAAAGTTTAAAACCAAAGGACTTGTTTACTATTATTCAGGAAAAGCAAATTACGTTTATGATTGTCGTTCCTGCATTTTTAAAATTGCTTAAATCAAGCATTGAAGCGGAAGTTAATCAATCATCTCCGCTTAAAAAGGCGTTTTTCAACCTTAATTACAAGCTGGCAGGATTAATTCCGTTTTATTTTGTAAGAAAATTAATGTTTCTTCCTATCCACAAAAAATTCGGAGGGAAATTTAAAGGATGTATTTCAGGCGGAGCTCCGTTGGATATATCGGTAGGAAAATTCTTTGAAACTATCGGTATGGGAGTATTTGAAGGCTATGGTCTTTCAGAAGCCAGTCCGGTTGTGGCCGTAAACAGGCGAAACAAATGCAAGCTAGGTTCAATAGGTTTACCTATCCCGAACGTTCAGGTAAGGGTTGACGAAAAAACTTCTGAACTTTTGGTTAAAGGCGATAATGTCATGAAAGGGTATTACAATTTACCGGAATTGACGGCCGAAGTAATTGATGCCGACGGATGGCTTCATACAGGTGATATTGCCAGAATAGACAAAGACGGATTTATCTTTATCACAGGAAGAATTAAGAGTATGATTGTCCTGAGCGGCGGGAAAAAAGTTTTTCCTGAAGAAGTTGAGGCTGTGATGGAAAAGAGTCCGAAATTTGCTGAAATCTGCGTATTCGGAGCTAAACGTTCGGGCGGGCAAAAAGACGGAACGGAAGATATTTTTATCGCTATTCTTCCTTCTCCTGAAATGATTGACAAATATGGCGACGAAAAAGAGCTTGAAGCTGAAATAAGAAAAGAAGTTAAAAATTTGTCACTGCAGTTATCATCTTACAAAAGACCGTCTAATATTATTATCGTTAAAGACCCTTTTCCGAGAACGGCTACCAGAAAAGTTAAAAGAAACGAAGTTAAAAAGATTTTGGTCTAAGGATAAAAAATTATGTCTAAAAAAAAGCTTCCTAAAAATAAAAAAGTTAAAAAACTTGACATAAAGAAAATGGGTGTTGATATTGACAAAAACGAATATAAAGAAATCGTTTTGTCGCAGTCAAACCAACCTGACAAAAATTTTTATGAAAAATATCTATAGAGGATGCGGAAAAAGTCTAAAAATGACAATTTTTAGAACTTTTTCAAATCCGACCTAGGAAGTGCTAAATCCTTACCGGCTGCGGGACAGCCGGCGGTAAGGATGAAAGCCGGACAAGAGAGATTGCGAGAAAAATTTTTAATTTTTCCGCAAGCTCCTAATCTATTATTTTGGCAAGTCTGAACAAATAATCGTCGCTGGCTTTTGTTATCATAGGAGCCGGTATAAAAATTTGCTTAAATCGCTCAATGGCGTATCTGTCGGTCATCCCCGAAATATAATCACAAACAATTCTCAGGGCTTTGTCTTTGTCACAATTTGGGGTCAACAGTTCTACGTAGTAATTAAAAAGTTCACTGACTACCCTTTTTGCCTTAACTTCCTCCAGTTTTGCAGGCGAATCCACGTAAACATTTTTGAACAGCCATTCCCTCAACTTTGTCGTGTAATGCCAGCCTTCTTCACTCATGGAAATAACGGGTTTGCCGATGGAGTTTTCTATAATTTCTCCTATCATTTTGTTCAATCTTTTTTTCTGGATGGATGAAAAATATTTTATGCATTCTTTTGGCAAATCACTTTCAGAAATTATTCCCGCACGAATTGAATCTTCAATATCATGATTTATGTAGGCGACTTTATCTGCGAGCTGAACGACCTGAGCCTCCGGCGTTTTAGGCTGAAAACCCCACGTATGTGTCAAAATCCCGTCGACTGTTTCCTGACACAAATTAAGGTTTTCTAAAATTTCAACCACACGGACGCTTTGTAAATTATGGTGAAATCCGTTAGGCATAAGTTCATCCAAAACTCCTTCTCCGCAATGCCCGAAAGGAGTGTGGCCCAAATCATGCCCCATAGCAATCGCTTCGGCCAAATCTTCGTTTAAATCCAACGCACGTGCAATTGTTCTCCCTATTTGAGAAACTTCAAGAGTGTGCGTCAAGCGTGTTCTGAAGTGGTCGTCAAATGGCGATAAAAACACCTGAGTTTTGTGTTTCAAGCGTCTGAAAGCCTTCGAATGTAAAATTCTGTCCCTGTCACGCTGGAAACATGTCCTAAGCGGACATTCATCTTCCTGCTTTTTCCTTCCGACGGAGAACCTGCTCTTTGTCGCAATATCGCTCAAGTACTCGATTTCCCGCTGTTCAAGCTTGTATTTTATTGTATCTTTCTTTAAATCTGTTGCCATAAATTCATTATACTATGAATTTTATTTAATGTATAATTGTGAGTAGCGGAGGGATTATGAAAGAGTTGTTTAACAATTATGTACAGTCATTGGAAACTTATATTATGTTTCAAATCGGGGAAGAGGTAGCCCAAATTACCTCTGAGCTTGAAAAGAAAGGACGTTCGCCTATAAAACTTTCCATGGGAGCTCCGGTAAAAAATCCGCCCCAATTTGTTATTGATAAACTAAAAGAAGCACTTGATATTGAGGGGATTCATTCTTATTCAAGTCCGAAGGGTGAAGCATATTATCTGGAAGCGATTGCAAAGCGGATGAAAACCAGATTTGGTGTTGATTTAGACCCAAAAAGAGAGATTTTTTCGCTGATAGGCTCAAAAGAAGGGCTTGCAAATTTTATCAGAATATTAATTAACCCCGCAAAAGATGACTTTCGTGATATTATTTTGGTTCCGGATCCGGGGTACGCCTCTTATAAGGAAATGATAAAGGTTTCAGGCGGAGTTGGATATTCCGTGCCGATGACTTTTGAAAATAATTTCATGCCTGATTTGGACGAAGTTTGGGAAAATTTGAAAAAAGACGGATATGATGAAAAAAAAGTTAAAGCTTTGGTTGTAAATTATCCGAATAACCCGCTCGGGGTAACTGCAACCTTGGAATATTTTGAAAAAGCGGTTGATTTTTGCAAAAAACACAAAATTTTGCTGATTTCAGACGCGGCCTACACGGACATGTATTTTGACGAAAACAAAAAACCGCCGAGTATTTTACAGGTTGAAGGTGCAAAAGATGTTGCGGTAGAGTTTTTCAGCTTCTCAAAACCTTATGCAATGACCGGCTGGCGGTTGGGCTGGATTTGCGGTAATGCGGAGGCAGTTTCAATTTTTGGGAAATTAAAATCCACTCTTGACACGGGGATTTTCAAAGTCCTGCAAAAAGCGGCGTCAGAGGTTTTGAACTCCAAAGAGGGTGACGAGTATATTAAAGAAGCGAATCTGGGATTTAAGAAAAAGCAGGAAATTTTGGCCAAAGGTCTGAGAGAGCTGGGCTGGGATATGGACAGGCATATTCCGGATGCGACTTTTTATCTGTGGCTCCCTATTCCCCCAAGGTATAAATCTTCAAAAGAATTTACGGATGATTTGATGCATAAATCCGGTGTTGTGGCCGTTCCGGGTCATGCTTTCGGCAAATACGGCGAAGGATTTTTCAGAATTTCCATTGTGTGTTCGGATGAAAACTTGCAAGAAGTAGTCGATAGAATGAAAATGGACGGGTTTTATTATGAGTGACCGGATAACCAAGGGAAATTAGCCCATGAAAAAGATTTTATTATTTTTTATTTTTAGTTTTTTATGTCTGCAAAACATTGCTTTTGCACAAAATGCAGATATAGACAAATTATACCTGTCAAGGTTGGAGAAAAAAGTCAACGCAAACTGGCTTGTTCAAAGGGATGATAAAAACAATAAAAATGTCGTGGCAAATTTTACAATAAACAAAGACGGGCGTGTTACAGAAGCAAAGATTATAAAAACCTCAGGAGATGAAAAATTCGACAAAAGTGCTTTTTTAGCTATATATAAAGCTGTTCCATACGAAAAATTGCCTCAAGAATACCCGAATGATACTCTAAGCATACAATTTTTCTTTAGTCCCGAATATTCAAGTGCAACAAAAATAAACGAAATTGTGGAACAAAAGCCGATTTCTCAGTCTGCTGCAATTGTGTCCTCAACTCGGGAAAATCAGGAAGTTTTAAAAAAAGCGGTACCGGCGGAGGCAGTGCAAACAAATAAGGATAAAAAAGCACCGGCGGAAGTTGATTTTAAACCTTATATGAAAAGGCTTCAAAAGAACATAAAATCAAATTGGCATCCCGGCCATTCTTACAGAGAGGATAGAAATTCAGTCGAATTATTTAAAATAAATAAAAACGGTGAGATTACAGATGTTAAGGTGTTTAAGTCATCAGGCGATACAAAATTTGACGAAAATGCAATCTACACAATAAAAAAATCCTCGCCGGTTGAACCTTTACCAATAGATTTCAACGGAAAATCGGTAACGGTGCAGTTCACTTTTGATTACAAAGTCTTTGGCGGCAGTCCTAACACTAAACTTGAGTCATCATCAAGCAATATGTCTGCAATAAACGATTATGAATCATATAAAAAGCAATTGGATGTTGTTCTTTCACAAAATCTTCCAAAAGAAAGGCTGTATTACCACAAGGAAATGTCAATGAATTTTCTGATTGACAAGAGCGGAAAAATAATTTCCTCTGAAGTACAAAAATCTTCGGGAAGCAAAAATTTTGATAATAAAATTCTTGTTCACCTGCAAAGAAGCAGCTTTCCTCCGATTCCCGACTCAATGAATACAGATAATTTTAATATTACTTACACGGTAAAATCTAAAACCGAATTTACCCATGACCCCATTGGAAACATGCTTTGCTTTCTTGCAGGATTTCTTACGCATGCATGTTTTATACACTAGCATTTGTTTGAAGTATACTTAGAGAAGTGAGGAATTAAATGAGCGTATTGGATTCGGTATTGGTGCCGATTATAGGATTTATAGAACACACGATAGCAACAATGGGACCCTTGGGGATTTCACTTTTGATGGCGATTGAATCTTGCAACGTGCCGCTGCCTAGCGAAGCAATTCTGCCTTTTGCAGGCTATCTTGTCAGCAAAGGAGTTATGTCAATCCATGTTGCGGCATTCGCCGGAGCTTTCGGTTGTATATTGGGTTCAATTCCTTCCTATTATATAGGTTATTTTGGAGGAAGACCATTTGTTGAAAAATACGGAAAATGGTTTCTGGTAAGCAAACACGACCTTGAAATGGCTGACAAATGGGAACAAAAGTACGGAAATTACGCATTTTTCCTTTGCAGAATGCTGCCGATTGTAAGAACTTTTATTTCGCTTCCGGCGGGAATTTTAAAAGCAGACTTGAAACAGTTCCTGCTTTTTACTTTTCTGGGGTCTTTATTTTGGAGCTATCCGCTTGTCTACGTGGGTATGAAATTGGGCGAACACAGAGAGGCACTAAAAATTTTCTGGCACAAATTTGATATTGCAATAGTCATTGTTTTTGGCGTTTTATTTGTTTTGTACCTGATAAACCACTTTAAACATTTGAAAGAGTCTTAAAGGTAAAAATTAAACAACCTTTTTTAATTTTTGAAAATTGACACTAAGCACCTTTTCGTCTTTGTCCATTTGCTGTTTAAGTACAGATTTGATATATGCCTGATATTTTAAGCCCTTTATCTCAGCAATCTTTTTTGCCCGTTCAATTTCTTTTGCACTCCATCTAAAATGGACATTTGCAGATTGAAGCTTTTCAACATCAGCATCCGCCTGTGCCGTTGCTTTGTTCATGTCAATTTTATTACCATACGTATCAACAAACAAATCGTCCGACTCAATTATTTCAACCGATTCTATAAGTTTTTTTATATCATCCAGAGTATATTGTTTTTTATTTTTCATGATTCAACCTCATTAAGTTTTAAATGCACTGATAATTCTAATATTTTGTTTTCGCAATTTTGAATAATAAATATGTATATCGTCTGCTTCCGAATATGCCTCCCACCTGTCATATTTATTATTGTACGTTTTTTCTGACATATTAAAATATGCCATCATTGCTTCTTCGGGGGAAATGAAATGTTATTCCGTTAATTTTAATATATTTGTAATTACCAGACAATATGTTCCTTCCATGTTTTTATTATAACATATTGTGTACACAATGTAAACACTTTTAATTTAAATATTTACAAAATCACTTTCTCACAGGCATGCGTCCGCAGGATTTGTCTTCGTCACAAAATCCCAAACGTTCGCATTTTGGTACAAGATAAGGCTTTAGCCAGATCTCTTCTTTCAAAAGTTCTTCGCACATTTTTTTGACCAAAATTCTTATTTCACATTGGGCTCTTGTGCATAATCTCAGGTTTGCAAGGTGAATCATCTCTCTGAGGTTCAAACTCGCCACCATAGAGGACGCAGCAGCATTAGGCAAAACAAATCTCGCATCTTCTGCCGGAATACCGGCCTCTGTAAATTCCGAATAAATATTCGAAATTGCACCCATAAATTTTTCAAACTTTTCTTTTAGTTTGGGATTTTTTTCAATTGTAGGCGGAATAATGTAGTCAAACTGACCCTTTTCCTTCACATATCGTTGAGATTTTTGAGAGAAAGACATGTGGCGGTGTCTTACGAGCTGGTGTGTACAGGCTCTCGAAACATTTGAGATGGCAAAACTTACCTGAATATGTTCAATAGTTGAGAAATGTCCTGACGAAATGACCCGCTTAATCAATTTGAGCATTTTTTCTTCATCATCTGTGCTGTTGTAAATATTAATCGGTGCATCTGCACTGTAGCATGTTCGGCATGCGGTATAAACAGTCTTAAGCATGTTTTCGGGTTTTGAAATTAAATTCACAATTGGTTTGTTGTTTGGCATATATTCCCCTATTCCTCTTTGATAAATCCTATCTTCTACCACCGCGTTTAGTTTTTGATATTCCATTTTGGAATGTCAACTTTTGTATAGGTACTAATTCGTTCATATCAAATCCAATTAACTATCCTAAAATAATTATAGCCTACTCAAAACGAATAGGCTATAAGTTTAATTAAATTAATAAAAATTTTACTATTTCTTTTTTTCGTATCTTTTTTTGAATCTTTCAACTCTGCCTTCGGAGTCGAGAATTTTTTGTTGACCGGTGTAGAACGGATGGCAGTTGTTGCAAATTTCAACTGTAATGCCTTCTTCAATCGAACCTGTTTCGATTTCATTTCCGCAAACACATTTGATTTTTGTTTTCTTATAATTCGGGTGAATTGAGTCTTTCATTTTTTTATTCCTTTCAGGTAAATTTGTTCGGCTTCTTATATTATATTAGCATAAATTTTTTCATGCAAGGGGTAAAGGGCATATTTTAACTTACGTAACACTTATAAATTTTTTCAATGCCATCTTTGAGAGAAATCTTTGGACTCCAGCCCAGAGATTTTATCCTTGTGGCATCCATAAGCTTTCTGGGTGTTCCGTTTGGCTTGCTCTTGTCATAAACTATTTCGCCATCAAATCCGACGATTTTTTTAACCATCTCAATCAAATCCTTTAACTGAATGTCAGTGCCGTCGGTTATATTAACAAATTCGCCGATTTGTTTGTAACTTTTATTTTGCATCAGGTAGAAACAAGCGTCCGCCAAATCGTCGGAATGCATCAATTCGCGATAAGGTGAACCGTCGCCCCAAACAACCACTTTATCCGGATAAGCACCGATTTTTGCAAGCCTGCTTATAATAGAGGCTTCGTCTACATTTGCCTCTTCATCCAGTCCCCAGCCGAGTTTGTATTTTTTCAGGTCTGCCTTAATTCCTTCAAAGTCACCCGCTTTTAAAAGTTTTGCCAAATGAAACCGTCTTAAAAGCATCGGAAGAAGGTGTGCAGTTTGCATGTTGTAATTGTCACCAATTCCATATTGATTGGTCGGCATAACCGAAATAAAATCGGTTCCATACTGCTCGTTGTAATATTTGCAGAGTTTTATCGCGGAAATTTTTGCGATTGCATAGGCCTCATTTGTTTCTTCAAGGGCGGATGTCAAAAGGCAATCTTCTTTCATAGGCTGAGGTGCGAGTTTCGGATAAATGCAGGATGAACCGAGGTTTAATAACTTTTTGACACCCGATTTATAGCTTGCATTAATCACATTTGCGGCAATCATAATATTCTGGTAAATAAATTCGGCCGGATAAGTCGAATTTGCTACAATTCCGCCGACTTTTGCCGCTGCCAGAACAACATAATCAGGTTTTTCTGCTTCAAAAAAAATTTCAACCTGAGCCTGATTGCATAAATCAAGTTCCCAAAGGTCTCTTGTGATAACATTTTCGAAGCCTTCTGCTTTTAATTTTCTCATAATTGCAGAACCGACAAGCCCTGTGTGTCCCGCTAAATAAATTTTATCTTTTTTGTTCATTTTCTTGCCCATTATTAGCTTTCTTTTTAACTGTATGCTTAAATTTTAAGACCTGAAGAGCTTTTGAGTGTTTTAGGTTGTTGAACTGGTCAAAAAATTTTACCAGTTCGGCTTACTCCTGTGGAACCAGAACTTCATATCCGCCGCTTTTTAAGAACAATTCTTTTTTAGCTTCCTTCAAATCCTCTTTCACCATCTCTTTTACGAGCATAGGCAAATCGTATTTGGGTTCCCAGCCCAATTTTTTGCGGGCCTTGGCGGCATTTCCGAGCAGCAAATCAACTTCCGTCGGTCTGAAATATTTAGGGTCGACTTCGACAACGGTTTTTCCGGTCGCTTTGTCGATACCTTTTTCACTCACTCCCTTGCCCCTCCATTCGATTTCAATGCCAAGCTCTTTGAAAGCCATATTGCAAAAATCTCTGATGGTTGTTGTAACACCCGTCGCAAGCACAAAATCCTCGGGCTTATCCTGTTGCAAAACCAGCCACATGCCTTCGATATAATCTTTTGCGTGCCCCCAGTCACGTTTAGAGTCCAAATTTCCCAGATATAATTTTTCTTCAACCCCGAGTTTAATTCTGACGGCCGCACGGGTAATTTTCCTCGTAACAAAGGTTTCACCTCTGCGAGGGCTTTCGTGATTGAATAAAATTCCGTTGCATGCAAAAATGTTGTAACTTTCGCGGTAATTCACCGTAATCCAGTATCCGTAAAGCTTCGCACAGGCATAAGGTGAACGGGGATAAAACGGCGTTGTTTCTTTTTGGGGAGTTTCCTGAACAAGTCCGAAAAGCTCGGAGGTTGAGGCTTGATAAAATTTTGTTTTCTTTTCAAGCCCTAAAATTCTAATCGCCTCTAAAATTCTCAAAGTTCCCAATCCGTCGGAGTTAGCCGTATATTCAGGACAATCAAAAGAAACTTTTACATGCGATTGAGCCGCCAAATTATAAATCTCATCCGGCTTAATCTCCTGAATAAGTCTGATTAAATTCGTGCTGTCGGTCAGGTCGCCATAGTGAAGCTTAAACTTTAAATTTTTGTTATGAATATCCTGATATAAGTGGTCTATGCGGCTTGTATTAAAAGAAGAAGCACGTCTTTTCATCCCGTGAACCTCATAGCCTTTTCCCAATAAAAACTCCGCCAGATATGAACCGTCTTGACCTGTTATACCTGTTATTAATGCTACTTTTGCCATATTTTAAATCCTCTTGTTTGGTTTCCAAGCACAATTTTACTATAAACAAGAGGGAAAAACTAATTATTTAAAAAATTTCTCAATCTGTCAATGAAAGTTTTTGAATCAGAATTTTTTTGATTTGTATTTAAAATGAGAGGGCATTCCATCATTGTCCCTTTGCGTTGTGGTGCGTTAGGATAAAGCGGACTTGTTATTTTAATTTTTTCATAACCTGCTTTTTCCAAAATTGTTGAATTTCTGTACAACCCCCAACCTTTGCCAGAAATAATATCTTTGACATTAGATGCTCTTTTTTGGTGTAATACGTCGGAGTGTTCTTTTTCGGGGATGCCTCTTCCTTCGTCTTTTATAATAAAATGAAGGTCATTATTTTTAAGCTTGAATTCCATTATTACAACACTATTTTCATATGAATATTTTAAGGAATTACTTAAAAAATTAGACATTAAAATGTAGTTTTGGTAATCAGCGAAAGGGCCTTCTTTGGGGTCAGAACATTTGTTTAAAAGGTGCAAACCTTTAACTTTCAATTTAATATTTTTATCTTTTGCCTGATCTTCAAAAGCTTCTATAACTAACTTAAAAACATTATTTATTCCAATCGTAGAGGTTTCGCTGACAAGGTTATTATCCAGAAAATACTGGTACATTTTTAACACCTTGTTATAGTGCACAATTACCTTTTTAATGCAATCGTCCGCAACTTTATGTTGTGATTCAATTGGAACAATTTCATCCAAGTCTTCCATTCTCAGTTGTTGACTAAAAACATACGATCCGGTGAGTTCATGGCCAAAATCTTTTATGAAGTTAGATTCGTTTTTAAACCCTTTAGATGCTCGCAAATTTGCATCCGTTACTTCAATAAAATAATTTCCGAGCAAAGCTTTTTTTTCAGGTATTGTAATTTTATCATTCAAAAATTTAATATATTTTTGTCCTAATTTCTCAATTTCTTCCACAGGCAGCTCTAACTTACTGCAAAAAGACGGAGAAAACACGTCTTTATCAAGCTTGTTCGTGTAATTTACACTCGAATTTGAGTTAAGCTTGACATTCTGATTTTTTGGCTGTGGTATTACCGTTTTGGGGTATATTTTTATCATTTTTATTCTTTTGCCTTTTGTTTTATGAAGTAATTAAGTGTCCTAAATACATTAAAAAAGAAAAAGGAAATAATTGCCATTAACACTTGGGCTATTTTTGTAAAAACCGCCTGAAAAATTCTCGGTGCCTCGAAAAATTCATATTTACAATTGTTAATAATAATTTCCGTAATTTTCCTGCTATAATTTTGTTAGGCGGACAATTAAAGCGACTAAGTGACTAGGTGTAAGGATATAATAAAATAATGAAAGATATGCTAGATAAAATTGTACAGATAGAAAAGAATTATATTGAGTTGGGCGAGACTCTTTCCGACCCTGCGGTAATACAGGATTACGAAAAATTCAAGACCCTTTCCAAGCAGAGAAAGTCCATGGAAGAAACGGTTGAGCTTTATCATGAGTGGAAGAAGGCGATTGATGCCGTTGAGGAAGCCAAAGAGTTGGTTTGGGCCGAAAAAGACGAAGAAATGAAAGCGTTTTTGAAATCCGAGATGGAAGAAAACGAAGCAAAAATTCCGGATTTTGAAGAAAGAATGAAGGTTTTGCTTCTTCCCCGTGACCCGATGGACGACAAGGACATTATGCTTGAAATCAGGGGTTCGGCAGGCGGTGATGAGGCAAACATTTTTGCGGGCGACCTGATGAGGATGTATCTTAAATATGCCGACAAACAGGGCTGGCAAACCCAAATTTTGGGCAAAACAGATTGCGAAGCTGGCGGAGTTTCCGAGGTTATCATCTCAATGAAGGGCGACAGCATTTATTCAAAATTAAAATACGAATCAGGCGTACATAGAGTTCAAAGGGTTCCTGCAACAGAATCTCAGGGCAGGGTTCACACTTCAACCGCAACCGTAGCAGTTATGCCGGAAGTCGATGATGTTGAAATTGAGATTAACCCTAATGATATTGAAATGTCAACTGCCCGCTCCGGCGGAGCCGGCGGACAAAATGTTAACAAGGTAGAAACGGCTGCAAGGCTTTTTCACAAACCGACAGGAATTATGATTTTCTGCACCGAGGAACGTTCTCAGCTTCAAAACAAAGAACGTGCTTTGCAAATTTTGAAAGCCAAATTGTACGATTTAGAAGTCCAAAAACAAATGCAGGAAATCACCGATTTACGTCGTTCTCAGGTGGGAACAGGTGACAGAAGCGAACGCATAAGGACTTACAACTTTCCTCAAGGGCGTTTGACCGACCACAGAATCGGCCAAAATCTTAACGTTTGGACGGTAATTGACGGAGATTTAGACGATTTAATAAATCTTTTGATTGAATACGACCAGAAACTTAAATTGGAAAAACTAGCCAAGGGGTAAAAGGGGAAATTGGAAATTGGTAATTGGGAAAACGTGAGACGTGAGATGTGAGACGTGAGAAGAGAAACGGGAAAAGGAAAGTTTTAATTTTTTTTGTTGCACTTAATCACTTAATCACCCAGTCACTTAATCACTTC
>JBAYNW010000038.1:0-13293 GCA_041678605.1 Candidatus Gastranaerophilaceae bacterium | reverse complement strand
TCTCCTTTAGAATTTGCCTAATTTGTTCTTTTGTAAAAATCGTTTTCATTTTAATGTCTCCTTTACTTAAAATATATTACTACATTTCTTTCAAGTTTCATTAAAATTTCTTAAGGTCTCAAGCAATCCAAAAAATTGCCTCACTATTCCTGAAAGGCTTTTTACGAAGTTATTAAGTGACTGTGACTGGGTTGAACGGTTGAATGGTCGAACGGTTCTGTTCCCAATTCCCAATTCCCAATTACCAATTCCCAATTACCAATTCCCAATTACCAATTCCCAATTACCAATTACCAATTACCAATTCCCAATTACCCATTTCCCATTTCCCATTTCCCTTTTCCCTCCCCACTTCACACTTAGCCATTGACAGTGTATAATACTGTCATGGACAAGTACGAATTTTTTAGCAAATTTAATGATGCCGTTATGATTACTAACGACAAAAAAGAGGTCTTATATAAGAATAATGCCTTTAAGCGGACGTTTACGGATTTTGTGGATTTGCACAAATTTTCCCATCAGCTGAATTTTGATATTTGTACGCTCGACGGCGACAATGTGGAAATGTATTCCCCTATATATCAGGCAATAACCTCCGCCGAGAACTTTTTTGCCTGCGTCACTTACCAAAACTCACAGAAAGAAACTTCCCATTTTAATATAACCGCCATTAAAAGAAACCGCTATGTAGTTATAATTTTCAGTGACGTAAGTGCCGAAAACAGGCTGAAAGCACTTGAAAAAGAACATGAAGCTCTTTCTGATAAATACAAAAAACTTACCACGGAAAACCAAAATTTCGTAAAAATCAGGCAAAAAGCTCAGGCTCAGGCTATAAAAATGGTTTTAATAAATAAAATATCCAATATCATAAGGGAATCCATCGACGTTTCAAAAATCACTAATTCCGCACTCAAGGAGCTTTCCGGCATGTTTGGGGCTTTCAAAATTTATTATGCTTCAAATTTAAATAGGTCTTTTAAAATTGAAGAAATCAGCAAAGAATTCAAGTCAGAAAAAAATTCTATTATAAAATTCGATGAAGCCACCTACACATCTATTATTAACAAAAAAATTGCCGTTTCAAATTGCCTGAAAGAGCATTTGCATGCCCCCAATATGGGAAAAAACGCATTCAGAATAATCGTTCCGATATACCACCTTAACCAACTGCTCGGGGTTATAGTCATTTTATCTCACCAAAAACGTGAGTTGAGCGATGAGATAGATATTCTGGAAAGTGTTTCGGCTCAACTCGGAAACGCAATCATTCAGGCAAATTTGTATGAAAAAGATTTAAAAACAATGGCGGAACTTCAAAACACACTGAAAGAACTGAAAGATACACAAATTCAGCTGATAAATTCCGAAAAAATGGCCTCTCTGGGGCAGTTAATCGCCGGCGTCGCCCATGAAATCAACACCCCTCTGGCTTCCATAAATTCAAATAATTCGACAATTTCAAAATTTATCAAAAAAATTGATAGTCCCGAAATAGCCGAAACAATGAAGGAAATTAATGAACTTGACCGGGAAGCGGTTCTTAGAATAAGCAATATGGTTAAATCTCTGAAAAAATTTGTCCGCCTTGATGAGGCCGACCTCCAAGAGGCTGACATTAACAAGGAAATTGACCTGACACTCGATTTAATCCGCCATGAAACAAAAAACAGAATAGAAATAGTGAAAAATTATAAAGAATTGCCTCTGATAAAATGTTACCCGAATATGCTTAATCAGGTTTTTATGAATATTTTAATAAATGCATGCCAGAGTATTGATAAAACCGGCAAAATAATTATAACTACAGACTTTGAGGACAATATACTTACGGTTAAAATAAAAGATACCGGCAAGGGCATACCGCCTGAAAAAATCGATAAAATTTTCACCGCAGGTTATACAACAAAAGGCGTGGGAGTCGGTACGGGCTTAGGTTTGGCCATTTCCGAAAAAATAATTCAAAAACATGACGGTAAAATAGCTGTAAACAGTGAGTTTGGACATGGCAGCGAATTTATTATTACTATCCCAAGTAAGTAATATATATTAAGAAATGTTAAAAAAATATTATTGCTATATGCCAAAGTGAGCTTTTATTATAAAAACACTCGCTAAAAATGTTGAAATAATCCATTTGGAGTAAGCAAAAAGCAAAAACATGTGTTATGATGGTAGTATAAAGTGTTCTTTTTACCCTTAATATTTTTAACAGTAGACTATCACGATTTTAGGAACAAATGTTACAAAAAGTTTATAGTAGATTATAAAAAGTAAATATTTTCGCACCAAAATTCTTTAAATAAGTATGTAGTGTGAAATTATTTTAGTGTCGGAGGAAAAAACGAATGACGATTAGTGTGAACAGTAAGAAAAAGCAGATTAAAAAATCTTTTGAGGAATTATTGGATGACTTAAAGACAAGTAATTCAGAGAAGGTTCGATATAATGCAGCACGTGTACTTGGAGAAATGGGAGATTCAAAAGCAGTAGATCCCCTGATTGATGTTTTAAGATATGACAAAAACGGCTCGGTTCGTCTGTACGCAGCCCGTGCTTTAGGCGAGTTAGGCGACTCAAAGGCTACAGTCTTTTTGATTGACTCTCTAATAAATGACAGAAATGTAGATGTTAGAGTTCGTGCAGCCCGTGCCTTAGGCCGATTGGGCGGTGAAATCGTTGTAGAACCTCTTGTAGCGTCGCTCAACGACGAAAACCCTCAAGTTTGTATTACGGCAACGGATGCTTTGATTGAAATAGGTGATGTCGCAACAGATGCACTTATGGAGTCGTTGGATCACGAAAAAGTTAATGTTCGATGCGATGCAACCAGAGCCTTAGGTGAAATCGGCAACAGAAAAGCAGTTGATAAGGTTATTAATATGCTCTACGACGAATGGGTCAACGTCAGAATTTATGCGGTTACCTCTTTAGGCAAGCTGAACGACATAAAAGCAGTTCCGGCACTGATTGATGTTATGAAAAACCGCAACGAAAATGAACTTGTAAGAGCTGGTGCGGCAGCAGCTTTGGGTGTCCTTCGTGACCAAAGAGCCTTGCTTCCTCTAAGAGAAATGATTATGGAAGCTGAAGAACTCGGTGAGCTTGAAGATACAGCTTTAAAATCATTTAAGAAAATTATGGCGGCGAACTGGCAATCAATTCCGGGGGCTGTTCCTCAGAAAAAACCTGCCAACGCTTTGTAGGCTTTAAAATAAACTTCAAAATGGCGGATTCAAATTTGAATCCGCCATTTTTTATTGAGACCACTCGGGCAGTTGTTTTTTATAGGAATTCAATATCGCTGTGTTTTTCCAATTTATCTTTCACGTTTTGGATAAACTGTTTTGCTTCGGGCGACGCTTTTGTCCAATCTGTTGCACAGATAGCTCTTTGCACCCAGACAAGCTCTTTAAAGAAGACATATTGGGAGTTAAGAGCCTTTGCCTTAGAACTCAAATAGACTTCCTGTGCATCCAGCAAGTGGGTTATCGGGATGTTGCCTTTCAGGTAAAGGTCTTTCACTTTAAGATAATTTTCCTGAGACATGTACATAGCCTTGTAATCTTTTTCTATGCTGAAATAACCGGCAAGGGCTTTATTAATCGTATCCCTAATTTGTCTTTCCAGAGAAGTTTTGGCCTCATCCTGATAACGCTGAAGTTCTTGCACCTCAGCCTTAAGCCTTGCAATTTCGGCTATTTTTGTTCCGCCTTCAATAGGTTTCCATTGGGCGAAAATGCCGAGTCTTAAATTTGTTGCATCGGGTTTTGGAAGCACAACCGGCGTTCCTGCCCCGTATCTCATATCTTGTGCCGGAATAACAGTCGCCCCTGTAAATTCCCTATTCATGTAAGAAGTATAATCCAGATTTAACTTTGCATCAGGCAGGAAGAATTTTTGGTAATACATTGCCATCTCATAATTTTTCATCTTAGTTGCGGCTTTTAATTTGGCCAACTCGGGCGAAACTCTCCATGCCTCTTCGATAAGCATTTGGGTAAACCCTTCCAGACATTTTGGAGTTACCACATAGTCAATTATATGAATACTGCTTGTATAAAAAGCCGGGTCGTTGGCTTTTAACGGGGCAAAATCGAAATTATCGGTCTGTTTATTATCCAAAACCTTGTTTATATCTACCTTAATATTTTTCAACTCCGCAGTCATGTCAATTAATTGCTGTTCTTTAACATAAAGCTGTGTAGCCCAGCGGAAAGCTTCTTCGGGGCCGCATTTGCCCATTCTTTCTCTAACACGTGCTATTGCGAGGTTTTCTCTTGATTCTTTTACATATTCTTTTTGAACGCTAATCATATTTTCAAGCATCAAAGTTTCTATATAAAGAAGTGCAATATCTATGGACATATTTTGCTCGGTCATAAACTGTTCGTCTTTTTGAAAATCAACCATTTTCTTTTTGACTAAAATATTTGTGACAAGGGCAGGAGAGTAGATTACCTGTTCCAGACCCATTTGGAATACGCCTGTTTTTTCAGGTGTTGTCAATTTTGCCGAATCCGCAAAATCTCCGTTAAACTGTTGGTAGCCCAGAGTTACCTGAAAAGTCGGCAAATATCTGAGCATTGCAGACAGCGAAGCACGTCTTGCCGCTTTTACGAGCAGTCTTTTTCTTTCTATATCTAAGTTTTGTTTGTCAAGAGTGTCGAATACGGCGGTAAGAGAATACATAGGCGGTTTTTTGAACGAAATAATCTCTGCGTTATTCAGCAATCTTAAATGCGGGTCGTAGCCGATTAAGTCTGCCGTATCCTGATTTATATAAACAATTTCATCTTCGTAAAACTGAATTTGTTTCGGTTTTGCCTTGTCACCGTTCAAAACACCTTTTATGTTGAACGAAGTAGCTTCGGCCAGTTTTCTGTCTAAATCATAGGCACCTGCACCCATCAAAACTCCGTCGACTACATCTTCTCGTCCGAGTGTAGAAAACGTAGGCAATTTCTTTTCGTTTAATTTACTGATGAGTTCGTGTTTTTTATCTTCATTTAAATTAAATAAAGGAGTCAAAATAACCGCATCATAGCCTGTTGAAATTTTTTGTATTGTTGCATCAATATTCTCGTTGTTTACGGGCATTACTTCAAAATTAATCCCGGTCAATTTTGTTTTCAAAAAGCCATCCCAATCTTTTTTTGTGTTGTAAAAGCTTTCGTTCATCAAAATGGCCGTTTTTTTGAAGTTGATTAACCTTTTAAATAATAAGGCTCCCTTAATGCTTTGCTGAACAGGATTAAAAAAGTCGCCGCCCAGGTCTCTCAGTCCGTACTGGTCTATCGTAACTACAAATTTTTTCTTGTTAGGCTTTTCGTTTAAATACTTTGTTGACAAGTATCCGAGTGAAATTACCATAACCGCATTAGAATTGAGTGCCTTATCACTGGCTGCTCTTGCTCCATGCTCGCTCCAGTCGCCAACAAAGACATTTGATTTGGAAAATCCGGCTTTGTAATCCGGTGCGGTTGTTTTAGCAATTGCCTTTTCAAATTGAGTCATTACCACTTCGTTTTTTGCTGACGGGCCGTCAAAAACAAAAGCATAACTGATAGTCGGTGCGTTTTTCTTATATTCTATTTTGTCAGTCTTAGTCGCTGCCGCTCCCAGAATAACAGGTGCCGCAAATACCAAACCCGATGTGTTGTACAAAAACACACAAATTAACACGAACGTAAATAACCTTTTCATTTAATATCTCCTAATCCCAAACTAATAAATACGATTAGTAAATTTTATTAAATGCGGTGCAAATTTTAAAACAAAAAATAAAGTAAATCCCATTTAAACGCTACAAAGCTTATTGGGCAAGTTTTTTCAGGTTTACATTTGTTTATATAATAGTGTCTTTAAGTCGGTCGACTGAATTATTGATTTATAAAAATTTTTCAATTAATATTATAAAAATGAATAGCGAGAAGAAGAAACAAAATTTATCCAGAAAAAAAATAATTAATTCTGCAATTGTGTTGTTTGCACGCAAAGGATTTGAATCTACAAGCACCAGAGAGATTTGTAAGCATGCCGGCGTCAATTTAAGCTTAATTCCTTATTATTTTGGCAATAAAGACGGGTTATATACTGATATTATTGAATCCATAATCAATTACGGACTTACTTTTTTGCATGAGGATATTCTCAAAACAAATTATTTATCCGATATGACTCAGGAAGAAAAGGTTGATTTATACAGATTACTTCTTATGAAATATTTAAACTTTCTTTACTCAGAAAATGTTCCGAGCAGTTTTGTAATCCTTATGGTAAAAGAACAGGTTGTAACCCATTCAAAATTCAGTGAAATTTACTCGCAAAAGATAGGTGTATATTATAAAGCCCTAAGAAAAACTCTTGCCTCTATTTTGAATAAAAAAGAAACCGATAAATCAATTATCTTTCAGATTTCCTCAATAATCGGACAGCTGTTATCTTTTAAATTTATGGACAGGGCAACTCTTTCAGCCTTTAATCAGGATTTTTATACGAAGGACGACCTTACAAAAATCAAAAAAATTGCCTCCGATTATGTTGACAAAGAACTGGAAAAACTTAAAATTAAAACGCCGACCCTTACTTGATTGTACCATTACTTTAATTATTATCGTATCATATTGATACGATAATCCCAAGCAACAGGTTAGCAGAAATCAAGTAAAGCTGAAACTCTTTAGCAATAGGCGTTCGCCTGCCCGCCCCCTTGACAAAGCGAACCGCTGAGATACGAAGCGTGTGAGCCTGGCGGCGCAGCGAAGCGAGTGAGAGGGGAGGGATGAATTTCGGTGCGAGGCAACGAGTGCCAGAAATTCAGGGAGGGGTGAAAAGGCTCATTTTGGTTGCGATTCCCCCCACCCTTTTTTGTTTTCTGACTTTCGCAGGCTTCTGCTCAAGCCAAAAACAGACCTCCCCTGCTTAGCGATTTTGTTCATGATTAAATCAAATCCTACTGGCCTGTTACAATTTCAAGAGGTTCACATTTAAAATTATTAAATCTTAACCAACTCTTTGACTTCTCTTCTTTTGACTTTTCTTGTGGTTGTTTTCGGTAAAGGGTCTTTCACGACGATTATATTTATCGGTCTTTTATAAGTCGCCAGCTGATTAGAAAGATATTTTACCTCATCTCTGACTATTCTGTTTAATTCTTTATCTTCCGTGACCTTTTTAATCAAATCTTCATTAGGAACGACAACCGCCACAATATCCTCGGTTCCGTCCTTTGACCCGCCCGTACGTGAAGAGCCGAGGACACAGACTTCACTAAAATACTGGCTTTTTTCCAATACGTTTTCGACTTCTTCAGGGAAAACTTTTTTGCCGCCGCTTAGAACAATCATGTTTTTAATTCTGCCTGTAATATAAATATGGCCATCCTTGTCAATCCTTCCGATATCACCCGTATGAAGCCATCCGTCAGGTTCAAGAACTTCAGCTGTCATTTCCGGCTGGTTGTAGTAACCTTTCATAACGGAAGGACCCCTGAGCATAATTTCATCGTTTTTAGGGTCGATTTTTGCTTCAAAACTGTTCAAAGGTCTTCCAACAGAGGCCAAATCCCCCCTTTTGTCGTAATTTACGGACACAACCGGACTGGTTTCGGAAAGCCCGTAACCTTGATAAATCTTTATACCTATCGTTTCAAAAAAGTCCGCTACCGCTAAATCAAGCGGAGCTCCGCCGGCAACACATCCGCTAAATTTCCCGCCAAATTTGTCATGAATTTTTTTGAACATCATTTTCCGTATCCTATAAGAAGGAGTTCGCTTGGCTATGTTATACAGTATTTTAAATCCGATTTGAACATGTTTTGGTGAACTGTTTATTTCAGACTCAATGCCCGCTTTTAGAAGTTTTAAGAAGGCAGGTACAACAATCATAAAATTAACACCCTTTTCTCTCATTATGCTCAGTATGTCTTTGGGCTTTAAACTTTGTGTGTAATAAACGGACAACCCCCAGTACAAAAATGTCGAAAATCCGATTGTTAACTCGAACAGGTGATTCATCGGCAAAATTGATAAAATAGAAACCCCCTTGCTTGTATCAAAAAATTTGGGTACAAGAAGCTCCGTATCGTTCAATTGAGCAAGCATATTCCTGAAAGAAATTTCAACACCTTTTGGAGCACCGGTCGTTCCGGATGTGTAAATTATAAATGCCGTAGATTTTGAACTTCTGTGACGCCATTTTCCCTCATAATTGTTGGGCAAAGTATACAAACATGGCAAAGATAAGTTGTAAGTAGGTTCATCAATAACTACAATGTGTTTTATCGAATCGATTTCTTTTTGAAGTTCAAGTGCCTCTTCAATATAATCCTGAGATACTAATATGATTGACGGACGGCAGTCAGATAAAATTGATTTTAACTCATATTTTGTAAGTTTTATATCCAGCGGAACTGTTATTAACCCTGACATAACAGAAGCAAAAACGCATGCTCCGTATTCGGGTTTTGATTCGGATAGTATAGCAAGTCTTTCGCCCTTTTTTAGCTGCAAATCATTAATAAGATATGTTGCAAGTTTTCTGGACAAAAGCCCGATACCCTTATAGGTAAATTCTTTCCAGCCCAGCGATGTTTTAATCCCCAATGCAACACGATCTTCAAAGAAATGTGTTTTATCTTCCAACAGCAAAAGAATATTATTTTTTCTATATCTCATTCAAACCTCCACAACGATTCCAACTCCATAAAAGACCACAATTAAAATTAAACATAGAGTCACAATATATACAATACCAAAAAGGCAGAGGAAAAGTCAAATATTTAAATTATTTTGGTTCAAACCATTACTCTATTTGGATGATTTTCTCTAAAAACAATATTTTTTTTATGATGAATGCCGTATAATTATTGTTAGGAGTGTCTTTGGACTAAAAATTTCAAAAAGGTTGACATTCTTAAAAAAAACATTAAAAAGCAGGTAGTAGAAAAAAATATAGGAGAATAAAACTATGGGTATGGCAGCATCTCAGGCGAGGTATTTAGAAATAACGGCTAGAAAGACCAACGTTGAATATGAAGGTCAACAAATAAACCAGCAGCGTACAGCATTGGCGAATGAAAGTGCGGGCTTGTTTTCACAGTTAATGTCTTTACAGGTACCTACTGCACCAAGTTCTGACGACTACACGACGGTCAACTACTCTTTCAACGATGGTATTCACAATAACATAATTACGAACGTTGAAACGCTCACGGGCGACCCGACGTATAACTCCACGGTGACTTACTATAGCACAAATTCCGTATATACGGGCGTAGCCAAGACCAAGACGAATTTTTCTATAATTGAAAATCCTGCAGGCAGCGGTTCTTACTGGATTCAAGGGGCTAACGGTACAACAAGGTTATCTGCTGCTGACTGTAACGGAAGTACAGGTACAGATGATGCGGCACTTTCTCAAATCGAGACAAGCTGCCCTACAAGTTATGTCGGTACAAATTACGCTACCGGCTCTGACTATGACAGAATTTATAAATATGAAAGCGGCGGGGTAACATACTTTGTGTCTTTGGATAACCCTTCAACCGACCCTCCAAGCGTACAAACATGTTATGCTGCGAATATTGATACAAAAGAATACACAACCGAGAAGGCCTATATTCAGTCGGCAGATTCGGGAAGATATTCATCCATTCAGCTTGAAAGCACTGGGACTACTCCGTTTGATTTAGCGGCAACAAGCACTACTGACGAAAACGCTTATAATGATGCAATGAATGAATATACTTACCAGCAAACTCTTTATCAAAAACAGGTTGAAGACATTAATGCCAAGACAGAAGTAATCCAGAATGAAGACAGGACACTTGAGCTTCAACTTAAGCAGCTTGATACGGAACAGGAAGCCTTACAAACAGAAATGGATGCTGTTAAGAAGGTTATTGATAAAAACATCGAACAAACGTTCAAAACGTTCTCTTCGTAAATAACTACTAAATAGAGGTAAAAATGTCTTACAGATATGATAGTTACTTAGTTATAGCAAACAAATTCGGCTCCGCAAGTGCTGATGCCAAGGCTCAGTTATTTGAGACCTACGACCAGTTGCGTGACATAACAGTGTCGGGTTCTACCGGTTCCACAGGTTGCGGATTTGAAGCGGCGGGCGGATTTATGTACAATCTGGCAAGCTTATTTTCTCCTGCCTCATTTGCAACTTCTTTGAACGGAAAATCTACTTATTCTATTCCGGGAACTTCATATTATTCACAAGGGGCTGCGAGTTCATCTTCCTACGGACTGGAAAGTTACTCAGGGTTTGCGGCTTCCATAGACGGGTGTTCAACGGGGGAAGCTGCATCAATTCTTTCAGGTTACGGAAGTGAAACAGGCGGAGCATCAAGTATCGGCGGAATTGCTGATATTACGAATGCGGCGGCCTATGCAACAGGCACAGCAAGCGGATTTACAGGCTGGGGGCAAGGACTTTTATTGCAAACAGCAGGTTTAATCTCCGGAATAGGCGGGATTGCACAGTCAGCAGCTCCATATATGGGAGAGTACGGGCTTGGAGCAATTATTGTGGGGAATATAATGAGAGGTTCAGGTTCAGCTGTTCTTGCAGCTGTCCAGAATGCGGCCGGCAAAGTAACATCTAACGCAGATACCGTTCTTTCAAATAAGGTTAAAAATATTGAAACCGTTTGCAAAATGCTTGATACACAAGGCGATGTGGTCAAGAAAATGCTGAAGGAATCAATAGACTCCGACAGTAAAGCTATTCAGAACCTTTAAAACGGTGGGACGGGGAAAGGAAATTGGAAATTGGAAATGGGAAATGGGTAATTGGTAATTGGGAATTGAGAACAGAACCGTTCGACCATTCAACCCTTCAGCCCTTAAGCCTTTAAGCCTTTCAACCATTCGACCGTTCAACTTATTGACTTATCGACTAAAAAAGGGAAACAATGTTCATAAGGACTTACATACGCACTCTATTTAATGATATTTTTAAAAACAATTTTATTGCTAAATCATTTGTAAAAATTGTAAATTTTTATTGCGATTTGTGGCCTAAAAGTACAAATCCTATAAAGTTTCAGCCGAATATGCCGATTGATAGATTGGAAAAGAAGAAAACTCTTTTTTTTCAAAGTGTTACAGGTGATAAAATAGACTGTAAATAATTAAGACATGTTAAGAGATTTACCGCTATTCAGGCAATTAATGGGCGTTGCATGTTTTTATATTAATGAAGGTCTATAAAGTGGCAAGAGGTGTCCAATTGTTACAGCAGACTTTAGAAACAAACTTCAGAAGATTCATGAACTTTTTGGGTTTCGCAAGAGGTTTCTTAATCAGAAAAAACCCTTTAAAGGCGTTTTTACAGGAGTTTGCAGAAACGATTAAAGACTTCTTAACAATGAACAAAAAACTCAAAATGTCGCGATACAGACTGAATTATCACAGACATCAGCTCCAAAGAATGGAATCGTTAATAGCAGAAAATAATGAACATACATTTTTAAGGGGCAAAAATATAAATGAAGTCAGATAGGTAAAAAAATGGGTTTAATCATTGCAACAATAAATAAACAATACCTGATAGCTTACAGAAATGAGCTAGAGTACAAGGTGTCGTTGATAAGACAGGCAAAATTGGGGTTGTCTTCTTCGGTAGATGATCTTTTAGACGCCGGGAAAGGCCTGGAGCCCGATAGCCCTGCAATGAAACAGCTTGAACAGAGAAAAGAAAGATTAAATTTATTAGAAAAGAAACTTGATATGCAGCTTGAAGAATATCAAACTAAGTTGAAAATGATAGAGGCAAATATATCAGGCTGTGATGAAATGATTAGCAGTTCGATTAGCCGGAAATAAGTAAAAAATTGAAATATAAAGCGGGCTATTCAAATGATTTTTGAATAGCCCGCTTTACTTTTTAGGGTGGTTATGATAAAAATATATTAAGTGGCGAACGCCTTTATATCCTCACTACGACAGATGTATTTCGCAGAGATGATTTTATAAAACACGTTCGGGCTACGAATAATACTCGGGCTACGGCTAAAATTGAACTTTTTTTACTACGAATATTTTAAATGCGGGTGATTTTATATCCTCGCTCATTAATTGTAGGTTTTGACGTTATTATTGTTGATGACGTTCGGGCTACGGCTAATGGAGGAGTGCCAGAGCGGTTTATAGGAGCGGTCTTGAAAACCGTCGTACGTGACGAGCGTACCGTGGGTTCGAATCCCACCTCCTCCTAATTTAAAAGGGTCGACTTAAGGGTCGGCCCTTTTAAATTAGGAGTTTTTTGGACAAGAAGCCACATGTATTTTTTCATGCAGTTTGAGTTTTAAAATTATCTCCTAGCACGTCGCCCTGAATTTATTTCAGGGCCGCAAAGTCGCTCGCTGTTGCGATTCTGAAACAAGTTCAGAATGACGTGAGAGAATAAAAGTCCGTAGGTTGGGGTTTCTACCCCAACAAGCAAAATCCGGTCTAAAAATTATGCATTTTGATGCCTTGATGGGCTGAAGCCCATCCTACCTACTAATTTATTATTAAAAAATCGTCAAAAATCTATCAACAAATTGACAAAAAATAAATCAATAAACCTCTATTTGAAAGGCAAACCACTGGTAAATTGATCAACAGCTTTATAAAGTTTTTTAGCCAGAATATCTGCCTTTAACTCTTTTTCTATGTTTTTACCTAAATTTTTACATTCGAGATTAAAATATTCCATAACTTTATTAAATTTTGTATTTTTAATTGTTTCGCAAAATCGATATTCTATAAAAGGATAATCCGTATAATCCTGAATTTTAAAAGGCATAAATTTTTTGTTATTTTTAAACTTTGCGGGAATTATGCTCAGTTCGAAAGTTACACTTCCATGTGGTGGAGATAACCATTGCCAAGGTTTTGTACCGTCTATGCTGACAATAAATTTATTGCGTGATTTATGTAATTCTTTATAAAGTTCAGACTCTTCAAACGTCTTTAAGATATTTCTATTTTCGCTTCCTTCATATTTTTGTGCAAACTCACCATTTGGCCAATTTTCTCTATCTTTTATTTCACATTTCCCAAATTTAATTTGGTTTTTCAAATAAATAGTTTTTTCGATTTTCATTTTTTATTTCTCCTATTATTACTACACTAGTATAAACCCCCAAAAAATAAAATTTGCTACCTGAGCTTACGGAAAAAGTAGTCAGGAATTTCGTAAAAAGCATGTACAAATGGCTTGATTTTTGATATAATAATACCTGTAAAAGTAATATTACAGGAGGGTTTTAGATGAGTTTAGTACAGT
>JBAYNW010000037.1:0-13445 GCA_041678605.1 Candidatus Gastranaerophilaceae bacterium | reverse complement strand
TTTTGCTTCCTCCAATTTATTTAATGGGATTATTATAGGTTATTTTCAAGAAAAAAGCAAATTGTTTACATTTTATTAAGGGAAAGGGAAACGGGAAAGGGAAAGTTTTAATTTTTTTTGTTGAACTTAATCACTTAATCACCCAGTCACTTAATCACTTCGTAAAAAGCCCTTCGACCTTTCAACTTTTCACTTTTCCCAGTTCACTATTTTGTGCTATAATTATCTGGGCTTTACACTTTGTGAGGATTTATGATGACCGATTGTATTTTTTGTAAAATTATTAGCGGAGAAATCCCGTCTAAAAAGGTTTATGAGAATGATTATGTAATTGCGATAAACGATTTGCACCCGAAGGCGAAAGTGCATGTTCTGGTTATCCCAAAGGTTCATGTGGATTCCTTCAACGAGCTTGAAGATGAAAAACTTATGTCGGAAATTTTTAAAGGCATAAAAGAGGTTGTTAAAAAACTCGGACTTAAGGCTTACAGATTGCATGTAAACACAGGAAGCGAAGAAGGACAGGTTATTTTCCATCTTCATTTCCATATTTTGTCTAATACATTATAAAAAACAGTACAGGGCGGAATTGCTATTCCGCCGTTAAAGGAGAAAAAATGAATGAACAATTTTACAAAGAAATTACACCCGCAGGTTTTGGAGTTGCGATAAGGGTTAAAGAGGTTTTATTCTCAAAACAGTCTGAGTTTCAGAAAGTCGAAATTATAGACACAGACTCCACTCTGGGAAAAATTTTGACGCTGGACGGGCTGATGATGACAACCGAGGGAGATGAATATTTTTACCACGAAATGATTTCACACATTCCCATGATGAACCACAGATGCCCGAAAACTGTTCTTGTAATAGGCGGCGGTGACGGCGGAACTGTCAAAGAAGTGCTTAAACACGACACCGTTGAGAAGGTTGTGCTTTGCGAAATTGACGCGATGGTAATCGACGCATGCAAAAAATATTTGCCGGCAATTGCAGGCAAACTGGGTGACCCACGGGTTGAAATTTTGGTTGAAGATGCGATTGAATATATAAAAAATAAAGAAAACGAATTTGATATTATCTTGATTGACTCAACCGATCCGATGGGGCCGGGCGAAGGGCTTTTTACGGAAGAGTTTTACACAAACGTCAAAAAATCACTAAAAAAAGGCGGGATTGTCTGTGCACAATCGGAATCGCCTGTCGTGAACAAGGAAGAAATCAAAAAAATGTATAATTTACTTAAAAAAGTGTTCCCGACAACTTCGACTTTCACTTCTCCAATCCCGACTTATCCGGGCGGGTACTGGGCATGGGCATTTTGCTCTGAGAGTGTTGAACCGCTTTCTTACATTGACGAAAGACGCTGCGGAGAAATCACTAAAACCTGTAAAATTTACAACAGGGAATATCACCTTGCACGCTTTGCCCTGCCGAATTTTTTGAAGAATTTATTATAAAGACGGCAACTCTTGCACAATAAGAGGGAAACGGGAAAAGGAAATTGGTAATTGGAAATTGGTAATTGAACCGTTCGACCATTCGACCATTCGACCTTTCAGCCATTAAGCCCTTAAACCTTTCAACCCCAGCATTATTTTGTTGGGCTGAAAATCTGGCCTGCTTGCCATTTATTTCACCGCAATGATACAATCATAAATTTTATCAATTTTTTCTTTCATATCAGTGAATTGTTCTTTTAAGTCACGGACGCTGCTGAGTGTTGCGAACCTGTCCTCGGCGTCGTTCAGTATCTCCCTGTGCTTTTTTTCAAGCTGCTCGGGAGTGACAATAATTCTCTGTTGAATTAAAAAAACCATAACAGCTATTAATATCGGGGAGTAGTGCAGTAAATTATTCATTTGTTCCTCTCAAATGCTTATCGGCCAGTAAAATTCAACCAGATATGATGCCGCATCCATCGGATGTCCCAAAAATTTCAGTTCTTTAGCCTGTTTTATCTGCGTGTAAGACGGCAGGTCAATTCTGGATGAACCTTCTTTGTACCTCAAGTTATAAATGTTATAAAGAAGTTTTTCGCACTTTTTGTCAATAAAAAGTTTAACTTCCCCGTCAGCCGAGCGGACTTTCGAATTGAACGCCATAATCCTGTTTTTTATCGGCGGGTTAAAGGCTTTAATGCGAACCTCAACATCTTCATAGCCAAACCGTTCAAGTTTTTTCTTTATTATCACGTAATTGGTAAATTCGCTCGTACAGCTTCTATTGTCGCCTGAAGCGTCACCGTTTATAATAATTTTGCCTTTGTGTTTCGGGTACCTGTAACAAAACTCGTCACAGGCCTTTGCGGTGGTTGTGTTTTCCATGACAATTTCATCAAAAAAGAAAACCTTGTCCTCGGTTCTGTGTGCCAAAATCCACGCCATCGGGTCGACGTTAAAGTCACAGGTAATATGCAAATCCATATCCGACTGGTATTTAATTTCCTCAATATTTTCGTGCGTAAAATCCTTTATTATAAGCCCTTTATCATATTCGCCGTTTTGTGCAAGTACAAAAATTCTGTAATATTCTTCATCATAAAGTTTCTTTAGTTCGTCGCAAAACCCGTCGGGAAGGTAAATATTCTCTGTAGTTGGGGCTGAAATCAGTCGATAATTAGGTTTATAATCTTCTATGAAGGTTTTATAGACCCAGCCACGCTGAAATTCGGGGTTTGTGTGTCCGAAAATTCTGTAAGTGAAATCTTTCCAGACTTTTTTTACACTCTGCCTCATTCGGCCCAAAAGCATTTTGAAAGTCGAAAACGGAATGTCTGACATTTCTTCAATCTCTACAAAGCCTAAATTCAGGGATTTAAGCTTATTCGGTTCATCAAAATGTCTGAAGAGAATTTCAGACCCGTTTTTAAACATTAATTTCTGCAGTGATGCAGACCAATCGTAGTCTTTTCCGTCCTTAAATCCCAAATTGTCAAGATGTTCAAAATATGTCTGAAGCGTGGTATCTCTCACCAGAGTGTAAGTTTGAGCCCCGACAAGTCCGCGAATTCCGGGGAATTTCATGCATAACAAAATTCCGAGGAGAGCTCCTGCAAAAGTTTTTCCCGAACCAAATCCGCCTTGATAAACCGCAACGTCCAAACTGTATTCATGCGGAATTTCCAAAAACTCCCGCTGTGCTTTTAATAAATTGTACTCCATAATAAAACGTGAGAAGTGAGAGGTGAGAAGTGAGAAGAAAAACCCTCTCACGTCCAACGTCTCACGTTTCACTAAAACCTCCGGCTAATTATTACTGCCGCCAATCAAAAAATTATTGGCATTTTCAATCCCATACTGCTCAAGTGCGTACTTGAAACATTCCAGCCAATTGACTTGCTGGGCAACGGCGGGAACCTCGGCGAAGGATTTTACGACATCGAAAAGTTCCTTTGTTTTCAATTTTCTATCCAGAGTGGCTTTTCTGTCGCCGTAGCGGTAAACATAATTGCCGTTTCTAATTCCGTCGTCAATTTCAATAAACACGGTCCGTCCATGGTCATTTATACTTATCATTTCACGTCCTATTTTAAAGTTGGAAATAAGTTCGGCGGTTTTCTCAACCATAGGGATAATTACTTTTCTGTTAACCGCATCAAGCAGCATATTCAACCTTGTGGCCTGTCCGCTTACCGAGTAATTTAACTCTGTTGCGGTTCTTTGTTCCGACTGAAGATTTCCCGACATGTTGTTAAAAATTCCTGTGGCACTTTCTATCGTTGATTTAAAATACGTCAAAAACTCCCATCCCTGCATTGCCTTATCAAAGTTCAAAGCGGTAGGAGGAGTAGGCATTAATGCTGAATCATATTCAATAATTTTGCCGGGCTTAACAATCTGCTCGCCTTTGAAACAGCCTTTCGGGGCTAAATACGGCGGATTCATCATCAGGGCAAGTGCGTCAATCTGTTTATTTAAAATGGTCGAAGATATGTTGTTTAAGATTAAAGCCACACGAAGCGGAGAAATTCCTCTGCCTGTTTTCGGGCTTTCGATGATATTTGCCTGAATAAAAGGGTTGAGGATAAAAGGATTTGCCTCAAAACGGATTATTTCGCGGCGTCCCGCTACGACAATTAACCAGTTTTTAAGAATTTCCCCATCGCTTAGCTCAATATCTCCCCAGTACTCCAATACTTCAACCCTCTTGTCATCAACGGATTTGTCTGTCTCTTTCCTAAATTTGTTTGCCACCACTCCTTTCAGTTTTTCGATTTTTTCTTGTGTCAAAAGGTTATTGGCTTTGTTGGCAGTCAATTCATCAATGTCAGAGTAAGTTCTGTATATTTTCGGGCATCCGTCCCAATTATCACGTCTGGCTTTATCGAATACAAAATCTTCCGATTTTATGTGCTTAACCTTCGGATTGTCGTAGATAACCTTGCTTTCTACCACAAAACCGTCTTCTGTCGGGGCAATTAATTGTTCTTCGACGCTTTGTGCCCTTCTTGTTGTTTTAATTTTTGTTTCCCATCCGACAATGAGTGTGCTTTCCCCGGTTTCGACTATACCGTCAACGACTTTTTCCAGTTCATCTTCAAGCTTCATCTGCTCAAAAGTGTTCACCAGCATTGCTTTTTGTCTGTTCGCAAATGATTGGGCCTGAGGATTAGAGCCTGAAACATCAAACATTGCGTCCGGATGAGAATACAGATTGTCGCTGATATGAGATTTTAAAGTTTGAGCAAGTTCGTAAATGTCCGGAAGTTCAATTTTTGAGTCCCAGCCGTTGATTTGCGGTATCTGGTTGTTGTAAATCGTATCTCTGAGAATTTTTATATCCTCAATCTGCTCACTCCTTTCGTCCTCTAAATCATCATACTTTTGCGGAATTTTTTGAGCCAGCAGTAATTCCTCATCTGCGTCTAATGTTGTTGTTAAATCTTCGTTTGTTTTTTCAAATTTCATTTTTTTCACCTCTTATTATTGAATATACCTCAATGTCCTGTAGCACACCGTTCTTAATTGTTTCTGCTTTCAGAAGAGCTTCTCTTTTGAAACCTACTTTCTTAAGAAGTACTCTTACTTTTAAATTTTGCGGAAAAACGTAGGCTTTAAGTTTTTTTAGCCTGTATTTTTTAAAGCAGTATTTAATAAATTTTTTGGCACAAATTTTTGTGTATTTTCCCCAAAATGCCGGATAAAAGCAGGTTGTGACTTCTGCCGAGTGAAAGTCATTTCCGGCTCCGACCCAGTTATCCAAAAACCCGAATCCGGCAAATCTGCCGCTCTTTTTATCAATAACCGCCCAAAAGAAAGGGCTTATTTTTTCAATCAAATCGATTACGGCGTCAACCGGATTTTTGGGGGTTTCAAGAAAATAATCGTCATGCAAATATTTTGAAAAACGCTCGTACAAGCGGATTACATCCGGTAAATACTGAATATTTTTGAATTCTTTTCTTTTTCTGTCTATTATTATTTTGATAAATTTGTTCATAACCTCTTGACTTTTTCTTAATATACCTATACAATTATCTCAAACGAAAGGATGGTGTTTGTATGGATTCTGATGAAATAATTTTTCGCCAATACAAGGTTTATACTGAACAAAAGGAAAAGTTTGTAGATAGAAGCTTTGCTACTAACAAGTTTTACCTGTTTCTGGTTTTGGGTCTTGTTTTGACTATGTTCCTGACAAGGGAGTTCTCTTTTGTCTTCGGGTTGTCCTCAATACTTATTTTTAGTACTGTAGGAATAGCTATTTGTGTTTTCTGGTGGATTAATATAGATTCTTATAACTTTTTGATAAAGGTTAAATTGGCAAAAGTTATAGAAGAAATCGAGAAAAAACTTCCGGTACAACCTTATACGCAAGAATTTTTGGCAATTAAAGACTTAAGAAAGAACAAAAGAGAATTTTTGTTTGCCGATATGCAAAAAGTGCTGGCAACGCTCGCACTATTGTTATTCTTCGTATTGTTTTCCAACGAAGTTTTGGCATTGATATTTCAACAACGTTTTTAAAACATAGATAATTTATTTATGCAAAAGTGAAGGCTAGCGGTCAGATGACCGCTTTTTTTTGCACAAACAGAGAATAAGAAAAATGCGAGGCATTTTGTGGAGTTGAGGCCCCTCACTATTGGTGCACAAGATGAAATATCATGGTCAGAACCGTAAATGTTATGTACAAAATTTTTGGTAAAATTACTTCAAACATGATGTCCCTAATATTCTATTTTTTCAAATTTCACATAAGCATCGTCGGTCGAGAACGCATCCATTTGTCCGATTTTAATTTTCTCCCTTATAGCTGTCTGCAGCCCGAGCATGGCTTCGGCTTGCAATCCGTTCAGATAAGTTTCTGTTTTGTTGATTCGGTTGAACATCCGGTAAACGGCATGCTTGCTAAAAATTAAATCTGTCGGAACCTTCGCAATATCAGTTATTAAACTTTTTTCAGGCTTTTCTTTCGATTTTTTAAATTCGGCCTTTAATTCCTCCTCCATTTTTATCTTAATTAATTCATCAAGTGAAGCATGGCTCAAAAGCCTTTCTTCAGCATCTTTTTTCGTCATTGTTAACTCCTGTTCTCTATATTTTGTCTTCGTCTAAATTGTTAATCGTTATAATCTTTGTTTCGGGCATGCCTTCTTCGTCATTTTTCGGACTAAAGCCTAGGTGCTTACACAGCGATTCCAGTGCTCTTAGCCCGACTGTGGCATCCCTAAGCTTCTTTTTGCCTGTATATCCGCCGTCTTTGTCAAGGATTTCCTCCTCCTCAAGCGAGAATTCGGCTATTTCCAAAAGTTTCTGAATAACATAACCTTTATGAACTCTTAATGAAGAAATGTGATTTTTTAACCGATATTTTATCTCTTTTATTACGAAATTGTTAGATAATAATTTCTCCGAAATGCCCTTTAAGTCTTTAGATTTGTACCCTGCGTTTTTGGCTGAAACCTCGGCGTCAAGCGTCTTTATATACTCTGAAACAAAGAGTTTTTGTTGTTGTGTTAAATTTTTCATTTTTACATTTCTTATTATTATTTGTATTTTTTGAAAAAAAATTATATAATAGTCATGCTATTTATATTTCGGCTAGTGTAAAATCTTAACAGGGGGGCGGATAATGGTTTGCTAAAAATATTTGGACATGTTCTGATATTTCCTTTCATCTGACTTGTCTGTTTTTTAGTTAAGTTTTTCTGCTCTTCCTGTTTTTTATTTTCACCAAGCTTTTGTTTTAGCGATTTAACGGATTTATGCATTTACTGCCGCCTGATTTTTATTTCCGGTGTGTCAAAAGCACTTGCCCCGATTTTTGAACGCATATTGGCAAGAGATTCCTTATACATGCCATACCAGTAAGAAAATTTGCTATATTCCGTGTTTCCTTTCAGCCGCATGCAGGTTCCGTAGACCAATATAGGTTCAACAAACGGCGTCGGGATGATTGATGAATCATTTTCGGCACTCATCAGAGGTATATCACGACAGTCCGCATCTTGAGCAAAATTGTTTGTATAATAGATAACTTCTACTGTTTTGTCCTGATTAAAAATCGGCAGTAAAATTTTATCGTTGAAAGCTGTATATGTATTGCTTGGCTGTTTGTTCAACAAAAATTTTTCAAAGTCGCTGTAATATTCATATTTTGTATTGTCTACGTAAATTGAATGAATGCGTCCGGAAATTGTATTCAGGATTTCTCCGGTGTTTTTGGGCAACTCGATTTGAATCTTTCTCAAGAGGAAGTTCCAATTGTCAAACCCGCAAACTTCTGCGTTGATTATGTTTAAAATATTCTTAATTTTTTCATGGTCGTTTTTTGTCAAATCCGTAAAATTTGAACATTGTTTATAGTTAAGTTCGACCAGACATTTGTTTATTAAATTAAAATAATTCATTTTAGCTCCTTTCTTAGTTGAAAGGTTGAAAGGTTTAAAGGTTGAAAAGTTAATAAAATGGTTGTTAAAACCATTCAACTATTCAACTCTTCAACCGTTCAACCTTAACGTATTTGTCCTTTTTTCAACTGTTCCATAATGGCAGGCTCATATTTTGCAAATTCTGCACTGCTCATTTTGCCGATTTGCTCACGAGTAAAAGTCCTTGAAAGATTTCCGCTGAAGTTCGATTTTTGGGCATTCGCCGTTAACCTTTGCTTTGCGGTTTCGTTTGATTCTCTCAGGGTCTTCTCGTGGGTCATCTTTTTTAAATATCTGTTTATCGCTGATTTTTCGACAGTTCTTATTATGTCAGATATTTTATTAAGTTCATCTTTTCCAAGAATTACATCGCCTGATTTTAAATAATTCAAAACTTCTTGTCTTCCTTCCGGATTAAAGAAATCTGGATTACTTTTTCTAAACTCTTCAAAAACTTCACTTCTATTCATCTGAATATTTGGCGTCAGGGCAGGCGGTATACTTCTTTTAATCTTCTCCGTTTGTACTAACTTATCAAACGCTTTTTTTAGTACTTGTTTCTTTAAATTTTGTCCTTGTCCGGAGTTGATTAATCCAGCTTGCACAAGTTTTTGGATTTTTGCAAAATCTTGTGTTAAGGATTGTTCTACCTGAGTTTCAAGTTGAGACTTTTCTGAATTTTTATTCAAATACGCCTCTTGCTTTAATTTCTCCTGCGGAGAATTTTCTTGAAAGTCCTGATTTTTCTCTTTTTGTTTAATATCAAGTTTTTCAAGAATTTCTTCGTGAAGTTTTCGGTCAATTTCGTTCTCTTGAATTTCCTGTGAGTCAAAATCAAGTTCATTTTGAACATTTGGCTCTTTAGTCACTTCAGAGATTTTTTCTGTTTTAGTTTCCGTATCAGGGGTTTGTATTTCCAGGCCATCGGCGGAAGATAAACTTTGGTTTTCTTCTAAGTCCATTTAAGCCTCCGAATTTTTCATGCTTTTCATGTATGTAACTGCTTTTTCAACCGCTTCATCTATGAATTTGGATAAAAGAGCTGCAATAATACTCTTAAACGGGGCAACAACGGGCAGCATTGAAACAATATATTCAATGGCCGCAGCTTTTTTCTCTTTCCCCGTTGAACTGTCAAGAGTTTCCTCAGCCATATTAACTGCGGCATAAGCCAGTTCTGTTATTGTGGTTTTTAAATTGCTAAACATAATATTCCTTTCTAAAAAGTGAAAAGGAAAAAGGGAAAGGGGAAAGGATAAACCTTTCGACCTTTCGACCTTTCAACTCTTTAACTGCTATACTGCCGTTACAACCATTTTGGCCAAAGATTTTGGCTGAACTGTTTTTGCACCGTACAAATACAGGCCTCTTACAAGGTCTGAGAAGCTGTCTTTGTCCCTTAAGCTTTCTATTTTAGATAATTGGGAAGCAAAAGTTATAGCTTCGTTCGTACCGGCAAGGACGTAGTATTTGCTGTTAACAGCAGTCAAGTTTGTACTTACCAGAACATCCATGCCTGCAATTCTGCCGATGGCACCTTCTCTGAGTGTTTCATCCGCTACATTGTGGGCACCGATGAATTCTGTACTTTGCAGCAAATAAGATTCAATGGTCGGGTTAATAACGACCCAAGGCTTTTGGTTATTGGAAATAGCATCTGAATTTTTAAGTTTTAGAGCAAGTGCTACGAAATTTGAATAAATTGTCGTTTTATCCAATGTTATAGCAGTCGTCCCGCCCACAGTATTACTTTCGGCTACATATGCTTGTTGACCCAAAAGGTAAGAATCTTGAACTTCTTCGATTGCTTTTTTGGCATTTTGTAAATGTGCTTCCATTATGCTTTGGTTTGCCTGTGCCTGTGCAACATCGTTAATTTTGAAAGCAAAGAATTTCTTTTGGTCAATGACCAAATCTGTTTCAGTAGGTGCTAATTCATCATAGGTGATTGCAGCTGTACTTACCGTTGAAATAGCAACTGTGGCAGGTGTAATAATTTTTACACTGTCGCCTTGATTTTTAATTTCACCTTCATAATTTCTGTTTACGCACTGAAGCATAACACAATTTTTTGCCAACATGTTGTTTAATTTTTGGCTCCAGATTTCCGGAATGAACGCAGAATATGCGTTTGTTGTTTGATCGCTCATTTTTTTGTTCCTTTCTTTTTTTGTAAGTGTAACTAAGTGACAAGGCGGCTAAGAATACATATAGCGGTTAACTTATCCACCATCCACAAATTTATTCATCCAGGTAAATTTCTTTAAATTCCAGCCCGATTATTGCGGCGTTTTGTTCTGCGGAACTCCCTTCAATACAAAGTTGAACCGAATAGTTTGATTCTGAGATTTCTGCTTTGTATACAGAATCCGTACTTGTCGCCCAAAGGGCATAAACACTGCTGCTATCATCATTCCAGTTAAAATTCAAACCGGTTGGCAAGTTATCGCCATGCCAGATTAAATTACCCGAATTTGTTGAATATATCAGTTCCTCGTCGTCTTTATATTCACTGTCATAATCTTTATAGACCGAGAAATTAAAATTGTTGTCATAAGTTTCATCAAGAATAAAATAAAATTCTTCAATGGTTTTTCGCACGTTTGAGTCACCTGCGGCTAAGAATGGAGATTTCCACATAAAATTTATGGCTCCGCCGTTAAAAGTATTGCCAAAATCTTCTCTATAAACTTTTCCCGCTGCATCGGCTGTTACAATACTCCCGTCGAAAAGGCAGGCTGCCGTGACGTTTTGAGGGATAACTCTCTTAAGCCATGCTTCATTCACATAGTTGTATATCCAGACGGTGTGCAAATATTCATCATCTTTGTAGGGAATAAAGTACCAAATCTGATTTTTCGCCTCATAGTGTAAAATTATGATTTCGTCAAAACGGGTTTTGTCAAAATTCTCAAACTCGGGCTTGATTGCAAGTGTAATTTCTTCTCCAAGCTGAATTTGGCTCAACAAACCAGCCTGTTCCATCGAAAATACACCCTGATTTATGAAATATTGTTTATTATTTACTGTAACCACTCCGCTGAAAGAAGTTGTACCCTTATCCGCAAAAGGAGTTACCTTAAAGTCATCCGCACTTGAGCCTGAAAGAAGATAAACGGAATTTTCTTTGTAAATCGCCAGATAGTCTTTGTATGTTTTCAATGCAGTAATTTCATTTGTATCGGTATGGAAATTATTGATATACCCAGCATCATTTGCCGTTGTAAAGTCATTGTACTTTCCGAGTGCGGAATAATAAAGCGTAGCACCGTCACCGACCCAAATTCGGCCCCTGTACACACAAACTACATCAGCCTTAACTGCGGTGCCGTGGTTATCCGATAAATTGCAATCCTCTATTGCATAGCCATCATCGTTGTTTATATAAAACATTGCGTCTTTTTGGCTCAAGACAACTACTCCGTCCAAAAAATCCGCAAAATTAATCCTTGCAGTACCGTCAATAGTCTTTGGAAGTTGGGTCAAGGTTTGGCTTTTTGTTCCGTATATAAAAAGTTTTCCTGTGTTCGTAGCTATCAAAAGGTTATAAGTATTGCCGTTTTTCATCTGATGAAGTCCGATAATTTTCTCTTCTTGAGAAAGCCCGAAAAGCAAAACATTCCCCTTTTGTCTTATAATACCGCTGTTTTGAAGAATTTCAATGTTTTTTGAATCGCTCCAGTAGAGTTTCTTTGTATCAAGCCCCAGTTCCGTTTTTGTAGCGGACTGATTAATCCCGCCGGCGAGGTTGTAGAAGTATGTCTTCATGTTATTTTCTCCGTTTCATTTTCTCCGTACCACCTTATCTTCGACCTGATAAAGCTTCCCATATCGTCTTTTGAAATCCATGGATATGGCGGAAGAAATATAATATCGATTTTCCCGTAACTTGTTGTTTGGGGGTGTTTTTGCCCGAATTCATAGTGCGTCATAACCGTATCAGGTGTTATTTGGATGTTGTATTTTTTCGCCAGTTCGGAACAAAGTCTCATTGTTGATTCAAACTGAATTTTTGTAATCGGAAAATTCCCCTGATTATTTTTGTTCCTGAAATTTGCCATAGCACACATTGAAATCCCTATTGAGCCTGTATTTCCGCCACCCGTGTGAGCAGCATACATACCTTTTCTGCAAATCAGATTAGCTTCAGGTTTAAACTTTCCCAAATGGATTTTCCCCAGACTGTCTATCAAATAGTGGTAACATTCTTTTTCATAAGAAGTTGGGACAGGCCCGCCCGCTGTCCAATGTATAATTATTCGCTTCATTTTTTCTCCAATAATTTTTATGCCAAACTGATGCAGCTTTGCCTAATATAATTTGCAACTGCGTTTGTTCTGTTTCTGGCATTCAATTTAATAACAATTCTTGTAACATGGGTTTGAACCGTTCTTGCAGATATTTTTAAGTTGTAAGCAATTTCTTTATCCGAATAACCCCAACTGATTAATTCAAGAATTTCCAACTCTCTCTTCGATAATTTCATCATAATTCCTTCTTAAAAAAAGATTTAATTTATAATCTCAACACTAGCTAGTTATCTAATACTACACTCTAAAGAGTTGCTTTTTCTAATGTATTTTCTTTTATTATTAGAAAAAAAGACGGGGAAACTTGGGGGTTTCCCCGAATAGAGTAAGATAATTTTAAAAGACATTTCTGCCTTGGTTAGGATAGTTGTTTTTATCGGTTTTCAAACAAGCCCATTTTTAGGCTGCTGAGATTTGAATAGCATTTTTTCTTAACTCCAAATTCGTTGTAATTAAGGTAAAATTTGGAATAAGTATTTGCCCCGACCCTGTCTGACTTTTTTTCAAACAAAATCAAGTCTTTTAATTTGTTGAATAATTTTCTTGCCTTGTCGTTAACTTTTCGGCAAACAGAAACATTATTATCAAAATCTATTCTTGTAATCTGAGTCACGGTATGCCCGCAAATGGGGCATTTATCCAGATAGTCAACCTGTGCCAGTAAATAATTTTCCTCGGGAGAAACAGAATAACTTTTCGATTTTCTCAACCCCGCACAACAATGAATGTACCCCAATTTAACCTCTTTTTCACACACTTGCCCCAAATAATCAAGGCAAAACTCCCTCTTCTCTTATGATAAACAGCTTTACCGTCTTGGGCGTGAGCCTTAATCACAGAATTGTAAACCCCGCATCTTTGCGTTATCGATTTACAATCTCAGTATAAACCATTATTTGAATTTGAAAAGTCCGCAAAAGTACGTAAGACAGTCAATGTAGGTATTTTTACGGACAGAAGGAGGGATAGAAACCTGAGGTGATAGAGATTTGGAGGGCTTTTTGCGAAGTGATTAAGTGACTGGGTGATTAAGTGATTAAGGGAGTTGATAAGTTGAAAGGTTGAAGGGCTGAATGGCTTAAGGGCTGAAAGGCTTTTTACGAAGTTATTAAGTGACTGGGTGATTAAGTGATTAAGTTCAACAAAAAAAATTAAAACTTCCCATTTCCCCTTTCCCTCGCTAGCGTAAAAGTAGGGTGCGTTAATGCGTTAAATAAGGCCTTTTTATACCGAGTTGCAATAAATATACGTCATCCTGAACT
>JBAYNW010000036.1:0-15131 GCA_041678605.1 Candidatus Gastranaerophilaceae bacterium | reverse complement strand
TATATTCTTCTTTATTAGCCAGGTGGCGGTCCCACCCTCGACTTATCCTCGAAAAAAGATACTTAATCTTTTTTCTTCGGGCTTTCTGCTTTCAGGCTTACCTGAGCTAATGGCCCTTAATTTATGTTATTTGTTTTTCAATCTTTTTGTCGTTAGTTATTCCATGTTCTTTGGTTTGCCGCGTCACTCGTGCCTCGCTCCTCGCAATGACATATTTCTTTGGCTCATACTTCGCCTAGAACTCTGTCAGTTTTTCTATCTTTTATTAGCCAGGTGGCGGTCCCACCCTTGACTTAAATATTTCAATCAAGTTCTAGGTTATCATAGACTAATTCAAAAATCAACCTCAATTTTATTTTAAAAAACATAGTATTTATTATTTCGTTATTGTTTTTTTTAACTCAGCATCCACGCTCTCAAATACTCCATCCCAATCATCAAGTTTTTGTTGTTTAAAGAGTCTTACGCTGTCATACCAGGGGCTGTAGCTAAAATCATCATGCCATCTCCAATTTGAAACAAACGGCAGCAGCACCCAACAGGGTTTTCCCAACGCTCCGACAAGATGCACAACGGACGTGTCATTACAGATAACCAAATCCAAATTTTCAATAGCCGCAGCAGTGTCTGCAAAATCGTCAAAAGTCGTCCCAAGGTCGGTTATTTCATATTTTTCGGGCAAATTTTTAAGCTCTCCGGCACCATCCCCCTTTTGAATAGAATAAAATTGAGCCTTATCCGAATCAAAAAGCCTGTAAAATTTTTCCAACGGAATAATCCTATTTCTGTCATAAGCCGCGTTTCCCTGCCATTTTATCCCTATCTTAAATTTATTATTATCAAAATATTTTTCTTTGTAAAAATTGACCTTTTCAGGATTAGACTTCAAATAACCTCCCGAAAAGGGAATTTCTTCCTCCGAATTTAGCCCGAGAACGTATGGAATACTCATTAGCGGAATATGTACATCGAAAACCACATTCTCCATAGGAGTTTCAACGCCCACAATCTCGGTGTCCAAATCACTATCCCGAAAAAGCTTGACAAACCCCATTTGAGGTTTGAACAAAACTTTTGCACATTTGTTCTTTAAAAGCTTAATATATCTTGCGTACATCAGTGTATCGCCCAATCCCGCTTCGTAGTAAACAAAAAGAGTTTTGTCTTTTATCGGTTCACCTGTCCAGAGCGGTCTGGATTTAATTAAATCTTTGTATTGAAGCTCCTGAGTCAAAATCCCAAAATCCTTGCTCGGCCTGTCTTCATAATATTTCCATCCGTCTTTAAAATTCTTTGTCTTTAAATAAGAAACCGCTAAAAAGTAATTAAGATTTTCGTCATTAACGCCAAACTCAGAAGCCTTTCGGTAATATTCCAAAGCCGTCGAGGTCTCATTTTTATTTTCGTAAATATTGCCGAGATTAAAGTAAACATCAGGATTGTCGGGTTTAATTGCCAACGCCCTTTGGTATGTCCCGACCGCATCGTCAAATTTCCCGTTCCTTTTGTACGCCATAGCAAGATTAAACCAGACATCAAAATTGCCCGAATCTAATTCTAAGGACTTTTGATAACTGTCAATTGCACTGTCAAAATTGCCGTCGTTAAAGTAAGCTAAGCCGAGGCTTTCAAAAAAATAGGCACAGGGATTGATGTCAGTTGCTTTTTTAATATAAAATACGGCATCTTCAAACTGTTTATTTTGAAGTTTAAGCAACCCCAGCAAATTTAGGGTCTGAGCGTTATCGGGCAATGCATCCAATATTTGCAGATATAATTCTTCAGCTTCAGGCAATTGCCCTGATTGATGAAACTGCAAAGCAGCACTTATTTTATCTTTTATACCAGCAGGCATTTTTAACTCCCAAAGACTAACCAAGAGCATTATACCATGAATTTCTTAATTTCTCCTGCATCTGCCCCTGTGAAATTCTTGAAGATATTATCTGCTACGGTGTTTTTTTGAGTGCGATTATACCGATATTGAGTCCAAAAACGGGTTATGCCGGCGAGTAAAAATCCCATAAATATAAGGCTGAAACCGTACGGGATTGCCGTTATTATTGCTTTTTCCCTCAATAATCTGTTAAATTCCGTCTGCGGAAGCGTATTTTTGGCCTTGGCAATTTTTGTTGCCAGTTCGGGAAGCTCCGCTCTTGACGGGATTTTAACTGAACCGTCCTCAGCTTTTTTTATTAAATCAGAGAATTTGTTCTTCTTGACAAAAATATGGTTGAAGGCCTGATCGAAAATTGCACTGCCAAAAGTTGTGTATAAAACCACGAACGGAACTCTCGTCCAAACTTCAAGCCGGTCAAGTTTCCCCCTGTCTTTGCCGGCCTCGCTGTACCCGAAGAACCCTGAAGCCGTGCTGATTAAAAGCTGGCCTTTGCTTAGTGTCAATTTGCCGTTTTTTTCATCAAAATCCGGCGTTATGTATTTTTTCAGGAATTTTTCTAATTTGCCGGAATGTACTCCCGCTTTTTTAAGTCCGTCCGCAAGATGTTTCCCCGGTTGTAGAATTAAACTGCTTGCCCCTTGCAGTAGTTCGGATTTATGGCCGTATCTTGCGAAAATAAAGCCTGCACCAAGGCCTCCAAGTGACAAAACCCCCGCTTTTTTAATATGGTTTTTGGCACTTTTGCGGACTTTTTCCTGATGCTCTTCGTTTTCGGTCTGATTTTTGTTCAAATTCACAACATTGTTGAAATCACTTTTTTTGAAAACCTTCAAGGTTAATAAATTTTTTGCAAAACTAAGTGCATATTCAGCCGCCGGAATTGAAGCACAGGCAAGAATTATTGCGGCTTTGAGAGGCAAAACTCTTTTCGCAACGCCACTTTGAGCCAATTTTGTGTCCTTTAATATTGTATCTGCAGGTTTGGCAATGTTCCTTCGGAGGTCTTCTCTCAAATTCTTAGGGGCTAATTTCGAGAAAACTTTGTAGAAAACTCCGCCCAATACCGCAGGAATAAAGTAAAACAAAGCCGATTCCGTAAATTCCAAAAAGCTCATTTCTGTAAAATCCGCCAAACTCCTTGTAAAAACGACTTTTGGAAGCCAGTTTGTCACAACATCCTGAATAAATCTCGTAACTTTCAGATTTTCCTGAGATTTTACAAAAGTATCCAAAGGCTTCAAGGACCTGTCAATTCCATTAAACAGGTAATTTTCCTTTGAATTGAATGTTATGTTATTTTTTGGTGTTGTAATTTTATGTAAGTTTATTTTTTCCGGCATTGATGATTTTCCTTATTTTAAATGCATACAAAAAAACCGCCCCTTCTTAAGGCAGTCTCTAAAGTTTTTTATTTAAAACAAGTTCACATTCGCAACAAAAAACTAAGCCTGCCCGTATCGTACATGCTCATCATCATTTGCATCATCATTGTTGCGTTGTGGTTTATCATTTAATTTATTTCTCCTACACACATAGTAACAAAAAATAAAAACTTTGTCAACCTACTTTTTCTGTAGAAAAAGTAGGCAAAAAGACTTTTGGAACATTAGCCTTTTCACTGAAGCAAAACAGATTGATGTGTAAAGGTTTCTTTTGGTAAAAAAAAAGAAGGCAAAAAGACTTTAGGAACATTGGCTTTTCGCTGAAGCAAAACAGACTGATTTGTAAAGGTTTCTTTTGGTAAAAAAAAGAAGGCAAAAAGAAAAACCGAACTGGGCTTTTTCGCTAAAGTAAGTCAAATTATTGTGTAAGGGTTTTCTGTAGAAAAAGCAGGCAAAGCGGGAAACGGGAAAAGGAAATTGGGAATTGGAAATTGAACCGTTCGACCCTTCAACTCATCGACTTATCGACTAGAAAACGGGAAAAGGGAAGTTTTAATTTTTTTTGTTGCACTTAATCACCTAATCACCCAGTCACTTAATCACTTCGTAAAAAGCCTTTCGACCGTTCAACCCAGTCACAGTCACTTACTCACTTCATAAAAAGCCATTCACCCCTTAAGCCCTTAAGCCTTTCAGCACTCAGAATAAACCATCGAGGGACTTGACAAATTATTTTATTTACCATTAAATATTAAGGAGAAGTGCATTTTAGCACTAACCAAAAGAAAGTTTAGAATGAAGAATTTAATTTCACAAAATACAATTTGTTGTTGCTGTAAAGTTCCAGAGGAATTTTACGGTTGTTTGTGTTAAATTTGGCATAAAAAGTTTTTAGAAGCCCGTAATTCCTCTTAATGAATATTACGGGCTTCTTTTTTGCGTAAATTTACACACAGTACAAAGGAAAACGAATGAAAATCAATAACACCCCGACTAATACAAAACAAAATAATAATCCATCTTTCAGAGGTCCGCTCGATGGGATAATTACCCAATCGCTTATTACGATTGACACAAACCCGATGGTTAACGCGGCACTGGTAGATGTTTTTGCAATGGTAATTCCAAGAACTTATGTCGACACAAAAAAGCGGAACAAATATGCCGGAGCGGAAACTCTGTTCAGGGAATTAACGGGAACCTTTATTGTCTGCCTTTCTTCGGGGATTATCGCAAAAGGACTTGCTCACTTGTACAACAAGATTTTTGACCCCAAAACAAAGCTAAACCCGAACTCCTGGGTGACAAACGACGGTTTAAATCTCTTGAAGGAATCCTGGGATAAAAGCGGAGGCAGTGTCGAAAAATATATCGACAACATTTTGTCCAATATCTCAGGAATTGACGGCAAAAAAACATCCAATTGGAAGGATATTAACTGGAAAAACGTCGAGTGGATTGATAATCCGAAATGGGACAAAATAAAATGGAAAAATCCGGATTTCAAAAATATTCATAATAATTTGAAGAGCGAAGCTCAAATAACAAAAACCTTAAGCCAAATCATTGGGGAAAATACCGACAGGAAAGATGCTGCGAAGGTTTTGGATATAATTAAACACAGAATTACAAACGCTCTGGGGGCTGATAATTCAATAAGCGTGAAAATTAGTGACAAAACCTTAAATTCATCGCTGAAAAATTTAATCAGAGATACTTATGATTTGGGTAAAAATGTTTTCACCAACAAGTCGGTAAATTTGGACACGGCGTTGAATAAACTTCAAAAAATGAATAAAGCAAAAACTCTCGGAGCGTTGGCAATAGCCTCATCTTTGGGCTTAACAAACCAGTATATTAACAGAAAAATCACCCAAAAACGCACTGGCACAGACACTTTCGTCGGCGAGGTGGATTACAGAAATTTCATAGGAAAAAATCAGGAAGAAACACCTCAAAACAAAAAAGATAAAAATAAATTATTCGGGCTTAAATTGCTTGCAAGTGCGGGTATTATTGCGTTAGCAGCAGCGGTTATGAGAATTAAAAATCCAAAGGATTTTATTAAAAAATTGGAATTTACGGGACAGGTTACAAGCGGAAACGCAATAAAGACTGTCTATACGGCAACTTTGGTCGGAAGATTTATGGCTTCTAAGAACGAAAACGAACTCAGAGAATCTACGACAAGGGATTATTTAGGATTTCTAAACTGGCTTGTACTTGGCGGTTTTGCAGCGAAAGGGGTTGCAAATTTACTTGACAAAAACCGGAGCAATCTTTTCAATATTCACAAAGAGGGCAAGGGCATAGGACACTGGCTGAATAGTCTTTCGCTTAAATCTCATGCTGAAATTGCTTCAAAAGGTGTTGCATTTGCGAAGAAAAACATATGGAAAGTAAATTTGGCACACGCCTCAGGGCTGCTGTATTCAACTCTTGCCCTCGGGTTTTTGCTTCCGCTGTTAAACATTGTTATCACCAAAAGCAAGCATAAAAAAACTCAGCAGAAATTTATTAAAGAACACTATCAGAGGCAGGGTCACATTGCCGTTCGCCCATGAGATGCTGTACGAGATAAAAAAATAACGCCGTTATTTTATTCATCGTCAAGGCTTAAAACCGCCATGAAAGCTTCTTGAGGCACCTCGACACGGCCGATGGATTTCATACGTTTTTTACCTTTTTTCTGCTTTTCCAAAAGCTTTCTTTTTCTTGTAATATCTCCACCGTAGCATTTGTCCAGAACATTTTTTCTCATGGCTTTAATATTTGTTCTTGCGAGTATTCTTCCGCCGACTGCGGCTTGAATAGGCACTTCAAAAAGCTGTTTTGGTATAATCTCTTTTAATCTTGCCGTTAATTTTTGCCCGATGTAAAACGCATTATCCTTGTGACAAATTACAGAAAGTGCGTCTACCACTTCATTTGCGAGCAAAATGTCCAGCTTAACCAAATCCGAACGTTTATAGTCATGTAATTCATAGTCCATACTTGCATAACCTTTTGTTCTTGATTTTAGCTGGTCATAAAAGTCCGTAATAACTTCACTTAAAGGGATTTGGTACTCCAAATCTGCTCGGGTCTTATCCAGATATGTCATATTAATAAAAATCCCGCGTTTTGACTGAGCCAAATCCATTAAAGTTCCGACATAATCGTTGGGGGTTATAATTTGCACCTTAACATAAGGTTCTTCGATATAATCTCTATATTGCGGCTCGGGAAGGTTCGCCGGGTTGTCTATGTCAACTACTTCGCCGTTTGTTTTATGAACACGGTAAATGACCGACGGAGCAGTTGTAATCAGTGATAAATCGTACTCCCGCTCAAGTCTTTCCTGTGCAATTTCCATATGGAGCATGCCCAAAAACCCGCATCTGAATCCAAAACCCAATGCACTGGAAGTTTCCGGTTCAAAAGTTATACTGCTGTCGCTGAGTTTAAGTTTTTCCAGTGCTTCTTTTAAATCCTGATACTCGTCGTTATCAACCGGATAAAGTCCGGAAAAAACCATTGGCAAAGCTTCTTTGTAGCCTTCAAGCGGTTCTTTGGCGGGATTATCGGTGAGAGTTATCGTGTCTCCTACAAACCTTGTAATTTCCTTGATGGAGCCTGCAAAATAACCTACATCGCCGCATTTTAGTTCGTTTACCTGAACTCTGGCCGGAGTTAGGTAGCCCAATTCAACGACTTCATAATTTTTGCCTGAAGCCATAAATTTAACATCATCACCTTTTTTAATTTTTCCGTCTATAATTTTAAAAAAGCACAAAGTTCCGAGGTATTGGTCATACGCACTGTCAAAAACCATTGCCCTTAATGGCTTTTCTGTCGTATCAACAGGCGGCGGAACAAATTCCACGATAGCTTCAAGCACTTCCTCAATCCCTGTTCCGACTTTTGCACTTACGGGAATTGCAATGCTTGCATCTATTCCTAAAATTTCTTCAATCTCTTTTCTGACACGTTCGACATCCGCCGAAGGCAGGTCAATTTTATTAATTATAGGGATAATTTCCAAATTTTGTTCAACGGCCAAATAAACATTCGCCAGCGTTTGGGCTTCTACCCCCTGAGTGGCGTCGACAACGAGCAAAGCACCTTCACAAGCTGCAAGCGAGCGGGAAACTTCATAAGAAAAATCCACATGTCCGGGGGTATCAATTAAATTAAGAACAAAGTTCTTGCCGTTTTTGGCCTTATAATTCATCCTTGCAGCATTGAGCTTGATGGTAATTCCCCGTTCACGCTCAATGTCCATGGTATCCAAAAGCTGGTTTTGCATATCCCGTTTGGCAATTGTACCGGTAGACTCAAGCAAACGGTCTGCCAGTGTTGATTTCCCGTGGTCAATATGTGCTATTATACAAAAATTCCGTACATTTTCTCTATATTTCATATTCAACATTATAGCTTAAACCAAAGTCGAAGTGCAAATTTTTTAAATTATTTCGCCCATGTTAATTTTTTCAACTTTGCCGTCAGATGTCAATAAAATCAAAGCCCCGTCATTGTCAAAACCTTTGAATCGGCCTTCTTTAATTTTATCAAAAATGGCAACTTTAATTGATGGCGTGGGGTACTTTTGTAGTTTGTCGGTGGAAATTTTAGCTGACTCCCTCCCCCCTTGAGGGGGAGGGTTTGGGGTGGGGGTTTTGGCTGACTCCCTCCCCCCTTGAGGGGGAGGGTTTGGGGTGGGGGTTTTGGCTGACTCCCTCCCCCCTTGAGGGGGAGGGTTTGGGGTGGGGGGTATTACATTATCATAAACGCACTCCAAAACTCCTTCAATATTTTTGAAGATATCAGTATTAAAAAATCTCAAGACGGTGTATCCTGATTTCTCTAAAAATTCATCTCGTCTTTTATCATGTTCAATATTTTGATTTTCTAAATGTTGACCTCCATCAAGCTCTATAATAAGGTTTTTTTCAAAGCAGACAAAATCTACTATGTATTTACCAATAGGTGATTGCTTTCTAAATTTAACGCCGCCAATTTGCCTTTTTTTTAGGTAATGCCAAAGCAAATTTTCCGCATCAGTCATTTTTTTTCTTAATTCTTTCGCGTATTCAAGAGACAGTTGGGTGTAAAGGCGGGATATTTTTTTTGGCCCCCCACCCCAACCCTCCCCCTCAAGGGGGGAGGGGGAAAGTGAAGCTGAGGACATCCCCTCAAGAAGGTACGGAGCCTGAAAAAAAAGCCATGCCAATTTTTCATAATCCTGTTTAATCCAAACAAACCCATTTCCCAAAAATTCGTCATAATTCGCAAAAAAATTGTCAATAAGTTTTTGCATAAACTCTTTTTTGTCAACAACCTGCCCTAATTCTAGATTGACACTTGTTGCGGGACGGTCAATTGCTTCTGTTTCATCCGCCGAGGCGTTTAAATTAACTCCTATGCCTAGTACAATTCCCTTTAATACCCCGCTTTTTGTAACTGTTTCAGCCAGTATTCCGCAGACTTTTTTCCCGTTAAGCAAAACATCATTTGGCCACCTGATTTGAGGGGAAAGTCCCATTTCTTCCAATTGTTTACACAGACAAACCGATAAATACTGGGTCAAATTTGAATAAACCGGCAAAAAGCTTTCAGACGGCTTCAATATAATTGACATGTAGATGTTTTCCGGCCCCAAATCAACCCAAGTTCGTGTAAATCTCCCCCTGCCTTGAGTTTGCAAATTTGCAGACACAACCGTCTTGTCGGCAAGCGTTTCAATATTTTGCTTTGCGTAGGTGTTAGTCGAATCCAGTTTATCAAAATAAATAATATTCATTCTAAAATTATAATTGAAATAAAATATTTAAATGCTACAATTTACCTTAGTGAGGATGATATGAGCGAAGCGGCACACTGGATAGCACAAATAGGCAATTACAGCTTTAATATGGATACATTGATAACAATGTGGGTTGCTATGGGATTTCTTATTGTTTTGGCCTTTGCGGCAACACGTAAATTGGTTCTGGTACCTTCTAAAGTGCAGGCCTTTGCCGAAAGTGTCATGGGCTTTTTCTGGGGATTAACCGACTCCATGATAGGGAAAGACGGCAGAAAGCATATTCCGCTTGTCGCATCACTGTTTCTGTTCATTTTGACCGCAAATTTGATGGGACAGCTTCCGCTAAGATTATTGCATCTGAAGCATGGAGAACTTGCTTCTCCGACTAATGACATAAATTTAACAGCCGCAATGGCAATCATAGTGCTTTGTTACTATTTATTTATGGGAATTAAGAAAAAAGGATTCAAGTTCTTTATCCACGGATTCGGATTTACGGAAATAATACTATTTTTAGTAGAAATACTGGAAATGGTAACACGGCCTTTGAGTTTGGCACTACGGCTTTTTGCCAATATTTTAGCGGGAGAAATTCTTGTCGGTGCGGCTTTGGGAATATTTGCTTACTTTTTGCCTATACCGGTCATGCTTTTTGAGGTTTTAGTGGCATTTATTCAGGCATTGGTATTTATGATGCTGACTATCGCATATATCTCAATGGCTACAGCAGAGGAACATTAGATTGATTAATAATTAATACAAAAAAAGGAGAAAAAACTATGGCGGATGTAAAAACAATTTCAGATTTAGCACAATTGGGTGCGGGTATTGCAATCGGATTCGGTGCAATCGGAGCCGGACTCGGTATCGGGTTAGCGACAAAAGGTTTGCTTGAAGGTGTTTCAAGACAGCCCGAAATCGCAGGTAAGGCAATTGCATTTTTCTTAGTCGGTGCAGCACTTTCAGAAGCTTGTGCATTGTACGCTTTGCTTATTGCTCTGAAGCTATCAGGAATGATTTAAGGACTAATCCATGGAATTTAACGCTACTTTTATAGTTTCGGCAATAAGCTTTATTGTCTTTTCACTCATTATGAATGCGATTTTTTATAAACCGCTGAGCAAAGTGGTGGCTGAAAGACAAAAAGTTGTTGATGAACATTATGAAGAAGCAAAGTTGAATAAAGAAAAATCCGAAAAGATTTTAAAGGACAAAGAACGAAAGCTTGAAAAAACAAAACATGAGGCAAAGAAAATTATTGTGGAAAAAGCCGATGAAGTGAAAGCTCAAAAAGCGGTCTTGACGGCGGAAGCCCAAAAAAAAGCAGGCCAAAAAATTGACGTGGCAAAAGAGGGTTTACAAAAATCTCAAGGCGAGGCTCAGGCGGTTTTGGCGAAGGAAGTCAAAAACCTCGCAATGGACATTTCATCAAAGATATTAGGGGAGCAAATATAAAATAAATGGTTGATTTATCAATAATATCAAGAATATGGACTATAATAGTTGAATCTAATACCTTTAACTTTATACTTTTTGCTCTGATTTTTGTTTGGATTTTTAAAAAAATCGATATAAAAAACATAATAAATTCGCTGCAGCAAAAAATCATAAAAATTTTGGATGAGGCAAAAAAAGAGAAAGAAGAAGCTCAAAATCAGTTATTTCAGGCAGAAAAGTCTGTTGAAAACCTTCCGGCAGAACTTAAAATAATTGTCAATGATGCGGAGAAAAGTGCAGAAGTAATAAGCAAAAAAATACTTACTGAAGCAGAAAAACAGATTGAAAGCATTGAATCAAACGCAACAAAAATTATTGATGCAGAAGAAAAATTGCTTGTCTCCAATTTGACAAAAAGCACCTCCAGAGCGTCTGTTGAAGCCGCAAAATCTCATATCGAGAATGTTCTGGAGCAAACGCCGAGTTTGCACGAAAAATATATAAATGAGAGTATAAATGAACTGGACAAAGAATTGGATAGGTTAAATTTTTAAATGGACACAAAAAACACACTGATAGCAGAAAGATATTCAGACGCTCTTGTTCAAATCGCAAAAGACGGCAGATTGTCATACGAAAAAATCAATGCTGATTTGGAAATTGTAAATAACATTTTGGCTCAGTCGAAGGATTTAATGGAGTTTTTAACAAATCCGACGATTTCGGCTGAGGATAAAAAGGGAATTATCGGCAAGGTTTTTTCCGAAGAAATTGATACCCTCATTGTCAATTTTTTAAAAGTACTGGTGGATAAAAACAGGTTTTCAGTCTTTGAGGAGGTCTTGAAATCTTATAAAAAAACTCTTGACGATGTAAATAATATAAGCAGAGTTCAGGTTACATCGGCCGTCGAAATGAATGAGGAGTCGAAGGTTAAATTAAGGGAAAAACTCGAACAGAAAATGAGAAAAAATGTTGTTTTAGAATTAAACATAAGTCCCGATATAATTGCGGGTCTGATTTTAAAGATGGGCGACAATGTAATAGACATGAGCCTGAGGCACAAATTGGAAGATTTAAGTAAAAATATAATAAGGTAAGAAGTGAGTAGTGAGAAGAAAAAATTAACCTTTCAACTGTTCAATCATTCGACCTTTAAATAAAAAAAAAGGAGCATATAACATGGTAACTATTAAACCGGACGAAATAAGTTCAATCATCAAAAGCAAGATAGAAAATTACGAATCTCAGAGTGAGATTTCTAACATTGGTTCTGTGCTTGAAGTCGGAGACGGGATTGCGAGAATTTACGGACTCAGAAACGTAATGTCAAACGAGCTTGTCGAATTTCAGGACGAAAAAGGAACATTGGGAATTACCTTAAACCTTGGAGAAGACAACGTTGGGGTAGTAATTTTAGGTGAATATCAGCACATAAAAGAAGGAATGACAGTCAAGACAACCGGACGCATTGCTTCTGTGCCTGTCGGTGACGGGCTTATCGGACGAATTGTAAGTCCGACGGGTGAAGCAATCGACGGGAAGGGCGATATCCGTTATGAAAAAACCCGTCCGATTGAAAGAGTTGCACCCGGTATCGTCGCAAGAAAACCTGTTCACCAGCCGCTTCAAACGGGGCTGACCGCAATTGACGCATTGACTCCGATAGGCCGAGGACAAAGGGAATTGATTATCGGGGACAGGCAGACCGGCAAAACGGCCATTGCCATTGATACAATTATTAATCAAAAAGGTCAGGATGTAATTTGTGTTTACGTTGCAATCGGTCAAAAGGCGTCTACGGTTGCCCAGCTGGCAAAAACTTTTGAAATTCACGGGGCTATGGAATACACGATTATCGTTTCGGCAACAGCTGACGAATCCGCACCTTTGCAATATATAGCACCTTTTGCGGGCTGTACAATAGCGGAGGAATTTCTGGAACAGGGGAAACACGTTTTGATAATTTATGATGATTTAACAAAACACGCTCAGGCTTATCGTGCGATGAGTCTGCTTCTTCGCAGACCGCCGGGACGTGAAGCTTATCCCGGAGATGTTTTTTACTTGCACTCAAGATTGCTTGAACGTGCGGTCAAATTATCCGACAAGCTCGGCGGCGGAAGCATCACGGCTTTGCCCATTATCGAAACTCAAGCGGGCGATATTTCAGCATACATCCCGACTAATGTAATTTCGATTACGGACGGGCAAATCTTCCTTGAGTCGTCATTGTTTAACTCCGGCATAAGACCGGCCATTAATGCGGGAATTTCTGTTTCCAGAGTCGGCGGAGCAGCACAAACAAAAGGGATTAAACAGGTTGCGGGCAAATTAAGGCTCGATTTGGCACAATTTACTGAATTGGAGGCATTTGCACAATTTTCGTCCGATTTGGACAGTGCTACCAAAAAACAGCTTTTGCGGGGCCAAAAGATTACTGAAGTCTTGAAACAGGTTCAGTATAAGCCTTTGAGCGTGGCAGAGCAGGTTAGTATTTTGTTCGCCGCAAACGAAGGGCTTTTGGATGAAGTCGATAACAAAGATATTAATTCATTTAAAAAAGATTGGTTTGATTATTACAACGCAAATATGCCGGAATTAGTTCAGAAACTTAACGACGGCGGAGCGTTGGCAGATGAAGACAAAGAAGCTTTGCAAAACGCTTTGTCGAAGTTTAAAAGTTGAAAAGCTGAATAGATTTTCTTCTCACTTTTCACTAAGGAAATAGGTAAAAATGCCAAATTTAAAAGACATAAAAAGCAGAATACAAAGCGTTGAAAACACGAAAAAAATCACCCGTGCGATGAAAATGGTTGCAGCGGCAAAGGTTAAAAGGGCAGAAAGCACTGTTAAAGCGGGACGGCCGTTTTCCGATGAATTAATCAAAGCATTTAGAAAGCTCTTGGGGGCAGTAGGTGACTACTCCGGTGACGGGCTTGATACAAAATTGCCGATAGAAAATTATCCAGAATTGTTGAAAAAACGTGAAGTCAAGATGGCCGGAATTTTGGTCATAACCTCCAATAAAGGTTTGGCGGGGGCTTACAACGCAAATATTGTCAGAAATGTTTTGAAGCAGGTTCAGGAATATAAAGAACAGGGAATTGAGTCTAAGCTTTTTGTGGTGGGGCAGAAGGGAATACTTTCGCTGAAGAGAAAAATAACGGAGTTGAAAACCGAGATTGTTCAAACTTATACGAAGGTAGCAAATGAAATATCAGCAGCGGGTGCGGAAGCTATTGCAGAGGATTTGGCGGAAAATTTTGTTTCGGGAAATATTGATTCAATAGATATTTTTACCACAAGATTTAAAAACATGATGTCATATTCGGCAGAAAAGTGGGAACTTTTGCCTATAAACATTGAGGCCGACCGCGAAGAAGCCGAAGGTCTTGAGCCTGTAATGATATTTGAGCCTAATGAGCAGAGTATTTTGCAAAAATTGGTGCCTTTGTACATAACAAACACAATTTATCAGGCACTTTTAGAAGCACAGGCGAGCGAGCTTGCTTCTCGCATGACGGCGATGACTGCGGCTTCAAACAACGCCGAAGAAATGATAAGAACTTTGACCATTGATTATAATAAAGCCCGCCAATGGGCAATTACACAGGAAATTCTCGAGGTCGTGTCGGGTGCGGATGCCTTAAAAGGGTGAATTGCTTGAAGGCTTTTGGAGGGTTGGCAGTTTGGTTGAATGGCTTTTTACAAAGTGATTAAGTGACTGGGTGATTAAGTGATTGAGTTCAATAATGCTTCGCAAATTTTTTAAAAAAAGGTAACAGGGAACGGAATTTCCCGTCGTTGCGAGGAGAACGCTCTTTTGCATGGGACAAAACATTTACCCCCTCGCAACGACGAGAAATTCCGTTTTCCTTCTCCCGTTTCTATTCTCACGTCTCACCTCTCACGTCTCACTGTTTCCCCTCGCAACGACGCTAAAAAATTGACCTTTCGACCATTCAGCCGTTCGACCTTTCAACCCGCCTTCACTCTCGCCGAAGTCCTAATCGTATTAGGTATTATAGGCGTAGTTGCGGCGTATACAATCTCTGGACTGATTGCCAATTCTCAAAAAGCAGGGTATGTCGCGGGTGCAAAAAGTGCCTATTCAAAATGGAATCAAGCACTAATCCAAATGGCCGCCGATGGCGGCTGTATAGGCGATTTGAGCTGCTTCTTCGATTCGGCGGATTTAAAAACCATGGGCGATAAGATAGCCGGTTATTTTAACGTGGCGAAAAATTGTGCTACGACAACAACAGGCTGTTTCCCAAATACAATAGCCTTTAATTTTGACGGTAGTGACACTCACAGCGGTTATGATAACGCATCTTATTACAGATTTATAACAGCGGACGGCATGTCGGTTTCTTTGACTACTCTATCTTTAGGCTGCAGCGGTTCAGCAAGTTCCTTAACAAAAGTATGTATGAGTGATGTTACGATTGATGTAAATGGGCTCAAAAAACCAAATGCTTTAGGTCGTGATATATTTTACTTTGCGATTGACAATGATAACGGGCCTGCCTTATATCCGGTTGGTGGGGCTAAATATTGGCTCTGGAAAGCCTACCATTATTGTGATTATGGATACAATGGCGGAACGAGTAAATTTGGT
>JBAYNW010000035.1:0-15767 GCA_041678605.1 Candidatus Gastranaerophilaceae bacterium | reverse complement strand
TTCTCCTTTAGAATTTGCCTAATTTGTTCTTTTGTAAAAATCGTTTTCATTTTAATGTCTCCTTTACTTAAAATATATTACTACATTTCTTTCAAGTTTCATTAAAATTTCTTAAGGTCTCGTCAGCCAAAGCCCAACCTACTTTTACCTTCTCAACCATTCAACCATTCAACTTAGTGACTTAAATCCAGATCCCGCATCAGAATGAATAACACAAGCCAACCGCCATGCCCTAACCGGTGCGGGATGACAATAAAGTGAAAAGGGAATTGGTAATTGGTAATTGGGAATAGAACCCTTCGACCATTCAACCGTTCGACCTTTCGACCCTTCAACTTATCGACTTATCAACTCCCTTAATCACTTCGTAAAAGAGCCTTTCACTGTCAAATCCCTCTATCAGCAGTGTTTTTTCCCTGCCAAGTTCGCCTTTGAGAATTTTTATTCTGCTTTTGGCAATTTTGAGAGTTTTTGACAAAAATTCTATCAAAGCCTTGTTTGCCTTGTTTTCAATCGGCTGGGCCGTAATTTTTATCTTCAAAACATCATTATCCCAAATAATTTCGTTTTTACTCGAATTCGGGATGATTTTAAGTCTGACAATTAATCCGTCTTCAGTATTTTTAAATGTTTTTCTGTTCATCGTTTCCTCTTTACCCCCCACTAGCCAAAATAAGGATTTGCGAGTATAATAATTATATCATGGCAGAAAAACCTATTTTTTCGGAAATTAAAGAACAGTTAATTGTGCAAAATCGCCCGTCAGAAGACATTGAGAAAATTGAACAGGCGTATTTGTTTGCGAAAAAATTGCACGAAGGCCAGTACAGAATTTCCGAAGAACCTTATATTATTCATCCTGTCGAAGTTGCAAAAATTTTGGTTGAGTTAAAGGCTGATACAAACACTATTATTGCGGCTTTTTTGCACGATATTTTGGAGGACACCGACACAAAACCCGAGGAAATCGAGGCAAATTTTTCAAAAGATGTCCTAAATCTTGTTCAGGGTGTCACAAAGCTCGGCAAATTGCAGTTCAAATCTACAGAGGAACGTCAGGCGGAAAATTTTCGGCGTATGTTCGTTGCTATGGCAAACGACATCAGGATAATTTTCCTGAAACTGGCTGACCGGCTGCACAATATGCGAACCCTGAACTTTATGGCCGCAAACAAGCAGCAAAAAATCGCACAGGAAACTTTGGATATTTTTGCTCCGCTTGCAAACCGTTTGGGGATGGGAAAAATTAAGGCAGAGCTTGAAGATTTATCCCTAAGATACTTGCATCCGGACAAATATTACGAGATTGCACAGCTGGTTTCTCAAAAAAAGGCCGAAAGGGAGTTAACCGTAAACCTTTTGATTGAAAAAATTTCACAGGATGTTAAAAAAAGCGGCATAAACGCACAAATTACGGGAAGGGCAAAACATTATTACAGTATTTACAGCAAAATGAACCGATTAAACGTTGCGTTTCACGATTTATACGACATCACGGCTGTAAGGGTAATCGTAGATACCGAAAAAGAATGTTATGAAGTTCTGGGGTTAATTCATTCTCAATTTAAGCCTATTCCGGGGCGGTTTAAGGATTATATAGCAATGCCGAAAGGGAATTTGTACCAATCATTGCACACATCCGTAATAGGACCCCGCTCAAAACCCTTAGAAGTCCAGATTAGAACCTGGGAAATGCATGAAGTCGCAGAATACGGGGTTGCGGCACACTGGCGGTACAAAGAAAAAGGCCCTCAAAAAGCTGATAACAACTCTGATGTTCAATTTTCATGGATGAGAAAACTCGTTGAGTATGACGACGACCTGACAACAGCCGAAGAATATGTGGACAGCGTTAAGCTGGATATATTTTCGGATCAGGTTTTTGTGTTCACACCCAACGGCGACGTTTTTGATTTACCCATAAGTGCAACGCCGGTTGATTTTGCTTACCGTATTCACTCAGATGTCGGACACAAAACCATTGGAGCTCTGGTAAACGGCCGGATTGCCCAGCTTGATACGAAACTCAAAAACGGAGATATAGTAGAAATTTTGACCTCAAAACAACCCGCTCCGAGGCTTGACTGGCTTAATTTTGTTGTGACAAAACAGGCTTCTTCAAAAATTAAACAGTGGTTTAAGAAGAATAACCGCGAAGACCACATCAATTCCGGCAAAGAAAATCTGGAACGTGAGTTGACAAAAGCGGTCTTTGACGAAAATATAAAAACAGGCGAGTTTGAAAAAATTGCGAAGCAAATGAATTACCAGTCCGCAGAGGACCTTTTTGCAGCTCTGGGCTACGGCGAAACAACGTTGAACAAAATTATCAATAAACTTAAAAAACCTCAAGTAAAGCAAGTTGACGAATCTTTCGGGCAGGAACGCAGCAAGAAGAAATCAGAGAAGGATATAATCGGGCTGGAGGGGCTTTTGTACTCTCTGGCGAAGTGCTGTTCTCCCATACCGGGCGAGCCTATTGTGGGCGTTGTAACCCGCTCTAAAGGAGTGTCTGTGCATCGTCTGGATTGTAAATGTCTGGACGGAATTCCGCCTGAGCGGTTTATGGAAATTCATTGGGCGGGCGAAAATACCAGCCGCACTTATAATACGACCATTAGGGTCGAAACTATGGACAAAATGGGGCTTTTAAAGGACATTATAGCCGCTGTGTCCGATAATAATACAAACATCAATTTTGCAAATGTTAAATCAAAGAGCAGTAAACTCGGGATTATCGAATTAGGGATTGAATTGGACAATATTGACACTTTTAAAAAAGTGATTAACAGCCTGCAGGCATTGCCGGAGGTTTATAGCGTAAAACGTGTCCAAACATCTTACGCCCAGTCTGCTGCTTCTCATACCAAAAAGCTTAATAAACCTCAAAAGAAAAAGCCGGCTAAAAGGTAATTTCCGTAATTTTTTAAGTTTCGTTAAAAATCCGGCATGTTTTCATGCCGTTTTTCAAATTTGCATACAAAAAAGAATTATAATTTAAACTGATTGTAAATTTTTATTACAATTTTCTTTCATGCATGTAACAATTGGGCATGCCTTGATATATCATGCATGGTACAACTATCCCCAAATCTCCTCCCAAGATTATGAAGTACTAGCTGCTATAAGCAGCTATTTTTTTGTCTAAAAATGGCTGTTTATAGAATGAGACCACTGCAAAAGTATAGAAAATTTGTTTTTTCTTACTTGTGCAGTGGTCGACCTTACAAAAGTGAGAATGGCTAAATCGGCACGAGGAGTGCCGTTTAGCTATTCGACACTAGACGTCATGAGACTTTGCTCAAGGACATTTTGTAAAAAATGGACTTGTGCATTAGTCTCAGCATTAAAATGTTTTATTTGTACTTTTCTTTCTCTTTTTTGCGATGAAAAGAGAAAGAAAAGTACGAAAAGAAAGAGAAACACGCGAACAAAGGGCCAAAGCGTCAGGGCTCTGCCCTGAAACCCGTCTTTAATTATTCATAAAAACTCAGGTCGAGTCTAGTCCAGATTTCTTTTAAACATCCAGCTTGCGGCGGACAGGGTTAAAATTGCGATGAAAACCAGCGGAATAAGGTTTTGATAAACATATTCCGCCGGCATATTCTTTAAACATATCCCTTTCATTATTACAAGAAAAAACCTTACCGGATTGAGCCAAGTTAAACTTTGAAAAAACATTGGCATATCTTCAACCGGCGAAATGTAGCCGGAAAGCAAAATCGCGGGCATTTGGAATGTGAAAGCCCCAAGTATTGCCTGCTGTTGGGTTTTGCAAATTGATGAAATGAAAAGCCCTATTCCCAACATTGACAACAAATATATTACCATTGAAAAATAATACAACGGAAGCGAGCCGATAAAAGGAACCTTAAAGAAAATCATTGCGAAAACGCCCATTAAGCTTGCCAGAATAACAGAAATAATCAATGGTGCGGTCGTTTTCCCCATAAGAATTTCAAACGAGCTTAAAGGTGACACGATTAATTGGTCGAAAGTTCCCATTTCCCTTTCTCTTGCTATTGATAATGCTGTCAGAACAAGGGCAATTGAAGTCGCCAAAATCGTTATCAGTGAAATCGCCGTATACCAAAGAAAAATTAAATTGGGATTAAACCAATTTCTTATTTCAAGTTTAATCCTCGGAACATTTTGTGTCCGTTGAGGAAAATGTTCCGCTTCATATTGTGCCACAATGGCACTAACATAGCCGTTGGTAATTGAGGCAACGTTGGTTTGGCGTCCATCCAATATAACCTGCACGCTTGTCGGCTGATTTTGCATCAGTTTTTTTGCAAAGTCGCTATTTATTGAGAGTGCCAGCTGAACTTTTCTTGTCCTTACCATTTTTGCTGCCTGATTTTCATTTTCTACAAGAATAACGTTCCTAAACCACCTTGAATGCTTGAATTCGCTTATCAAATCCCTTGACTGAAGCGTTTGGCTTTTGTCTAAAATTGCCATATCAATATTTCTGACTTCCATTGTTGCTGCGTGGGCAAAAATAAGCAGCTGCAAAATCGGCGGCACAAATATCAACATCCTGCTTCTTGGATCTTTCCAAATTAAAATAAATTCTTTTTTAATTAGTGATATTATTCGTCTGAACATTTTTCCTCTTTAAATTTTCAATTTTCGCCTTCCAAAGTCATTTGCGTTTTTGAGTATACGAGAATGAACAAAAGAAATCCGATTATTGCCAAAAATATGCAGTTAGGGATTATAATTTCCGGAACAGTTCCCGCCATAAACTCGCTCTGCATGCAGGCTACAAAGTATCTTGCAGGAATAATTGAACTTAGCCATTGAAGCGGAATAGGCATTGAAGTTATCGGAAAAACCAGTCCTGAAAGCATTAACGCAGGCAAGAACCCGACGACTAAAGCTGCCTGACTCGCTGTAAACTGATTTTTCAGGATGGTTGAAATAAGAAGCCCCTGCCCCATTGCCGTAAATAAAAATAAAGCAGAAAATACGAAAAGCACCCACAGGCTTCCTCTAAATGGAATTTGAAATACCTGAATACATATAAAAACACAAAAACCCATCGACGTCATTCCCAAAATAAAATACGGAATATATTTACCCAGCACCAGCTGAATTCTTGTTACCTTCGTTGTCAGAAGTGCTTCCATAGTGCCTCTTTCCCATTCCCTTGCAATCACGAGTGCGGTTAAAAGCATCCCTATGAGCGTCATTGTGACAGAAAGCGAGCCGGGAAGAATGAAGTAGTGGCTGTTTATATCCTGATTGTACCAATACCTCGGCTCAATACTGATTAATGACGGCGGAATTTTTCTTGAGTATTTGCTTGAATAATTGAGCCATTGAGCCAAAATTGTTCCTGTGTAATTTTGTGCGTAATTAGCCAGATTCACCTCAGAGCCGTCAGTTATAAGCTGTACGGTTGCAGCTTCGTTTCTGTCTAATTTACTTGAAAAATCATTCGGAATAATCACCAGTCCACGCAGCTTTGAGCCTGTCAGGTCGTCATACATTTTTTGCGGATTATCATAAACAAAAGGAGTTATGAATTTGTTGCTTTTAAAAGAATCAATGAGGGTTGTAACCTGCTGTGACGGGTCGTCGACCTTTAGTCCCATATTTAGTCTGACTGAATCAAGGTTTACACCGTACATATAAATTATGAGCAGAATTAAAGGCAAGACAAAAGCGATTAAGATACTGCTCGGGTCTCTTATTATCTGGTAAAATTCTTTTTTTATAAGTGCTTTTAAAATTCTCATCTGTTTACCTTACCGTTTATTGCTTCCTTTCGTTCAATTAATCCCACAAACGCATCCGCCATAGTCGCCGTCGGTGACACCATAGCTTTAAGCTCCGCCGGTGAGCCGGTTGCAATTGCTTCGCCCTGATAAAAAAGGCTTATCCTGTCGCAAAATTCAGCCTCGTCCATAAAGTGAGTTGTAATCATAACGGTTACACCTTTTTTTGCCAGAGCTTTTATGTGATGCCAGAATTCACGTCTGGTTACGGGATCAACGCCTGATGTCGGTTCATCCAAAAACAAAACAGGCGGATTGTGCATAACCGCACAGGCAAGTGACAACCTTTGTTTATAACCTAACGGAAGTTCTTTTGCATCCTGATTTAAATACTTCTTAAAATGAAGAATTTCGACAATTTCATCAATTTTCTCTTTCCTTTTGAAGAAATTGAGTCCGTAAACTCCCGCAAAAAATCTTAAGTTTTGAAGTACGCTCAAATCGCCGTAAAGCGAGAATTTTTGTGCCATATATCCGAGATAAGAGCGGGCCTTGGATGGGTTTTGTAAAATATCCTGACCCATAATTTTCGCAGTTCCCTCCGTCGGTGTTGCAAGCCCGCACATCATCTTAAAAGAAGTTGATTTTCCGGCTCCATTCGGGCCTAAAAGCCCGAAAATTTCGCCCTTTTTTATGTGAAAGGTATTATTTTTAACGGCGTAAAAATCGCCGTATTTTTTAACCAAATCGAGTGCCTCAATAACGTACTCAATATTATCTTCTTTCAGTTCAAACTTCATGGCCAGCTCGGAAGTTTTTGGGTTAAATCCCCCCATAAGCTCTATGACTTTTTCTTCAAAATCTTGTGTTGTTTCGCTCACATCTCTCGGCTGCCCATTAAAAATTATTTTCCCCTCGTTTAGCACCAGACAGGAGTCGAAACTGTGTGCTTCATCCAAATATGCGGTTGACCAGAGAATTGTCATCCCTTCGGTCGCAAGAGATTTGACCATCTTGATTAATTCACGTCTGGAAATCGGGTCGACCCCGACAGAGGGTTCGTCAAGCAAAAGAAGTTCCGGCGTTCCCAAAAGCGTACATGCAAGACCTAATTTCTGTTTCATCCCGCCTGATAACGCACCTGCGAGGCGTTCTTTAAAATTTTTCAAATCGGTCATTGTCAGGACTTTGTCAAAAATTGCCTCTTTTTCGTCTGTTGGTATTCCTCTTAAATCAGCATAAAGATTGAGGTTTTCAATTACGCTCAAATCTTCGTAAAGTCCGAATCTTTGCGGCATGTAGCCGATTTTTTTATTGATTAAATCTTTTTGGGTGGTTGGATTAAGCCCCATAGTGCTTATTTCACCTTCTGTTGGTGTCAAAAGCCCCGCAATGAGTCTTATAAGGGTGGTTTTTCCGGCACCATCCGGCCCGATAAGTCCCGTGATTTTGCCCTTTTCAATATTTAAAGTTAAATTATCAATTGCAGGTTCACAGTCGTCAAACCGTTTTTTTAAATTTTTAATCTCAATGGAAAACCCTTCACCCATTCGGCCATTCAACCTTTCAACTTAATTTTTACGGTCACCGGCATACCTTGACGCAGATATTCGTCAATATCGTAAACATAAATCCTTATTCTGTAAACCAAATCGGTTCTCAGGTCTTCTGTTTGAACAGTTTTGGGCGTAAATTCCGCAACCGGCGAAATATAACCGACCCATCCGGTGTATTCGCGGGGAGTTCCGGTTTGAGGATTAATTGTGTCTGTCAGGACTTTGGCCTTCATCCCGTATTTTACGTTAGCCAAATTCGGTTCGGGAATGTATGCTCTAACCCATACAGGCTCGGTTTTTGCCATTGTATAAATGGGCTGAGACGGTTCAACCACGGCTCCCGGCTCTTGAATTCTGGTCATGATAATTCCGTTGTCGGGTGCATAAACCCTTGTGTCATCAAGGTTTTTCTTTGCTCCTTTGCTTGATGCAATTGAGGCATCAAGTGAAGCTTTGGTGCTGTCTTTGGAATTTTTCAAACTGTCACATTCCTGCTTTGAGGTTGTTCCGTCTTTGCACAGAGGAATGTTCCTTTCATATTGAGATTTTGTATTTGCACTTATCGCCGTAAGTGCTTGAATATCGGCCATATTTTTTTCATAAGTCGATTTGTAATTTGTATCATCTAAATACCCCAGAAGTTCGCCTTTCTTAACATAATCGCCTTCTTCGACAATCATTTTTTTAATTTTGCCTTCAACTCTGAAGCTCAAATCCACCTGACGGATTTCAATATTTCCAAATAAAGTCAGTTCGTTGAGATTTTTTTTATGACGGTGGTTAAAAATATAAATCCCTCCAAAAATGATTAATAATAATCCGAAAATAATTAGTGCTTTTTTCATTTATAAATTTCCTCCAACTGCTTTGTACAAAGTAATATAGTTAATCAAACGGGTAGTTTTTGTGTTGATTTGAGTTTGTTCCGTATTCAAAAGCTGCTCACGTTCGGACAGCAGGTTCGGATAAGAAATCACACCGCTTTTGTACCTATTGTCTGAACGGCGGTAGTTATCCCGCTGAAATCCTAAGTTTTTTATTGCGTTGTTATCGATAGCCGAATCCTGTTTAATCATTATCAGGCTGTCGTTAACTTCCTTTAATGCGGTCAAATCCGTTTGTCTGTAAGCTTCAAACATTTGCTCATATCTGGATTTGCTGATTTTTAAATTGGCCACCTTCATCCCGCCTTTGAATAAGTCCATTGTTGCACTGGCGGCTATAGCCGCGATAGTCGAATTCCAGCTTCCAAAACCCGACGAACCCACGTTGCTTAGAGAATAAATCCCGTTTACGTTTATTCTGGGTAAAAATTCTTTTCTTGCGACCCTGACATCAATTTTGGCTTTTTCCAGATCCTTCTCTGCCGCCAAAATATCCGGACGTGAAAAAACTGCATCGGACGAGATTTCATTCGGAATTGCAATTTTATATTCCAAATTGTCAAATGAACCTCTTTTAAAATTTGCAATATTATCGGGAGAATCACCGATTAGAACCGCCAGTTGATTTAATGCCTTGTCCCTCGATTTAAGAAATTCATCCAGTCCGCTTTGTGCGGTTTTGTAGTCCTTTTGGGCAGTATTCAATTGCGAAGCGGAAATTGTGCCTCTTTTGTATTTTGCCTCATCACGGGACAGTTCTTCTTTTTTTACATTGACCAATTCCTGCTGAAGCTCAATTTGTTTGTCGAATTTGATTACATTAATGTATGCAGTGGCAACATCTGAAGCGAGTGAAATATAAATGCTTTGTTCCTGAAATTTAGATGATTCGTAAGATTTTTTGCTTGATTTTGTTTTGTCGCGGTTTTTCAGGAAAATATCCGCTTCATAGCTGGCGATGAAAGGTATTGCAAAAATATTGCTTTTTACATCTTTTATTGTATCGGGGAAGTGTGCCCCGACGTAAGTTCCGCCAACCGATAAGGAAGGAAGCTCTTGGGAAAATTGAAGTTTCACCATCTGCCTGTATTCTTCAACCTTCCATGACGCTTTTCTTGCATCATGGTTGTTTGTTATTGCCTGCACAATGTAGCATTTTAAATAAGGGTCGGAAAAATTGTCCCACCAGTTGATGTTTACGTAATTAATCTTTTCCTGAACCTTTATAGGAGGCAGCGGTTTATTTCCCCAAAATGCAATTGCGGGTGTTTGAACAATAAAAATTAAAATTAAAACCATAGTAATAAAAATTCTGTTTGTATTTTTCGGTTTACCGTTTCCTTCTCTCATTTAAACTCCTATATCTTTTAAAATTGCTTTAGTCTGGCTTATCACAATATCTTTAAACTGTAAAGTGTCTTCTTGGCTATACTTTTCCTGATTCATCATCTTTAGCGAAAATTGTTTCAAAACTCTTGCCGAGTGGATTTGACCGATAATTGTAATACATCTGAATATAACTTCCTTATCATTTTCATCCTTTTCGAGAATTGAAGCCAAAAGTTTTCTGAATATATTATACCCCATAGCATTTAGCGGCACACCTGACGTTATTTGCTCTCTGTAAAAAATCATCAGTTCACTGTCGGAAATTTTGTCAGAAGAAAAATAGTCAATGATAAAATTAAGAGCCTTAAACAGAAATTTAATTTTTTCCTGCTTGGACAAATAATCAAAACTCGTCGGCAGTTCATCAAATTTCATGTTTAATTTCATATAGTTAATAATTTTTTCAACAATATTTGCGACAATTTTCTCGTATAATTCTTTTTTTCCGCCAAAATAGTAAGAAATAAGGCTGATGTTCACACCCGCCTGCTTGCAAATTTCTCGAATACTTGCACCTTCAAACCCGTTTTTTGCAAACAGTTCTTTTGCAACCGCAATAATTTTTTGCTCGGTATTTTTGCTCAATTCTGATTTTGTAACCACATTAACCTCTTCTTTGCCATGCTCACCCACATTATAAATCAAACGTTTGTTTAAGTCAAGTGTGAAGGGGGCGATTAAGTTTTGTTGAAAATTTCGAATAAAAATGTAACAAATTGTTGCAATTTATCTTCAAAGCCGGCAAAAAAATTATTGACTGGTTTTAAAGCATGCATAATAAAAAAGAAAGGACTAAAAAATGAGAGTAAATCCAAAATCAATAGAAATGAATATTAATAAGGCCTACGAACTTTTAAAAATTAAAGATTCAAAAAATGAAGTTAGAGCGGCTATGCATGATTTTTTGATTGAAGGAACCGGTAATCCTTCGGTTGCTTTAATGTATGAAGCCGTTCCCCTTAAAAAATCTGTTTCAGAGATATTCACAAAAGATAATCCCGAATTTCAGAACAATTTTTCCTATAATATTTATGCTGCCGGAATTAAAAAAATGAAAAACTTAGGCTCACTAATCTGGAGGGCAGACAGAGCCAAAACCTGTAAACGCAGCAATCACCTATATACAGCATTTATGGAAGAATTTAGAAGAATGTATCCCAAAACGAAAAAACTGAGGAATTATTTAATAACTGAAATGGGTCAAAACACCGATGAAAATGTAAAAATCTTAAATAAAAAAAGATTAGAAGAAAGACTTGAAAGAATAAAAGAACTCAAAGCAACAAAAGACAAACACATAATATAACCGAGTTGTCAAAGTATCAAATGAATTGCCGAAGACAGGACTTGAACCTGCACAAGCTTGCACTCACATGCACCTGAAGCATGCGTGTCTACCATTCCACCACTTCGGCATACATGTCATTTTAGCATAAAAACGGGAAAAGGAAATTGGTAATTGGTAATTGGTAATTGGTAATTGAACCGTTCGACCATTCAACCATTCGACTCCTTCGTTAAATAACATCAAATCCCGTGTAAGGCTGTAAAACTCTTGGAATTTTTATTGTTCCGTCTTCCTGCTGAAAATTCTCAATAATTGCCGCAAAAGTCCTTCCAACGGCAAGTCCGGAGCCGTTCAGGGTATGGACAAACTGAACTTTGCCGGAAGATTTTTCCCTGTACCTGATATTCGCACGTCTTGCCTGAAAATCCCCAAAGTTAGAACAGCTGGAAATTTCCTTATAGCCGTTATAAGAAGGCATGTAGACTTCCAAATCAAAACATTTATTTGCCGAGAAACCTATATCTGCAGTGCATAATTCAACCCTTCTGTAAGGCAACTCCAACAGTTCAAGGATTTTTTCGGCGTCTTTTGTCAGCTTAAGGTGTTCCTCGTGGCTTGTTTCGGGTGTTGTAAGTTTTACCAGTTCGACTTTATTGAATTGGTGAACCCTTATAAGTCCTCTGGTGTCTTTGCCGGCAGAACCGGCTTCACGCCTAAAGCAAGGGGTGTATGCCGTCATGCACTTGGGCAAATCTTCTTCTGATAAAATTTCACCCTGATAAATATTTGTAACAGGTACCTCTGCGGTCGGAATAAGGTACAAATCCTCGTTTTCACACTTATACATATCCTCCGCAAATTTCGGCAACTGGCCTGTTCCCGTCATGGCAGCAGAATTAACCAAAACAGGAGGCAAAATTTCCTCATAGCCGTGTTCTTGAGTATGCACGTCAAGGAAAAAGTTTATGATAGCACGCTCCAGCTTTGCTCCTTTGCCTCTGTAAAGCACAAATCTTGACTGCGAGAGTTTAACCCCTCTTTCAAAATCCACCAATCCCTTTTCTTCAACCAAATCCCAGTGAGGTTTTAGCTCAAATTCGGCTTCTGTCGGCTCTCCACATCCTGCGACAATTTTGTTGTCGTCTTCGGATTTGCCGATTGGAGTGGTTTCGTCGGGTATGTTAGGAATATTAAGCAGCAGAGTTCTTTGTTTTTGGTCAAGTTCAGTTTCTATCTCTTCCAGAGCGTTTATTTCATCGCCGATTTTTCTCATATCCTCCTGAATTTCGTCGGTGTTTTCGCCCTTTTTTTTGAGTTCGCCGATTTGCTGCGATTCGGTCTTTCTCTTGGCACGAAGCTCGTCCGTCTGAGTTTGCATGGCTCTTCTTTGGGTATCGATTTTGATAACCTCGTCAATTGACAAGTCGGGATTTCTTCGCTTTAAAAGTTCGTTAACCTTTTCAGGATTTTCTCTTATTAATTTAATATCTAACATAGCATCCTCACTTTTACCACAATAATACCAAAAAAAAAGCGAAAGGCAAACAGAAGGCCGGTTTTTTAAATCAAATCTTTCCCCGTCCCCGTTCATTCGCTTTGAATATCCACCGCACGTAGGGTCAAAATGGATTGAAATTCGGTTATTATATATGGTATGGATGTAAAATTCGGGAAAATACGCCCTAATAACGAAAATATTTTTGCAGCAGCATTGAACAACCCATCCGATGCCAACTTTTTTGCGTCAAATTATAAAAAAGAAGTTGAACCCAAAAAAGAAGAAACTCCCGCTTCCGGCAGCAGAATTAATGATTACGATTCAAACATATTGGAAAATAATGCATATCAGGAAATTTCAGACGAGATGTTTAAAATAGAACATAAAATCGGAATTCTTGAAGAGCTTTTGTCTAAAATCAGCTCAGAAGTGGACGCTCTGGAAAGTTTGGGCTATGAAATACAAATCTCCGACCTCAAAGACAGAAAACAAAAAATTGAACAAGAACTGGCAGAATTAAACAAAAAATACTCCGAACTGGGGCTTAGTGCAAAAATATCCGGGCAAATTGCTTCTGCAATAAATTTTACCTCCGGCAAAAAACTTAATCCGCTCTCAAAAATTAAAAAGAATTTTGCAAAAAAAGTGCTTACAAAAATTTCAAAAAAATTCTGCCACAGCCAAGCTCTTAAAGAGGCTTTGGAAAACCTTTCCAATATAAATCTGAGCGTTGATGAACTAATAAAAATGCAGGTCCCTTACGGCGAAACGATTAGCCGCTATGAAAAACTTACCGCTTATCTGAACAAAGCAAACGTAATTCATTCGCAAATTTCAAAAAACCTAAATGCGATAAACAACGCGGCCGGATGAGTTGATTTCATAACAGCTCTTTTACTCTTTATCGTTTGCCGTTCCTTATTTCACGTCGTCTTTTATAACTATAAGGTTATTTATAATTTTCATCGCACAGGTCGGCAAAACAACATCGGTTAAACCGTCGGCAATACTTATTATACTGCCTGCTTTCAAAACAACCTCTTCACCTTTATAATTAAATTTATAATCGCTTTTTCTATCTGACCTGATAGTAACTTTGTTATCCATATTTATCCCCTATTTGTTGACACATATTCCGGAGAAACGTCGCCCTGAACTTGTTTCCGCGGAGATGATTTTGTAAACAAAATCTATCTTCCCGACACTGTTTTCTAAGCTCGTTCCTCGCAAAGAAAACAAGAGGCAGGGTCGCATTGTCGTTCGCTCATGAGATGCTGAAACGAGTTCAGCAGACGTGTTTACTTTTTGTGCAACAGACCCTAGTCAAAAACGTAACTTATAATAGAAGCTTCTCTTGCACGCTTAACGGCGGCGGCAATCATTCTTTGGTGTTTTGCACAGGTTCCAGTAATCCTTCTCGGGATAATTTTACCTGCTTCGGTTAAATATCTCTTTATTTTAGCTGCATCTTTGTAGTCAACAAAGTCTATTTTGTCAACGCAAAAACTGCAGTTCTTGTGCTTTTTGTTCTTGTCCTGATCTCTGTCTCGTGCCATTTGCGTTTGTTCTCCTTATTGTTTAAATTATTAATTACCTATTCACTTTAAAAAGGTATTTCGTCTTCACCTATCAATTCGTCAGAAAATTCTTCCTGTGCGAATTTGACGATTTCTCCATTGTCGGTGTTTTTGGGAGCTGCTGAAGTGCCGCCCATTTTTTCAATTGCACCGGCCTCTATTTCGTATATTTTTCTTTCAGACCCGTCATCCATCTTCGCAGTCGCAATCTGGAGTCTGCCTTCAACCAAAGTTCTATCGCCTTTGTTGAGGCTTGAAACAATCCCGTCAAGGACGGTTCTTTTTGAAATAACCCTGATAAGCGTTTCGTCTTTTTCTCCGATATCCATAACAAACGTCCAAATCGCAACATCGTTTGATGTAAAACGTTTTTCCGGTGCTCGGTATATAGTTCCCGTTACTACTGCTTTTGCTATTGTCATAAGTCCACCCTAATCTATCTTACTGCACAATTTTTGCCGACTTCCAAAAACATAATTCTCAGTACACTTTCGTTGAGTTTTAACTGTCTTTTGAATTCGGTAACTTTTTCCGCAGGAATTGTAAGTATTTGAGATACAAAAAATCCATCTCTGAATTTTTGTATATCATATGCCAATTTTTTGCGTCCGATTTTATCCACGCTAAGAATTTTGCCTTTGTAACTTGCAATCGTTTCTTCAATTTTTGAAAGGTTTTTTTCCACTTCCTCAGCATCCAGATTCGGCTTGAATATTGCTAATAATTCGTAATTCTTCAATTTTTTATTCTCCTTTTATATTTCGGCGGTATTAAAATATTAACATAAACAAAAAAATTACAATATGTATTCAGCAAAAAAACTGTATTCTGCAGGCCCGCTCATGAAAACATCTTTTTCTAAATCTTCTGAAGAACCTTGCCAATCAATCGTTAACGCCCCACCGAGCAAATTCACTTTAACTTTATTGTCTGTTAAGTTATTTAAAATTCCTGCAACAACACTTGCACATGCACCTGTTCCGCAAGCCAAAGTTATTCCGCATCCGCGTTCATATACCAGCAAATCAATTTCGTTTCTTGAAATGATTTTTACAAACTCAACGTTGGTTTTTTCAGGAAAAAGCGGGTGGCGTTCTATTTTTGGCCCGTAAATTTTTGCCATCTCAAGCAAATTTTCTTTTCCTTCCGTGAAAATTACGCAGTGCGGATTTCCCATGGAAATGATATTTATTTCAAAAGTTCTGTCAACAATTGTGAGTTTGTCTTTTTTACATTTTCCCCTTGGCTTTGACATGTTAACTCTTACCGTTCCGTCCTCCAAAATTTCTGGGACAATAATTCCGGCGAGAGTTTCCACTTTGAATTTATTTGAACTTACAAGTTTATTGTCTTTGGCGTATTTTGCAAAGCACCTGATGCCGTTTCCGCACATTTGGGCGGTGGTGCCGTCGGAGTTGTAGAAATACCAACCGATTTGAGCATTTTCATTCGGAGTTAAATTCGGGATAATCATGCCGTCTGCCCCGATACCAAAATTTCTGTCACAAAGTTTCTTTGCCAAATCAGACATTGCCATGCCGGACTTTTTATATTCCTCATAGTCCAGAATTACAAAATCGTTTCCCAAACCCTGCATTTTTGTTACTTTGATTTTTTTCATAACACCAATAATACCATAGCAAAAGATTTTAAACAATTACTACAAAATATTTGTTGTAAACAGAATTGGTTTTTGTAACAGTTTTGTAATAAAAAAAGAGGCAGGTGAGCTTACGGAAAAAGTGTGTGATTTTTTGAAATGCACTCAGGTTAAGGGTTTTAGGTTCAAAAATTCATATTTACATTTCGTAATATCCCGATTTTTTGATTTTTTCTTTCGTTTTTGCCT
>JBAYNW010000034.1:0-16550 GCA_041678605.1 Candidatus Gastranaerophilaceae bacterium | reverse complement strand
CCCACCCTGTTTTCTGACTTTCGCAGGCTTGTTTCAAAATTCGCCGTTACCTCTCACAAAACGATACTTAATCGTTTTGTTCGGCAGAGTCCCTCAAGGGGGGAGGAAAAATAACCCTTCGACCTTTCAACCATTCAATCCAATTTGATATAATTTGCATCTTTCCAACGCAAGTCAACGTATTTGATTTTTTTATCCAGCATTTTAACCTGAGGAAGAATTGACGGAATTCTTTTTATTCGTTCAAAAACAGTGTCGTCAATTTCGCCCAACCTTATATTAGCTGTTTTAACCTTAACGTAAACATCTTTTGGCGTTCTGAAATCAATATATTCAACTTCCTCGTCAGCACTCGCATTTACCGCCTTTGCTATTTTTTCGATAAGTTTAATTTTTTCGTTGTTCCAATTCCGGTAATCATCACCCCTCGTGCCGTAAGACAATACAAGGATAGTTTTAAAAGATTTATCCAGAGGCATATAATCTCTGCCGATAAGCTTTCCTCCACGTGCAAAAAACGCAATCGGCGGGACATTTTCAGCCGGAGAAATGGTAATAATCGGAACCCGTTCTTGAACAATTACCTGTAAACGTGCCGGAAACCAAAATCTTCTGATAAAAACATCCTCAATCGGCTCAAGCTGCATAATGTTATGCTTAATTTCGTCTGTTTCAAGCCTATAAATCGGCTTATTCGGCACTTCAGTTCTTCTCAGTGCCGCCAGTATCTTATAAGACGGAACTATTTTATTGTTCAAAATTTCCAGAGAAGGGTTACTGAGTGAATTAAAAACATTTTTATTCAAATACCATTGGTGCGATTTAGCGAGTAAATAACCAAAAACAATAAGCAAAAGAATAATTGAAAGTCTGGAAAAAATACGGAAACGTCTTAACCACATTTGGCTTCGGCGAACTTTGCGTTCCATTTGATTTTTTTGTATACGCCGCTCAGCCGCGTATCTGCTTAATCGTTGCTCTTTTTCTTCATTTTCATTTTCCGTCATTACTTATTCAAACCTACACTGTTTAATATGAGTAACACCAAAGTATTATAATCAATTCCCATGCAAGCCGCCTGAGCCGGCAAATCGCTTGTATCAGTCATTCCCGGACTTGTGTTGATTTCAAGAACGTAAGGAATATCGCCCACAATATGAAAATCAACTCTTGAAACCCCTGAACAATCTGCCAATTTATGCGACTTTACGGCAATTTCCTTAACTCGTTTTGTCATTTCTTCAGAAAGTTCAGCTGGCAAAACGAACTCCGTCAGACCTTTTGTATATTTAGCTTCGTAATCGTACCATTCATTTTTAGGCCGAAGTTCAAGAATCTCTGTTGCGAAAGTTTCTCCTTCATTTTCTAAAACCCCCACAGTTGCACAAATTCCGACCAAATATTCTTCAATTAAAACGTCGGGGTTATACCCTTGTGCCTCTTCAACCGCCTTCAAAAGTTCGGCTTCATCCTCAACTTTGCTCATTCCGAAACTTGAACCTTCAGAAACGGGTTTTATCATCATCGGATATCTCAAATCCTTAACCGCCTCCAAAATATCTCCGCCTTTTCTTATGAAAACCGATTTTATCAACGGAATACCGGCAGTTGAAAGGATTTTTTTTGTGTATTCCTTATTCATGCACAAAGCGGAAGACATCGTTCCGCAACCCGAGTAAGGGATTTTAAGAATTTCCAAAAGACCCTGTATACATCCATCTTCGCCATATTTGCCGTGAAGTGCATTATAAGCATACTCAATTTTTTCTCTTTTTAATTTTTCTGTAATATTTTCATCAACGTCGACAATAACAGGATTTTTAAACCCCAGCCGCAAAAGTGCAGAATGGCAGTTTTTACCCGAACGCAATGAAACTTCCCGCTCGGATGACATTCCACCGCATAAAACCGCTATTTTTGAATTCTTATCTATTTTTGGTTGTACAGAATATTCCATATTTCTTCTTCTCTCCTTGATTTTTCGCCAAAATATTTTATTTCAGGATGCAGAGTTATTGTGTACTTGTCTTTTACCGCATTATACATCTTCAACATAAGCTCAAGAACATCCGCCGAAGACGCATTCCCCGTGTTAATAATAAAATTGGCGTGATTTTCCCAAATCTTAGCTCCGCCGGCTTGAAAATCTTTTACGCCGGCCTTATCCAACAACCTTCCCGCTGAATCATTCTCGGGGTTTTTGAAAACACTGCCTGCGTTCGGAACGGCCAATGTCGGCTGATGCGTTCTTCTGAATTCAAGATTTCTGCTAATTAAAGCCTCGATTTCTTCTTTTTTGACTTTTTTCAAATCAAATTCAGCCGAAAGCAAAATGTAAGGTTTTTTTTGCAGAATTGATGTTCTGTAATCAAAACCCAAATCCTTCACTCCAAGAACCAAAACTTCTTTTTTATTCATGTCAAAAACACAAACACTTACTAAAAAATCGCTTATCGACTGAGCATGAGCCGATGCGTTCATATAAATATTTCCACCGATTGAACCGGGGAAGCCAATCATAAATTCGAATCCGGAAAGAGAGTTTTCCAAAGCCTTTTGGGACAATATCGGACCTTTTACCCCGCAATCTGCATATATTTTAGTTCCCTTAATCTCGATTTTGTCAAGCTTGGCGGTACTTATAACATCCTCTTTAATCCCTTTTGCCGATATTAAAACATTAGACCAATTTCCAAATACAAGCGGATTTTCAAGAGTTTTCAAAAGGTAAACGAATTCTTGTTGAGTTTTTGGGAAATACAGTCTTTCAACTTCACCGCCGATTTTAAAAGCCGTCAAATTTTTTACAGAATAGTTTTCCTTAACTTCAATATTCATTAAACTTTTGCTCCGTCCTTAACTACCAATAAATCTTTGCCCAACGTCGTAATTGTTCCGGCACCAAGCCCCACAACCACGTCATTTTCTTTTAATTTAGGTAAAAGCTGCCTTGCGACATCACTTATGCTTCCGCTCAAATGTTCGCAAGGGATTTTTTTGGACAATTCCTGTGCGAATTTTTGAGGTGAAATGCCTTCGATAGGGGCTTCTGAGGCGGCATAAATATCTGTTATAAAGACCCTGTCAACACCTTCAAAGGCGTTTAAAAATTCATCCCAAAGCCCGTGGAAACGGCTGTATCTGTGCGGCTGAAAAACAGCAATGATATTTTTATCCTTCAGGACTTTCATTGAAGAAATCGTCGCTTTAATTTCCGTCGGATGGTGTGCATAATCATCATAAACGCTTATTCCGCCGAACTTTGCGGAAAGCTGAAAACGTCTGCCCATACCCGTAAACGTGTAAAAATGCTCTTTGATTAAATCAAGACTGACATTTGCCTCATTCAAGCCGGCTAAAACAGCTGTTGCGTTGTAAACGTTATGTTCGCCAAGCATTTGTGTTTTCAAATTAATTAAAAATTCACCTTTATAGTAAATATCAAAAGTTGTTTCATGCCCCAACTCAATATTTTTAGCAACGTAATCGGCATTATGAAGCCCAAAAGTGACAAAATTAACTTCCTTGTTCTGCTCAATCAACTTGCGGTTTCCCTCGTTATCGTTATTTACAAGCACTTTCGCCCCTTCGGGCAAATTGCCCAAATAAATTTTAAAGGTATCTAAAATTGATTGCAGACCGTCTGTATAAAAATCCACGTGATCTATTTCAAGATTGTTTATAACGCTGATTTCCGGCTGATAATTAACAATGGTTCCGTCACTTTCATCAAGTTCGGCGATAAAAAAATCTCCAGCTCCAGCATTGGAGTTAATCCCTATTTCCGGAACAATCCCGCCGACAACGAATGAAGGTTTCAAACCCGCTTTTTCCAAAACGTAAGCTGCAAGACCGCTTGTCGTTGTTTTCCCATGCGTTCCGGAGTAGCCCATAAAATATTTCTTTTTATCCCCGCACAATCCTTTTGAAATCCTTGCCAGCAAATCGGAACGGTGTAAAATTTCCAGTCCTGATTTTTTTGCCTTTATCAATTCGGGATTATCTTCTTTGATAGCCGTACTTGCAACGACTATACACTTTTCGGGTAAATTATTTTCATCATGTCCTATAAAAATTTTTGCTCCCAATTTTCCCAACTCAACCACATTCCTGTTTCGCTTGATATCAGAGCCTATAACCTCAAACCCGTCCTCTACAAGGTATTTAGCCAGCCCGCTCATTCCAATTCCACCTATTGCTATAAAATAATATGTGTCTTTCACTCAACTTCCCTTATTTATGTGTGTACAAATATATTTTATTACAAAAAAAGAATTATTAAAACAATGTTACAATCGTAAAAAAAGATATAGAAAATATATTAAATTGATGTACAATATTAAGTATAATAAAACCTTAGGGAGGCGAAAATGGCAAGAATATTGATATCAATGCCCGATGATTTTTTAGATAAAGTTGATGGCATAGCAAATGATGAGCAAAGAACACGAAGCGAACTTGTAAGAGAAGCCCTTAGAAGCTATATTAAGCGTTCCAGAATTGCGAACCCGCAAAAAGCAATCGATAATGCAAAAATTCTGGATGAATTGCTAGACTAAGCAGCGTTGAAATCCCTCACAAATGTTTTTATCCATTTCATGAGTGTTAAAAGTTCATAAGGTTTTGGCAGGTATAAATCTGCCCCCGAGTCCAAAACCAATTCTTTGTCGTGCAGAACCGATGTGACAATTATTTTAGAATTGGCGAACCTTTTATCATTTTTCAAGCCTTTGCAAATATCCAGCCCGAGCATTGTGTCTACGCTTCCGGCATCGATAATTATAACTGCAGGAATAACTAAAAAAGAGAGGTCTGATGATGCCAAAGTGCCGATTGTCTGTGTGTTGTTAAGCGTTTCCACCTCATAACCCTGCAAATCAATCGTTGTCGCAAGCAGGAGGGAAAGTGCCTCGTCTTCTTCCAAAATCCAAACTTTATTATTGAAATCTTTTTCCAAAATCGCCCCAATCGCACCGATTCTGGGACGTTCTATCGCATAACTCGAACCCGCAGGTTTTTTCGCCAAATTATGTGTCTGAATTAATGCATTCATAACTTCCCGAGGGGTTGAATATTCCCTGAACTCGTTTGTCACAACTCCAATAGTCGTAAATACAAACTCAGAACGCCTTCCGGCCCTTTCATCACCTTGCAGAATTGTGTAGCCACGCTTCGCATCTTCCGGAGAGTAAAACTTAGGTGACACGCTGTCAAAGGCAAATGCCAAAAAAGAGGCGATTTTTTCCGCACACAGAGGGATTGTGATAATTAAAAACTCGCTATCCGAAATATGCCCGAAATAATCATCCTTTTCAAGCGTCGAATTTATAATGGCACAATAAGTCTGGACAAGCTTGTCCGAAGCCAATTCCGTGTAAATTTCTTTATAATTTTCGAAATTTTGAACGCTAACCAGCAGGCAGGCCCACTGTGCGTGTTTAGCAATAGCCCTCTTGAGCGTCTTTAGGGAATAACTTTTATCAGGCAGCATTGTTTTTAAGTTAATATTGGATTCGTGTTCACGCCGTAAATGAGCCATAACACGAGTTTTGAACTCGTCTGAATTTATCGGTTCGCTCAAAAAATCGTCCGCTCCGTTTTCTAAAACCTGAATTTTATCCGCAGTTTCAGCTGATTTTGAAACAGCAACTATCACAGGGCGGGTATTGAACGTCAAAATCCTCAATTTTTTACAAAAATCCGGCAATTTTTCGTCAATACTGTCGGAAACAATGATTAAATCAGGCTCATTATCCTGAATAATTTTTATAGCAGAATTAAGGCTGTGGGAAATTATGACAAAATTATCAGTGCCTTCGATAAGTTTTTTGTACTTGGTCGAAAGCTCTTTTCTTTTGTCGATTATAAGCGTTTGTTTCTGCATCTATGCCTCATTTAGTGAAGAGTGAAGGGTGAAGGGTGAAGCCAAACCTTTAAGCTTCCCTACTTCCATACCTCTTCTTCGCCTGATTTTCAACATTTTCCACGGGAAGCAAAATTTCAAAAGTTGTTCCGTTTTCACTGCTCTTCAGGTTAACGTCCCCGTTCATTTTTTTAATCAGAGCCTTTGTAATATAAAGCCCAAGCCCGCTTCCCTGAACTTTTCTGGTCAAAGGATTGTCTATTCTTGAAAATTTTGCAAAAATTTTCTCAAAATCCTCGGGCTTTATCCCGATACCCTCATCGGTAATTTTTATGGAGACAAAATCAGGGCTATCGGAGAAATCGGTTTTAACGGTGATTTTTGTTCCTTCATTTGAATATTTTGCCGCATTTTCGATTAAGTTAGTCATAATTTGCTGAAATTTATCAACGTCGATAAGAATTTGCGGAATTTTTTTATTGAAATCAATTTCAAAACTGTGATTCCGATACTGATGTTTAATAATTTGCACAATTGGCTCGATAAGCGTGTTTGCATTTGCACTTTTATAAATAAATTTATCCCTGAATGACTGCAATTTGTTCACGGAAAGCATATTTTCAACAAGATTAATCAACCGGTTTGACTGCTGCTCAATGATTTGAATGAATTTTTTCTTGTCATCGTCATTAAGCACCTCCCACGAAGAAAGCATAGTCTGAGCGAACCCTCTAATGCTTGTCAGAGGCGTTCTTAGCTCGTGCGAAACAGTCGAAATGAAATCTTCTTGCTTTTTTTCATCATTATCCATAGTTTTATTATAACAGACTGGCGAAAAATTACTTATTTATTAAGATTTTTTTTATTTTTCAATATTTGCTAAAGAGCGTTCGGGTCATGGCGAGGGGTGGGTTTTCGGCTATGCATATAGATTGTCCGTAACAGGTCAGCAGGATTTTAGTTAGTCATAGAACCAAAATTAACAAGCATTTCCACCTCCCACCCTTGAGGGGGAGGTCTGTTTTCGGCTTGAGCAGAAGCCTGCGAAAGTCAGAAAACAGGGTGGGGGGAACTGCAACCAACATGAGTCTTTTCACCCCCTCCCTGAATTTCTGGCACTCGTTGCCTCGCACCGAAATTCATCCCTCCCCTCAAGGGGGCGGGCAGGCGAACGCCTGTTACTAAAGAGTTTCAGCTTTACTTGATTTCTGCTGACCTGTTACGATTGTCCATCAATTGTTAAGAATGTAAATATGAAATTTAAAATACCTCAAATCCTGTCATACTGCTGAATAGAATAGAATAGAATAGAATAGAAGATTTATGTCAAAAAACGGGCAATTAAACCTGGCGTCGTGTTTTAATATTAATATAAGGTTAGTTTACTCAAAAAGGAGAATTTATTATGGTAGATGGCGTTGTTGGAGCTCCGATTGCTTCAAATGTGGAAGTTCCGCAAAAGAAAAAATCAGGGGTCGGAAAGACAATTTTGGGAACTACAGCAGCAGCTGTAGTAGGCGGGACGGCTGGTTATTTTGCATCAAACAAGATGTTTGATTCTTTTATTAAAGAAGCTGAAGCGGCGATTGCTCATCCGGACGCAATTAAAGCAAAACTCCTTAAGGTTACAGATGCAAATCTTCTCCCGGAAGATATGATTGAAGAAACGGTGAAGAGGACTATTAAATTAAACGAAGAAAGTCTTTTGAAACTGAAAAGTTTAAAAAATAAGTGGATTGCTGCTGCAGCTATTGTCGGTGGTGCCTTATATCTTGGCTGTAAAGCTATATTCGGTAAAAAAAATAAAGCTGAAAAGGTCTAATATTAATTATAAAAATTATTAAAATAGGTGTGGGAACGCACCTATTTTTTAATGTTCACCGCGGGCGGCTGGATATAAAGCGGATGAAGCTTTCGCCAATCGGTTTCGCAATCCCCGTCTGTCAACTTTTTATAAACGATTTGGATTAAATATTTTCCCAAATCATCATTTTGCTTTAAATAAGAAATTCCGCCCAAAATCGGCTGCAATTTATCATCGGTGATTATCTGATAGTCTTTCTCGGCAAGCATTTCTTTTACTTTTTCAATCGAAATCGCCTGAGGCTCAAATATTTGCTTTTCACCTTCATAAACGGCAACGTACGCCATTTCTTTTCGGGCATCGAGAGCTACTAAAGTGAGAGGTGAGAAGTGAGAGGTGAGAAGTGAAAGAATCTCCAAAGACGAAACGCCAATTGCTTTGCAATTATTTGCCTGTGCAAAAACTCTTGCAACGGTTGTACAGGCACGAATTCCGGTAAAACTTCCCGGTCCGATGTTTGTCGCAATGGCATTAATATCTTGCGGGGTCAAATTATTTTCTTTTAAAATATCTCGAATTGTCGAAACTAAAAACGCAGAATGGTAGTGACTTTGGGTCGTTTCAATAATTTTTGAAGCTAAAATTTTATCATTTTCGCCCAAGGCGACATACATTTTGTCTAAACAGGTATCAAAAGCCAGTATATTCAATGTTTTAGCCCCTCAATTATTGAAATATTATCCTCGCCAAACGCTTTGAAAGAATACTTTCTGAAATCATTCTTTTCGTAAGTCACATTGATTTGGATGTGATTAAACGGAATTTCGTCCTGTGAAAATTCTGCCCACTCAACGAATGTGAGAATTTTACCCTGTGAATACTCTCTTAACTCGTCTAAAATCGTCCTAATGCCTTCATTTTCGAGCCGATAGAGGTCAAAATGATAGACGGGAATTTTTCCGCTGTGATATTCATTTAAAATGACAAAACTCGGGCTTGTCACACGTTCTTTGACTTTCAAAGCGTCCGCAACAAACTTCACGAATGCGGTCTTACCCGCCCCGATTTCACCGTAAAGACTGACAAATGCCCCTTTAGAAGCAACCAATTCGGCAAATTTTTCGGCTAAGTTCTTTGTATCATCGAGTGTTTTACAAATTTTTTCAAAGCCCTTCAACCGCATTTACCCCTATTCTATTCTGAACTCGCCTGATTGTTGTTGAAGGAAAGCTTTGTCGTAATTTGCACCGGCATCCGAGCGGATTTTTTCCATATAAACCTGACCGTTTTTAACTACCTGCTGCAGTTGCGTCAAGTTTTGTTCAATATTGGCCAAAACCTGTTCAGCGTAAACTTCGGCACCTTCTCTTATTCTTATAGCTTCGTCAGCTGCCTGAATGCGGACATTTTCCGCATCATCAAAGGCTTTTCTTTTAATTTCTTCACAATCGGCAATAACTTGTTCTTTAATCTTTTCGGCTTCTTTTTGAACCGCACGAAGGACATCGGATTCGCTTAACAGCCTGTTGGCCTCGTTTTGAGCATCAATAACAATTTTTTCAGCTTTTTGTTGAGCTTCCATTTGTAATTCTTCTCTGCGTCTCAGAAACGCACGAGCCTCTTGCACTTCGCTTGGTAAGGATGCATAAATCCTGTCGATTAAAGATTCAACTTCTCTGACCTTTACAATAACCCAAGAGTTAGGAATCAGCGGAAAGCTTTTTTCCAAAACTATTTCCAACAGTTTCAAGAGTTCGTATATACCGCTTTGTTGCATGTTCATAATGTCATTACCTTTCCTTAATTATATATTATAACAATAATTTTTTTTTGGCAAATTTTTTTTTAAACGGCCGGAATTATGTTTATCGTTTAAACCGTAAATATTCATTGACTGCTTCCGGAACGAATTTTGAAACATCACCGCCCATAAGGACAACATCTTTGACCGTGCTGGATGAAATGAAGTTATACTTGGGTTTTGTGATTAAAAATACTGTCTTAATTCCCTCTGAGAGTGCGGAATTTGTTTGAGAAAGCTGCATTTCGTACTCAAAATCGGAAACGGCCCTTAGGCCTCTCAGGATTACTTTGGCACCTTTGGACTTTGCATATTCAACCGTAAGCCCTTCAAAGGAGTCGACTTCGACGTTGTCAAGCCCCTCAATGCTTGCTTTTATGAGTTCAACCCGTTCTTCTACAGTTAGAAACCCTTTTTTAGGGCTGTTTTTTGAAACGGCGATAATTACTTTGTCAAAAATTTCCGAACCGGTTTTGAGGACATCGAGATGTCCTTTGGTAATGGGGTCAAAACTACCGGGATATATTGCAATTTTCATTTTTCGCCTTTACAAAAATGTGAAACCTAAGCACAATTATATAACCATCACACTCAAATATATTTAAATACTCAAATAACTATTACAAATTGTAACAATGTCGAGGATGCAGAATTATTCCCGTTTACGTCACCCTGAATTTATTTCAGGGTCGCAAAGTCGCTCGCTGGTGCGATGCTGAAATAAGATTCAGCATGACGTGGGTCGTTTTTTGGAATAATTTCGCATCCTCTGTTGAGAAATCAAGAAAGTAAAAATTGAATGGTTCAGTTCGCCTAATAAGCAAATAATTTAATAACCCTGTGTAAGCTGATATAGAAATTGAGAAAAATTATATTTTAATAACTTTTTCTCCAAGGGAATTTGTTGGCAATTGTTTTTTTGCTTCTTCTCTACAAATTTTTAAATTTTCACAAAGAATTCCTGCAACATAATCATTTAAATCCCTGCCTGTTACAGGTTGCCCTTGACTTGTTATAGTCTTAAAATCATCTACTCTATTGCTACTCTGGCTAAAAAAATCAACATAATTCTGTGATGCAAAACCTGAACCTGTATTACCTCGATTCACAAGTAAATTCTGCCCATCAGGTTTAAAATATACTGGTGCCCCTAAATAAATACTGCCTAAAAACTTTTCTGATTCTTCGTTATAAGCAAACCCAATGGGAACAACTTTAACTGATTTTTTAGATTTTGATGCTCTATTAACTATTCCTGCTACACCTGTTTGAAATTTATATTTTAAATCCAAATCTTCAAACATAGCCATTTTCCCTTCAGGGAAAATAAAGATATGATTTCTGTCACTAATAAATCCTTGAAGTAAAGAGTGCATTTGTCTGGCATTATTACCTTTATCTGTTCCAAATAAACTGGCGTTAACACCTATTGTTCCAAATTTTCCCAATATTGCTCTTTGCATATATCCCATTGATAAAAGTATATCTTCATTAACAATAACTTTTGGTCTTGGACAAGTTGAAGCCTTTCCTGCTTTAATATATGCTCCGTACAAAAGAGAATATAAAATGCCTAACATAGCAGGGTCTTTTTTACGGTTATCATGATTCATTACAAAAATACAAGATTCGTCTGAATTAACAATATCTAAAATACGTCTGCTTTCTAAATTAATTTCAACTTCTCTTTTTTTGCCAAATTTTCTTGCATAATTATAAAGATATTTAATGTATTCAGGAGAATTTTCATCAACATTAATAATTTTTTGACAAAAAGAGACTATTTTGTCATTATTTCCTCGATTTTTCATCTTATTATTGATGGTTCGTTTAACTATTCCTAATTTATTCAATAAAAATTCCATAAATCTATTTACCCTACTTGCAGGAATCGAAATATTTCCACCAAAAGCTAAATTATATGAACTTTGCTTAATTTTATAATTTCTTTGAGGATAATTGCATCGGATATTTTCGGTACTTATATTATTAATCATTTAATTTTTGCTCCTAAGATGGGTCTTTTATCTTGACAGTAAGTCTTGGCTTAATTATTTTTGTTAAAAGTTTTACAAAAAAACTTTTTCTATGTTTTGGATTTAATTTTGATTGCTTTTCAAAGGCTTTTACACCTACAGCAGTTTGAGCTTTAGGTTCTATTATTATTCTTGCTTTAAATGATACAGGAGTTACGTTTAAGTTCATTTTTTATTTCCTTTAATCAAATTTGCCATTCCAAAAGTTTCTTAAAATTTCGGTCAATGGTCTTTGTTCATCTGTATAATAGGGTATATTTATTCTTCGCCATAAAGAAAGTTTTTCATAAGGTGTACCAATAAAAGGATTTTTTGTCGGCATTAAAGTTTCTTTATCTAGCACACTTGCAATAACTCTTGGAATATCACATGCGATAGCCTCGAATGGGTCTATTTTTGCAGAATCACAAATTTGTGAAACTTGCTCTCCATATTTTTGACGATATATTGTGCCCAGCCCTCGATTTTTGTATAAGTCGAGTTCCATAGCTACAGCCTTATCCCCTAATATATCTAACAATCTATCTTCATGAACGCTGTGGATAGCTTCATGTAAGCTAAAATTTAAGAAATGAGGAGTGCTGGAAAGACCAGTCGCAAAGTCATTATCAGAAATTTGGTCAATATTTTCCCAATTATGCAAACTGTTAAAAAAGATTGTTCGTGGTTGTATTTTTTCATCGGAATATGTTTTTAATTTTGTGAGTAGCATATTACAAGTGCCTAAAGCATCTGGGTCTTGTTCCCTTAAAAGTCTAAAGTCTTCTACATAAATACCTTCTGGCAATGACAATCTTAATTTATATTGTTTATTAAGTTGCTCAAAAATATCTATTATTTTATTACAGCACCAAGCAATTACCATATTCCCTTTAAAATCAGTTGGAATTCCTTTTTTCGCAAGTTCCCTAGATATTTCTAGAACATCTGTTCTTTGAATTTCTTCCATCATTTTGGACGTTAAACCAGCCCCAAATAAAATACTTTGCCTTTGAGGTTTTGGTGAATTATTCTTTTGAAAAGAAAATGCTACTTTCACACAGTTTTTTCCTTTTACTTACTTTTTATATAAAACAAAAGATGAAAAAATTTGCCTAAAATTCTTATTTTGTAAACCTTTTTTAACATTTAGTGCTTAAAAGTTCATAATTTTCATTTGCGTGTTTTTATTAATATAAGGGAAACGTGTGCATGCAAATTAATAATGTGGTAAATTTACAAAATATTCCGCGTCAGCAGAATTTCAAAGGAAGTTCTGCAACTTCTAGTTCGTTTACTGATTTTCCTAGTTATAAATCTATCCCTTTAAATACTTCCCAAGCTTATGCTTCACCGCAAATTAAAGGAGGTTATAAAGAGCTTGAAACTTTTGATGTTCCCTATGTGGGAAAAGGGAAACTTTATGAATTGGCTAATGGACACAAAATTGCAATAGTACCAAAACCTGGACCTTTTATGATTAATACTTGTGTTAAAGCAGGACAAGATAATGAGCCTGTTATAAGCCATTTTGTGGAACATTTAGTTTATAATTTTGATACCAAAATTGATAATGAAACATTTGCATCATTTCAGCGAAGATTAGGTATAGATGGAAACGCTACGACACATGATGACCATACAAATTACTGGATGCAATACCCGTTTGACGATAAGGAATCTATTGATAAAATTATAAAGGCTCAAGCTCAAATACTTCAAAATCCCAAAGACTTTAAAACTCAATATGAAAAGGAAAAAGGAATTTTGATTTCCGAAGCAACAATTCGATCTAAGGATAAAAGTAACCCCGATGAAAATATCCCAAGATATTTAATATTGAATAATTTGCTTGAGCTTAATGAAAAACAAAAAGAAGAAGCGAATAAAATTGGAAAAATTAAAAATACAAACTTAGAAGAACTTGAAAGTTTTTATAAAAAATATTATAACAACAATAATATGGTAACTTTTATCGTTGGAGATGTAAATCCTGATGATACAATAAAAACGTTAGCAAAATATTTTAATAAATCAAATGATAGCAATGGAGAAAAACTTATCGATAAAAAACAAGAGGCCTCAAAACTTATTCGACAAACAAAAAGATTTGATGTTAATTTAAATTCAGAAATTGACAAAAATGTGCAAGTAGGTTTTGTTGGACCTAAAAATAATAATATTGAAGAAAACTTTTTAAATTTGGCTTTAAAAGTTTATATAAAAGAAATAAAAAACAATAAAAATTTAACTTATAATGATATAAGTACAGAAACATTACCTGCTAAAGATGGAATAATCATATTTAGTGCCGGTTCAAAATTGGGTGGCGAAGAAGAAATTTTAAATAATATTTATAAATATGTATATAATCTCATTCAAAACCCTATATCTGATAAGGATTTTGAAGCACTAAAAATACACTTAAAAGAAGGTTTCACCTCTTTTGATGAAAGTTCTTATGTTATGAGCATGATTGGAGCAGAAAAACTTTTATACTCAAATAAAGTTGACTTTTTTGAATATCCGAAATTAATTGATAAATTAACTAAAAACGATTTACAAAATTTTGCCAAGAAATATCTTGACTTAAATAAGGCAGTAGTTGTTGTTGCACACAAAAGACCTGAAACTTCTCTCTTATACAAACCTTCTTTTACTGGAAATAAAAATACTCTTGACACTTCAAATATAGTTGAATACCAATATCCTGATACAAATTTACAATTAGTTGTGGATACATCTCCTGCAATTGTAAAGACTTCCTTTAGGTTAGGTTTTGTATCAAACGAAATTACAACAGCAAAGCCAGGTGCATTAGGACTTTTAGCACACATGATGATTGATAATTTTGATAATTATAAATCAGAATATCCATTTATTTCAGACCCTGAATTAAAATACAGATACAACGAACTTAGTTTAATTACAACATGTCCACCAGAATTTTCAAAAAAAATGATTAAAGCCGTTAAAGACAATCTTTTAACTCCATCTTTAAACCAAGAATTATTAGATAGAAACAAAAAATTATTAAAAGAATATTACGAAAAAAATTATAAAAAAGAAAAACAACAAGTACATAATGAAAAGTATTCAAATTATAACTATATTGATAATTCTTTGAATAACCTTTCTTCTGAAGAATATTCTAAAGCAATAGATAGTATTACTTTAGATGATGTTATTAATTTGCATAAACAATTGATTTCTAATTCTCAGGGAAAAGCCACTTTAGTTTTACCAAAAGAAGTTTTTGAAGCTCAAAAAAAACAAATATTTGATTTAATTGGTTCAAATATGCCTCAATTAAAACCTAAACAGAATATTAATATTGCAAATAAAGTTCTAGTTCCAAGTATTGAAAAAACAAGAATTATTACACCGGTTATAGATAATTCTGATGCTTCTATTGAACAAAGTTTTCAAATTGTTCAAAAAGGGGATTTAAAAGAAAATATGGAATCAGAGTTATTAAAAATAATATTAGGTGAACAAAGAAATTCAAGACTTGAATCTGAAATAAGACACAATCAAAGTCTTTCCTATACAACAGGAGCTTTGCTTGATTCAGATGGACGATTAGGCTATTTATCTTTAATCTCAAATTTACCCTTAGGTAAAAATAATTATACTAATCTTCAAAAGGTTTTAAATACATTTAAAAAGAATATAGATGATTTAATACATAATCCGATATCAAATGAAGAATTAGAAAATGCCAAAACAAACTTTAAAAGCAATGTAATACAAAATTTAGAGTATTCAGGCGGAAGGAATGATTTAATTAATAAGTATGGTATAAACGAGACAAGACAACTTTTTGAAACTTTAGATAGTATAACTCCAAATGACATTCAAAATTTATCACAAAAAGTTTTAAAGAAACCTTCAATAATAATTATTAAAGCAAATCAAGATGTGGTAGATTTAAATAAAGATTATTTATCAACTTTAGGTGAAATTGTATAAGCTAAAAAAGCTCTGTCCTTTTAACTAGAGCTTTTTTATTGTTTTTTATTAACTAATAATTCTTATGACATAAATGAAGTTGGATCGATATCATCTCCTGAATCACAGTCGAAATTACAATCATTTACTTCACCACCACCATATCCTGAAGTGTCTACACCATCTACATCGCCACCATCATACCCTGAAAGATCACCACTGTCTGCACCCGAACCATCATTATTATTTCCAAATGCTGGGTCATTTACTTTGTCTTTTCCACTTGTTGTTAGATAACCATTTTGATCAATATCACCTGATGATACATCATGCCCTGAAGCTTTAATGGCGTCTTCTGAAGCTTGTTTGTGACCGCTGATATCAGTCCAGTCTTTAGCATTTTGCTCTAATTCAGCTTTCATTTTATCGTTAGTTTGGATATTACAAGTAATAGGCTTATCAGAAATAGACAAATCATCTTTTCCTTTTATTTTTCTAACAGCTCCGCCGATAATTTCGGTTGCTTCTTCGCCAAGTCTTTTGACTTTGCCACCAATTTTTGAACCTGCATCACCTAAAAGGTTTTCACCTACTTTTGCTAAATTTCCTTTAAATGTGACTTGGCTTGATTTAGTAAATGCATCAGCAACTTGGTTAGAATTTCCCATTTTGCTCATAACATTACTTGCACCATAATTGCTTACATTCGCTTTCGAATTGTTTGTTGTAAAATTTTGTACTGCTTGAACTGTCATTTTCATACTCCTTTCGTCTAGCGTCTTACATTCTATACAAACCGCGTAAAAATATTTTTTGCCTTAGCCAGTTGGGCTATCTTTTATCCGGAAAACTTTAGATAAAATTTTTACCAGCATAACTCTAAAAATTCATTGTGCAACAAAAATAATCATAATATTAAGGAAAATTAACGCATTTTTTCCCAGTTTTTCAACCCCCTTGCCCGCACCGTTATCTTTTTATAAATAATGTGGTATAATATATAAAATAAGAATGGTGTTTAAAATTTAAGTTGGAGGCAATATGTTGAGTCAAAAAAACTTTAAAAAAGCGGAAGTCACGATGGAAGTTGTCTTATCAATCGCACTAAGCATAATT
>JBAYNW010000033.1:0-18409 GCA_041678605.1 Candidatus Gastranaerophilaceae bacterium | reverse complement strand
TGATTAAGTGATTAAGTGCAACAAAAAAATTAAAACTTTTCTTTTCCCGTTTCTCTTCTCACGTCTCACCTCTCACGTCTCACGTTTTCCCTTTTCACTTTATTGTCATCCCGCACCGGTTAGGTCATGGCGGTTGGCTTGTGTTATTCATTCTGATGCGGGATCTGGATTTAAGTCACTAAGTTGAAAGGTCGAACGGTCGAAGGGTTGAGAATGTAGGTCGGGCTTTTGTTTGACCCCCTCCCCCCCCCCTGAGGGGCGAGGGTTTGGGGTGGGGGGCTTAAATTTGCCCGACAACAAGGAATTTGGATTGCTTCGTCGCAAACTTGCTCCTCGCAACGACACAGAATTCCTTTCCCTGTTTCCTGTCCCCCCTCCCTCCGGCCTTCCGTTCAACATTAAAAAACACAAGCGACATTGAGTTTTCGCTCAAAGCCGCTTGTGCTTGTTATGTTAATGAAAGGAAGGGTTACGCTTTTTTGGACTCTTCGGGCTTAACTGCCGGAGTTGGAGCCGGAGCCGGAGGTGCTGCAGGAGTTGCAGGTGCTGCCGCAGGGGTTGCTGCTGCAGATGCATCGGCAACTTGTGCTAATTTTTCAAGTGCCTTGGCCGCCGCTTGCTGAACATTTGCATCCTTATCTTTCTTGGCAACCGTAAATAATGTTGTCAAGTCTTGTTTGTATTCAGGACGTTGAATATAACTTAGTGCGTCAATGCCCGAAGCTCTTACCATAGGGTTAGGGTTGTTTTTAATCTGTTCAACAATTCCCGCTGCCCCCGGAAGTTCTGTTAAAGGGACGACCGTGTTGTTCATTTTTTCTATTTCTGAACCGTACAATTTTTGTAAAATTGCCACGGTGTATATTGCGTATTGTTTGTTTCTTTCAGCTTGTTCCATCGGAGTAATTTTGTTTGCTTCCGCTGTTTCGGCTTCTGTTACAGGCTTACCGCTCATAATTTTTTCTCTGATTTGAAGCTGTTGAGGGGTTGGCCCTGTTAATTTGCTTGTATCGTTTTGCATTATGCCCAATAATGTGTCGATAACTTTGACATCAAGCAACTCTGTTGCCTTTTGAGGCGAATTTTGTGCTAAGCCTGCAATTTCTTCCATGGCACTTGCTTGCACGTTGTAATCAGGGTTTGTCAATTTGCCCAGAAATGCATTCAAATCAACCTGTGGAGTTGCAGCTTCGGGAGCCTTGACTTCTACCGGTTGAGCAGGAGCCGCCGCAGGAACTTGATTAACAGCCGGTTGAACTATAACAGGCTGCGGAACTGAGGGGATTTGCTGTACAGCTTGCGGCTGATAAACCGATTGTTGCGGCATTTCGTAAACTTGAGCCGGCGGGTATGAATAAATCGGTGCCGTATATGCCGGAGTTTGTACCGGAGCCGGTGTTTGATTTTGTGAATAACCGGGTGCGTTAACCTGCGGATTGTTAATGTCAATTTTTACCGCATTATAATTTGGCTGTGCTGACACCGGGTATGTTTGTTGGGGTTGTACTGTTGGGACTTGCATCATTTTTCTTTCCTTTCAAAAAATAATTATTACACACGTTCTGTTTATTAAATAACCCTGAAGATTATAAGTTGCTAGTTTTTGTTCATTTTTTAATAATTTGTAACATTTAATTTGTCTAAAACGCCATGAGCCAATAAAATTAGGCCATACAATTTTGAAAATTAATTCATATTGTCATAGAAGGCCTCTTGCCCGCTCAGATTAATTTATGTAAATATGTACAATATATATGTTAAATATATATAAAGTTTGGGCATACTTAAAATATAACTAATCTCTTTTTCTTTATTTTCTCCTCCACTCCTTTATCCAATGTAGAGTTCTTTGGCCGTTCATACGGCTATTTTTATGTTACTGCCCCGGCATTTTAAGCGAACATTCTCTTAGCATAAGACAAATAACATTTATCCCTCGCATTTCATAGTCATGCGGCATAAACAGGCATATAACAATTCTGTGTATTGTATGCCTGTTTTGTGTTTCTAGCTTTTGACTTTTACCACGGCTTTTCTGACAAAAGACGGTGTTTTGACTGCAATCGACGGCATATGAGCGTCTTTTGGCGTGAAAATCGCAAAGTCTTTTTCTTTCATATCGATGAAATCAGGCATTTCATCTGTTTTAAGCGACAAAAAGACAATGTCTCTTTCTTCGTCATATTCTATGGAGTCAAAGAAATTTTTTATATCTGAAATTCCGATTTTTTCTTCGCCTTCTAAGATATACTGAATGTCAATATATTTTTTGTGGGCTTCAAATTTACATTCCTCCGGCGGTTTTGAAAAATAATCCTGAACTATTGCAAAAACTTCATTGCCCAAAATTTCGTATTTCCCGTTTTTTATTACAGAAAAATCAGTATTTACAAGATATTCCAGCCCGAGCCGAACTCGTTCGGACAAATCGTAGTAATTTTTTGCATTTTTAATATTGTCTTTTATCACCGGTTTATTTTATCATAAAGGCATGGAAAAAAAATATTATACCTACGTAATTTTAACAAAAGATAACACCCTTTACTGCGGATATACCGATGACGTCGAAAAACGCTTCGAGATGCATTTATCCGGCAAAGGGGCGAAGTACACACGCTCGCACAAACCGCTTAAAATCGTTTATACAGCCTGCTTTGGTACAAAAATAGAGGCACAAAGGGAAGAATGCAGGATTAAGGGCATGACACGGCAACAAAAAAGAAATTACCTGGGCGTTTAAAGGTTGAGTACACTGGGGAAGTAAATTTCAACCGCACGCCTTTTTGCATTGATTTGCATTTTTTACCTAACAGTACTCATCACTCTTTTAATTATTTTAACAACTTCTTGCGGTGTGTCCGCAAGCTCAAAATAACCAAGTCTTCTTTCTGAAATATTGCCGGCATCCTTAACCGGACCTTTTAACCAATTTAAAAAGCCCTGCCAATAATCTTTTCCGTATAAAATTATTTTTTCTTTTGGCGTGGCATCATTTGTTGTCATTGCTTTGAGTTCAAATTTACACCATTTTTTGACAATTTCATCTAGGGTTCCTTGTCCGCCCGGTGCAGCAATAACAACATCCGGTCTTGAACGAAGATCATATTTAACCATTCTGGCATGCATTTCATTATCATGTTCTTCTATATGAAGCTCATTGAGATAAGGACTAACTCCTTCAAATTTTTTCAACACGTCTGTTGTAATCCCGACGACATAACCTCCGGCTTCTCTTATCCCTTTTGCTATTCCGCCCATGCCTCCTCGCTCACCTGCCCCCATGGTGACGCCAATATTTTCTTTTGCTAGAGTTTTGCCTAATTCCTCAGATTTAATCCAAGTATCACTTCCCTCCAGAGCTTTTCCGCTCAAGTATGCTGCCACAAGCCTGTTTGTTGGGAAATCAGCTTCATTACCTTTTACCAAATTACCAAAAACAATATTCTGACCTATCAAATTAAATCCGATTCGCATTCATTCCCCCCAAAAACCTTATTAGAAGTAAACTTATATGAGTATATCTTTAACGTATTATCAAGTCAATACCTATTATTTATATACCAATGATACATATAATAAAAGGTGTTTAGAAAAAATGAAATTTCCCGCACATCCTTAAACTATTCACCTGTTAACCCTTTCAGCCTTTCAAACAGCTGTAGTTCATCCTATCGGCCCATTAACTTTTAAAAGAACTTAACATAAAAATCTGAAAATACTTGTAAATATCTTTTTTTTGCGGTACGCTCAAAAGGCACTAGTAATTTAAGAAAAGGAATTAGAACAATGTCCAGAGAATGTGAAATATGCGGTAAAAAACCTTTAAAATCAGCAAGTTTAACTTTTTCGCATAAACAGAATGTAAAACGCCAAGCACCTAACTTACAATCAGTCAGGGTCAAGATTAATGGCGAAGTAAAAACAATTAAAGTTTGTACTTCTTGCATAAGTGCAGGAAAAATTGATAACATAAAAGCTGTTTAGAAGGTAATTAATTGATAAAGAAGGGCGGTTTTGCTTTGCAAAACCGCCCTTCTTGTGGTACTGTTCACTTTTTTATGTTTGTAATATAATTTACTGGTACGTTACAGGAGGGTATTATATGTCTAAACGCTATGATGCAGGTGAAGTGATTACCGCAATGGTAACGCCATTCAATAAAAACAGGGAAATTGACTACGACAAGGTTGAAGAATTAGTAAAACACCTTGTAAACAACGGTTCAGACGCCATTTTGGTTGCAGCGACAACCGGCGAAAGTCCTACTTTAACCCATGATGAAGAGCTTGAGCTTCTTTCGACAGTAAAAAGAGCCGTAGCTAACAGGGTAAAAATAATTATGGGGGCAAGTTCAAACTCAACTCAAACTGCGGTTAAAATGTCAAAATTGGCCGAAAGGGAAGGTGCCGACGCAATTCTTTCCGTCGTTCCATATTACAACAAACCGTCTCAAGCCGGCATTATTGCCCATTTTTCAGCGGTAGCAGAAAGCACAAAGCTTCCGGTAATCTTATACAACATTCCTTCAAGGACGGGAACCAATATATCGGTTGAAACGGTTGCATATTTGGCAAATAAATATTCAAACATTGTTGCCTTGAAACAGAGCTTTGGTGATATGGATGCGGTTTCAGAGTTAAAACTGGCCTGCCCTGAAGATTTCACAATTTATTCGGGTGATGACAGTCTGACCTTACCGATGCTTGCATTGGGGGCTGAAGGCGTGATATCGGTCGCATCTCACCTTTTTGGGAACGAAATCAAAACAATGATACACAATTTTAAGACGGGAAATTTTAATATTGCAAAAAATATGCATTTGAAGTTATATCCTGTTATTAAAAAACTGTTTATGGCTCCAAACCCAGCTCCAATCAAGGCAGCATTGGCCAGAACGGGATTAATAAGCGATTACGTGAGGCTTCCTCTTGTGGAACTTGCGGAAGAGGAAAAAACCGGGTTATACAAAATTTTAGATGACTTCAGCAGGGATTAGCCGAGTGGAGTTATACGAGGTTTACGTGTTTTTGATAAAATGAGTTTGAGTAAGCGGAAAAATAAAGGTATAAAAAATGAAAAACAAGAAGATAATGTTTTGGGCGATTGTATTGATAGTAATAATTTGCGGGATTATAATCTTTATCAAGCCCACAAAGCTGGGTTTAGATTTAGTCGGAGGTTCAAGGCTTGTTCTTGAAGCCCAAACGACCGATACGGTTGCCAAGATTACGCCTGAGATGATGGACAGCTTGAGATTTGCGATTGAAAACCGTGTAAATAAGCTGGGCGTTGCAGAAACAGTTGTTCAGCAAACGGGCGACAAAAGGCTTTTGATTGAAATCCCAAATGTTTCTGATTTATCAAAAGCAAAAGAATTTTTGGGCGAGACTGCCGAACTTGAGTTTAAAAAAGAAGGTAAGCCGATAAACGGCCAGCCTGTCTGGATTGGTACGGGATTAAGCGGGAAAGACTTGAGCAGAGCTGTTTTAAGCACTAATTCCTCAAACGGCGAATGGGTAGTTGATTTGGAATTTAATGACAAAGGAACAAGAAAATTCGCTGATTTAACCCAAAAACTTGTCGGGAAACCGATGGCAATATTTTTTAACGGTGAATTGCAGTCAGCTCCTGTAATAAGAGAGCCGATTATCGGCGGAAACGCCCAAATTTCCGGTGGAGAAAACGGATTTCAATATGAAGAAGCCAAAAAGATGGTTGATTTGTTAAATGCGGGTGCTTTGCCTGTTCCTGCCAAAATTATTGAAGAAAACACCGTCGGGCCTACTTTAGGTGCAGATAGTATTGAAAAATCAAAGATTGCCGGCATGATTGGGCTTGGGATTGTAATGCTGTTTATGATTGCGTTCTACAGATTACCGGGTGTAATTGCCGACGTTGCGTTGATTTGTTACAGCATAATTCTGTTTGCACTGTTCAAGGCAATACCTGTCACGCTTACTCTCGCAGGGATTGCAGGGTTTATTCTAAGTATAGGTATGGCGGTTGACGCAAATATTTTGATTTTTGAACGGACAAAGGAAGAATTAAGGGCGGGCAGAACGCTGTTTACCGCGATAAATGCGGGATTTGACCGTGCTTTCACAAGTATTTTCGATTCAAACATGTCAACGATTATAACATGTGTTATTCTTTATATGCTTGGAACAAGCGTTGTAAAAGGTTTTGCACTTACTCTGGCAATAGGTGTTATAGTTTCCATGTTCAGTGCAATTACCATTACGAAAAACATCATGCACCTTGTATTTGGAACAGGTGAACTAAAATATCCTCAATTGTTTGGGTTGAAAAAGAACGAGATAGGAAAGGCTTTTGAGGCAAAAGAAACTAAGCGTGAGAAAGCAAAATTCGGAGTATTAGATTAGGTGAACAGGTGGATGGGTGGATAGTTTTGAGATTAAGCTTTTCAGCCCTTCACCCTTTCAGCCTTCCACCTAAAAGGAGAAACAATGGCAAATACAGAAGCAATAGGCAACAAACATTTAATAGATATAGTAAAATACAGATTTTGGTGGTTTGCACTGTCAGCAATATTAATCGTGCCGGGCATTGTCGCAATGATTTATTCCAGTGTGACTTATCCCAACCATGCTCCGCTGAAAGTCGGAATTGACTACACGGGCGGAACAATTCTGCAGTATTCGATTGACAAATCTGTTTCAGGCAAGGAAATCACCAAAATTGGCGAAAAACTCGAATCAGCCGGAATTGAAAAGCCTTTTTTGCAGATAATAAACGTTAATACCGCTGATAAAAGCAACAAAATGAAATCTATTATTTCTGTCAGGACAAAATTTATTGGCGAAAAAGACACAAAAGAACTCGGCAAAGTATCCGGCGTAATAAGTGCCGAATATCCTGACTCACAGCTTATTCAGGTAAGTTCAATCGGTCCTACATTGGGTGCAGAACTTTTCAAAAACGCACTTTTTGCACTTGCTCTGGCTTCTTTGGGTATTGTTGTTTACCTGACAATAAGGTTTCAGCTTGATTTTGCAATTGCAGCGATTTTATCACTCTTTCACGATGCATTGTTTGTCATTGGATTTTTCTCAATTTTGGGATTGTTTTTCAATGTAGAAATTGATGGATTATTCGTTACTGCGATACTTACAATAATCGGGTTTTCGTCTCACGATACAATCGTTGTTTTTGATAGAATCAGAGAAAATTTAAGGTACTATTCAAAGAAAATGTCGTTTGGCGAAATCGTAAATGTCAGCGTAAACCAAACTTTTGTGAGAAGTATAAACACTTCGTTTACCGTATTAATAACACTGCTGGCTCTTTACTTTTTTGGCGGAGTTACGACAAGAGATTTTGTTCTGGCAATGATTTTGGGTGTTGCAATCGGAACATACTCAAGTATTTTCTTTGCAAGTATGCTGATAGATGTTTGGCGTGAGTATAAAGGGAGAAAATAGTGATTAAGTGACTAAGTGATTAAGTGCAATTCTAAAAAATTAAACTTTTCAACCATTCACTCATTCACCATTTCATCTGTAATTATATGGAACTAGAAAACAAAGAATCTATATTTGAAAAAGCCAGGGGATATTCCTCTCTGTTTGCAAACCGTGATTTTTGCATGCTGTGGTTGGCACAAATTTTTTCACAGTTTGCGGATAGAATAATTTTTGTAGTTTTTGTAACCATAATTGCAATTCATTTTGACCCGAGCGGAAAATCAACAACTCTGCAAAGTTGGCTTTATATTGCTTTTACCATTCCCGCAATTCTTTTAACCGCAATTGCCGGTGTTTTTATTGATATATGGAACAAAAAAGCGGTCATGATAATTACAAATATCCTCAGGGGGATTATAATTTTGCTTTTGCCGTTTTTTGACAACACACTGATTCAGCTCTATATTCTGGCGTTTTTGCTTTCAGCCGTAACGCAGTTTTTTGTGCCGGCGGAAGCTTCCATTATCCCGTCTGTTGCCAATAAATACCAGTTATTAACCGCAAATTCGCTTTTTTCAACGACAATGATGGCATCGCTGATTTTCGGGTTTGCACTTGGCGACCCTATGATAAATATTTTCGGAATAAATTATGTACACTGGGGAATAGGACTTTTCTTCTTTCTTTCGGCTTTTTGTTTGATTTTTGTAAAATACAAACCGATTTCAAAAACAAAGAAAAAGAAAACCGATTTTTGGGCGGATATGAAAGAGGGTTTGGTATATATAAAAGACACTCCCGTGGTGCGTTCTGCTATGTTAAAGCTGGCGGCCTTGTTTTCAATTATTGTCATGCTGTCAATTATGTCCATCGGGTTAAGCCAAAAGTATCTTTATCCACAAAATCCTGCTATCGGGGCTCAAAAATTTGCTTATATTGTTGTTTTTTGCGGTATAGGTATGGTTTTCGGTGCGTTTTTGGTGGGAAATTATTTTAGAAAAGCGGAGAAACACCTTTTGGTTTATTCTGGAATTTTCACCTGCGGAGCGGCACTTTTAATGTTCTCAATGCTGCCTTTGGTACCACAGTTAAGCGTTTTTCACTTTAACACTAAATCTGTCTTGATTTTTTACCTTGAACAATTTGACTTAACTTATCCTATGTTGTACAGCTACATCGCTGCGGTCGTAATCGGTATTTCTACGGCCTTTGTGGCCATTCCGACCCAAACAATTTTGCACACCGAGATTGACCCGAAAGTCAGAGGAAAAGTTTTCGGAATTTTGTTTACACTGCTAAGCACGGCTTCGGCACTGCCTGTTTTGGTTGCGGCATGGGGTGCTGAATTAATCGGGGTCGCCCAAATGATTTTCTTAATAGCTGCCCCTGTTTTGCTTTTCGGTACATACAAACTGATTACTTACAGAAAAAGGTTTTAAAATAAGTTGCCACTCGGTACAAATCCGACCAATATTTATGTTTTATTTACCCTCGCTTCGGGATATTCACTATTTAATTTGATTTTTGGACCATTAAAAAATTTATAAATCCTTTTAATTTTTGGAGGCAGGTCATCCCATTTTTTCTTTTCATGTAATAATTTTTCGCCAGTATACGCTACAAACTCGGCCCGATTTTTTAGTGCATTTCTTCCTAGTGTATTACAAATAGTTTTACTGTTAAGTATAAGCATGATTTTATCCAAAATTAAACAAGGTAAAAAGGTATTGCGAATCCAATTGTTTTTAAAGTCGTTTTTATGTAAGGTCTCATGTATTGTAACAGAATCAATAAATAACGGATACGAGTTGTCAATTAAAATTTCATTAGGTTTTCGTTGAGTAAAAGTTCCTAAAGTATTCTTTTTAAATCTTTTAAGCTTAATAGCTTGGGGTAATTCTAACTTGGCATTTTGGGATACATATAGACCTTTTAATATTTGAATCTTTTTTTTATCCGGGATTTCTGTTCCTGAAATATCCTGAATAGTAATTCCTAGTTTTTTGATTAATTTATTAATAACTTTTTTCTCTTCTTGTTTATTAATTTTGGAATAATATTGAAATTGCTCTAATAGATTATTTGAACTGATATTTCCTTCCCCTTCGGTGACACGAGAAAAAGTTTCGCCCTTGATTGAAGCTAAGGCATTCTGCCTGCATGTTTCACGCAAACCCTGAGGAAATACTGAATGTATTTCTGTCACAATTTTTCTTAATTCACCAATTCTACACATATATTATTAAAAACATCCCCCATTAAGAAATTGCTAATTTGGTTAATTTATATTAATTACTTCAGAATTGTGAGCCAGTAAATTTTTACCTACATGTAATAGTTGTTTCAACACTAAAATCCTTAAAGTCCCTTTTTAGTTCAAGTATACAGCCGTCAGCACCGAGGGATTCTCTCGGAAGGTACACCTTAGGGGCTTTAGCAATGTTTTTGGGCTGTATTTGGGCCAAAAATTCCGTAACTCTCTTCTTAATTCCTCTGTTAGAAATAAGGAACGGCTTTTTACTAACGCACATATTTCCGGTTTTATGATTTATGGAGGCTTGAATAGTCTTTAACCTAAACAATTTTATATAATTTATGCATAAATCGCCCACGGTCATTAGTTTGCCGTTCCTTTCGGTTATTGAAAATGTTGAGTTGCAGGAATTATTTTTTAAGTTTTCAAGATATATTGTATAATTCACATATGGCGTACTGGGGCTTTTCCGCTGTAAACTGCGGGTAATATTTCTCATCATACCTTTGGTGGTATTGGTGCCTTTGATTATTCCGAACATGTCAAAATTCTCCTTTTATTTTTCCGCATGCTTTCTATAAAAAGCATAAAAATAAAAATTGCTATCTGAAAACAAATTTCTCATCTTTTTGTAGTATTTCTTAACAATATCGGAATAATTTTTCGTGGTTTGTAATCTTTTATATTAGAAGCTGGAGGGGATTATGAAACTTTTTGAGAAAAAAACCACTGTAAAAATAGCGGAAGACGATTTGAAAGACGCAAAATTATCGTCAATAGGATTTGCCGATGAGAGTACAAAAAAACGTGCTTTTATTGATGTTCTCGGGGCAAGATTGGCAATGAAACTGCTTTTTTCGCAAAAAATAGAAGCAAACAATTTGTACAGTCTTTATACTATTCATAATGTCCTTGAGGATTTTGACCTTGCTGATATTTATTATCAGGGAATAAAAATGGACGTGCGTCTGGTCTTTAACAAAGATGAAATATTTATACCCAAAACTCATTTTGACTATGAATTGCTACCGGACATTTATATTGTGCTTTGCCTGAAAGAGGATCTTTCTTCTGCTGAAATTCTGGGGTTTTTTGAACCTAAAAATCTTGATAAAAGCAATTCTAACAAAGATTTCTACTTTTATGACCCGGAAAATCTAAACAAACCCGAAGAACTTAAAAAGTTTTTGGATAATTTCGCAGCAGAAACTGATTTTGATATCTCTGAAAACGCAATTGAGAATGCGGAAGAATTATTTTTGTCTTTAGTGGACAAAGAAATTCCCCAGAACGAAAAGCTTCTCCTTTTCAAACAGCTTGCAAACGATTTTTCTTTGCGGGAAAAGCTAGTAGAATTTGAAAATTTTGAAATTTTATCAAAAGAAGTTGCCAAAGATGACGAAATGCTTCAGGATGGAGTTTTGGACATTATCGGAACTCAAAAATTATTTGAAGATGATAACGACAATGACGAAGAGGGAATAGGGAACGGGGGACAGGAAACAGAATTTAGCTCACAAAATAATTCTTCAATAGAGCAAAACACGGAGGGCGGGCTTGTAGAAGGCGGGCTGAACGTTGTTGCCGCAGGGCTTGGGCTTGGCGGAGCTATTGTTGCAGGCACGGCAGCTGCCGCAGTCGCCGAAAGTGGGCTTGCACAGTCAGCTGCAGAGGTATTATCCTCAGGAATAGATGCCGGCAGCGAAATTATCGGCGAAGGAATAAAAAATATTACAACTCAGGATGAAGAATTCGATTTTGAGGTACAGGATGAAGAATTAACCGGGGAAGAATTCGATTTTGAAGTACAGGACGAAGAACCTGAGATTGAAGCAAGCGAAGAAAATCTGCAGGATGTAGAGTTACCTGAAATTGAAATACAGGCAGAAACTCTGCCCGAAGAAGAACTTCCCGAGATTGAAGCAAAAGAAGAAACTCTGCCTGAGGAAAAATTGTCTGAACTTGAAAATATGCCTAATTTAGAAGCCTTTGAAGATGATTTTGCGATTGACGAAGAAGAAAAAGCCGAAAAAAAAGAGGAAGTCTTTAATTTGGAAGATTTTGATTTTGATATGCTGAGCGAGGACGGAGAAAAATCCGAAGCAAAGCAGGAGAAACATTTAGTTTCTCTTGACGCAATAACAAATGAAGGGGAAGAAAATCAATTGGAAGAATCTGAAGCTTTGAGAAAATTCAGAGAGTTGGAAGAGAGTGAAGACGAAGCAAATGGAACTATCGCAGAAAGTACTCAGAATAAAGATGAGTCTGATGAATTTATATCTCAAGTAGACGAATTTTTAAATGACGTAAACCTTTCTGAAGAACAGAAAAATCTCTTAGGAAGTTCTCTTGCCATTGAGGAGGAACCTGAAGAAACTCCGATTGAAGCGGCTATAGAGCAACCTGAGATAACGCCGGAAACTGAAAAATTAGAAGAAGATCAAGATTTATTAAAAGTTTTATTTAAAGAGGGACAGCCTGATGTTGTGCCGGCAATAGATTTTGAAGGAAAAAATACGCCGGAGCCTCTTTACAAAAACAAAAAAATGGTTATCGCCGCATCAATTGCAGGGGTAGTTCTCGCATCTTTTGTGATTGGGGGAAGTATTCTCGGCAACAAAAAGAATGATGATAATCTGCTGAAGGATCCAAACGCTGCTCCAATATCCGCAGACAGCCAAAGTAGTACAGGAAACTCTCAGGATGAGAACATGCAAGGTATGGACCAAATGGCAAGCCAGTCACAGCAGCAGGCTATTCCGGGGGAAGGACAGCAGGCCGGTTCGGCAAATCGGGATATGGGAAAAGCTATTTCGGACGCTTTCTCCTCCGAACCTGTTAATGCGAGTATTTCAAAAGTTGCCTGGGAAGTGCCTGAAGATCTTGCATATAATGACAGTTTTAGAAAATATCTTCAAATTGCAGGCAAAAATTTAAAATTAAACCTCCAAAACAATTTGCTTCTTGCAACTGAAATGGCCTATTCAAACAAGGTTATCGTTGATTTGGGAATAAATGGGGATGGCAGTTTGCTGTCGTCAAACGTCGCTGTTTCAAGCGGTTCAAAGCAAATAGACAAAATTGTGTTACAAAGTGTTAAAGAAACTCTAAAGTACCTCAAAATGCCGTCCAGTGAGCTTGGAGGACGATCTACAAACGCAACACTTATCATTAATTTCTAAATGTGGTATGATTACATTGGGTAGTCGTATTCGTTTGGAAAGATTTTGACGTGGAATTAGAAATAGAACAAGAAAAACTTGATCTGATAAAAAAAATGATTTTATCTGACAAGAAATATAAAAGTAATGAAGACTTATTCGATGATTTTTTTAATGAAGCTTATAAGCGTTCTTTTTTGATAATGAAAACGGTTAAAAATGAGGCTTCACTTGAACTTTATCTTAAAAAAATAGTAACAACATCAATCATAACAGTGCTGAAAGATTCCGGCAGAGTCAGAAGAACAAAAGAAGGCTTTGTTTCCACTGATGAAACCTCACTTGAGGAAATTATTTCCGTACCCGACAATAAATATTCAAATGTCCGCATAAATTATGATGTAGTCGACTTGAGAGACGGCCCAGAGGATATTGTAATTAAAAAGGAAACTCTGCGGACACTCGTTGATGCGGTTTCTGTTATCCATAATAATAATCCGGCTAAGCAATACATGCAGTTATATCAATTGCGTTACGTTAAAGGCTTAAAACAAAAACAAATTGCCGAGGAACTTAATTTATCTCAATCAGAGGTTTCCAAACGCTTATTAGAGTTAATGGAAGAAGTCAAAGCAACGTTTAATAAGGTTTGATGATTATGGATAAAGTTTATGATATGTCCAAAATGTAAAAAACGAATACCTGAGAAATCACTAAAATGCGACTATTGTGGTGCAAAAATTGCTGCTTTTTGCAAAAAGTGCGGTGCTTATAATTCAATTTATAACCTAAATTGCTTAAGCTGCAATGAAGAACTTTTGAAAGTCTGCCCTTCCTGCAAAAGTGTAAATTTTCCCAATGCCATAAAATGCAGAAAATGCGGGCAATCCTTTCTGAAAGACGAAAAAGATTTGCAAAGAGGTGAAGATGCAAAGAGGCAAAGTGAAGATTTCACCATCCAAAATTCGGTAGAAACTCCCGCCCCTAAGCCTTTCGCCCCTTCGGTCGAACTTTGCTCCCAACAAAGAGCAAAGGAAATTCTGGTCAAAGGATTTCTCTCGGACGACAAGAAAATAATTTCCCTAAACGGCCCGAAGGGAGTGGGGAAGTCGATTGTATTAAAGTCCGCAATACACGAACTTAAAAAAGAGCAGATAACCTGGCTTATAGGCGAATGCAGTTCAATAACACAGCTTAGTCCCTGCGGGCTTATTCAGGATATTTTACTAACGCTTTTCAACGTTGCAAATTTCTGTTCAGACAGTTTGAAGCTTAAAAAAGAATCTCAGGGGTTTTTTCAATCGGAATTTCCGACCCTTACAAATGAGGAAATTTTTAATCTTTTGAACATTCTTTATCCGACAAATAAGGATTATTTTGAAAATATCTTACAAAATAAAGAAAAAACATTCAATTTGTTTAAAAAAGTATTCAAGACAATCATTGAAAACAATAAAACAATATTTGTAATAGAAAATTTTGATATGATTGACGGTTTTTCCTATGAATTTTTGCATAATTTATTAAATGAGGAGATTTCGGCAAAGCCTTTCAAAATTTTATTGACCTACAATGAAATAAGGCCGGTTAGGGGTTATTTATACAGTGAGAAGCTGGAAAATGAACTTTATCTGGATATTTCACTGAACACTTTTGACAAAAACCAGATGAATTCCTTTGTTGACCAGTATTTTCCTGATGAAAACTGCCCTCCGTCAATAAAAGAAAAATTATTCGGCATTTCTGCCGGAAATCCTGCGGTTTTAGAGCAGCTGGTCAGCCTACTAATCGATTTCAAAGCAAAAAATAACTCTTTTGACTTCGAATTTCCGGATACTTTCGACAATATTATAAAAATACGGCTGAATTTTCTGAAAGAAAACGAAACGGCACATAAGATTTTGTCGGCGGCAGCCATTCAGGGCATAAGATTTTATCCCGCAATAATAAGCCAAATCTTTAAAATTGAGGAAAATGAATTTACAGAAGTATTAAACCTTTTGCAAAAATTGAACTTTATTGTACAGGTCAACGAATTTTCCTATGCGTTTAAAAATTCAACCCTATGGTCAGGGGTTTTTGAAAACGTTAAGGGAGATGAGAATTTTGCATCCCTAAACGAAATTTTATTTTCAATTTACCTGAATTACGTTTTATCCTCAACCTCAATCAGTGCCGTTATAGCTCAAAATCTGGGGCAAGATTTGGCGGCATTGAATATCTGGACGGAAAATATTAAACTGGCATCTTACATAGGTGACACAAATCTTTATGCAATATCCCAAAAACAGTGTTTGAATTTAATTGAAAAAACCGACAATATCAACGGTTCTCTCATAAAAAACAATATTTATGAACGATTGGGGAAATTGTTGTCAAAAACAAACCCTAAAGAGGCCATAGAATACTTGCCTGCTGCTATATTAAGCGTAAAACAGCTTGAAAGCCCATTAAAAGAAATTGAGCTTACCGGATATTTGGCAAACTGCTGCATAATTTTGGGCGATTATTACGGAACAATTGAATGTATAAATTCCACAATTGAAAAACTTGACGACAGTTTTGAACTTGAAATAGCAATGCTCAAGTCCAGAAAACTTGATGCTCTGCTGAACATAGGCAACAGCGGGGAAATAATTAACCTCATAGACAATGAAATCATGCCTGTTTTCGACAAATATATAGGAGCAAAACCGCATAAAAATATTTCCATAAAATCTTTATATAAGGCATGGCTGCAAACCTATCTTGTGTTGGCAAATGCCCTTGTTTTTCAGGGCAGCAACCGCTCTTTTGAAGTATTATCCACATTATTTGAACTTTTTCAGAAAAATAACTTTGATGATAAATTATTTATCTGCAAAGCAAAACTTGCTCTTGCGTTTGCGAATACAATAAAGGGCGAAGTTGAAGCTTCCGAAGAAATTTTGGGAGAAATTATCAAAGTCTACAAAACTGATATTATGGACAACGAAAGCATTTCCCGATGGAATTTAATAAATATTCTGAATAATTTTATGCACAAAAAATACAGCGGACTTAAAGAAGAGTTGTTTCAGGTTGTTACCTTTGCAAATAATATTAATGACAATTTTACAAAAAACATCCTTAAAACTTTGCTGGGAAAATTATTTAAAGATGAGGAAAACGCAAAACGGGCTCTTAATATTTATTCGGAGCAAATAACTTACTTTGCAAAGGAAAAAAACGCCATCGGAGCTTTACTGGCATGGTATTTGATAGCAGAAACCAATCTTGTGGTTGAAGGTCCGGAAAAATCGCTTGAAGTTTCGCAAAAAGCCCTTGATGTAGCCCAAAGCCCTAAAATTAACAGTTATCTTTTTACTGTTTTGTACAATAAGATTATTGCCGAAGCTTACATGGCTCAATCGGAATACGAATTGGCAAAAGTTCACATTGAAAAAGCTATTTTAGTGGCGAGAAAATTTGAATTATTTAACTTATTATCCGGATTATACCTGTTATACGGTAAATATCTTCAAGATATTGCCCTCATAAAAACTGACGCACAGTTTGATTACGTTTTGGGTGCGTCTAAAATGTATAAAAAAGCGTTTTTAATAGCTCAAGGGATAAAGAATAGTTACATGGTCTCAAAAATCGAAAAATCCAAAGCGGTCCTGAATTCCTTCTGCCAATTAAATGGAATAACATTAAAGGAGCAGTAATTTTAGTTGCAGAGGAATTAATTAAATGGACAAAACAAACAATATACTTTTATTTTTGGAAAATCGTACAGAATTGCTTGACGACGAGATTGCCCTCGGGATGAAATCGAATTTGGGCTGGAGCGAGTTGACATTCAGGGGTTTAGGAATTTTGTCCAGAAGGCTGGCAAATTATTTAATAAAAATCGGGGTCGAAAAAGGTGATAAACTCGCAATTCTTTCAGAATCAATGCCGGAATGGGGTGCTGCATTTTTTGCTTCCGTTTTGGCGGGTTCAATAACTATTCCGCTTGATATAAAGCTGACAATTTATGAATTGACCTCGATTTTAAACAACTGTCGGCCAAAAGTTTTAATCGTTTCAAATGCGTATTTGCCAACGGCACTCAAATTGAAGGAAACAATTGATTCAATCGAACACATAATAATCCTTGACGATAGCGGTTCAAACACCCTCTATCCGAGTTTATACAACATCCCCCACGAGCAGGACAATAAATGGCGGCATCGTGCAAAAAGCAAGACCGCACTTATAATTTATACCTCCGGCACGACTGGCGACCCAAAAGGCGTTGAAATATCCTTTAAAAATGTTATGGCTCAGGTAGACTCTGTCGGACGATGCTTTAATTTCGGGATAAAGGATAATTTTCTGTCAATATTGCCGATGAATCATTTGCTTGAGCTTACTGTCGGATTTTTAACATTTTTAAGCAAGGGAACTTCGATTTACTACTCACAAAGCCTGAAGCCAAAAGATTTGTTTGCAATTATCAGAGAGAAGAAAATAACGTTTATGTTAGCTGTGCCTGCGTTCTTAAAATTATTAAAATCAAGCATTGAAGCGGAAATTAACAGATTATCACCGGTCAAAAAATTACTGTTCAAAATAAATTATAAAATTGCAAAATTTATTCCGTTTTATTCAATCAAAAAAATGCTGTTCTCAAACATTCATAAAAAAATAGGCAATGACTTTAAGGGCTGTCTTATAGGAGGAGCACCGATTGAACCTTCCGTCGGGGAATTTTTTGAAACAATCGGCATAATAGTCATTGAAGGTTACGGATTGTCAGAAGCAAGCCCCGTTGTGGCTTCAAACACATTCAAAAAGCGTAAACTTGGTTCCGTAGGCAATCCTATTCCAAACGTTGAAGTCAAAATTGACAAAAATACCGGCGAACTTTTGGTTAAAGGTGATAATGTCATGAAAGGCTATTACAACAAGCCGGAATTAACAGCGGAAGTGGTAGATGAGGACGGATGGCTTCATACAGGCGACATTGCCAGAATAGATAAAGGCGGTTTTGTTTATATAACCGGAAGAATTAAGAGCATGATTGTTCTAAGCGGCGGGAAAAAAGTTTTCCCCGAAGAAGTTGAAACCGTGCTGGAAAAAAATCCAAAATTTGCGGAAGTGTGTGTTTTTGGTGCAAAACGTTCCGGCGGACAAAAAGACGGTACGGAAGATGTCTTTGTTGCCATAGTTCCCTCGCAAGACGTTTTGGATGTTGCAAAGGACGAGAAAGAATTAAATAAAATTATAAGAGAGGAAGTCAAAATTTTTTCTGAAAGACTATCGCCTTACAAAAGACCAACAAATATTATTATCGCCCAAGGCCCGTTTCCGAGAACTTCAACAAGGAAAGTTAAAAGGAATGAAGTTAAAAAAAGTTTATTGAGGGTAAGCTGAATATTTAATTTCAGTCAACTGACTTAGAACATTTACAAGAAAAATATTAATGATAAAATTAAAAAGAGGATGCGGAAAAAGTCTAAAAATGACAATTTTTAGAACTTTTTCAAATCCGACCTAGGAAGTGCTAAATCCTTACCGGCTGCGGGACAGCCGGCGGTAAGGATGAAAGCCGGACAAGGGAG
>JBAYNW010000032.1:0-19052 GCA_041678605.1 Candidatus Gastranaerophilaceae bacterium | reverse complement strand
GCTTGTTTCAAAATTCGCCGTTACCTCTCACAAAACGATACTTAATCGTTTTGTTCGGCAGAGTCCCTCAAGGGGGGAGGAAGAATAACAATTTTGCAAATATAAACTTGGGGGAGGGGGTCAAACAAAAGCCCGACCTCCATTCTCAACCCTTCGACCTTTCAACTTATCGACTTATCGACTTATCAACTAGAAGACGGGGAAAGGAAAGTTTTAATTTTTTTGTTGCACTTAATCACTTAATCACCCAGTCACTTAATCACTTCGTAAAAAGCCTGCCAACCATCCATACCTCCCTCTTCCCAGTTCCCAGTTCCTCGTTTGTTTTTATAATAATTAAAACAATAACTTTGTAAATAAATTGTTACAAAGCATACTAAAAGGCCTTATTAAAAACCTTATCAGACCTCCGCGTCCTGAGCGTTTGTGTTGCATTTATAAAAAAACAATCAATCAAATTACCTCTCCCCTCTTTCCCTTTTCCCGTTTCCCTTCGCATATTCCCCCTTGCATTGAAAAATTTAACATGTATGATTAATTAATACACTAGTATTTTTGATTAAAATATGAGCGATTGTTACCACAAAAAGAGGACCGCATGGCAAAAGACGTTATAGAAATGGAAGGTACGATTTTGGAATCAATGCCAAACGCTATGTTTCGCGTGAAGCTTGAGAACGACCATGAAATATTGGCTCATATATCAGGAAAAATCAGAAAAAATTTCATAAGAATTCTGCCGGGAGACAAAGTTAGGGTCGAAATGACGCCCTATGACCTCTCTCGAGGAAGAATAACCTTCAGACTGAAATAGGCGAGGAAACCTCGCCGTTGAAAGGCTGAAAAGCTGAAAAGCTGAAGAGTTTTAGAAGAAACCATTCACCTGTTCACCCTTTCACCTAAAACACAAAGCTAATAAAATAATAATAAAGGTAGGCAAACAATGAAGACCAGATCATCAGTAAAAAAAATTTGCGATAAATGCAAAGTCATTAAAAGAAAAGGCAGAATCGCAGTAATTTGCGAAAACCCTAAACACAAGCAAAGACAGGGTTAGGAAATAGTAAATAGGAAATAGAGCAAAAAGCCATTCCCTATTTACAATTCCCTAAATCATAAGGTAAACAAGAAAAGTAAAGGACAACGAACATGGCAAGACTGGCAGGGGTAGATTTACCCCGTAACAAAAGAATAGTAGTAGCATTAACCTATATTTACGGAATAGGGCCAAAAAGAAGTGAAAAAATCCTTGAGGCTGCCAAAATTTCGCCCGAATTAAGGACTGATAATTTAACAGATGAAGACATTAAATTATTAAGAGATGAATTGTCCAAATTTCATATTGAAGGTGACTTAAGACGTGAAGTTACCATGAACATCAAGCGTCTTCAGGAAATAAACTCATACAGAGGGCTTCGCCACAAGCGTAAGCTTCCTACCCGCGGGCAGAGAACAAAAACAAACGCACGTACAAGACGCGGCAAGAAAACAGGACCAATCGCCAAGAAGAAAACAGCGGCATTATAGCGGAGGAAACAGGAAACAGGAAACAGGAAACAGGAAATCTCTTTCCCCTTGCCTCTTTCCTCTTCCCTAAGACAGAAAGATAACAAAACCACAAAAGGAGTGTCAAATAAGATGGCCAGACCACAAAAAACAAAGAAAAAAGACAAAAAAAACGTATTGCAGGGTATTGTACACATACAATCAACTTTCAATAATACGATAATAACTTCTACCGATACACAAGGTAACGCTATTGCATGGGCTACGGCCGGAGCAATAGGGTTCAAGGGTGCGAGAAAAGGTACTCCGTTCGCGGCTCAATCAGCTGCGGAACAGGTAGCCAAGAAATCAATCGATCAGGGTATGAAAAAGGTTGAAGTTCATATCAAGGGACCGGGTTCAGGCAGAGAAACGGCTATTAGGGCCATTCAAGCAGCCGGACTTGAAATCACTTTAATCAAAGACGTTACGCCTATTCCTCACAATGGCTGCCGTCCACCGAAAAAACGTAGAGTGTAGGCGAACAAAGTTCGCCGTTGAAAAGTTTAACGGTCGAACAGTCGAAGGGTTTAAAATTTAACCATTCAACCGTTTAACTATTCGACCATCCAACTAAAACAGGAAGATAACAAAAACACAAAAGGAGTGTCAAACAAATGGCAAGATATACAGGACCTACAAACAAATTATTCCGTAACCACGGAGTCAAGGAATTATCAAACAGAAAGTTAGTTTCTTCAATGAAGCAGACGCCTTCAGGTCAGCATGGTGCTGTGAGAAAGAAACCTTCTGAATATGCTCTTCATTTAAAAGAAAAGCAAAAAATAAGACTTACCTATATGGTAAGTGAAAAGCAATTTGCTAAATATTACCATGCAGCTGCCCGCAAGAAGGGTGTTACGGGTACTATCCTGTTGCAAATGCTTGAATCAAGACTGGATAACGTTTTGTTTAAAGCCGGATTAGGCATCACCAGAAAGCAAACAAGACAAATCGTAAACCACGGACATGTGTTGGTTAACGGCAGAAAAGTTGATATAGCGTCTTATGCTGTTAAGGCAGGAGATGTGATATCAATCAGAGCAAAAAGTTCAGACTTTTTGAAAGCGGTAGCCGAATTAATAGACATGGCTTGTGCTCCTGTATGGATGACTATCGACAAAGCTGCTTTGAAAGTAACTTTTGACAGAATTCCGGAACGGGAAGAATTAGACCCTGAAATTAAGGAACAACTTGTAATAGAATACTACTCTAAATAACTTAAGAAAAATTAGGAGAATAAACATGGAATTAAAAATTAAAAATGTTGATACAACAACAAGTTCAGACAGTTCACAGTACGGCAAGTTTGTTATCGAGCCATTGGAAAAGGGTTTCGGAACAACAATCGGCAACTCGCTCAGACGTGTTTTGCTTTCAAGTCTTGAAGGAACGGCAGTTACTTCAGCAAGAATTGAAGGTATTACTCACGAATATACGGCGATACCGGGGGTATTGGAAGATGTAATCGATGTTATGTTGAATTTAAAAGGGTTGGTCGTCAAGACTGATTCAAAAGAACCTCAGCATTTGAGAATAGACATAGACAGACCGGGTCAGGTTTTGGCAAGCGACATACAGCTTCCTGCCGGAGTCAAAGTTGTAAACCCTGATTGGCTGATTTGCACGGTTGCGGATGGCGGAAGCTTTCACGCTGATGTTATAGTTGAAACAGGCAAAGGTTATGTCGCAAACGATGTTCCTCGTGAATCAAAAGCAGGTGCTTCGATTGATATGTTGCCTATTGATGCAACTTTTATGCCGATTAAGAGGGTAAGCTACAACGTAGAAGCGGTACGTGTAGGAAATTCACTTGATTTTGACAAATTAACTCTCGAAATCTGGTCAAACGGTTCGATTGACGTAAACAATGCACTTAGCCAAGCGGCAACATTGCTGATTGAACATTTTATGCAAATAGCTTCTCTTACCGGTCAGCCGACAATTTCGGCCATCACTGCCGCAAGCGAAGAAATTTTTGAAGATGAAAATATTCCGAGTATTTCAATCGAAGAATTGGAATTGTCAGTTAGAGCTTACAATTGCTTGAAACGTGCAAGTATTAATTCAATGGCTGAGTTGCTTAAAAAATCAGAAAATGACTTGCTAAATATCAAGAATTTTGGTAAGAAATCATCCGATGAAGTAGTCGAAAGATTGCAGCATTTCGGGTTAAATCTGGTACCAAGCCCTGAAGTAGAGGAAGAAGTTTAGAAACTCTAAATAAAGAACATAAAGACAACAAATAAAAACTAAAGGAAAACAAACAATGAGACACATGTGTAAAAAACATACGTTATCAAAAGCAAAAGACCAAAGAGACGCATTATTGCGTGCTTTGGCGACTGAGCTTTTCACACACGGTGAAATAAAAACGACTATGGCCCGTGCGAAAGCACTCAGGCCGTACGCTGAAGAAATTATTTCATTAGCGAAAAAAGGCGACCTTCACTCTCGCCGCCGTGCAGCCGGATATATTTACGATAAAGAAATCGGAAAATTTGTAGACGTCAAAACCAAAGAAGTCGTTGAGACACCTGCAGAAGGTAAAAAGGTTGTAGCTCAAACCGTTTTGAGAAAATTATTTAACCAAATCGGAACAAAATATTCGTCAAGACAAGGCGGATACACCAGAATATACAGATTGCCGCCAAGACGTGGCGACGCTTCTGAAATGGCTTTAATCCAACTCGTATGAAAAGATACACGGTTAGAGTTGAGTATATTGGTAAAAACTACTCAGGAAGCCAGATTCAAGGGAGTCAGAGTAAAAATGCTCCCGTGACAATACAATCAGAGTTAGAACAAGCACTTAGCACATTGATAGGGGATGCCAAAAAAATTGAAGGCATCAATAAAAAGAAACGAATAAAAACAGTCTTTTCCGGAAGAACCGATAAAGGGGTTAATTCGAAAGGTCAAATCGTTCAGTTTGAAACAGATAAAACTTTAGTTGCTTCAAAGTTTATTTATTCAACGAACGAAATTCTGCCCGACGACATCTCAATATCGGATTTAAAGGAAGTTTCGGCTAAATTTCATGCCCAAAAATCCGCTAAAAAACGTTATTACCAATATGTTTTTTACAACAAAAAGCAGCGAAGTGCCTTTGATGGCGGCTTGTTGCAGGTAAAGCGGGATTTAAATATTTCAAGGATGCAAAAATCTTTAGAATATTTACTTGGAGAGCATGATTTCAGCAGTTTCAGAAGTTCAGGGTCTTCGACTTTGAACAGGACTTGTTTTATTTATAAAGTCGGGTGTAAAAAGCTCGGCGACACGGTGGTAATTGACATTACAGGAAATAGATTTCTGTACAACATGGTAAGGGCTATCGTGGGAACTTTGCTTTTGATTGAAAAAAACAACTTTCCGCCCGAAAAAATGAAAGAAATTTTGGAGGCGAGAGACAGGTCAAAAGCGGGAAAAACCGTTAACCCTCACGGGTTGACACTTATGAAAGTAGAATATTAGTTGAAGGGTTTAAAAGTCGAAAAGTTGAAAAGTTTGGCTAATCGAATTTAAACAAGATATGGAAAACCATTCAACCGTTCAACCATTCGACCATTCAACTAAAACATAAAGTAATCAAAATATAACAAGGAGCAGACAAACAATGAAAACTTATTCAGCAAAGCCTCTCGAAGTTGAAAGAAAATGGTATTTAATCGATGCTGACGGAGAAATTCTGGGCAGATTAGCTACGAAAATCGCAACAATTTTAAGAGGAAAAAATAAACCTGAATATACATCACACGTTGATACCGGCGACTTCGTTGTCGTAATTAACGCTGAAAAAATTCAAGTTACAGGTAAAAAAGAAACAGACAAAAAATATTATCACCATACCGGTTTTCCGGGAGGTCTTAAAATAGCAAGTTTCAAGGAATTAATGGAAAAAAATCCGACTTTGGCACTTGAAAAAGCGGTTAAAGGAATGTTGCCTCATAACACTTTGGGTGATGAACAGTTCCAGAAACTTAAAATTTACGCCGGAAGCGAACATCCGCATGCGGCACAACAGCCAATTCCTATTAAAAATGCAAAGGAGGTTAAATAATGGCGACTCAAGCAAAAGAAACCATAGCTACAGGACGCAGAAAATGCTCCATCGCTGTTGTTAAACTTGTAAAAGGCAAAGGCAGGATTTTTGTAAACGGAAAAACCTTACAAGCTTACCTCGGCAACAGACCGGCAATTGAAATGATGGTATTTAAGCCACTGGTTTTGACTGATAATCAAGAAAAATTTGATGTGAAAGTCAAAACTGTCGGAGGCGGAATTTGCTCTCAAGCCGGTGCGATTAAACACGGAATTTCAAGAGCATTGCTCAAGATTAATGAAGAGTACAGAAACGTACTTCGCTCAGAAGGACTTTTGACAAGAGACCCGAGAGTCAAAGAACGTAAAAAATACGGTAGAAAAAGGGCCAGAAAGAAATTCCAGTTCTCTAAGAGATAATCTTTCATCAAATAACAAAAAGAGCGAAACCTTTTGGTTTCGCTCTTTTTGTTATTAATATTTTCAATCTTGTGTCCTTTTCTTTCTCTTTTTTGCGATGAAAAGAGAAAGAAAAGAACGAAAAGAAAGAGAAACACGCGACCAAAATGTCAAAGCGTCAGGGGACACCCCTGAAACCCCATTTTTATACCAATTCACATTCAATAAAGTAATAATAAAAATATTATTGGCTCTCTTTCATGTTATAATGAACAAAAAATATAGGGGTATTTTTATGGCTAAAGTGAATGAAGTAAGAATTCAAAAAATAAAAAAACTTATTGAAGGAAAAATGCTTTTATCTGCTTTGGGGAAATACAAAGAGTACAAAGCTGCAAGTGTTTCTCTTGCAAAGATAGGGTTGGAGGACTTCGACCTGTTTAAAAAAGCAACCGCAGACCCGATATACAGAGGGCAGTGGTTCCCTCTTTTTTCAAAAGAAGGACTCAGATTGTTAAAAATACGGCTGCTTGATTTTTTCTCCAAAAAAACACCCGAAGAGAAAAGGTTCAACGAGTTATTGCGATTGGACAAGTTAAAAAACAAAACCCGAAAGTATTACTAATTCCTTGTTGTTGGGCTGGAAAGCCCAACCTACTTTGTCATTTATATATTTACCCCTATTCTTTCAAGAAGCTTTCGTAGTTTCTTGCCAAAAGATGGGTTCTGACTTGGTTAATCAAGTCAAGTGCAACCCCGACCATGATGATTAGAGATGTAGCACCAATCCCTTGGAGGGTTTTAATGTTGGTTATATAACTTGTAAACGACGGTACAAGTGCAATTACGCCAAGTCCCAATGCCCCGATGAAGGTCGTTTTGCTCAAAATTTTATCAAGAGCTTCGGCGGTTGGTTTGCCCGGCTTAATCCCCGGAATTGATGAACCGTATTTTTTCAAATTATTGGCAATCTCTTTTGGCTGCATATTCGGCATAATTGAAGCGTAAAAGAAAGTCAGTGCAACAATCATCAGAAAATACAGCAGGTAGTAAAACCAGCCCGAAGGGCTTAACCATTGAGTTAAATGTAAAATAATATTTTTTGCGGCAAGGTTATGAATATTCGCCTGTCCGACAACGCTTAAAATGGTAGTCGGGAATAGCAAAATCGCAATCGCAAAGATAATCGGCATAACCCCGCCCGGATTGAGCTTAAACGGAATAAAGGTGTTTACTCCGCCGTAAACCTTGTTACCGACCTGTCTTTTAGGGTTAACAATAACAACTTTTCTTGTAGCCTCCTGCATTATGACAATGAAAACCATTGTGGCAAAGAAAATTGCCAGCAAGAAAATTAATCCGATTTGCAGGCTGGAATCTCTTGTGACCATTTGTGCGGTCCTTGAAGCATACAAAGGAATCCCCGACAAAATCCCGATAAAGATAATCAAAGATCCGCCGTTTCCTATCCCTTTTTCGGTTATAAGTTCGGAAATCCACATCACAAGCACCGAACCGGCTGTTAAAACTGAAATTGAACTTATGAAAAACAGGCCCGGATTTACCCCCGCAAGGATAGCACCCGGCAATTTTGTCATGAAAATCATGAAAATTATTGATTGAAATACGGCCAATACAACCGTAAACACTCTTGTGTACTGTGAAAGTTTTCTTCTGCCGGCCTCGCCTTCTTCTTTTTGAAGTTTTTCCAAAGACGGGATTACAACCGACACCAACTGAATAATGATTGATGACGTAATGTAAGGCCCGATTCCGAGTGCGAAAATAGAAACTTTTCCTAACGCACCGCCTGAAAATAAATCCAAAAATCCGATGATATTATTTTGAGCCGCCATATTGGAAAAAATCTCATTATTAATACCATAAACAGGCATTTGAACACCAAATCTGAAAGCCGCAATCATTACAAGAGTAAAGATTAGCTTTTCTTTCAAACCTGAAGCATGCCACATTGACATTAAATCAGATGTGTTCGGCATTTTAACTTTCTGCTGCATTATATTAACTCAACCTTCCCGCCTGCTGCTTCGATTTTCGTTTTCGCTTGAGGCGTAACATAATTTGCTTTTACAGTAATTGCTTTTGAAATTTCACCGTTGCCGAGAATTCTCAGGCCATCTGTTGAAGGATGTACTTTTTTGATTTCTTTCAAGCTTTCAAGTGAAACTTTTTTCAGCTTGAGTTTTTCTAATGTGCTTACATTGATTTGGGCATAATTACGCTGGTTGATGATTTTGAACCCTTTCAACTTTGGCAATCTTCTGTAAGCAGGCATTTGTCCGCCTTCAAACCCTCTTTTTGCAGAGCATCCTGAACGCTGGCCTTCACCGTTGTGTCCGTGACAACTTGTTTTTCCGTGTCCTGATGCACGTCCGCGTCCGACACGTTTAGTTTTGGATGTCGAACCTTTGGCTGGCTTTAAATCTTCTAATGTTATACTCATTGTTTTTTGTATCCTTTCTAATATCAGTTGAAAAGTCGAAAGGTTGAATGGTTGAAAGGTTAATTCTTTCTCTTATTCACCTATTTCCCTATTCACTTGTTCCCTTAATCTACGATTTGTACAAGGTGAGGAATTTTGTTAACCATCCCCAGAATTGTAGGGCTGTTAAAATGTTCCACTACCTGATTAATTTTGCTCAACCCCAAACCCGTAGCCACTTTGCGTTGAGAATCAGATGAGCCGATTAAACTCTTTACAAGTTTAATCTTTATTTTTTTTAATGCTGTTTTTGCCATTTGTCTGTTTGCTCCTTGTTATTATTTGTTAATTTACGTTCTTTGAGGGTTGGAGGTTTGGCTTTTTTTATTTCAAATTAGCTAACCTTCTAAACCTCTAATTCAATATTTCCGCGATTGTCTTGCCTCGTTTTTTTGCGATATCTTTGAACGGTGTCAAATTCTTTAATGCTTCTAAAGCGGCGTTTGTGGCATTAAGCGGTGATTTTGAACCGAGCGATTTGCACAAAATGTTTTCAATTCCCGCAAGTTCTAATACTGAGCGAACAGCACCGCCTGCGATAATCCCCGTACCTTGTGAAGCAGGTCTGAGCATTACACTTCCGGCACCTGAACGGCCGATGATAGGGTGAGGAATTGTTGTTTTAAAAATCGGAACAGTGATAAGGTTTTTTCTGCCGTCAGCGATTGCTTTTTGAATAGCAATAATGACTTCTGCAGCCTTTGCACAACCAACGCCGACTTGACCTTTTTGGTTTCCGACTATAACAATGGCTCTAAAACTGAGCTTTTTACCGCCTTTTACAACCTTTGTGACTCTGCGGATTTGAACAACACGTTCTGTCCATTCTGATTGAGGTTTTTCTTCCTGATTTTCAATTCTTTTTTTTCTTGATCTTGATCTTCTTGTTTCGGTAACAGCCTCGGTTTCAACTTCAGCTTTTGCCGGGGCTTTTTTTTCAGCCTTTGCTTCAATTTTTGCTTCAGCTTTTACTTCAACTTGTTCTTCGGCTTTTATTTCAACTTCTGCCTCGGCTTTTGCCTCAACCTGTTCTTCAACTTGTTCTTCTATTTTTTTTTCTTCCACGGTTATTTACCTTTCTTGTAAGTAATACTTTTTATTTTAAAACTAAATACTCCAATACAAAAGCATACAGGCATGTCGCATCTTGCACCACTACCCCACTCGGCTATTTGGAAATGTATTTTAGTTCTTTCTGACAAAACTATATGCTTATCGTACTATAAACAGATTTATTTGCAAGAGAGGGTAAATAAATGTTAAGGGGTTGAAGAGGGAACAGGAAATTGGTAATTGGAAATTGGGAACAGAACCATTCGACCATTCGACCTTTCAACTTATCGACTTATCAACTAGATAGTAGGATGGATTCCCTAACCCACCTGCTTACCACAATCTACAAATACGGCTATTGCCCGATTAAAATATCATCAATCCTTTTTCCACCTTTTTCGTATATCCAGCAAATTCTGTCAGTAATAAAAACGTTGTTTGTATTGCCAGCTTTTGTATCAAGAGTTAAAAGAAAAACATCATATCCCCACTTGTTAGGTCCTTTAAATCCATTTGTGTCTACTATAAATAAAGAAATTTTCGCTAAAGCATCGACGTATGACAAAATCATTGAACCGTCCGCAAGTGTGTAACTGGCTTTATTGTTCGGGATATCTGACCCGGAACAACTATCCCCGGAACTTCTTCCGCCGGCGGCTATAACATCCGTTGTAACAGCGTACGAAGGCTGACAACCGTTTGCTACACCGCCGGCACAGCTTTTGATTACAGGAAGTTTTTTAAAAACCTCATTTCAAAAGGTTGTGCATTCACTGTAATGATAGCTATATCCAGAGGCAGTAAAGCAATCATAAGCCAACCCGCCGTTTTCATAGATAACCTGCTTTATCGCATTGGAAAGATTTGAATACAGTTTCTTAAAAGCGGCTTCATTTGCCATATTTTGTTGGGCCTGAATTAGTGACGGCACGGTCATTGCCGCAATTACGCCTATTATCACAAGAGCGATTAGCACGTCACTCAAGGTAAAGCCGTATTTTTGACGTGCTGATGAAATCCATCCTACTTTCTTCTCCATAATATTAATAAAACCCTCTTTATTACTGAATTATATAATGTAAATAAGCTTGACAGTCTATACACAATATAAGCCTATCTGTCTATATTGTCAAGTATGAACACAAAAATACTTAACAAATTGGGCGGGCGTATAAAAGAACTACGCAAAGAGCAAAATCTGACGCAGGAAATTTTGGCTGAAAAGCTTAATGTCCACCAAACCTACATAGGCAAGCCTGAAACGGGCAAAAGTAATCCGTCGTTTATGCTGATTTACAGAATGTCAAAAGTTTTAAAGGTAAACTTGCATGAATTTTTTAAATTTGACGGTTAAAAAAGTTTACGTTAAACTTAACTAATGGAAGTAAATGTTATCGGAGCTGGGCTTGCGGGTGCCGAATGTGCTTTGCAGCTTGCAAAAAGAGGAATAAAAGTTAATCTTTACGAAATGCGGCCTCAAAAAACTACAGGAGCCCACGTTTCTGCGGATTTTGCCGAGTTTGTCTGTTCAAATAGCCTCGGGTCGTACGATATCACCAACGCCAGTGGACTTTTGAAACGTGAAATGGAAATCTTAGGCGGTGAATTAATCAAAATTGCTTATCAATGTCAGGTTCCCGCAGGCGGTGCTTTGGCAATCGACAGAACACTTTTTTCGAAAAAAGTTACAGAATTAATAGAACAAAACGAAAATATTAATATTTTAAGAGAAGAAATCACCCAAATCCCCGATACGCTCACAGTTATTGCATCCGGTCCTCTGACAAGTGACGCTCTTGCTGATTCAATAAAAGAATTTACCCAAAGCGAACATCTGCATTTTTTCGACGCAATTGCCCCGATTGTCGAAAAAGACAGTATAAATTTTGACGTTGCGTTTTGGGCAAACCGCTATGATAAAGGCGATGCGACTTATATTAACTGTCCGATGAACAAAGAGCAGTACGAAAAATTTTACAATATTTTGATAAATGCACCTAAAATCGAACTTAAAGAATTTGAGAAAAATGCTAAGTTCTTTGAATCATGCCTGCCTGTTGAGGTTTTGGCATCCAGAGGGGTTGACACGCTCAGGTTTGGTCCTATGAAACCCGTTGGGCTTGTCGATAAAAGAACCGGCGAAGAAAATTATGCCGTTGTCCAGCTTCGTCAGGATAATTCAGCCAAAACCTTGTATAATCTGGTAGGATTTCAGACAAATCTGAAATGGCCGAGCCAAAAAGAACTTATACATTCCATTCCGGGGCTGGAAGGAGTAAATATTATCAGATATGGTGTAATGCACAGAAACACATTCATCAACAGCCCGAAAATTTTGAACGCAGCTTTACAGACGAGAAACCGCCCTGATTTGTTCTTTGCGGGGCAAATTACAGGCACGGAAGGTTACACAGAATCAATTGCGACAGGCATGTTGGCTGGGATTAATATGTCACGGTATATTAATGGTTTTGTTGGGGGAGAAGCCCCAACCTACCTTGAATTGCCGAAAGAAACAATGCTCGGTGCTTTATGTGCTTATATCTCAGACCCTGCTCATGAGAAATTTCAGCCGATAAATTCAAATTGGGGGATTATTGCACCGATTGATTTGCCTAAGAAGGATAGAAAAAATAAAAAACTAAAAAATGAGCTTCTCGCAAAACGTTCGATTGAAATTCTGCAAAATATTCAATGAGGATGCGGAATTATTCCAAAAAACGACTCACGTCATGCTGAACTTGTTTCAGCATCGCATCAGCGAGCGACTTTGCGACCCTGCCTCTTGTTTTCTTTTCTAGGAACGAGCTTAGAAAACAGTGTCGGGGAGATAGATTTTGTTTACAAAATCATCTCCGCGGAAATAAATTCAGGGTGACGTAAACAGGAATAATTCCGCATCCTCAATATTAATTTAAACATCTTCGGGCAAATACATACCTGCTTGAGCCAGAACCATTCTAATCCCCTCATAAGTCTTTGGGTTTTGCACAATACGCTGGTACTCTCTGACTACACTAATTATGTCGTCGACAGACATCCTGACCATCCTTCTGCCCTGTTCGTTTTCAATAATTCTTGCCATAAACTGCTTCCCCCATTCTATGATTACAAATATGCAGTCGGCAGAAATGAAGCCAAACTTTAAAAAATCAGCTCAATTGTTTAGAAAACTTCATTGAAATTTAAAACCGGATTAGAAAAACCGGCCTGTTTCTGCTTGATAGTTACATCTGATTGTCAGGTACGAGTGAAATGAGGGAGAGAAGTGAAATTTTTTTGTGCTAAAATTGACTTAAAAGACAAATATGAAAGGATTTTAAATTGGACGAGCAATATTTTCCGCAGGAGATAGAAAAAAAGTGGGGAAAAAAATGGCAGGATGAAAAAACTTTTGCTACGCCAAACGACAGCGATAAGCCAAAGTACTATGCCTTGTCAATGTTTCCGTATCCTTCAGGCAGACTTCACATGGGGCATGTAAGAAATTACACAATAACCGACGTGATTGCCCGCTTTAAAAAAATGCAGGGATTTAATGTTCTTCACCCGATTGGCTGGGACAGCTTCGGGCTTCCGGCCGAAAACGCCGCAATGCAGCATGGTGCAAACCCCGCCCAATGGACAGACGAAAATATTGCCTATATGACTCAACAGCTTAAAATGCTCGGGCTTTCTTACGATTGGGACAGAGAAGTTACAACCTGTAAACCCGATTATTACAAATGGACCCAGTGGCTGTTTTTACAGTTTTATAAAAAAGGTTTGGCCTACAAAAAAGAAGCAGCCGTTAACTGGTGCGAAAAATGTGCAACCGTTCTGGCAAATGAACAGGTAATCGACGGCAAATGCTGGCGTTGCGATGAAGTCGTAACAAAGAAAAACCTTTCGCAGTGGTTTTTAAAAATTACCGACTACGCCGAAGAACTCCTTCAGGATTTGGATAAACTCGACGGATGGGGCGATAACGTAAAAACCATGCAGGCAAACTGGATTGGAAAGTCCACAGGTTCGATTTTAAAATTCAAAGTCGTTGAAAAAGATATGGAAATCCCCGTGTTCACAACTCGCCCTGACACTGCTTACGGGATAACTTACCTTGTTGTAGCACCCGAATACACTGATATTGAAGTACTTACAACTCCCGAAAACAAAGCGGCGGTAAGGGCTTATCGTGAAAATGCCCGTAAAATGACAGAAATCGAACGGCTTTCGACCGAACGAATTAAAACCGGCGTTCTGTTAGGCACTCATTGCATAAATCCGTTTACGGGAGAAAAATTCCCTCTCTGGACAGCAGATTATGCACTTGCGGAATACGGAACGGGTGCGGTTATGGCGGTTCCGGCACACGATACACGTGATTTTGATTTTGCAAAAAAATATAATTTGCCGATTAAGGCCGTTATTAACAGAGTAACAGGGAACGGAGAACAGGGAACGGAATTAGAAGAAGCGTACACTGAATCAGGCATTATGATAAATTCCGCTGAATTTGACGGAAAATCCAACGAAGAAGCTAAAAAATTAATGACACAAAAAGCAGTCGAGGGCGGTTTTGGCGAATTTAAGACTCAATACAGACTTAGAGATTGGTTAATTTCCCGCCAACGCTATTGGGGAGCCCCAATTCCCGTTGTTTACTGCGAAAAATGCGGAATTCAGGCGGTAAATGAGGGCGATTTGCCCGTTTTGCTTCCTGAAGATGTTGATTTTAGCGTCACAGGCAAATCGCCCATCCTTACATCAAAGACTTTTGCCGATACAACCTGTCCTAAATGCGGCGGACCTGCAAAGCGGGAAACCGACACAATGGACACATTTATATGCTCAAGCTGGTATTATTTGAGATATGCCGACCCAAAAAATGCACAAAAACCTTTTGACAAAGCACTTGTGGACAAATGGCTTCCCGTGGATCAGTACGTCGGTGGGATTGAGCATGCAATTTTGCACTTGCTTTATTCAAGATTTTTTACAAAAGCGTTGAAAGATATGGGACTTTTAAGTTTTGATGAGCCGTTCAAAAACCTGCTCACTCAGGGCATGGTGCTAAAAGACGGGTCTAAGATGTCAAAATCTAAGGGAAACACGGTTGACCCTGACGAAATTTTTGAAAATTACGGGGCGGATACGGCAAGATTGTTTATTTTGTCAGATTCCCCTCCTGCACGTGATTTTGACTGGTCAGACGCCGGCGTTGAAGGCTGTTACAAATTTTTGAACAGGGTTTGGCGGCTTGTTTCGACAAATCAGGATAAAATTATTTTTGATTATAATTTGCCGGAGAACAGGTCAAAAGAAAACGATGACCTGATACGTGTTGTTCATATGGCAATCAAGGGAGTCACAAATGATATTTCGAACGAATTTCAGTTTAACACGGTGATTTCGAAATACCGCGAGCTTACAAACGCAATTTACGACTGGCTTGGCTGCAGAGCGGGTTCCCTAAGCAACCAAAACGATGGATTTTCAGGAGAAGATAAAAATGTCTTTAGTTTTGCAATTTTGACCTTAATGAAGCTTATGTCGCCCGTTGCGGTGCATTTAACTGAGGAAGTTTGGACTTCACTGGGTGCCAAAACTTCAATCCACAGCGAAAAATGGTGCAAGTGGGATGAAAATTTGGCCAAAACAAGTTCGATTACTCTTGTAATTCAAATTAACGGCAAGGTCCGCGATAAAATCGAGGCGGATGAAAATTTGTCGCAGGACGAAATGAAAGAAATTGCATTAAAAAGCGAAAAAACAAAAGAATTCACGCAGGGCAAAGAAATCGTTAAAGTAATTGTTGTACCTAAGAAATTGGTTAACATTGTTGTGAAATAAATTTAGACAAAGAAGGCGGATTTTTTCTCAAAAGAAAAAATCCGCCTTCTTTGTTTTCGGGTTTTATTTATGCGTACATATTTAATTTTTTGCCTTGTTCAGGAGGCAAAGTTGCCTGGCCGAGTGATTCAGCCGCTGCAGGAGCTTTTTCATCCTTTTTGATTTCAACTGCCGGTGCTGTTGTTGATGCTGAGTTTACCTCAGGTGCTTTCTCCGGTGTCGATTGGGTTGCTTGAGTTGCAACAGGGGTAATAGGAGTAACTGTTGGATCTGCCATGATTAATTTCCTTTCATAAATAAAAGTAATACACTACATACTTATGTGTAAAACACGTAAATTTAAAAAATTGCCCAAAAGTAAACTAATGTTAAGAAAAATTATTTATTATCCGCCGAAGTGAAGAAGTTTAAATTCACGTTTTCTGATTTCGCTTTTAACATCCGGCAGTTCATAGCATTTTACGCAGCGGGCTTCGTAAGTCTCATCCCCGCCTATCATAATCAAAGGTGAATTCTTATCGACAGGTTTTCCGTCAACAAGCCTTTGCGTTCTTGTTGCGTTTTCACCGCCGCATTTCATGCAAACAGCGGCCAGTTTATCAACGCTTGTTGCAAGGCACATAAGTTCCGGCATGTACCCGAAAGGTTCGGCTTTGAAATCAAGATCCAAGCCTGTTCCGACAACTTTTTTACCGTCATCCATCAGTTTTGAGATAACTTTCACAATATGTTCGTCAAAAAATTGCAATTCATCTATTGCAATAATTTCGTCATCCTCTTTAACAAGACTCAAAATTTGAACAGACTGCCTGACTTTTATTGCGTCAAGCCATAGTCCGTTTCGGGACTCAATATAATCACCGTGGGCTCTGGTGTCAATTTCCGGAGAGATTACCTTAACTTTTTTCTTTGCGATAATCGCACGCCTTACACGTCTTAACAACTCCTCTGTTTTGCCGCAACTCATCGGCCCTGTAATTAATTCAAAACTATACCCTTGCATACTATAAATTCCTATTTCACTATTCCCAAAACATATTTCACTCATTCAAAAGTGTATTTTTATATTTTAAACCATAAATATTATTTTAAAAGTTAATTTTTATTAATGAATTCGATAAGGTGAATTAGCCCCCAAAATTTTATCCCTCAACTTCTTTAAATTACTGCCGTAAACGACTTTTACCTGCTCCGATAAATTTTTCTCAATGTCGAGCAGATACATATCATGGACGATAAGTTCTTTTATCAAAAACACAACGCCGTAATTTTTTGTCCAAACGACATGGACATTCTCAAATTTGGTGGAACTGGAATTGCCTATAAGCCCCTCTTCATCGTCCGCTACGAGAATTACCATACGGCCGCCCAGCGAAAGTTCAATCTCCTTGGCAGAGCCGTGTTCAAATACAAGCCCGAAATTACTTTTAAAGTTATCATACCCGACAATTTTAATTTCAACGCCCCTGTTGTAAGCATCCAGCATGTAAGGCTCAACAAATTTAAAATCCTGCGACCAAATTTCAATATAGATTTCTTTTTTTGCGTTTTTAACTATTTCAATGATTTTTTCTCTGATATTTGCAGCACCGGTAATGCTCAAAATCGGCTCTGTATAATCTTCCTTGACATTGGGAAGATTTTTGTCCAAAAAATCCAGCGTAGAGTTGATTTTCCGCTTATATCTTTTGGTTAATTCGGTAGGCTTAATCGGCGTATAAGTAACGGGCTTTGAGTTTGTAGCTACAACCACTTTTTCTTTTTCCAGCGTTTTTAGTGTGTCGTAGGCTCTTGATTGCGGCACATCAGCAATTTGGCTTACTTCATAACCGGTTGCGGGGTACTTTTTCAGTAACGCCACGTAAACCTTCGCCTCGTATGAATTAAATCCTAACTCTTTTAAACTTTCGATAACTTCGTCCATTTGTTTATTGTAGCAGAATTTTTAAGAAAGGGGAAGGGGGAGGGGAGACGTGAGAAGGTGAAGAGTTTAAAGGTCGAACGGTCGAAGGGCTTTTTACGAAGTGATTAAGTGACTGGGTGATTAAGTGATTAAGTGCAACAAAAAAATTAAAACTTTTCTTTTCCCGTCTTCTAGTTGATAAGTCGATAAGTTGAACGGTTCTGTTCTCAATTCCCAATTCCCAATTACCAATTCCCAATTTCCCCGTTTCCTCTTTCGGCCAAAATAAAAACCGACTTTAGTTGAAAAGCCGGCTAAAAACCACGTATTAGAAGAGAGGAATTAGAGAGTGCAAGTCAGAGTATGACTTACATGCATGCAGTACCACTTTTTTAAAGTTTTATAACATTTCATAACATTTTTCATCAAATTTTGTTACAAATGTTAATACGATAAAACAAATTTGCTTTTTTCTTGAAAATAAACTATAATAACTCCTGAGGATAAATTTTAGAAAGGGTAAAGAATTGAAAAATTTTTGTGAATGTTTTTTTGGATTGTCTTGGATTATCGGCAGTTCGCAGAAGCGTGGTTCTGCTCACTTGGACGAGCTTGCTTCGCATCGCTCTTGCCGAAATCCGCTGCTTCGTCGCAAATTTTCTCCTCGCAACGACGAGAACGCTCTTTTGCATGGGACAAAACATTTACCCCATCGCAACGACGGGAAATTCCGTTTCTCTTCTCCAATTTCTCTTCTCACGTCTCACCTCTCACATCTCACCGTTTCCCCTCGCAACGACGCTAAAAAATTGACCTTTCAACCCGCCTTCACTCTCGCCGAAGTATTAATCACATTGGGCATTATCGGCGTGGTTGCAGGGCTTATGATTCCCGGAGTGATTGCCGAATCCCAAAAAGCCGGATATGTCGCAGGTGCGAGAAAAGCTTATTCCTTGTGGAATCAGGCCTTAATCCAAATGGCCGCCGATGGCGGCTGCATAGGCGATTTGAGCTGTTTCTTTGATTCGGCTGATTTAAAAACCATGGGCGATAAAATAGCCGGTTATTTTAACGTGGCAAAAAACTGTGGTACAAATACATTGGGCTGTTTCCCAGACACAATAGCACAAAATTTTGATGGAACTAACACTAGTAGTGGGTACGATAGTAGTTACAGATTCATAACAGCAGATGGTGTAGCCGTCAGGTTTAATACTTCCTCTTTAGGCTGCAGCGGTTCAGCAGCTTCCTTAACAAAAGTATGTATGACTAATTTTTTTATTGATGTCAACGGTCCAAAAAAGCCCAATTCTTTGGGTCGTGATATATTTTACTTTGCGATTGTCAACGACAACGGACCAGCCTTATATCCTGCCGGTGGGGCTAAATACAACCCTTGGAAAGCCAGTAAACTTTGCGATTACGGATATAATAACGGAACAGATAAACGAGGTTACTATTGCATCGGCCGAATCATAGACGAAGGCTGGCAGATGAATTACTAGGAACGAAGGAACGAAGTGACTGAGTGACTAAGTGATTAAGTTCAATAATGCTTCGCAAATTTTTAAAAAAATCGGGGAAACAGAAAGCCAATCCTCCAACCCTCTATACCTCCATGCCTCCAACTTATCGACTTATAAGCTTGTTCTGTGCCGGTGCGTTTGTGCGGCAGAAACTTGTAATACCGAGTTGCAATCAACCTATAGCTCTCACGTCATGCTGAATTTATTTCAGCATCGCATGGTCGTTCGCTTTTGCGATCCTGAAACAAGT
>JBAYNW010000031.1:0-21840 GCA_041678605.1 Candidatus Gastranaerophilaceae bacterium | reverse complement strand
TTTGATACTTAATCAAAAAAGCGGAGTCCTTGCCACATCGACACCTATTTTTATTTAATTGTCATTTTTTGTTGAGCGAGTGGCGGAGTTAAACCCTCGGTCTAACCTCCTTCTTTTTTGATATTTAATCAAAAAAGCGGAGTCCTTGCCACATCGACACCTATTTTTATTTAATTGTCATTTTTTGTTGAGCGAGTGGCGGAGTTAAACCCTCACATCATGCTGAATCCAGTTCCCGCCATCTGCGGGGCAGGCAGCATCTCATGGCCGTTCGCTTTTGCGATCCTGAAACAAGTTCAGGATGACGTATTTTAGAATATCATAATAAAAAAAACACCTAAAAACAAGTCAATTTTTGATTATCAGTTTCATTATTTTCCCTAGAAGTCCTTCGTCTTCTTCAAATTCGGTCGACTCAAGTTTTTTTATTTTGGCCTTAGCCTTTTCATACTCTTCGTTCACCGGCGACATTGAAACAAATTTGTTATAAAATTCCAGTGCTTTATCTTTATTTTTAATTTTTTCGTAAATGCCGGCTAATCTCTTGGTAACCGCTGCGTTTTTATTATCAATGGAATAAAGTTTCTCCAAAATTTCCGCCTCACTTCCGTAATCCCCTATGTTTTCCTTAAAATCAGCCAATTTTTCCAATGCTTTTCTATTGCTCGGTTCAAGATTAACTAATCTTTCCCAAAACTCGCTCGCCTGATTTTTATCGCCTGTATCCTCAAGAAGTTCAGCTATATTCCTCAACAAATCTCCATCATCAGCTTTGACCTGATAAGCCGAAAAATACTCATTCAAAGCAACATCCCTGTCTTTTCTCGCCAAGTTGTATTTCGCCCAATTTATGTGTGCGTCAAAATCGTTTCCTTGCTCCTCAAAAATCAACGCCCGCATCTGATAATTTAATGGTGAATTTTTTTCAAATTTATCAAACTCATTCACGCTCTCAAGGCTTTTTTCCCAGTTCTTAACATTAAAATAATACTGGGCCAAAAGTAAATGATATTGGGCATTTTTCTTATAATCTTCCTTGATTTTGTCCAAAATTTCAAACGCCGCCTGATTTGCCCCTTCTTCCAAAAAACTTTTGGTTCTGACCAAATCGTCTTTCGTTAATTCTCTCGCCTTATCAGGCTGATTATTTTTCAAATACAGCTTAGCCAAATTTTCTTTTACATTATCAGTATCAAAATTGTTTTCTCTGGCCCTTTCCAGCGTTTCTATGGCACTTATAACGGAGTCCTCGTTTAAATATATCTGTGCGAGTTTAAGATAGACAAATTCGTTGACACTGCCCGTATCCAGAATTCTCAAATATTCGTCAATTGCCTGATGGTTTTTGCCGGTCTGTTCATATAAATTTGCCAGAACAAATCGGGTTGAATTTGTTTCTTCATGAGATTGAGCCTTATCCAGAGCTTTTTTAAAGTCGTTTATGGCATGGCTCAATTCCTGCTGAACCACGTGTAAATTTCCCCTCGAAATATAGTACCGGTAGGAATTTGTATGAATGTAAATATCCATCAGCTGCTCATAGGCCAAAACACTTGTCGCATCAAGTTCAAGAATTTTGTTGTAATACTCTTCGGCTTCACTTTTTTTATCCAACATGGTCGCCAAATGTCCCAACCTTTCGAGAATTTCAATGCTCTTAGGTTTCTGGGCATGCATTTTTTTGTACTCCTCGTAAGCTTTGTCGTACTGTTCGTTTTCTTCAAGCTGTTCGGCTGTATTTAGACTCATATATTTCTCCCGATTTTTAGTGTCGTTGCGAGGCTTTGAAAAAGCCGAAGCAATCCAAAGACTTTTTCAAATCGCCGTATCGGGACTCTGCCCTTTTTCGCAATAACGGAATAATACATAATATTAAACCAAAAACACAAATTAAAAACTAGCTGGTTGTACTTATTCAGGGCAAATGCATGTATTTTAGACGCCATCTTTAGATAAAGTGTAAATTTTTCTTAATAAAATAGCAAAAGATATCTTGTTGGGTTTTTAATACGATATGTATGAAATTTTAAGGAAATATTATGGGTATTAGAGTTGTAGAATTAGGAGCAATACCAAAATCAATAAAAACAGACTTGTTTTTAACGTCTGCTAAAAGTAAAACCTACAAAAAGCATCCTTCAGTAATCGAGTTAAGTACTAATAATGATGGATTAGAGCTTTGTCCCGACAACCCTGATTTTAAAGAAACAAGGCAAAAACTTAGAGAGCATCTTTTTGAAACTCTCTGGCAAAAAGCTTACGAGCAGGAAGGCAAAGGCAGAAAAACTCCTAAGCAAATGGAGGAGATGCTGGCAAATATGATGAAACCTTCTACCGTAAATGACGAAGGTCTAAAAGATTTAAGGATATGGAATTTTGCTAAAGTAGAACCGACAGGCTTTAGAGGAGAAGCTCTTGACCAAAAAATATCAGAACTTTTAACCCTCAAAAAGGCAGGAATTACTACCATTATTGACCCGGACGGGATTGGAGGATACCAAGAAATTTGTGAAAAGAATGGGCTAAAGTACGTACGATACGAGTCTCTAACTCTTTCCGAGACTAAAGAAAATTTAATAAGCTTTATAGAGGCAATAAATGAAGGTCATTATTATATTGGTTGCTCCTACGGTACAGTTCATACAGATATCGCTTTAGGTGTTGCAAGGGTGTTGAATCCAAAAAATAAATTATATGAAAATACGTACTTAGTACCTGCTGTTGCAGGCGGAGTACACAAAGGTAATGTTTTAAGCCTTAATAAAAAAGTTGAACCCAAAGCATTAAAAATACATGATGAAAATTTATATAGAATTTCTGTAAAAAGGTGCAAGGATTTAGCAGCATTATTTACAGAAAGCGATAGGCAACGACTTGGGTGGCCCCCAGATTTTGAAAAAACTATACCTGAAAGAATAAAAAAAGAGTTGGATAGAATCAAATCTTAGTTATAAGTATTCTGAACCTTTTCCATTCCCTCTTGCAAATAATCCTCAATCATCGGTGTTTTTAGGATTTCTTTCAGCTTGTCCAGTTCATCTTTTGAAAAATTCTGCAAAACAAATGCTTCAGATGGAATGTTCGGCTGAGGGCCGATTCCGATTTTTAGTCTGTCAAAAACATCTGTCCCGAGATGCTTTATAACAGACTTAATCCCGTTATGTCCGCCGTCAGAACCCGACGGGCGAAACCTTACTATACCTAAATCAATCGAAATATCATCATAAATAACCAAAATATCACCCATTTCAATTTTGTAAAAATTCATTGCCGCAATAACAGCCTCGCCCGACAAATTCATATATGTCAGGGGCTTAATTACGACGATATCCTCACCGTTAAGTTTGAACTTGGAAACGGCAGATTTAAGTTTTTTTTCGGTTTTGAACACCTGATTGTTCAGCCTGACAAAAAAGTCAACCGCCATAAAACCCGCATTGTGCCTTGTGAAAAGGTATTTGTCTTCAAAATTTCCCAGTCCGACTATTAGTTTCATCTCTGTTGTTATCCTTGCAATTATATTATATTTATAATTTTAACCCAAATAAATATTACCGCATAGATTTATCTAACCTGTGCATTTAAAAAAGTTTAAAGAAGTTTATGAATATAATAACGATTATTGTTATTTTGAGAGGGAGGATAATATGGCGTTAAAAAGTAAACCGATTATACAAACAAAAAGTTCGCAGAAAGTTGCAAAGTTTTTGAATAGTAATAATCTGCACAAAAAGGATTTTGCGGAGATGATAGGCGTTACCCTGTCTTATGTCTACAATCTGATAGATAATACTATCCCTTTTTCAACCCGTTCAACTACTCTGGAAAGAATTGCAACGGTCATGGGCGTAGAACCGGAAGAATTTGAGGAATATAAAATTCCGCAAGAACCAATCTTGATAGATGATTCCATCGAATTTATAAAAGACAGCATAAAACTGAAAGGCCTTTCCATTGTGAGTTTTTTGAAGTCTTTTCCACGCAAAAAACGGCTTGAAGTCGTCGATATGCTAAGAGGTGCAATCCCGCTGCCAATCGATTTTAAAGAACTTAGTATGATTGCACAGGTACTCGATTTAAAAAAGGATGAAGTCTACCCGCTCTGGGAAAACAGGCTTAGACAGGTTTTAGAAACAAGCGGAATGAATATTAACGCAAATTCGGCACTGATAAACACAATGTTTGACTGTGCAAAGAAATTTATTCATCTGAAATGAAAAATCTTTAAAATCTTCGGTGGCGGAAAAACTTTTTTTGAAAAAAAGTTTTTCCGCCATCTTTTTTATTAATTAATAAAAAAATAGTTGACGAGAAAACATGTTCTTGATAGGCTTGTAATAAGGGCTGAAATTTACATAAAATAGTAAAGTAAGTTGGGTTTTTTAACCCAACAATGAGTAGCTAATACAAATTAAATACCATATGTGCTTGTAGCTCAGTTGCCCGGTAAGCTTTTTGCGAAGCAAAAACTTACGGCAGTTAGATTAAGGCTCTACCGGCTGAGATACAAAACAAAAAATGAAAACTTAATACAAATAACTATGCGCTTGTAGCTCAGTTGGTAGAGCACTCCCCTTTTAAGGGATAGGTCGTGCGTTCGAATCGCGCCAAGCGTACCATTTTAAAAGAGAAGACGAAAGTCCTCTTTTTTTATTGCACAGATTTCTATAATTTTGAGTTTTTAAACATTTTTTCTTGTAAAATCCAAATCATAACCTAAAATGTCTGCAATCAATTCCATTTCTTTAAAGGTGATGGTTTCGTTTCGCAGCTTATTAGACAAATTTGCGAGTGTATATTTTTTGTTCAGACGCTTTCCCATTGCTCCAGCCAGTTCCGTCAGAGTTATGTTTACATCCAAAAGTATTTTTTTTACTCTATTAATTATCATAAAATCTCAATATATTCTTATACATTTATAATTCTACTATTAAGTTTATATGTATACATAAAGAAATTTTGCAGAACTTGACAATTATATTTATATGTTTATAATTAAATTAATAACTGTAATTAATATTAAGGAAAGTAATATGAAAAAGTTTGGGTTCAACTTGGCTGAGGTTCTGATAGCACTTGGAATTATTGGTGTAATCGCAGCTTATACAATTCCTACACTTTTGCATAACACACAAAATCAAGAATTGAAAGCTCAATTCACAAAAAGTTATAGCACCTTAAATCAGGCTATATTACAAATGCAAGCTAACGGGTACGATAGTGAGGACCCCAAATATTTGGTCTGGCTAACAAATGACTATGTCCTGGATATGAAGCAATTTCTTAATGCGTTAAAAGAAGTATCAGTTTACTCCGACAATTATAATTATATATCCAATCTAAAAGACTATAACGGAAACGTGGAAAATCCTTTATCAACATCCGCCCAAACATTTAAAAATGGCAAAAGTATTATATTAAATAATGGATTGATTTTTCATTCATACCGGAATAGTGGAGCAAGCTGGATTAACGTGGATACAAACGGATATAAAAAGCCAAATAGGTGGGGTTATGACATATTTACATTCTACATTTTGAACAATAGACTAAGGGTTGAGGAAACAAATAGTGCATGTACGGCGTAATACGGCAGCGGATACGAAAATGGCCGCTCATGTTCTTACTGGGCACTGATTGACAAAAACCCCGATGACAACACAAAGGGTTATTGGGAATCTTTGGATTAAAAATTTAACAACTAAAAGGTTTGTTTTTAATTTGTTTTGCGTTCTTTGTCGGTGGTAAATAATTTTCCCCCGTAACAACATTCTTCCCTGTTTTGTTTTCAAGTTCTAATCTTGCCTTCTTTGCAATATGACCGCCGATTTTGGCTGCGGTTTTATTTTCGTCCATCCCTGTTGCTTTTTCCACTTCTGCAATTTGTCTTGTGGATAATTCAGCAAGTGCCGTAAAAATAAGTTCAGCTTCGCTCATGTGGTCTCTTAAATTTTGAGAGGTCAAACCCTTTAATTCTTTGTGGTCCTGTACCGACAAATCCGACCATTCTTGATGAATAATATTTGTCAAAATTGCGTATTCTTTTCCCTCTTGAATTTCATGGCCTTTCCAATAATCCGTCAATTTGTTACGAGTTTCCTGCCCTGTCATTCTCTGCTGAATCCATTTATCGCTTCTGCCCAGTTTTTGCCAGTTTTCTCTCGCTCTATCAAGCGATTGAGATGGATCAGCGATTTCTTGCATTCTTTCGTAGCCGACTTTTGCAAGCCATTGTTTAATCGGCTCTGCTTTTTTACTCGGTACCGATTGAACTATTCTTAACATAGTTTGTGCATCGGCTACATCAGTTAAACGCATTTTGCCGTCAGCAGCTTCTAATTTCAACTGGTGACAATTTGTCACCGTTTGCTCTGAACCCTCTGCCTTTAGCCTTTCAGCTAATTTATTCCAGTACTTTCTTGCCAATTGATAATCTTTTTCAATCAAAATTGAAACAACATCTACAACAGAGAAATAATAAATTTCTTTCTCTTCATCATAAATGTGCCGGATTTTCTTTCCTTCAAATACTTTTAAATCTTCCATGCTCAATACCCCAACAAAAATTTTTAGAAGTTCAAGCCTGCTTCTCTTGCCGCATCAGCCAATGCCGCAACTCTTCCGTGGTATAAAAACCCGCCTCTATCAAAAACGACGTCCTTTACTCCCTTTTTTAAAGCTTTCTTGGCTATCGCTTCACCAACGGATTTTGCAGATTGAATATTTCCGCCGTGTCCGAGTTTCTCTTTCAAATCTTTATCGACACTTGAAGCTGAAACAATTGTTACGCCTTTTACATCGTCAATCAATTGAGCGTAAATGTGTTTTGTGCTTCTGTAAACCGCCAATCTGGGAGCCTCCGTCGTTCCTGTCAGCTTAACCCTGATTGATTGGTGTCTTTTTTGTACTTTTGTTTTTTTGTTTGCTACTTTTATCATTTTTTTCTCCTTGTCACCCAAACCGCTTCGAGATAGCAAATCGCCGAGGGTTTATGCGGGCTTATTTGGAGGATTGGATGGTTGAATGCTTGGGGGTCGGCTTTTTTAAATAGCTAAACCTCTAACCTTCTAAACCTCTAAACCTCTATTTCTTTCCTGCCTTACCGGCTTTCTTTCTTACGTATTCGCCTTCATAACGAACACCCTTTCCTTTGTACACTTCAGGAGGTCTTTTCGCACGAATTGCCGCTGCGACGTCGCCTACCGTCTGTTTGCTTGAACCCTTAATTGTAATATTCGTGTTTTGGTCCACGGAAATAGTAATACCTTTTGGCGGTTCAAAATTTATCGGATGAGAATATCCCAGCTGCAAATTCAGTTTTGTTCCCTGCATTGCTGCACGATAACCCACACCTTGAAGTTCCAATTTCTTCTCAAATCCTGTTTTAACCCCATTAATAGCATTCGCAACTAATGTTCTTGAAAGCCCGTGCAAGGCACGAGTTTTTCTTTCTTCGTCTTTTCTGACCAGAATAACCTTATTTTCTTCTTTAGTTATAACGATTTCTTCCCTGACCGTGACGCTTTCAGTTCCTAATGGCCCTTTTGCCGTTATGGTTTGTCCATCAATCGCAACTTCTACTCCTTGAGGAATTTCTATTGGTAATTTGCCTATACGTGACATGATTGTTCTCCTTTTCTGAGTCAAGCTTTTCTGTCAATTGAACCTGACTATAATTTATATTTTGATGGGCTGAAGCCCATCCTACATTACGTGTGTCTGTTTTCCTTTAGCGAAAAGCCATGTTTGGTTTTTCTTTTTGGTTACTTTTACTTTTTTACTAAAAGAAAAAGTAACTACCAGACGTAGCAGAGAATTTCTCCGCCGAGATTTTCTTTGCGGGCTTTTCTGTCAGTAAATAAACCCTTGCTTGTTGAGATAATCGCAACTCCCAGTCCGCCAAATACCTGAGGCAGGTCCTTAGATTTGCAGTAACTTCTCAAACCCGGTTTGGAAATTCTTTTCAAATTGGTAATAACCGGTTTGTGTTTTTCGTCGTACTTTAACACAACTGTCAAAAAGCTGAATTTTTCGACTTGTTTTACCGAATAATCAACGATATATCCTTCGTCTTTCAGCAATTTAGCCAATTCAACTTTCAACTTCGAACTCGGCATCTCAACTGTTTCATGATTTACCAAATTTGCGTTTCTAATTCTTGTTAGCATATCTGCTATTGGATCTGTGTTCATTGTGTGTCATCCTTTGTCTTATTTGTTTACTTTATGTTCTAGGAAATAGGAAATGGATTTCTAATTTCTATTACCTATTGCCTATTCCCTATTGCCTGATTTTACCAACTTGCTTTAACAACACCCGGAAGCAAGCCTCTGTGTGCCATTTCTCTTAAGTGAATTCTGCACAAACCGAAGTCCCTGTGGAAACCGTGAGGTCTGCCGCAAATACTGCATCTGTTGTGCAATCTTACTTTTGGGTATTTTCCCGCTGCAGCTAACGCTTCGCGTTTTGCTTCTTTGTTCATCATTGCTTTTTTAGCCATTTTGTTTGTCCTTTGTTTTTTTTTGTTTACTTAATGTTTTTAGATGTATGGCTTTTATTTGCTGTGCCTCTAGCCTTCTATACATCCCTACCTCTATTTCTTAAACGGCATTCCGAGTTCTGCCAACAAAGCTCTTGCCTCGTCGTCTGTTTCAGCCGTTGTGATTATTGAAACATTCATTCCTTTTACCAAATCAACTTCTTCATATTTTATCTCAGGGAATAACGCTTGTTCCTTCAAGCCTAATGTATAGTTGCCGCGTCCGTCAAAGCTTTTTGGGCTGATTCCTCTGAAGTCACGGATACGAGGCAATACAACACAAATTAGTTTTTGTAAGAAATCGTACATTCTTTCGCCACGCAAAGTGACCATCGCTCCAACCGGCATTCCTTCTCTTAATTTATAAGAGGCGATTGATTTTTTCGCTTTGGTTACAACGCATTTTTGTCCGGCTATTTTTGTTAATTGGACCTCAATTACTTCAGCTATCTTAGAGTTGTGAGAGGCTTCTCCGACGCCCATATTCAACACAATCTTGTGTACTCTTGGAATTTTATGGTCATTATTATAGCCAAATTTTTCTTTTAACGCCTTTTTAACGATTTTTTCGTATTTTTTCTTTAAACTTTCTGTTACTGTCATTGTTTTTACATCCTTTGTTTTAGCTTGATGGATTTATGTACTGGTGAGAAGTGAGAGGTGAGAAGTGAGAAGATTTTTCCTCTCACGTCTCACGTCTCACATTTCACTTTACACATCCAACTGTTCACCACATTTTTTACAAACACGGATTTTTTTGCCTTCGACTACATCGTGCTTGATCCTTGTCGGTTTTTCGCAACTCGGGCATACAATCATCACATTTGAAGAATCCAAAGCCGCTTCAATTTTTATCAAGCCGCCTTGAACACCCGCCATTGGGTTTGGCTTTTGTGCTTTTGTAACCAAATTTGCACCTTCTACGACCACCTTAGCCTTGGAAGGGTTTGTTTTTTTAACGTTTCCTATTTTGCCTTTATCTTTACCTGCAATAACCATTACTCTATCGCCGGTTTTTACGTTTAATGTTTTCTTACTATCTTTTGCCATTTTGTTTACGTCCTTTTTAGTTGAAAGGTCGAACGGTCGAACGGTTGAAAGGTTTTCTTATTCACCTCTTCACCTCTTCACCTCTTCACCTCTTATATTACTTCCGGTGCTAAAGAGATAATTTTCATGAAGTTTTTATCTCTCAATTCACGGGCAACCGGTCCGAAAACACGTGTGCCTCTCGGATTGCCGTCTTTGTTAATTATCACTGCTGCGTTTTCGTCAAATCTGATTACAGAACCGTCATTTCTTTTAATATCAGCCTTTGTCCTTACCACAACCGCTCTGACTACTTCAGATTTTTTTACAGCCATATTCGGTGTCGCATCCTTAACCGTTGCGACAATTACGTCGCCAACTGCTGCAAATTTTTTATTTGAGCTGCCCAGAACACGTATGCATAAAATTTCTTTTGCACCTGTATTATCTGCCACCTGTAATCTTGTTTCTTGCTGTATCATTTTTTACATTCCTTTTTTATTTTGTTCGCTTTATGTCTTAGGAAATTGTAAATGGGGAATTGGGAATGGCTTGTTAATTCTATTTCCTATTTCCTATTTTCTATTTCTTTATTTCGCTTTCTCAACCACCCCAAGCACGGTCCATTTTTTGCCGCCTGAAATCGGTTTTGATTCGATTATTCTTACAACATCACCTTCTGAACAAATTCCTTTTTCATCATGTGCTTTGTAATTTTTGTTTGATTCGATAATCTTTTTGTATTTTGGATGAGGATTGTACGATGCAACTTTTATTACAATCGTTTTGTCCATTTTGTTGCTTATCACAACTCCTTGTTTTTCCTTCTTAGGCATTTATTTTTTGCTCCTTGTTTTTTCCTCAATAACCGTTTTAGCTTGTGCTATTAAGTGCTTCGTTGTCGAAATTAAAGCCGTGTTTTCCAATTTGTGTGTTGATTTTTGCAACCTCAAATCGAACAGCTGTTTTTTAAATTCAACTATTGCACTTTTTAATTCATCTATTGATTTTTCACGCATTTCTTGCAATTTCATTTATTCGTTCCTTTTATTTTATGTCGTTGGGCTGAAAGCCCAACCTACCTTTAGGCTTGTTGCCTTGGCTGTTCTACGATTTTTACTTTGATAGGAAGTTTTTGAGCCGCCAACTGTAAGGCGTCAATTGCTTCCGCTCTGTCAAAGTAGTCTAATTCAAACAGAATTCTGTTTGGCTTAACTACAGCAACCCAGTATTCTACGTTTCCTTTTCCTGAACCCATCCGAGTTTCTGCCGGTTTTGCAGTAATCGGTTTATCAGGGAAAATCTTTATCCAAACATTACCGCCACGTTTGATTTTACGGGTCATTGTTCTTCTTGCGGCTTCTATCTGGCGGCTCGTTATCCAGCCGGGTTCTACCGCTTGAAGTGCATATTGACCAAATTCAAGGGTGGTACCTCTTGTTTCGGTACCCTTCATATTACCTTTCATCATTTTGCGATATTTTGTTTTCTTAGGCATTAACATTGTTCTACGTTCCTTTTTCTATTTTGTTTACTTTATGTTTTTAGAAGTTTGGAGAGCTTCTAAACCTCTATTCCTCAGGTTTGCGTCTTGGGCGTCTTACTGCTTTGTCCTCAAAGGTTCCGGGTTTTTTAGCGGCCTTTATGTTCGCATCAGCCTGTTCATTAGGCATCAAATGTCCTTTAAAGACCCAAACTTTAACGCCAATTTTACCCATTATTGTATCAGCTTCTGCAAATCCGTAATCAACGTCAGCTCTCAATGTTTGAAGAGGGATTCTTCCTTCTTTCGCCCATTCGGAACGGGCAATCTCAGCCCCGCCAAGTCTTCCTGATACCATAACCTTAATACCTTGAACGCCGGCTCTCATTGTACGCTGCATTGATTGTTTCATCGCACGTCTAAAAGCTATACGTTTTTCTAATTGAAGGGCAATTGATTCCGCTACCAGCTGAGCATCAGCGTCAATTCTCGCAACTTCAACAACATTAACTATTACGGGCTTACTAAGATATTTTGAAACTTCTTTTTTCAAGTCTTCAATTCCTTGTCCGCCACGTCCTACAACTATACCGGGCTTAGCAGTTACGACAGTTATTGTTACACTTTGGGCTTTTCTGTCAATCAAAATTCTTGAAACACCTGCTGTATACAATCTCTTTTTAACAAATTTTCTTATTTTTGCATCTTCTGCAACAAATTTGGCATAATCTCCAAACTTAGCATACCATGTGCTAACCCAGGGTTGTATTATACCTACTCTAAATCCGGTTGGATGTGTCTTTTGTCCCATTTTTTACGTCCTTTGTTTTATTTGTTAACTTATTGTCTTAAGAAATTGTAAATGAGGAATTGGGAATGGCTTGTTAATTCTATTTCCTATTTCCTATTTCCTATTTCCTTTACTAGTCGCTTACCTGTATTGTTAAATGTGATGTACGTTTCAGTCTTCTGTAAATTCTGCCTTGAGCTCTTGGCTTACCTCTTTTTAAGGTTACGCTTTCATCTGCGAAAATCTCTGAAATTTTCAAAGCATCAGGGCCTACGCCAAATTTTTCCTGTGCATTTGCAACAGCAGCTCTCAAGTTCTTTTCAACCACTCTTGCCGCAAAATATGGCATAAAACGTAGTGTTGTTTGTGCCTCAACGACCGCTTTCCCGCGAACTTCATTGATTACTCTGCGAAGTTTTCTTGCTGTCATTTTTATGTCTGTTTGTTTTGCTTTTGCTTCCATTGTTTTCGATGTCCTTTGTTTTAATTTGTTTACCTTATGCTTTAGGAAATTGTAAATAGGGAATTGGGAATTGCTTTTTAAGTCTATTTCCTATTTCCCATTTCCTTATTTCCTTACCGCTTTTTTGTCGCCGCCGGCATGCCCTCTGAACATTCTCGTAGGTGCGAATTCACCCAGCTTGTGTCCAATCATTTGTTCCGTTACATAAACGGGAACATGCGTTTTGCCATTGTGTACCGCAATTGTATGTCCTAACATATCAGGTATAATCATTGATGCTCTTGACCAAGTTTTTATAACCTTCTTTTCAGAATTGTCATTCATTTTATTTATTTTTTTCTGTAGTGAATCCTCTACGTATGGACCCTTTTTTAATGAACGTGCCATTGTTTCTCCTTGTTATTTTTTGTTTATATTTTTTGATTTGAGTTTTTTGGAAATTGTAAATGGGGAATTGGGAATGGCATTTTAGCTCTATTTCCTATTTCCTATTACCTTTTCCCTTATCGAGATTTCTTTCTTCTTCTGACAATCATTTTATCAGAAATTTTGCCTTTTTTTCTTGTTTTGTAGCCGAGAGCCGGTTTTCCCCAAGGTGTTTTAGGGTTTCCGCCCGGACCGGTTTTACCTTCACCACCACCGTGAGGGTGATCGCAAGGGTTCATTGTTACGCCACGCACTGTCGGCTTTATGCCCATATGGCGGTTTCTTCCCGCTTTTCCGATTGATAAGTTTTTATGCTCGGAGTTTCCTAAAGAACCGATTGTCGCTAAACATTCTTTTCTTACCATTCTCATTTCAGAAGAAGGAAGTTTGATTGTGACATAATTTCCTTCCTTTGCCATCAATTGAGCTGAATTACCCGCAGAACGAACCAATATTCCGCCTCTGCCCGGTTCAAGTTCAATATTATGAACAATTGTACCCAGTGGAATTAATTCCAAAGGAAGTGCGTTTCCCGTCTGAATTTGTGCATCAGGACCGCTTACGATTATATCGCCCACGTTTAGGCCTTCAGGTGTCAAAATGTATCTCTTTTCACCGTCAGCGTAAAATACTAAAGAAATTCTTACATTTCTGTTAGGGTCGTATTCAATCGTTTTTACGGTTGCAGGAATTCCAAATTTTTCACGTTTGAAATCTATCATACGATAAGCTTGTTTTGCTCCGCCGCCTTTGTGACGGCAAGTTATTCTGCCTGTATTATTTCTGCCGGATTTTTTCTTTATAGGTTTCAACAGCGATTTTTCCGGAGTTGATGTTGTTATCTCCTGATAATCACTCTTTGTCATTCCTCTTTGACCCGGTGAAGTTGGATTTATTTTTCTGATTGCCATTGGTTTATTTTCCTTTTTTATTATTTTATAACTTTATTTTCTAGAATTGGGAATGGCGTTTGGGTTCTATTTCCTATTTCCTATTTCCCCGCCTATGCTCCTGTTAATTCTTCAATCGGGTCTCCCTCAATTGAAACAATTGCTTTTTTGCTTGATGAAGTCCGTCCTGATTTAATTCCCATTCTCTTGGCATGAGAAGGCATATAAACCGTTCTGACTTTTTTTACTTTTCTGCCCGGAAAAGCTAATTCCACCGCTTTGGCTATTTCAATTTTTGTAGCAGTCTTAACCACTTCAAATGTGTATTGGCCCAAAGCAGTTCCCGCCATTGATTTTTCGGTAATCAATGGTGCTTTTATTATATCGTATAGTTTTCCTGTGCTTGTTAGTTCTTTGCTCATTTTGTTTATCCTTTGTATTGGGGAATTGGTAATTGCTTTTTAAGTCTATTTCCCATTTCCTATTTCCTATTTCCCATTTCCTATTTGAGTCTTTCAGTTATTTCATTGACCGCAGATTCGGTAATCACTACAAAATCAGCTTCCAATAAATCTTTTACGTTTAAGTTTGACGGCAAAATTAATCTCACGCTCGGAATATTTCTTGCTGCGAGTTCAAGGTATTTGTTTTCTGCCGCTTTTGTGTCTGCAATTATTAAAACTTTACCTTCGACTTTCAATGAAGAAAGTGCTTTTACCATCGTTTTTGTTTTAGGTTCGGTAATTCCCGAGAAATCCTTAACCACAACCAATTTTTCGCTTCTTGCTGATAAAGCAGACTTCAAAGCCAATTGTCTGGCCTTTTGCGGAATAGAGAAACTGTAATCTCTCGGTTTTGGTCCGAATATAACTCCGCCACCCGCAAACAAAGGTGAACGAATTGAACCAGCTCTTGCCCTGCCGGTACCTTTTTGCTTCCATGGTTTTCTTCCGCCGCCGGCTACTTCCGCTCTTGTCTTTGCACAAGCTGAACCCTGACGTGCGTTATTTAGTTGTCTTCTTAAAGCTAAGTGCATAACGTGTAAGTTGGGTTCCACACCAAAAACGCTTTCGTCTAAGGTTATTTCGCCTGATTTCTTTCCGCTTGTACTTAAAATTGATAATTCTTTACTCATTTTTGTTTCCTTTATGTCTTTGGAAATTGGTAATAGGTAATGGGGAATTGCCTCTAACTCTATTTCCTACTTCCTATTTCCTTTTTTAATTCCATTTTACTCTTGAAGGTTTAATTGTAACAAGTTTTCCTTCAGGTCCCGGAACTGAACCTTTTATTAATATTAGAGAATTTTCACTGTCTACTTTAACCAATTTCAGCTTGGTTACTGTAACCTGCTCATTTCCCATGTTTCCGGCCATCCTTTTGCCCTTTATAACACGGCCCGGAGTTGTACCTGCACCGATTGAACCCGGTTCCCTGTGATTTTTTGAGCCGTGGCCCATTGGCCCTCTTGAGAAGTTCCATCTTTTTACCGTGCCTTGAAACCCTTTACCGATAGATATTCCGGTCACATCGACCTTTGAAATATCGGCCAAAACTGAAACTTCAATTTGTTGACCTACTGCATAATCCTGAGGATTGTCAATTCTAAATTCTTGTAAATGTCTGAAATTTTCAAGCTTATTTTTCTTAAAATGTCCCATTTGGGCTTTTGTCAAGTGCTTTTCCTTAGCGGAAACCGTTCCGACCTGAATGGCGTTGTAGCCTTCTTTTTCAACTGTCTTAACCTGAGTTACCACAGTTGTGTCTACTTTAATTACCGTTACAGGAATTGCCAGTCCTTTATCATCAAAGACTGTTGTCATTCCAAGCTTTTTGCCTATTACACCTAATGTCATATTTTTACCTTTCCTTGCGAGCGCTACATTGCTTTTGCTTTTTGGATTTTACTTTGCCAAGCCATTGTAGATCACATTAATTGCATAATGCTATTTAATTTTCAGAAATTACAGTTTGACTTCAATATCGACGCCAGCCGGTAAATCCAATCTACTTAACTCTTCAGTGGTCTGTTGAGTCGGGTCGTATATATCAATAATTCTTTTGTGTGTTCTCATTTCGAAATGTTCTCTTGACTTTTTGTCTACGTGAGGGGAACGCAAAACACAATATATACGTCTTTTTGTCGGCAAAGGAATAGGCCCTGCAACTTTAGCGTCTGTTCTTTTTGCTGTTTCAACAATTTTTTCAGCCGACATATCAATCAACTTGTGGTCATATGCCTTTAAACAAACCCTGATTCTTTGTCTTTTTGTTTCGGTTGCCATTTGTTCTACGTCCTTTGTATTTTATTTGCTATTTGTTAAAGGGAAAGGGGAAACGGCAAAGGGGAAAAGCAGTTTGAATTCTTTTTCCTTTTTCTTTTTCCTTTTTCCTTGTCTGCTAGTTTTCCAATCGTATAATAAACAAAATTCAGTGTCAACAACAATTTTCATGTTTTGTGTAGATTTTGTAATAATTGGCTAAACGGTTGAACAGTTGAATGGCCGAACAGTTTGGAAAAAATCTTTCAAACTTTTGACAATTCTACCTTTAAACTAATTGACAATTTACTTGCGAAGTTTTACATTTAACGTATGCTACTAGAAAACATAAAACTATTTTTTAAACAAATTGACACCAAGACCGAACAGACAATCGCAAGAATAATGTTCAACAAGTCTATGACAATCTCCGTCGCAGAATCCTGCACCGGCGGGCTTATCAGTTCGCGGCTCACCGATATTGCGGGAAGTTCGGTTTATATCAAAGAAAATTTTGTCACCTACTCCAACGAGTCAAAGACTAAGCTTTTGGGCGTGAGCGAAAAAACCCTTAAGCAATACGGTGCCGTCAGCGAAGAATGTGCAAAAGAAATGGTTCAAGGACTTTTTGAAAAAACAGGATGTGATATAAGCCTTGTTACAACGGGTATTGCAGGCCCCGGAGGGGCAACAAAGGACAAAAATGTCGGACTTTTATTTATTGCTGTTAAAAATAAATACATAACAAAAGTCAAAAAAATTGAATTCAACCCGAATTACAAAAGAAAAACCATGAAATTCTTGTTTTCTCAAGCCGCACTGGAATTTTTAATCAAATTTTTAAAAGAAATTGATATCGAAAATAATAATCAGATTTAATTACCCTGCGACAATCTGTCCGATAATATCCTTGAATTCTTTAAGCAGTATATTGGCAAATTTATTCGTATCTATTTGTGTCAATACTGTTGCCATCAAATCTTGAGGTAATTTTTGAACCATTTTTACAAGCTGTTCGGGGTCAAGCACCGTGGCGGCTTTTATCAAATCCGGTTTGTCTTTCTTGGCGGCAATAATTCCGGTATAGGCATCCGAATCAAATAATTGAAAAAGTTTAGGATTTTGTTCTGTCATTTTAAAAATAAACGCTCTCTTGCTAAAGGCAGGCATATTAATCATTGCCTCCTGAAACTTGTCATCAGGAAGTTGTTGAAGTTGGGTTAACAAAGCTTGAGCATTTAGACTTACCTGACCATCCAACCCTCTCTCCTGTGAGCCTGCAACCGGTTGTCCTGTTACAGATTCAATCATTTGTGCCAAAACCTGAGGCTGGATAGTTTTCAAATATTTTAACTCCATATCTTTATCCATCTCTGGTGATTGCAATAGTTTGTTTAATTGGGCTTCCGGCATCAACTGCATAATCTGTGCCGGAGTAAACATCGCAAAAGTAAACTTTAGCAATTGTTCCTTAGGCATTTCTTCCATAAGCTTCAGTAATTTATCTTTAGTGAAAAAATTAAGCCCCATTGCCAGATCAACAACACTTAATAACGGAAGGAGATCTTCTAAATCTTTCTCGTTCATATTGCTCAATATTGCATATTTGTTGCCGGGACTGTTAAGCTGAAACAACTCAATCAATTTAATCGGGTCGCTTAAAATAGTTTTATCAAAATTAGCCGCTGCAGCGTTACCCTGAGCCGCTTCTGCCTCCATGATTTCTTCAACAGACATGCCGGAATATTCATCAGACAGCTTCCTAGGACTGATGTTAAACATATTGCATAATAAGTATATGTTTGTATCCAGCGTAATCATTTATAAAGTTTCCTCGTTAGTACTATATATATATAAACGTTTCTTGCAGCCTATATTTGAACAAATTTCGCAAAATTGTAACTTATTTTAATATTTCAATGAACCTTGCTTTTTATCATTTCACCCTTGGCACACTTCCAAAGGGTGTCAAATTCGTCAAAAGAGTATTCCTCGAGCGGTTTTGTTGCCAATTCTTCCATCTTTTTAAACCGTTTTATAAATTTTTTATTCGCCTTCAAAAGTGACTGTTCGGCGTCAAGCTTGTTCCAGCGTGCCAAATTTACCATTGCAAACAAAATATCGCCCATTTCCTCCTCGATATGTTCGCAATCCCCGCTGCGGCATGCATCCTGAAATTCCTTTATTTCAGAAAAAACACAATCGTACAATGTTTTCTCGCAATCCCATTCAAATCCCGCCTTAACAGCTTTTTTGCTTATTTTTTGTGCTGACATTAAAGCCGACTGGCTGCGGGATATTCCGTCCATAATCGAAGTTCTGTGAGCTTTTTCTTCACTTTTAATCTGCTCCCAGTTGTCCAAAATTTCTTTGGTCGAATTGACTTCCACATTTCCAAAAACGTGCGGGTGACGGCGAATTAGCTTATCGTTAAGCCCTTTTGCAACGTCATCAATATTAAAGGCATTTCCCTCGTCGGCAATTTGTGCGTGCAAAACAACCTGGAGCAAAACATCGCCCAATTCTTCTTTGAGATGCTTCATGTCATTATTGTCAATTGCATCCACGGCTTCGTAAGCTTCTTCAAGCATATTAGGCTTCAAAGACGCATGGGTTTGCTCTCTGTCCCATTGGCAACCGTTTTCGGAACGCAATATTTTTATAATTTCAATTAATTCTTCCAGATTTTTGTACATTCAAGCCTCTATGTTGTTGTTTACTCAACGGACCATCTGATCTACAGTCATAATAAGAATCCCCTGACCGCCGAGAGATTTGAGATGCGGAATACTATCGTAAACCTTATCCGCATCAACTACAACATGAATTACAACATGTTTGTCGTCATCCATTAGCGTCATCACGGTTGGAGAAGAAAGCCCCGGCAAAAAGGATTTAATTTCCTCCAGAGCCGCTTTTGGCACATGTGCCATCAAATATTTTTTTTCTCGTGCGTCAATAACAGCCTTTAATGCAATTAAAAGAGCATCCGTCTTTGATTTTAAGCTTTCAGATAGACCTTTTCGGGCAATTACAACGGCAGATGAAGTCAAAATTTTGTCTATAATTTTTAGTTTGTTTGATTTCAGTGTTGAACCCGATGAAGTTATATCTACGACAACATTTGAAAGCCCCAAACGCGGGGTGATTTCAGTTGCACCTGAAACTTCAATAATTTTTGCTTTTTTACCGATTTTTTCAAAATAATCTTTTGCAATGTTTGGAAAAGATGTTGCAACCTTGATTTCATAAGGCAGCTCTTTTGCACTTTTAAACTCATCTTCTTCTTTAACGGCAACAACCATTTCACACTGGCCAAAGTCAAGGTCCATAATTTTATCAACATCCGCACGGGTTTCAGTCACGATATCAAACCCCGTAAACCCGACGTCTGTGACTTCATCTTCAACAAATTTCGGAATGTCCTGAGTTCTGACAAAAATCAGCGAATATTTTCCGTCACGGGTCGTAACCTGCAGCGTTCTTTCACTTTTTGAAGGGAAATTCAACCCCGCATCATTCAAAAGTTCATATATTTTTTCAGATAATCTTCCCTTGTTAGGAATTGCTATTCTAAGTTGTTCCATTTTTTACACCTCTCACTTTTCACCTTTATGATACAATAAAAAAATGATAAAGTCATTCAAGTGCAAAGAAACGGAAAAAGTTTTCCTTGGGGAATTTTCTAAAAAAATGCCTCATGAAATACAGCAAGCAGCGTTAAAAAAATTAAAAGTGCTAAATCGTTCAAAAAGTCTTAGCGATTTGAAAAGTCCCCCATCAAATTTTTTAGAAAAACTTTCAGGTGATAGAAGCGGACAATATTCTATTCGAATAAACAAGCAATATAGAATTTGTTTTAGGTGGATTGATTATGATATTTTTAATGTTGAAATAGTAGATTATCACTGATTTGTAAAGATTATACTAAATAGGGTTGATTGTACGTTGTACGTATAGTATAATAAATATAAAGAAAGGATAATTATTATGGTTGAATATATTCCAATTCCACATATAGGCGAAGTTCTTTTTGAAGAATTTTTGGAGCCGCTAAATTTATCACAAAATGCTTTAGCAATGGCTATTGGCGTGCCTGCAAATCGTATAAATGCCATTATTAAAGGCCAAAGAGGGATTACTGCAGATACTGATTTAAGGCTCGCAAAATATTTTGGAATGAGTAAAGGTTTTTTTATTGGACTACAGGAAGATTTTGAGTTAATGGCAGTTGAAAGAGAAATTAAAGAAGAATTAAGTAAAATAATTCCGTTTAAAAAATCTCATCCCAAAAAAATTGCTATGTGAGAAAAGAACTTTGTTTCCATGATAAGCTAGTACAGCGGTGATAAAACAATTAGGTGTAATGATGAAAAAGAAGAAACCGATAGTAGCAATAGTAGGACGTCCGAATGTGGGAAAATCCACATTCGTCAATCGTCTTGTGGGTGCAAGGCAGTCGATTGTCGACGATACACCCGGCGTTACCCGTGACAGAATTTATTTTGACGTCGAGTGGCAAAACAAATATTTCACCGTAATCGATACCGGCGGAATAATTCCCGGCGACGAAGAAGAAATTATGCTCTCAATCTTCGATCAGGCCCAAATTGCCTGCGACGAGGCAGATAAAATAATTTTCTTAGTTGACGGCAAAGACGGGGTCCATCCTGCCGATGAAGATATTGCAAATATTCTGAGAAAATCAAAAAAACAGGTTTTTCTTGTTGTAAACAAAATAGATTCAATGAACGCAATGCCAATGCTTTCAGATTTTTATTCACTTGCGGTCGGGGAACCTATGGCGATTTCTGCGTTGCATGGAAGCGGCGGGGTCGGAGATTTGTTGGAGGTTTTAACGAAAGATTTTGAGGCGGAAGATGAAATTCAGGCTGAAGATACGATTAAAATAGCAATTGTCGGACGTCCGAACGCCGGCAAGTCTTCTATCGTCAACTCTCTGTTAAACGAAGATAGAGTAATTGTTTCAGAGGTTTCGGGAACGACAAGGGACAGCATTGATTCAAAAATTAAATACAAAGATAAAGATTTTATTATAATCGACACTGCAGGAATCAGGAAAAAGGCAAGAGTGGATTGGGGAGTAGAGAAATTCGCAGTAGACAGAGCAATTCGTTCAATCAGAGAGTGCGACGTGGCCGTTTTGATAATTGATGCTACGGAAGGAATTTCCGATCAGGATAAGAAAATTTCCGCACTTATCACGGAAGCCGGAAAGGGTATTATAATTGCCGTAAACAAGTGGGATTTGGTTGAAAACAAACAAACAAATACCATGAGAGATTTTGAGAAAAAAATTGCAAACGACATTCCATTTTTGGAATATGCACCAAAAATTTATATAAGTGCGGTTACAAAACAAAGGCTTAACCAGATTTTTGATAAATCAATTGAAGTTTACGAACAGGCTACAAAACGTGTTTCAACGGGAATTTTGAATAAAATTGTCAATGAAGCCTATGCGATGAATCCGCCCTCAACTGTTAAAAACAAAAGGCTTAAAATCCTTTACTCAACACAGATTAACACCCAACCGCCAACGTTTGTTATGTTTACAAATAACGGCGATTTGATGAAAGACCATTACAAAAGATATTTGGAAAAGAAACTTCGAGAAGCGTTCGGATTTTTCGGAACACCAATTAGAATTGCCCTGAGGGAAAGAGGGGAAAAATAGGGAAACGGGAAGTATGGAAGGTTGGAGGGTTGGTTGAACGGCTTAAGGGCTTAAGGGGGTGAAGGGCTGAAAGGTTATAAGTTTATAAGTCGATAAGTCGATGAGTCGATAAGTTGAAAGGTCGAAGGGTTGAACGGTCGGGAGCTTACCGAATTTTAATGAAACTTAAATTTCTACTCTGTCAAAGAAGGGATTTTCACGTTAGGGAAAATCCCTTCTTTGAGATTTTTGCCCGTCAGTTTATCCGCCCTTCAAAATATA
>JBAYNW010000030.1:0-22739 GCA_041678605.1 Candidatus Gastranaerophilaceae bacterium | reverse complement strand
GTATATTTTGAAGGGCGGATAAACTGACGGGCAAAAATCTCAAAGAAGGGATTTTCCCTAACGTGAAAATCCCTTCTTTGACAGAGTAGAAATTTAAGTTTCATTAAAATTCGGTAAGCTCCCTTTAATTTTTTTGTTGCACTTCGTCACTTAATCACTTAGTCACTTAATCACTTCGTCACTTAATCACTTAGTCACTTAATCACTTAGTAAAAAGCCCTTCGACCTATCAACCCTCCCTCTTCCCCCTTTCATAATTTATTAACCTTTTTTCTTATTTAAATAATCAAAGAAATATGCTATCCTTATTTTATGATTGAAATTGTCGATAAATTTTTAGATGAATTTGGCTTGAAAAATCCCAAAAATACCTTCCTCGTGGGATTTTCCGGAGGCTGTGACTCTTTGTGCCTGCTTGATATTTTAAATGAACTATCCAAGAAATACGGCTTTAAGCTCGTCGCATTGCATCTTAACCATAATTGGCGGGGGGATGAATCTTTGCTAGAAGAACTCAACTGCAGGAAATTTTGTGAAAAAAACGGGATTGAATTTATCTCGGAAACACTTGCCAAAAGCGAACAAAAGACGGAAAATGCAGCCAGAGATGCAAGATATAATTTCTTTTTAAAACATGCCAGAAATTACCGGAACAGTTCTATTTTCACGGCTCACACACTTACCGACAGTGCCGAAACGATTATTTATCGAATAATTAAAGGAACCGGCATTAGGGGAATTCAGGGGATTTTGCCTAAAAGAATGTTGGCAGAAATCCCTATTTACAGGCCTTTGCTGACTGTTTCGAGAAGACCCATTGAAGATTATTGCAATTCCAAAGGACTTGTGGCTAATGTGGACTCTTCAAATTTGGATGTAAGCTACAAACGAAATTTTATCAGACATAAAATCATGCCGCTTTTTAACGAAATTAATTTCCATGCCGAAAAATCCATAAGCTCACTTGCAAATCTTGCAATCAGCCATGTAAAAATTATAGATGAATACATGAAACTCATAAAAAAAGATATTTATTCGGACGGGAAAATTTTGACTGAAAAGTTCAGGACTTTGTCAGACGATGTTATGCGAAAAATAATCTATGACGTGGGGTTAAGAGAAAATCTTGACTACGACTGCAAAAAAATAACGAATGCTTTAGAATTTATCAAAAGCAATTTTAATTCCAAAGCCGGTTCAAGATGCTCAATAACAAAGGATTTATGGGTTTTTGCAAGTTCCAAGTATATTTATTTGATTACAAAAACCAAAGGCGACAGAAATAAAAACGAAATTAATATCTCAAAAGAGGGGGAATATGCAATCCCCGAAACGAAATTTATATTTTCTGTTCAAAAATATTCCGGCGGTGATGATTTTCAGTTTCCTGACGAAACCGCAAATTTTGCCTACGTAAACATTGAGGAAACGGGATTGAATTTGACAATCAGAACCCGCAGGGAGGGGGATTTTATAACACCTTTCGGCATGACCGGTTCAATGAAGCTGAAAAAATATTTGAACTCCAAAGGGGTTTTTCAGCATGAAAAAGATGAACTGATTTTACTTTGTAAAGGTTCAGAAGTGCTGTGGGTTGCCGGTGTCGGCCTCAGCAATAAATTAAAAGTTGTAAATAAACCGACTCATGTGGTAGAATTACGGAATAAAAGTTAGAAGGAAATTGAACATGCAGATTGAAAAAGAAGATATCAAAATTTTATTTACGGAAGATGAGCTTCAGGACAGAGTTAAGGAAATGGCAAAAAAGATAAATTTTCACTATTTAGATGAAGAGATTTATGTAATTTGTGTCTTGAAAGGGGCCGTAATGTTTACGGTGGATCTGGTTAAATACCTGACAGTGCCTGTAAAAATGGAGTTCATAAGGCTTTCAAGCTACGGCTCATCTGTTACGTCAACAGGAAAGGTTAATGCTGTTGATATTTCGCTTCCGGACTTGAACGGCAAAAATGTTTTGGTAGTTGAAGATATAATCGACACAGGACTTACGGCAAAGTTTCTGTTGGATTTTATCAATAACAATTTCAGAACAAAAACCACAAAATTCTGTTCGCTTCTCGACAAAAAATGTTTTAGAAAAACTGAAATCGAACCGGATTATACCGGATTTGAAATTGACAACAAGTTCGTAATCGGCTATGGGCTTGATTATGATGGACGTTACAGAAATTTGTCTTATATCGGATACGTTGAAGTCTAAAATTTGGTGTCAAATGTAGGTTTTGGCCCGTTGGCCTTTTCATCCGCAATGTTTAATGCCAAATTCATGTTGAAATTTTGCGAGAAAGTTTTGCTAAGTTCTTTTGTGATATCCCCGCTGAATACGTTTTCGTTCTCTTCCAAATATGAAAATAACGGCTCAAACACGCCGCCGGCCGTATCGCCTAAAGTCTTACCCGCCTGCTGCAAAGTTCTTGTCGGAACTTTGATATTTAAGCCAAAAGTTTTTGAACTGTTAAAAAAACTGTTAAATGATTCTGCCATTTTATCCCTCAAATTCGATTGATACAATAAATTAGTCGGCTATTTCCAATCTAAAGTTTAATGATTTGAGGCAAAAAGTATAAAAGATTTACAAAATGTAATAGTATAAGAGCCTCTAGAGGATGCGGAATTATTCCCTTTTACATCACCCTGAAATAAATTCAGGGTCGCAAAGTCGCTCGCTGATGCGATGCTGAAACAAGTTCAGCATGACGTGAGTCGTTTTTTGGAATAATTCTCCGCATCCTCTCTAACGTTAAATTTTGTAAAATTTTAACGTTAGGCCCGCAAAAAATATTTTCAGGAGGTTTCTATTAAATAGGCGGGACAAAATAATTCAAAAATAATACTTTTCAGGATTTCTTTTTCCCGAAATTAAGAGTTGCAGTCATTAAGAAAGGAATTAAAAATGCAAGTTCACACCATCACGCTAAGTAACAGCCAAATGAACAAATCTGCCGCACCCAAAACATTTATGCAAAGCAAAAACTATTCGGACGGTTTATCTTTTGGGATAAATAATAAAATAGCTTTGAAAAGAGAATATGCCAAAACAGCAAAAAAATTTTTTGACGACCTTATAGCTCATTTTATATTGCCTAAAAAAGACAATAATATAAATGAGCTTGCAACAATGCCCGAAGGGGCACTTAAATTAGTCTTGCTGGACAAGGAAAAAGACATTTTATTATTATCCAGACATAACGATGAAACAGCTGCTTCTTTTTGCAAAACTGACGAATTTATTGATTTTGTCAGCCGGATTAAAAATAAGAAACTCAGAGATGACTTCTTTGCCAGAGAACATAATATAATTTGGGAAAGAATAAATCCGACAGCAAATTCCGGTCAACTTGTGATAAAAAATTATCTTGGCAAAGTTGAAGAACTGCTCAAGCCAAAAACCAAAGGGGAATTTATTAAAAACAATTATAGTTTACTTAATAATTTACTTAAAAACTCAAAGGATTATCTCGTAAAATTAAACATTGAAAAGTTTCTGGATATAATTAATCAAGCCGGAGAACATAAAGAAGCTTTTTATAAAAAATTCGGTTATCAGCTTTTTGTTGATTCAAACAAATATAACTACGGTTATTCAAGAGTTTACAATCAAATAAAGACTTTAAATCCACAAACTCAAAAAGCAATATTTTCGCCATCAAAAGCATCAAAAGCTATTTTGGCCGCAAAAGACAAAAACCAGTCAATAGAACTTTTTGATAAATTTGTCGGATAAAAAATTAAATATTCAAATTTAACGTCTTTTGAATATAAGGTATCTGAATTTTTTGCCGATTACTTTTTCTTGAGTATAATTTGTGGCCACAAAATTGCAGAATGAAACAGCATAATCCTTACAAATGTATTTAAAAGAGTACTCTTGAGTATTCCAGTCGTTAAAAATTACATATTCGGGCTTCGTTTTTTTTAAATTTTCAATTAATTTATCTTCTCCGAAAGTTTCAACATAAAGCGGAATAAGCGAAGTATAAAAATTATCGGAAGGCCTGTCTGTCATAAAATTAATCATTGCACCTTCGGGATAGATAACTATTTTGTCAGTTTTTTTCGTGTTTTTATTTATGTAATCTATCAAATCCTGACCGGCTTGATATAAATATTCTTGCGTGTAAAAATTCCCCCTTGCTGTTTCAAGCGGATAATATTTTCCTCTGGATGAAAAGTTAATGTAGCTTAAAACACCGGCAGCCAGAAGAATATATATCCCGATTGCTTTGTAATTGATGTTTTTGTCCTTGAAAATGTCCGAAATGATTGCTATGAACGTTATTAACAAAAAACCGATGAAAAATGCCCCGTAATTTGCCGTGATTAATCCCCAAAAAACTTTTGTGCTAAACAAAACGGCACTTAGGACCAAAAGCTGAAGTGCAAAATTATTTTTCAGGTTTTTAAAATTAAATATGGCTAAAACCACTATTAATAAAGGGATTAAGGAAAATGAAATTGGTGTTGTCCATTGCGTTATTAAAAAAGAAGACAGCAATATCAATAAAATCGATAAAATTTTATTTCTTGACTTAAACCCGTATAAAAAGCATGTCAGCGGGAAAATTGTTTTTAAAAATGACACAATTTGAATCTGCATAAATTTTGTGCTGAAATATACTCCCTGACTGCGATAAAAATATTTCAAAGTCCGGGTGTGTGCCATTTTTTTTATGATTGAACCCGTCATGATTAAATCCTGCATGTTCAAGCCTTGCAGAAATAAAATTCCGAAACAAAAAACCGGCATGAATAAAAGTGAAAAAATCGTATAGTAATATTCTTTGATTTTGAGCGGCCTAACTTTAATCATGGCGTAAAAAATAACAATTAAAAACGGGAGAAATTCGTATTTGCCCGTTACGCATAATCCGGCGAAAAAACAGCTTAAATAAAGGTTTGAGATTTTCAACTCAGATGCGTATTTCAACAAGAACAGCATTGATAATAAAAATCCGACAAGCCCGTACAGCATTGCATAAGAATAAGGGAATATAAAATTTGACAGGTAATGGCTTGAAACACCAACTAATATAGTGAAAACCGCGATTGAAAAACTCAAAAAGTCCGGTAAAAAACGTCTTGAGATTAAATAAATTAATGCTGCAATTAAGAATGAACAGACACAGCCGGCCAAATACAAGACATTCAGATTTATCCCGAAAATTTTGAAAAGAAAGGCGTTGAACATATATGAAAAAGGACCGTAAATGTTCAAAATATCTTTGTACAAAACTTTCCCCAAAAGTATTTGAGTCGGGTAATAAGCTTCTCTTCCGCAATCAACCAGTAAATGCCCATGGTGTGCATAGGTTGGGATTATTGCCAAAACTAAAATAATTCCAAGTAAAATTAAATATTTAAAATCGGTGCTAATTTTTTTCATATATTACCAGAATTTAACAAAAACCCGACAAAAAAGCAATTTTTTCATCAAAAAAAACTTTATATATTTGTGGAATAAGGAAAGGTTATTTTTATGGGAACGAATTCATTAGATAATTTGGCTAAAAATGGTGTTATTAATTTTGACGCAGACTCTTATATAAAAGGCGTGCCGCCGAGATATGTCGGCGATCCTGACGGATATGTCGGTCTGCCTTTTGAACAGCCCTTGCCGGCTATGCAAGGTACAGGGCAGCTTTCAGGGCAACCATCGAAGGATGCTTTTGTTAAGCATGATGAAGTTAAAACTTCCGCTACTGATTGGAAAAAGGCCTTAATGGGAGTTATCCTTGCGGGTTTGGCTACGTTTGGGGTGTTAAAAGCAGGCAAGATATATAAAAACAGAAAAGCGACAAAGGCAGCTAAGGCGAAGCCTGCACCGACAGCGGCACCGGCTGCGGCTCAAAATCCAACCACGGATAAGAAAAAGTTTTTTAAGGGTGCTTCAGAAAAAGTTTCGAAATTCTTTAAAAGTGTACCTGAAAAATGGTCAAAACTTCCTAAAGCGGGAAGAATTACAATTGAAAGTTTAGCAGGATTGCTGGGACTATACGGAATTTATAAACTTTTTTCAAAAAATAAAAACCATGCCTAAATTGTAGGAGCATGCTTTTTAAAACATCAAAGTCTTTTCAAACAATCGGTTTAAATCGCTTGTTTGCAAAAAAAAAGCTTGCAAACAAGTGTTCGCAAGCTTTTGAAAGGTTGTTTCAAAACTATTTTCCGTTAACGATAGTTTTGAATTTTTTACCAGCTGAGAAAGCAGGTACTGTTTTAGCAGCGATTTTGATTTCTTTACCAGTTTGAGGGTTTCTGCCGTTTCTAGCAGCTCTCTTACGTGGTTCGAATGTTCCAAAACCAACCAAAGTAACCTTTTTGCCTTTAGCCACTGTCTTTTGGATAGTGTCAACCAATGCTCCAAGGACTTCGCCTGCATCTTTTTGAGTAACTTTAGCTTTCTTAGCTATCTCTTGTACCAATTCTTCTTTGTTCATAATAATAAACCCCTTTCTTAATGTGTACATAGAATATTATATTTAAAGTAAATAAAAACGCAAGTATTTTAACGAAAATTAATATAAATTAATGAAAAAAACATATATTCGGACTATAATATTAGGTGGATAGGGAGTTTTTAGCATGATTTTTAAGGAAAAATTTAGTCAAATTAAGAAATTATTTAAAAGAAGAGAAAATTTATCAGACAAAATATATTTTTCTATAAGTTCCGAAGGATATGGCCATTCGTCAAGAGCGATGGCGATTTCAACCAAATTGGACAGAAAGGATTACTTAATCGCAACGTACGGATACGCACTGGAGAGATTAAGAGCAAAAGGAATCCCATGCCACAAAGTTTCGCAGGAATTAAAATTTGTCGGGCATGACGGAGCTTTTGATGTCGCCAAAACCATTGTCCAAAATCAGGGCTGGGTAATGAAATTCAACAAAATGGTAGACGAAGAGGTTGATATAATAAAAAAATCGGGGGCTTCCTGCGTTGTTGCAGACGGACGAATGATTCCGGTCATGGCTGCCGAAAAATTAAAATTGCCATGTATAACGATTACAAATCAGAGTGCCTTTTACCCGTTTTTTCAGCAAGATAATTGGCTTGTGAAGCTTTTGGGAGTGTCTTTTGACTCGTGGATGAGAATGTATCTCAGTTCAACGGAAGAAATACTTATTCCTGATTTTGAACCGCCTTATACGATTTGTTTGCCGAATTTGAGCCACAATAGGAAAATCATGAAGCGGACAAGATTTGTCGGCCCGCTGGTTAATTTTGACTGTGATGACGTCCCTCTTATCCCGAGGGAAAGCCAAAATCCTTATATAGTTGTTTCGCTCGGCGGGCATGCCTACAGAAGACCGCTTTTTGATTGCATTTTAGAGGTTGCAAAAAAAATGCCGAATGTAGATTTTGACATATTTACATTTTTTGAGGCCGATGAAATCCCTGCAAACGTAAATATAAAGGGCATGCTTCCTGATATTTCATCTTATATGAAAACGGCAGATTTGGTTATTGCACAAGCGGGCCACTCAACCGCAATGGAAATTCTTGCACTGGGAAAACCGTCCATTATTGTTCCCGACCTAAACCAGATAGAACAGGAGAATAATGCCGGAAGAATGTACGAATTACAGGTTTCTGAGGTTATTTGCCATGACAATTTAACACCTCACAGAATGTTTGATTGTATACAAAAAGTAATGAAAGATGAAAAATATAGGAAAAATGCCGAGTTTTTTGCTACAATGTCAAAAGAGATGGATGCAAAAAAGAGGGTTGCTGATATTCTGATGGAGTACGCAATGAGGTTACACAGATATTAATTATGAAAGAAAGAATTGTTTTACTTGCAATAATTTTAGGGTTAGGGGTCTTTTTATATTTCTTCCAGAGTTATTTTAATACACTCTGGGGGCTTGTGTTCCTGTGCATTACGATGGTTATTTATACTTTTTACATGCAGCTTGCAACCCTTCATAAAAAGCGTAAGCTGAAAAAAAACCCTCAAGTTATTAACGAAAATTTTAAACCGTTTGTTACAGTTATGATTCCGGCCCACAACGAAGAAGGCGTTATAACCCAAACCGTTCAAAACATTTTGGAAATGAATTACGAGAAATTTGAAGTGATTGTTATAGACGACAGGAGCGAAGACAACACGGCCAGCGTCATAAGGGATTTGGAAAGCAAATACGAAAAAGTCAGGGCATTGGTAAGGGAAAAGGAAGCTTTCCCCGGAAAATCAGCGGTGCTTAATGACGCTTTGGTATTAGCAAAAGGCGAAGCTATTTTGGTTCTTGATGCTGATGCGAGAGTTGCTCCGGATTTCTTGTCAAAACTCGTTCCGAATCTTGAACCGGCTGATGTCGGGGCAGTTCAGGCAAGAAAAGTTATACTAAACAAAGATTTTAACTGCCTTACCCGCTGCCAGAACAACGAATACACTCTGGACACGCACTTTCAAATAGGGCGTGATGCCGTAAAAGGTGCGGTGGAACTTCGCGGTAACGGTGAATTAGTCAGAAGAACCGCCCTCGAAGATATTGGCGGATGGAATAATTATACAATCACGGATGATTTGGACATGTCAACCCAATTACACATAAAAGGTTGGGACGTCAGGTTCTGCCCTGAGGCTATTGTTTACGAAGAAGGTATAATTTACCTCGTACCGCTGTTCAGACAGCGTAGAAGATGGCTGGAGGGCAGCATAAGGCGTTATCTGGAACACTTCGGGGAAGTTCTTAACTCAAAAGAGATGTCTTTGAGGGCAAGTTTGGACATGACCGCTTATATTTCCGAATTTTTGATGCCGTTTTGGTTTGTCATGGAAGTATGTCTTCAGATATTCAGAGTCGCAACGAAATCCGCACCGACAAACTGTATATTATCATCGTTAATTCTTGCGTGTGCCATTGCAATTTGCTTTACTTTGGCCGCCAGATACAGCCTCAGGCGTTACGACAATTTGTCGCGGCCGCAGGCACTAAAACAAGCCGTTGAAACCTCTATTTATCTTTTCTTTGTGTGGTTTCCGCTTGTAATGTTTATATGCCTCAAAATTTTGTTCTGCAAAAAGGACATGAATTGGGGAAAGACAACCCACGGGTTGGTCTTGGAAGAAGAATTGCACATGCAGGAACAACAGGAACTGCAAAAAGCGTAGCGAAAATGCATGAGGAGAAAAAATGCCACAACAATTAGCACAAGAAGTTAAAGACAAAATCAGAAGTATAAAAGATTTCCCAAAGCCGGGAATAATCTTCAGGGACATAACAACCGCACTCAAAGACTCCGAAACGCTCAGGAAAATGGTTGATTTTCTTTGTGACAATTTTAAAAACGAAAAAATAGATTATATTATCGGACTTGAATCCCGCGGATTTATTTTTGGCATGCCCGTTGCATATAATTTGGATGCGGGTTTTATCCCCGTAAGAAAACCAAACAAGTTGCCGGCGAAAACATTTAAAGAATCTTATATGCTTGAATACGGCACGGATTCACTTGAGGTTCACGAGGATGCAGTCAAAAAAGGCGACAGGGTTCTAATCGTTGATGATTTGCTCGCAACAGGCGGAACGGCTGCCGCGGCGTGCAACTTGATTACTCAAACCGGTGCCGATATTGTCGGCTGTGCATTTGTAATCGAACTAAAAGATTTAAAAGGCAGAGAAAAACTCCCCAAAGGGGTCAAAGTGCTTTCAATGGTTGAATATTAAGCTGTTTCTACTAGATTAAGTGTTTCCACTAGCCTTTAATTTTTTACAAGCCGCCTCTAGGCTTTCTTCAAGATTGACGTCTCTAATTGCTGTTTCTTGAATTTTTTTTGCAATATCGCTTAAATCTAATCCTGCTCTAATGTCAATATAATCTATATCACCCATATCATCAGAATCTACGGATTTTAAGTTCAATCGGATACCTACCGTTTCTTTTGAAGCGTCGGATAAAGAATTGGCAACATAAGGATCTGCGTTTACAAAAACCTTACCCCCATTTTCAAGATGATTAAGCCTGTCTATATTATGGATGTAAAATTTATCATATAAATAATTTAAAATGCCCATTGCTTCGGTCTTTAGCTGTGCAAAATTTGCAGTGCCATCCTTGTCAATTATTGTTTTGGCTATTTTATTTACTTTTCCAAGCGAGTTACCTCCGTGGTTATTTACTCCCCTTGGTATAATATACATCCCGAATGACGGTTGATTACCAACCTTTGCCTGCCTGTTGTTAGTAAAATTTTGTCCGTTAATTTTTTGTACCTGCATTTTCTTTCTCCTTTTTAATTTAATTAGTAAATCGCATTTGTTATATACAGGTTAGAAAAACTCTAAAAATATTTTTTGCTGGTTTTGGGCAAGCGGCTTAATAAAAATTTACAATTACGCCTCGAAGTAGCAACTCAGGTAAAAAGACAACCAAGTCCTACGTCATAGCAATGACGTGAACGCTCTTTAGCATAGATCAGAAAAATACTTACCTAGCCTGAGCCAATTTTTCAAGTTTTTTCAATCGGGCTTCAAATGTTTTATTTTGTTTTTCAAGCCGTTGGTTTTTGGCTTCAAGTGACTTGATTTTTGCAGAGTCGATTTGGTCGGCTTTTGTCAGAGCCAAAATCTTATCTTCGATTTTTTGTACACGGACAACGAGCGATTTAAAATCTTTGACAACCCCCTGAACAATTTTGTCAAGCTGTTTGATAGAGTTCAGCATTGCGTAAAACATATCATCCTGACGAATCATCAGATAGCCTTTGTCGCCCTTTGTTACGGCATTAGGGAAAACTTTTTGCAAATCCTGAGCCATCACCCCGACCCGAGGCAATTTTTCTTTATCCTTTTTGAATGTGTAATTATATGTTTTAAGCTGTCTGAGCTGATCCAACCCTCCGGCAAATTCCCCGCCGACGTTTTTCAATCTTCTGTCGGAAGAAATTGAAAGAACCCCGTTTGTAGCTACTACGGAGCCGCTTGTAGTCCCAATTTGCAATTTGCCCTGTACATAAACTGTGGTGGTTGATCGTCCCAGCATAATTTGATCATCTGCGGTAGTACTCACTCCGGCACCGATAGCGGTACTGTTTTTGTAAGAAGCGGTTGTTGCATCACCCAGAGCCGTAGACCAATCCCCTGAGGCCGTTGCTCCCTGTCCCAGGGCGGTAGAATACTGTCCTGAGGCTGTTGATGCATCCCCAACTGTCGTAGTACTAACATTTGAGGCTGTTGCAGTGTATCCAATTGCCAAAGCGTCTTCATAGGAAGCTGTTGTTCCACTTCCAATTGCCAAGGACTTCAGGCCGCTGGCTGTCGTCGTCTGCCCGATTGCAATGGAGGAAGTGCCTAAGGCCTGTGCCGATACCCCCATCGCTACGGTACCTGTAGCAGCAGCATTCGCACTACGTCCAATGGCAACGGCCCCCTTTCCTGTATCATCACCGCCATGAGCTATTGCATTGCATCCGATTGCTGTTGACCAAATAGCATCTGCTGTGGCACCATGTCCAACGGCTACACTATAATAGAGGCTAGCCGTAGAATTTGCACCTATTGCCATAACTGATTGCCCGCTGGCCGAGGCTTTGTATCCAATGGCAATACTTGTATCACCAGTTGGCGGGCTGGTTGCCAGTGATGATTGTCCAATTGCTATAGAATAAAGGCTTGAAGCTTGTGATGATTGCCCTAACGCTACAGTTCCTCTGGATGTTGCCTGTGAATTACGCCCGAGGGCAGTTGACCCCAATCCGGAGGATTCCTCTCCTGCTGTAGCATGTGCATCGGTCCCAACTGCCGTGGTCCAAATGGCACCGGCAGTGGCCCTGTTTCCGATTGCTAAAGATTGTTTTCCTGAAGCTGCTGCACTAACCCCAAGGCCCACGGTGTCTTCTTGAGAAGCTGATGCACCATTACCGACGGCAGTAGAACTTGACCCCGTCGCTGATGAATCAGTTCCCAATGCTGTAGAGTATTCGTTCTGAGATAATGCACCAGCTCCCAGAGACGTAGAATAATACCCTGTAGCAGTGGCAAGTGCACCAATTGCTGTAGCCCTAGGCGAAACAGCCGCTATCGTATCACCGGCATATGCACCAACCCCCACGGCCGTGGAATTCGCCCCCTGAGCCTGTGCGGTATTTCCGATTGCTGTGGCCCTTATCAGTTTAGCAATAGTACCATTTCCGATTGCCGTGGTCTTATCTTCAAGAGCCTGTGCGTCGTGTCCGATTGCGGTGTTGCCTCCATATGACGCCGTTAAGGTTACAGAACCCAGTCCGACGTTGTAGGCTCCATCAACAATTAATTTACCAGTTTCTACGTTGGCCTGTTTGAACAATATTTGATTTTGTTCTCCGGCGTAGGTATTTAACAAAAGTCTGGCTTTGTCGCCGGTTGCAAAACTGTTTACTCCGATTGCCGCTCCTTGGGAGTCTCCCGTGCCGAAGTAAATATCAGAATTATTTGAAGCCCACTGCCAAATATCGCCCGATGAGCGTTTGGAACGTTTTGTTATTACCGGCAAAAATGCCGCCATAATCAAACTTACAACCAGAAGTACAACCATCATTTCAGCAAGCGTAAACGCTTTTTTATTACGTAAATTCATATTCTTAATCCCTCTATCCTTGTTACATAGCTTTAATTATACATTTATTTTTAAAATATGGCAAGAGAAATCAAAAATTTTTCAATATTTCTCCAACAGCTGATGGACATAGGCCTATTATATTTTCAAAACTTCCTTCAATATTTTTTACAAAACCGGCCGGAAGTTCCTGTATGCCGTAAGAACCGGCCTTATCAAGCGGGTTGTACTTTTCAACATAATCTTTTATTTTTTCCTCTGTCAACTCCTCAAATTCAACATAGCTTGTAGCGGACAATGTTTCTTTTTGTAAACTTTTTGAGTTAATTGTGCAGATGCTTGTCACAACGGAATGTTTTTTGCCGCTGAGGCTTCTTAACATTGCTAAAGCCTCTTTTTTGTTTTGAGGTTTGCCCAGAATACGGCCGTCTAAAACAACCACCGTGTCGGCACCGAGGATAAGTGAATGGCTTTTGCACCTGTCGATAACAGACTTAGCCTTATTATATGCTAAGTCCTCTATTTTTTCATAAGAAAAATCGGAACTTTCTAAAAACTCCTCATAACTTGATGGGATAATCTCAAATTCCAATCCCATTTTTTCAAGTATTTCTCTTCTTCTCGGAGAACCCGAAGCCAGTATAAGTTTATATTCTTTATTCAACTTTTCACCCACTCATCCATTAACAGATTATACAGCAAAAAAGCCCGCAGCACAAGCAACGGGTGTTGTGAGAACACTTATTTTTGACCGTACCCTCCCTAGGACTAAGATTCGAGGGTTGCGGCTTTCCTGTATTGTGCATTGCGTGCATTAACGGCATAGCAAGCAGAAGTTAATTTTTGGCTTAATGCAAACATGTTCTTGCTCATGTTTGAATAGTCGTTCATTACTTCCATCATCTTTTCAGGTTGAATCATCGATTCGATAGGATCGTGATTGTCCACCTTTTCCTGTGCATACTTCTTAACCAATAATTGGTCGATGTAATCAATAGCTCCAATTGCCATAGTGTGTTCCTCCCTATAAAATTGTAGTAATACCCTTTGTCAAACATTCCTCGCTGAAATGTTTTGATTTTCCCTTAATTAAAATATCCCTTGTAAAATATCCCGTATATATATAAAGTCGTTTTGTCAGGTGAAATTTACTTTTCAAGGAATTTCTGTAAAGATATATTAAGGTTTTTTTTATGGGGTTGCCTAAAAAGTCCCCTCGTCATCTCGAAACTTAATTTATCGGCCCAAATTTTGAGTGTCCATATTCGGGATCTCACTTGTGGGATGCCGGATTAAGGACATTTTATGAGGAGTCGATAATCATGTTCCGGCACGACATTAATTTTTAAGGGGGGACTTTTTAGGCAACCCCATAAAAAAAACCTCCCATATAAAAACGGGAGGTGAGCACTAAGCAATCAGAAGAGTTGAGGATTTACAACTCTATGATAAGTCCTTGCCCACCCTAAAACATTGTACGAAGTGATTAGACGTATCCTACTTTATGCCCATCTTTGACAGTAATTCTTTTATCATATAAAACGAACCGCACACAACGGTTAAGATATTATCATTTTTTTTGAACTCGCTAAAAGGTTTTGAATTAAATTTGCAGGCCTTAGCCAATTCTTCACAACTGCAGGCGTTTTTATTATCAAAATGGTAAAAATAAATTTCATCTTTCGGAGTAACTAAATTTTTAATCATTTCAGGATAGTTTTTGTTTTTCAGACAGCCAAAAATGAATTTAAAATTCTGTCCGGGGAAATAACTGTCAAGACTTTCCCTTAAGGCCCTTATTCCGTTTGGATTGTGGGCCCCGTCGATTAAGATGTTTTCCTCTTTTAAATATTCAAACCGGCAAGGATGTTTTACATTTTTTAATCCGGTCTGAATTGCCTCTTGCGGTACATCAAAGCCCTTTTTCCTTAGAAATTCAATTGCAGTGAGTACTAATTCCAAATTTTCTCGCTGGTAATTGCCTTGCAGGGCGGAATTTTCCGCAGGAAAATTCCGCCCTGCCTTTGCAATTAAAAGTTCTGAATTTTTTTCTTTTGCAATTTGTTGGATTGTTTTAAACCCCAAATTCTTATCCGAAATAATCACCGGACACTTTTCTTTAATAATGCCTGCTTTTTCACGGGCTATTTTTTCAATTGTTTCACCGAGCCGTTCCGTGTGGTCAAAATCTATGTGAGTAATTATTGAGCAGATATTTTTTTCTATAACGTTTGTTGCATCAAGCCTTCCGCCCAACCCGGTTTCCAAAACTGCTATATCAACATTGTTTTCTGCGAAATATTCAAACGCAACCGCTGTAAGGATTTCAAATTCGGTCAGACGGATATCGTTTTTTTGTGCTAATTTGGTAATCTTGATTACTTTTTTAGCGAAAACATTTTTTTCAATTTCAATGTCGTTGATTTTAATCCGTTCAGTGTATTCAAACACATGCGGGCTGGTGAACAACCCGATAGAAGGGGACAGGGAACATAAAATGGAGCTTAGCATTGCACAAACCGACCCTTTGCCGTTTGTGCCTGCAACATGGATAAATTTTAGATTATTTTGGGGATTTCCAATCAAATCGAGAATGGCACTAATCCTCTCAAGCCCCAAATTTATGTAAAACTTCCCCTGAGAAGTCAAAATATCAACCGCTTTTTGATAATCATGATTCATTTGAAATAAGCCCTTTCAACTGACCTGCAATTAATACCGCAGCATCCGGTTTTGCAAGTGACCAGGCTTTATTTTGAATTTCCTTGAGTTTTTCGGGATTATCCAACAGCTGCTCAATTGCAATCAACAAAGTATCTTTTGTTGTATCAGCGTCTTCCAAATAGAGTGCCGCACGTTTTTCAACCATATATTGAGCGTTTTTTCTCTGGTGATCGGCTGCGGCGTAGGGGTAGGGAATTAAAATTGAGGCAATTCCGCAGGCACAAAATTCGGAAAGGCTCAAAGAGCCTGCTCGTGAAACTGCTATATCTCCGGCTTTCAGCACTTTTGCCATATTGTCAAAATAAGGTTTTAGAATAATATTTTTGTCCTCTTTAAATTCAGGATAGATTTCTTGCAGTCTGGAAATTGTCTTTTCATAATTTTTTGCACCAGTTTGAAAAATTATTTGCAAATTATATTCCGACGAGAGCGTTTTTAGAATTTCTGCAGCGGCAGAGTTTATGGAGGCCGCACCCTGAGAGCCTCCCATTATGCACAGTGTGGTTTTGTTTTCCAGTCCTAATTTTTCTCTCGCTTCTTTTTTTGAAAGGGTTCTAAACTCTTCCCTGATTGGGTTTCCGTTTATGTGAATGTTGGTTGAATTAATGAATTTTTTTGAACCTTCAAACGCCAGAGAAACGCATTTTGCAGAGGGTGCAAGGTATTTGGACACAATCCCCGGTTGTGCATCACAGTCGTGTATCATAAAAGGTACACCTTCAATTCCGCCCGCAAAAAGTGCCGGAGCCGAAACATAGCCTCCTGTCCCGAAAATTACGTCGGGTTTGTATTTTTTGATGTAATAAAGTGCTTTTAAAATGGCCATTTGAAGCTCAAAAAACCATTTTATCGATTTAAATCCGAATTTTCTCGGCATTCCGCTAATTTTTACTCCCAAAAACTTGTAACCCAATTTTTTAGCAATCTCAAATTCAAGGTTGTCGGGATTTCCCACGTAGTAAATATCTTTGGTTTCGGGGTCTTTTTTCAACTCATCACAAACCGCAATCGCAGGATAAATATGACCGCCGGTTCCGCCGCCCGTTATAAAATAGGTATATTTTTCGTGGTTTTCATAAATATCTGACATTTGATTGAACCCTAATCTTTTTTACTCTTTTTTTGGAGATGTTTAATAAAATTCCCACCATCCACATTGAAACCATCAGCGAAGACCCGCCGTAGCTTATAAAAGGCAGCGGAACACCAGTTGCGGGCAGGAAAGAACTTGCAACACTCATATTTAAAAATGCCTGAAACCCGATTGAAAAGGTGATGCCCACAGCCAAAAGTTTTCCGTACATATCGGGGCATCTGGATGCAATCAAAAGTCCTCTATGCACAAATGTCCAAAACAGCCCTATAACCAGCAGACATCCAATAAATCCGAGTTCTTCGCCTATTACCGCAAAAATAAAGTCGGTATGGGCTTCGGGGAGCCAGGCAAGTTTTTGTTTTGAACTTCCGTACCCTACACCCCAAAACCCGCCCGTAGCAAAGGCTACAAGTGATTGAATAACATTATATCCCGCCCCCAGAGGGTCAGCCTCGGGATTAATCCACGTTGTAAGTCTGGACATCTGGTAAGGTTTTATAAGGTGAGTTACACCTGCCGTTAAAATCCCGAACGCTCCCGCTACAGCACCTATAATAAAGACTTTCAGGGGGCCGCCCGCACTAAGATACATTACCAGAGAGGTTAAAAGCAGCAAAATTACCATACTTAAATTCGGCTGTTTATAAACCATGAATACCATAATCAAAATAGGAACAAAGTAAATCATTTTGCGGTTGTCAATATTGCAATTTCTGTAAAAAGCACTTGCTAAAAGGAATACCACGGCCGGTTTTGCAAACTCTGAAGGCTGAAACTGGAAAAACCCGATGTTAATCCATCTTTTCGCTTCGTTTACCGTAACCCCCAGAGGCGTGTAATTTACCAAAGCCAGCAAAACTATAACCGCTATCATAAGCGGCATAGTCCAGGTTACAAGATTTTTGTAATCGTAGTTTGTTAAATATTTCATACCCAAAAAGCCTAAAACAAGGAAAAATATTTGGTTAAAAACAAATCTTGCGGGATTCAACCCCATTTCCATACTTTTAGGGGCACTTGCGGAGAAAATTGCCATTATTCCCAAAATCACAAGAAACGCCACAACCACCAATAGAGTTCTATCGGGAGAAGATATTATAACGCTCATTTTAGGCTCATAATTCGCCGGCCTTCTGTTAGTTCTTGGATAAGACATACTCTTTAAAAACTTTTCCTCGCTCTTCGTAACTCCTAAACATATCAAAACTTGCACAAGCAGGCGACAAAAGTACAACCTGCGGGTTTAATTCTACTGACTTATCAATGGCACTCTCAAGTGTTTGTTCAAAAATTATATTATCAAATCCGTTTTTCTTCAAGTTTTCTTCAAAACGCTTTGAGGCCTCACCTATCAGAATAACCGTTTTCATATGGTTTTTAATTTCCTGACAAAATTCTGTAAGGTCGGTGTTTTTATCCCGCCCGCCCGCAATTAAAACCACATTCGCATCGTTAAAAGATTTTATCGCAACTATCGCAGCTTCAGGATTTGTTGCCTTTGAGTCGTTGTAAAAAGCTATTCCCCTATAATCCCTGACATATTCCAGCCGGTGTTCGGGGGCTTTAAATTTTTTGATTGCCGATTTTATTTTTTCATTGTCCACTCCGACAAGTTTGGCCACAATCACGGCACACATTATGTTTTGGTAATTATGTTCACCCACAAGCGGGCAATCTTTTACATCAATAATATGCTCTTCTTTTTTATTCCGCTTAAAATAAATTCCGTCATTTTTTACATAGCAGCAATTATCATCAACTTCCTTTGCAAAAAGGAAAACTTCGCTCGGGACAGTTTTTGAAAATTCAAAAAGCTTTTCGTCAGCACCGTTAAACACTGCAAACGCAGGATTTTGCGGGGCTTTAAACAGCTTTGCTTTTGCTTCAAAATAATTTTCCAACCCTCCGTGCCAATCAAGATGATCCGGAGTAAAATTAAGCCAACATGCTATTTGAGCCTGAAGGGAATTACTGGTTGCTATTTGAAACGAACTCATTTCGCATACAAAATAATCAATATCCTTATCAAGAAGGTCACATGGCGGATTGCCGATATTTCCGCAAGCCTCTGCCTTATATTCTTCGCTTAATATATGGGCTGTTAACGCCGTCGTTGTTGTTTTCCCGTTTGTGCCGGTGATTGCAATGAAAGGTTTTGGGCTTTCCCTGTAAGCCAGCTCAACCTCTGAAATTATCTGAATGTTTGCATTTTTAACTTTGGTGAAAATCTCGCTGTGTGGCGGAATTCCGGGGCTTGTGACTGCGAGGTAAGAGTCTTTTATGAATTCGTCCGAGTGTCCGCCCATCTCGATTTCTATGCCAAGGGCTTTTAACTCTTCAATCTGTTTTTTATCTTCCTCTTTTTGTTCTCTAAGTTCGGTAATAAAAACATCCGCACCATGCCTGTTAAGATATTTTGCCGCAGAAATGCCGCTCTTTGAAAATCCGAGTATTAATACTTTTCTTTTAAACCATGTTATACCCATGAAATCCCCTCTTTTTTATTTTTATGACTATACCCAACCGCGGTAAAACGCTAAGAACAAAAGGACTGCAAGTGCCGTAAACAATAATGAGAAAAGTGCAAATTTCTCGACAATGCTTTGTTCGCTCCAGCCTTCAAGTTCAAAATGATGGTGGATTGGTGCCATTTTAAATACCCGTTTTCCCGTCATCTTGAAGCTTATCACCTGAATTATCACGGACATTGTTTCAATTACAAAAATACCGGCAAGAATTATCAGCCAGAACTCAAACTTACCCATAATGGCGATTGTTCCGAGCAAACCCCCTATCGCTAAAGAGCCTGTATCACCCATAAATACCTGAGCTTTGGCTTTGTTGTATCTCAAAAATCCTAACAACGCCCCTGCTGCTGCTGCGGAAATTATTGCGACTTCATGTGCTCCCAAAAGTTCTGCAATAACTGTGCAGCCCAAAAATACGGGAATTCCGGTTGATGCGGCTAACCCATCCAAACCGTCGGTTAAATTGTATGCATTTGAAAATCCTGTTATAAGAAAAACTGCAAGAACCGGATAGAACCATCCCAAATTAAAATATTCATAACCCACCTTGACTGTTGTCCAATGCCCCAGCGTAACAAAAAGTGCCGGTAAAAGTGCTATTCCGACCTGTCTTAAAAATTTTCCTTTTGCCGAAAGCCCGTTGTTTGCTTTGCCCTTTATTTTTAAAACGTCATCCTGAAAACCCGCAAGCGTGTAGAAAAACAAGGTAATCAACATAATCAGAGCCACTGTCGTAAGTTTTTGGTCCAACAACAAGGTCACAACCGACGCTAAAATAATCGCCAGCACTATAAAAACTCCTCCGGTTGTCGGCGTTCCCTCTTTTTTGGCATGTCCTTTGGGTGCGACATCCTTTATATACTGGTTTAAAAGATGTTTCTTAAGAAAATCAATGTAAGGAACCCCAAACAAAAGGCACAAAATAAGCCCCAATAAAAATGCAACCGTTATCATTATCATAAGTGTATTCTCCTTTATCAGGTGAAAGGGTTATAGGGTTAATGGCTTAAAAATTAAGAAGCTATCCACCCGTTCACCTTTTTACCTCGTTTAATATCTCCTCAAACTTCATTGCACGTGAAGCCTTTAAGATTATTGTAGTACCAATTTTTACATTATCAAGAATGTAACGTGATGTTTCAAAATTGGTTTTGAAATTTTTGGAAAAAATTCCGTTTTCAATTAATTTTTCGGATATTTCGTTGGCCAGTTTCCCCACCGTAATAACGTTAACATTCGCTTTGATTTTTTCTATCAAAAATTCGCCGATTTCTCTGTGATATTCAATCTCGTTTTCGCCCAATTCGCCCATATCGCCAAGCACAAACAAAAGCGGCGGCGGATAAATGTCCAAAGCGGTCGTAATTGCGGCCTTCATTGACTCCGGATTTGCGTTGTAACTGTCATTTATTATTTTAAATTCTTTAATTTCCTGAACTTCCCATCTTTTTTCTATCGGTGAATATTTTTTTAAACCCGAAGCTATTTCATTTTCATTAATGCCCAGTTTTAATCCCAACTCTATTGCGGCAAGTGAGTTTTCAATATTGTAATCCCCTTCAATGTTAAGTTCATATTCATGGTTTTTGTAAATAAACTTTGAATAACCGATTTTACGCTCCAAGATTTTTGTGTCATTTAGTGAAAAATAGATTGCGTGAGACGTGAGAGGTGAGACGTGAGACGTGAGAGGCGGTGAATCGATTATCGCAGCGACTCCCTCGCCCCTTGCGGGAGAGGGTTGGGGTGAGGGGTAATTTTCAATTGTTTTTTTTATCAATTCATCGTCATGTGCAATCAGAGTTCCATTTTTCTTTAGGTGTTTTATAATTTCGCACTTCGCTTTTGCAATGTTTTCTCTTGAACCCAAACGCCCTATGTGTGCAGTTCCGACGTTTGCAATTATTGCGATATCAGGCTCGGCGTACTTTGAAAGCAGTTCTATTTCACCCGAACCACGCATACCCATCTCGACAATCAAAACCTGCGTGTTCTCAGGCATGGACAAGATTGTCTTGCAAAGCCCGATTTCGTTGTTGAAATTCAGCTCGGATTTGTGGGTTTTGAATTTTTCACTTGCAACGCAGTAAGCCATTTCCTTTGTGGTGGTTTTGCCGCTGCTGCCCGTGATTGCAACAGTTGTCGGGTCAATTTTTTTTCTGTAGAAATTTGCAAGCTGAAGATATGCCGTCAAAGTATTTTCTACTTGTAGAACGAGAATCGGCATTGAGTTCCCCCCTCCGAAATCAATAGATTTCGGTTGACCTCTCTCAAAACAATACTTAATTGTTTTGCTCGGCAGAGTCTCAAGGGGAGGACAATGTTTTGTACAAAAATAACCAATCGCACCGGCTCCCAAAGCTTTGTCAATGAATTTTTCCCCGTCAAAATTTTCACCCTTTATGGGCAAATATATTTCACCTTTTTTAATTGTGCGTGTATCAGTCGATATGGCAAACTTTAAATCGCTTACCCCATCGTTTTTTAATATTTTGGCACCTGTCGCTTCAATTATTTCATCTAAAGTAAATTTCACTGCTCATTTCTCACTTTTCACCATTTAATTTTACTTCAAACAAGCCTGAAATTATATAAAATTTAAAAAATATTTAATTCATTTTACCATGGATAATCATCTTTAATCTGATATCCGTCCTTTACTATTTTTGCCCCGCAGTAAACCCCTGCATAATAATAAGTTACATCTTTTCCGCAACCTCTGTATTGGTAGTTTGACCCCGCTATATCAAGTCCGAAACCGTCGGGATAAATTCCTCCGATTTTAACGCCCTCGGCTAAATTGCCATTCCCCCTATTAACAGTGTATGCAGCCCTTTGAACAAGGATAAAACAAAAAACATCTTTGCCCATGGTGTTTGGGTTTTTTAACCCGTTAATATCAACAAATATGCCCATAAGCGAACTGCCATAATTACATATAGACAAAGCCATTCCGTCATTTAAGATATACCTAATAGTACCGTCTGATGTAACATCTGCAGGAGTTCCGTTTGGTTTTTTACTTAAGGCCCAGCATCCCGAAGCGGTGTCACATCTTTTTGAAATGCTCAGGTATGGAGCCAAATAAGTGTTAAAAAAAGTCAATGATTGAGCGGTATCATTCATGGTGGTCGGGAAATTCCACGTATCAATCATTCCGTTCTCTGCCTCGGAAAGCCTCACCGCCTGAGACAGTATTGAATATGCCCTTTGGTATCCCGTAATTGTTGCCTGCTTGTCAAAATAGGTCTTTATTGCAGGAATAGTCATCATCGCAACTACCCCGATAATTCCGAGTGTGATTAGGACTTCGGCAAGAGTGAAAGCGGGTTGAAAGGTCGAAGGGTTGAATGGTCGAAAGGTTAATTTTTCAGTGTCGTTGCGAGTAGAAACAGTGAGACGTGAGAGGTGAGACGTGAGAAGAGAAATTGGAGAAGGGGAACGGAATTTCTTGTCGTTGCGATGGGGTAAATGTTCTGCCCCATGCCAAAGAGCGTTCTCGTCGTTGCGAGGAGAAACAAAGTTTCGACGAAGCAATCCAAAAAGATTTTGTTTCGCAATGACGTAAAAGCGTGCAATTGTATTTTTGTTTAGCATTTAAAATCCTCTGATTTCATTTAATGGAATTATTATAGTTTATTTTCAAGAAAAAAGCAAATTGTTTACATTTTTTATTAAGGGAAACGGGGAACGGGAAAGGAAATTGGTAATTGGTAATTGGGAATTGAACCGTTCGACCGTTCAACTTATCGACTAGAAAAAAGGAAATTGGGAATTGGAAATGGGTAATTGAGAAGTTTTAATTTTTTTGTTGCACTTAATC
>JBAYNW010000029.1:0-23797 GCA_041678605.1 Candidatus Gastranaerophilaceae bacterium | reverse complement strand
TCAAAAAATCGGGATATTACGAAATGTAAATATGAATTTTTGAACCTAAAACCCTTAACCTGAGTGCATTTCAAAAAATCACACACTTTTTCCGTAAGCTCAACTAACAAAAAAATATATTTTCAATTTTTCAAACAACGTAACTAAAAAATAAAAGGAGCAAATTATGCGGGTTAACTCTATACAATTCAACAATTTTACTCAAAGAAAAACAAACAGACGAGCTTTGAATTCACCGACAACAGCTCAAAACACTTACATGTCTAACGGTAACTTATCGTTTGGAATGGCGAAACTAAATTCTGGGGGAATCACGTTAATTAACCGACTTCCGGAAGTTATGCTGAAAGCCAATAGATTTATAGAAGATTTTTCAAATGCAATTACAAAAAGAGATGAAGGACTTCTTTCAAATTTAATCAAAGATTTGGCTAATGAAGAGGAGATGGTTAAAGAAAAGGTGTTTTTGTACCAAAATAAAGAAAATGGACGATCACTGCTTTGTGAAATGCTTGATAAAAAACTTGAAAAATCCCCAATTGAATATCTTGATGCAGTGAATACTGTGGGAAACAGCAAAGCAAAAGCACAATTCCACCTGTTTCAAGATAACGGTGGTCAGTCACATCTTTATACCGCTTTGGACAAAGGTCAAATTGGCTTTGCAGAAAAATATCTTGACAGTGTAAACAAACTTGAAGATAAAAACGCAATTGCACAATTCCACCTGCTTCAAACTCAAAGTGGTCGGTCACATCTTTATACCGCTTTGGACAACGGTCAGATTGGCTTTGCAAAAAAATATCTTGACAGTGTAAACAAACTTAAAGATAAAAAAGCAATTGCACAATTCCACCTGCTTCAAACTCAAAGTGGTCGGTCACATCTTTATCCCGCTTTGGACAACGGTCAGGCTGGCTTTGGCTTTAGCTTTGCAGAAGCATACTTACAAAAAACAGCACTAGCTGTACCGAAGGCTTTTAAACACTTGGAAATTCCTCTTAAGCTTAAGGAAGGTCAGGCATTTATGGATTTCGGAAAAATCATTGCCCGTCATGAGGATTTGAGCAAGGCTGAAACACTTAAAATTTTGAGGAAACATAATACGAATGGGGTTCTTGATGATTATATAAGAATTGTTGAAACCTCAGCAGAATAATATGGGTAATATCTCCGCAAGAAATAGGTACGCTTAAAACTTCCTTTGCCGCGTCATTGCGAGGCTTGAGACTTGTAAGCACACGAAAAAGTTTGCATTCCGAAGCAATCTTTCCAACATGCAACCATAGGATAGATTGCTTCGGTGGACAATTTACACATAGCCGAAAACCCTCGCCTCGCAATGACTCGAACGCTCTTTAGCATGGGTCAAAACATTTACCCACTCGCAATGACAGAAAAATCTCTTCTCAGTTACATGTTCCCTGTTTTCTGTTTCCCTTTTTCCTTGTAAAAATATTCCAACTCGCCTGTTAAATCAAGCTTTTTGGCGTCTTTTTTAAAGATTTTTGATTGAAAAACTCCGTGTTTTGCAAAAAAGTATTTCAAACTTACGCTCAAAACCCCCAAACCGTAATTGCAGGAGCGGGAAAAATTTATCGAAGATGCTTCTTTAAAGTATTTTGTCGGGCATGAAATTTCACCGATTTTGTATCCGTAATAAAAAAGCAGAGCCAAAATTTCGTTGTCAAAAATAAAATCATCATCACAGTCGGCCAAAGGCAATTTCTCCAGAACTTCTTTGCCGAAAGCCCTAAAACCCGTGTGATATTCGGACAATTTTTCGCCCAAAAAGAAGTTTTCAAAGGCTGTCAAAAACTTATTCGCAAGAAATTTATAAAAAGGCATGCCGCCTTTTAGGGCCGAATCGCCAAGCATTCGAGAGGCCAGAACGGCATCGTATTCCCCGAAGGCTATCATCGAAACCATCGCAGGAATTAGCTTTGGCGTGTACTGATAATCAGGATGAAGCATTACGACAATATCCGCACCAGCTTTCAATGCCGCTTTGTAGCATGACTTTTGGTTTCCGCCGTAACCTCTGTTTTCATTATGCACAATCGTGGTTATATTAAGTTCTTTGGAAACAATTTTTGTATTATCGCGTGAATTGTCATCAACGAGGATGACTTCATCCACGAAGTCATGGTAAATTTCCTCATAAGTCTGCTTCAACGTCTTTTCGGCGTTATAGGCGGGCATTATTACAACAACTTTTTTCCCGTTAATCACTTACTGCTTCTTCTGTTGTTTCTTCCTCAGATTCTTCTTCTAATTTTTCCGTTCTTATAGAAGCCGATTTGTCTTTTGAGGAAAGAGTTTTATCTTTAAACTTTTTGACCTGTCTGTCCAATTTATCCGCTAAAAGGTCGATGCTTGCATACATGGAATCCGCTGATTCTTCGCAGTGGATTGCTCCGGAAGTAAGTTTGCAGGTAACTTCAGCGACGTGTTTTCCTGAAGCTGCGGGGTTTTTGATTACAGACAAAACAACCTCTATTCCCTGAATTTGGTCGTAATGTGTGGTTACTTTACCGATTTTTTCCTTGACGTAAGCCTTGATTGCGTCCGTAATTTCTATGTTTCTTCCGTTTACATAAATATGCATAAATTCCCTCCGTTTATTTGATACCTTCCCAGTATACAACAATATTCAAAAAAATTAAAGTGGCTTTTCGTCCAAATAAAAAAGGCGAAACTTCCCCAAATTTCGCCTAATAATAAATCTTTCCATGCTTCCGTTCATTTAATCATGAAGTACTTGCTGCAAATCCACCTCGGGAGTTCCTATCACTCTAACTAACTCTAGTACGGATGCTTTCATTTGGCATTTTTGCGTAGTGCCGCTAAAAAAGTCGCTATAATAACAACCATTGCAGCTGCAGCCTCTCTTGTAACAGTCCAGGGCTGTGGGCGTCCATCTTCTAACCGCAACAGCTCTACCCATGTCATGACTTCTAAACAATATAACATCCTCCAATATATCAAACTAGACCTTGGCATGAACTACAAAGCGGAAACACAAATTCCGCTATCTTCCGTGCCATATATTTTACAACTACCCCAAGAGTCTCACTGAGCCTTGCTTTAATTCTATTATAAGTACTAAGAATGTTTTTGCAAGGGGGTTTTTGCCACAATATTACATTTTGAAACAATCAACCAAATCATGCTCGGGGGCTATATTTCAAGTATATCAACCATGATATATCGCAAGCTATACCATGGTTGTAGACTTTCAAATCATGGAAACGCATGATTGACGCATGTTTCCATGACCCTGAAATCGCTCATTTTCCGTTAAGAAATGTAAAATTTATTGACGTAGGCATGCCCCTTGAAAAATACTTCTCAATAAATCTAAACAATCGTTTGTGTATAAAAAATATTTAAGATAGAATTTTCATGTAACGAATTAAATAGGATGGAATATGAATAAAGGTTTTGTTGAGGATGGTTTTATAATTGATTTGGGTAATGCGAAAGACGCATCCGAGATTATTTATGAACTCAGTAATATTTTGGAAATACCCGAAGCGAGAAATAAAAAGATATGTTTAAAATTGGGTGAAATCGATTTGAGCCAGTCCCAGCTTTTGAGCATAAAGTCTTTAATAAATTCAATGGTTTCGGAACTTGCTTTTGTGGATACAAATTCCGAGCAGACAGAACTTTCTGCTTTAAATTTGGGGATAATTGTTTCAGAGCTTTCAAATGAGATTGAGGTTGAAACTCCTGAAATTAATGCGGAAGATTTTGAGATTAAGGAAACAGAGGTTGGAGAGCCTAAAGACGGGCTTTCTTACGAATTGATAGAGCAAGAAGCGGATGAAGAAGAAAAAATAGAAGTGGTTGAAAAAACCGAAGAAGAAATCGAAGCGGAAGGCAAGCTTGAAGAGCTGATTGATGAAGAAAACGAGCAATTGAGCGAAAAAGAAATAGCCCAGCATGAAATATCCAAACTTCCGACTTTGTACTTACAGCAAACACTTCGTTCGGGCCAGACCATGAGCTATGACGGGAACATTGTTTTAGTGGGTGATGCCCACCCCGGCAGTGAAATAATTGCCAAAGGCGACATTACAGTTTGGGGTGTGCTTGGCGGGATTGCCCATGCCGGAGCGAGAGGAAACGACTGGGCCAAAATTCGGGCATTAAAAGTAAACGCAATTCAGCTAAGGATTTCAGGATTTTACGCAAGACGTCCGGATTCAATGAACATACCTTTTATACAAAGGTCAAGCGAGTTCACTCCGGAAGAAGCACGGGTAGAAAACAGAGAAATAGTTATATATAAGATGAGTGAATAGGTGAACAGGTGAAAGGGTGAATAATTTTAACAACTAACCTTTAACCCATTCACCCTTTAAGCCTTTAACCCAAAAAAGGAGCAACAATGACTGGCAGAGTAATAGTAATTACATCAGGAAAAGGCGGAGTCGGCAAGACGACGACCAGTGCAAATATCGGCACTGCACTTGCAAAAGCGGGCCAAAAAGTTGTCTTAATAGATACTGATATCGGGTTAAGAAACTTGGATTTGCTTTTGGGACTTGAAAACAGGATAGTTTACACAATAATAGACGTGGTCGAAGAACGTTGTAAACTTAAACAGGCTTTAGTTAAGGATAAGAAAAACCCTAACCTGTGCTTGCTGGCAGCGGCTCAGACACGTGATAAAAGTTCGATTAATCAGGAGCAATTAAAATCGATTTGCGACGAATTGAAAGAGGAAAATGATTTTATCATAGTTGACTGCCCTGCGGGGATTGAACAGGGATTTCAAAATGCTGTTGCGGGTGCGACTGAGGCAATTGTTGTTACAACTCCGGAAATGTCTGCTGTGCGTGATGCGGATAGAATTATCGGGCTTCTGGAAGCAAAAGAAGAAATTGAATCTTACAAACTGCTTTTAAACAGAGTACGTCCAAAACTTGTACAGTCCAATGATATGATGAGTGTTGACGATGTCGTGGATATTTTGTCTTGTTCTTTAATCGGTATAATTCCGGAAGATGTCGGGGTAATTACTTCAACAAACAAAGGCGAGCCGATTGTTAACGATGAAAAATCCCTCGCCGGACAGGCTTATCAGAATGTGGCAAAAAGAATTATGGGTGAAGAAGTTGATTTTCTTGACATTGATGAACCAAAGGGGTTCGTAGCAAAAATAAAAAAGTTCTTTGCGGGGCTGTTTGGTAAGGAGCAAAAGGCATGAAAGAGATATTTACAGATTTATATAGAAAATTGGCGGGATTTTTTCAAGCCCCGCCTGAAAAAGAAAATTTAAAAGAGGTTGCGTGCAACCGCCTCAAGCTTGTTTTGATGCAGGACAGAACGAATTTAACACCTTTTCTTCTTGAAAGGATGAGAGGTGAAATGATTGATGTGCTTTCAAAATACGTTGAAATGGACAAAGAGGCACTGGAATTAAGCTTTGAACAAGAAGGCGAACAAATGGCTCTGATGCTTTCCATCCCTGTTTTGAGGGCGAAGGATGAGGCAGAACTGCAGGCATTGATTAAAGCGGAAGAAGAAGCCAAAGTTAAGGCCGAAAAGGAAAAAACTGCAGGCAAAACCGGCACCGGAAAAAAATCAAAAAAATCTTCCGAAGAAGCCGCGAAGGGTCCTAAAAAGAAAAAATCAAGAAAGAAAAAACAGTAATATTAAAATCTTAAGGGCCGTCGAGCAAGCTCGACGGCCCTTAAGATTAAGAAATGTTAATTTTTTCTGTTTGAAGCAGCAAATTTATTTTTCACAAGGTTTATGAATATTGTAGTATTAAAAAAAGAAAGTGTAGGTTTTTATGTTAATGTTAAAAGTTGATCCAAAAATGAGATATATGGTTGGGGAAACGCTGAAAGGAACATTGGTAACAAAAGTTTTTAAAAACGGGCAGTTGGTTTCTAAAACTGTAATTCCCGGATGCCGCAATAAAATAAGTAGAGAGGGGGTTAAAGAACAGACCTGTATATTCCATAACGGGGAAGCCAGAATATTTAATCAAACTCGTACAGGGGAACAAAAATGCTTTGAGGTTATGACCAAGGGCAAAAACGGCGAATGGGATAAGAGTTCGATTAAACGTTGGTGGATTTTTTAGAAAATCAAAAAAAAGGATTGTAAATCTAGTGTAGGCAAAAACGGAAAGGAATTAACCTGACATGAAGCCTCAAAAAGTAACAATGACATTTGACAGGCGAAGTTTTGAAAAATATAATTTGGGTAAAAAAATTATCCAGTCGGCAGAAAAGGTATCCAAAGAATTTTTTTCAGAGATAATGCGGGAAGGGTCCGAAATCAGAAAAGTTATAATTAAGGGCCGCGGCTACAGAGAAGGTCATGATTACGGTGGTGTTGACGTAATAGTTGTTCGCAATAAGGTATATACACTCCTTCCCGGCAAAAGAGCAAAGGAAACAGCCGATAATTCCTATTTGAGGCAAAATTGCAATGAAGTTATAGAAGAAGCTATAAAAGATTTATTCAAGGTGTGTAAAAAACGGCTCGGAATAACAACTCTGTTAGGTAAAATAAAATAAGTCAGGAAATTAACCTTCTTCTGAAGTACCCAGAGTCATATCCTCATCCTTCATGGCTGCTTCAAGCAGAATGTAGGTCATATAAGCACCGAGAGCAACGGCCTTGGGGTCTAAGTCGGTATGATTGGCGGCTTCAATAATTGCAGTGTTAATTTCGGGGTTTTCTTCCTTAATGTAATGTATCATTTTTTTTCGCCACGCATGGACGTCTTGAAAAATCTCCGCAAAGATTAAAGATGAATGTTCTTCTGTAATTATAGGCAGCATATGACTCCATTCCTCTGTTTATCGTTTACTAATATATCATCTCGTATATTATACATTATATCTCCGTAAAAAACCCATTTGTTAAGTTTTCTAAATTTAACCACTTTGTAACATACTGGACTTTTTATAAAAAATGTTGTTAAATTAAGACATGACAGATGAAATTAACAGAAAAGTTATAAATATTTTTTCAAAACACAATAACTCTATGCCTTCCGAACACGAAGAAAGAGTGAAATTTTTTGCCGGATTTAATTATGTCAGAATTGACAGGGACAATAACGGAAGAAAATTCAATGTGGAAAAATTGAAGCAATACGCCGAAAAATGCCATTATATTGTGAGAGTTATGCGAAACATTGATGACGAAATCGTTTTGTATAATTATGATGTGTCAAATGACCAGCTGTTCAACTTCATCAAGGCATTTGAAAATAACACACTAAGTGGGATAATTATAGAGATAGATAAATACTTTCCAGAGGATTTAGCGTGAACGGGAAAAGGGAGAGGGGAAACGGAAAACGGAAAAGGAAATTGGGAATTGGGAATTGGGAAGGGGAAAACGTGAGACGTGAGAGGTGAGACGTGAGAAGAAAAGTTTTAATTTTTTTTGTTGAACTTAATCACTTAATCACCCAGTCACTTAATCACTTCGTAAAAAGCCATTCACCCTTTAAGCCATTAAGCCTTTCGACCGTTCAACCATTCGACCATTATGAAAACATTTTTTGAAGAATACCATGAACTTTTATACAACTGCAACAAACCATACCAGTACGTTGGCGGTGAATTTTTGTCATACAATAAAAGCCCTGACGAGGCAAAAGTTACTGTTGCATTTGCTTTTCCCGATAAATACGAAATCGGAATAAGCAACCTCGGCCAGAGAATTTTGTACGGGCTTGTAAATGATTGTCCGGATTTTATGGCGGACAGAGTTTACGCACCCGAGGTTGATTTTAAAGATAATTTGGTTAAATCAGGAAAGGCGTTTTACTCTCTGGAGAGTAAAACGCCCTTAAAAGACTTTGATTTAATCGGATTTTCGCTTCAATATGAGCTTTCTTACCCGACGGTGCTTGCGATGATGGAAATGGCGGGGATAAACATAAAATCAAGCCAAAGGCAAGGAGATGAACCGATAATTTTGGCGGGCGGGCCTTGTGCCTATAACCCGCTGCCGCTTGCAAAATTCGTTGACGCATTTTTAATCGGCGACGGCGAAGAGGTTATTTTGGAGGTTTGCGAAGTGATAAAAGAGGCTAAAGCACAAGGGCTTTCAAGGGAAGAAAAAATTAAAAAAATATCAAAAATCGAGGGAGTTTTCACTCTGGCTTATCCACAAAAAGTTAGAAAAAGAATTGTCCAAATTAATTACAAAAACGCACTAAAGACTTATCCTATACCGTTTTCATCCTCAATACATGACAGGGCGATTGTCGAAATCCGCAGGGGATGCGGGAGAATGTGCAGATTTTGCCAGCCGGGGCATGTAAATTTGCCCGTTCGTGAAAGAAACGCTAAAGACATAGTAAAAATAGCAAAAGAATTGGTCAAAAATACAGGTTACGACGAATATTCCCTGCTTTCGCTTTCTTCAAATGATTATTCAAATATCAAAGAGGTTATTAAAGAATTAGCGGTTAATTTTGACAAGAAAAAAATCTCTGTTTCACTTCCCAGCCAGAGGATTGACGGGTTTAATCTGGAGTTGGCAAATTTGGTTCAAAGTGTGCGAAAATCCACAATGACACTTGCACCCGAGGCCGGAAGCCAAAGGCTTCGTGACGTTATTAGAAAAAATATAACGGAAGAGCAGATTTTAGATGCGGTTTTGACTTTGTATGAAAACGGCTGGTCAAGGATTAAACTTTATTTTATCATCGGGCTTCCGACGGAAACACTTGAAGATGTTGACGAGATGGCGAATTTACTTGAAAAAATAAAGTACCGTACAAAATTATTAAAGAAGGAAAAAGGGCTTAAACATTCGCTTGATATAACATGTACGCTTTCGATTTTTGTTCCGAAACCCTTTACGCCTTTTCAGTGGGCGGGTCAAGCCGATTTGAGGGAAGTTACGGATAGAATTCATTATTTAAAAGACAAAACCAAGCATATCAAAGGCTTAAAAATAAATTATCACGAACAATCTGTATCCCAAATAGAGGCGGTTTTAACCCGTGGGGACGAGTCATTGAGTGATTATATAGAAAAGCTCCGGCAGAAAGGCTGCTATTTGGATGCGTGGGGGGAACATTTCGACAAAAATATTTGGAGAGAAACTGCCGAAGAGCTGGGAATTTCGCTTGAAGGATTGGCTCAAAAAGAATACAAAACCGAAGAAAATCTGCCATGGGATTTTATTGACATCGGAGTTGACAAAGATTGGTTAATCAAAGAATATAAAGATGCCCTCAAAAACCAAACAAATAAATCCTGCGAATCGGGCTGTGTAAACTGCGGAGTGTGCAAAAGCTTCAAGACCAAGAAGGTTATGGATAAACCATATAACAGGAAATTGGAAATAGGAAATAGGGAAAAGAATCAAAACTCTATTTCCCATTCCCAATTACCTATTCCCTCCAAATACCGCATAAAGCTCACAAAAACCGGCATTTTGCGTTACTTCTCCCATCTTGATTGGCAAAATACTTTTTTGAAAGCACTTGCCCGATCAGGACTGAATATCGCATTTTCGCAGGGGTTTAACCCGAGCATGAAAGTATCGCTGGGTGTGGCTTTGCCGCTTTTTGCAGAAAGCGGCTGTGAACTGGTTGATGTGGAGATTTATGATGACCTGAAAATTGAGGATTTACAGCTAAAACTGGAGGAAGTTTTGCCTGAAGGCTGTAAAATAATAAGTATTGTAAAACTTGATAAATCGGCTAAAGCAATTGACAATACTGTACAATGGGCGGAGTATGAAATAAAACTTTTTAAGGGGGCTATTCTAAAATTTGAAACTTTGCGGTATAATGTTGATAGAGTTTTATCTTCTGATGAAATTTTACTGACGAAGAAAAACAAAAAAGGATTTTTAAAGACAACAAACATAAAACCATCGATTAAATCTTACAGATTTGATGATGAGAGTTTGTTCATAGTTTTAAAAACCGGTCAGGGTAGTGATATCCCTGCACTTAGAGCGGATGATTTGATGAAAATCATATCCCCCGACGTGTTGTTTGACATTAAGAGAACAAAGTTTTTCGATGAAAATGTCAAACAGATATAGAGTTTAAATATAGTTGCAAGCAAAGTTGCTTGCGAGAAAGAATAGGATTTTTATGGAAAAAACAGGAAAGAAAATTATTATCGCAGAACGCGATAATATTGCAGCGATTATGGACGGAAAAAAAGTACAGGAATTTTTCGTTCACAGAGGCCAGATTTTATTAGGCGACATTTATCTGGCAACGGTTGAAAACATTTTACCGAGTATTGAAGCTGCATTTGTTGACGTCGGCGTGGACAAAATGGGATTTTTACACGCACAGGACATCGTAGGAAAGGGCGGATTGAAGGACAAACTTTCGCCCAAACAAAAAATTGTGGTTCAGGTTGTCAAAGAACCTACGGGACACAAGGGACCAAGAGTTACAACCGAAATAAGTCTTCCGGGAAGATTTTTGGTGCTTATCCCTAACGAAACAGGGATTAACGTGAGCAGAAAGATAGAAAGTGTGAAGGAAAAGGCTCGCTTAAAATCGATAGTAAACCTTTTGAAACCGGTTGGAGTGGGTGTTATCGTAAGAACAGAAGCGGCAGGCCAATTAGAAGCCGACATTCAGGAAGATTTAGAAGTTTTGCTGGAAAAATGGAATAATATTGTAACTTCCGCTGACACTTTGAAGCCTCCGAGTTTAATTTGCCGAGATCAAGACATTTTGTACAGGGTGTTGAGGGAGGCTTGCACTGACGATATTTCAGAAATTGTTGTTGATACTGCATTTGCTCTGAACAGAGTTCAGCAGCTGCTTCAAAACTGGCATATGAGTAAGAATATTAAAATTACTTTGTATAAAGGTAAAGAACCGCTTTTAATTGCGGCCGATGTTCAAAAAGAAATCAAAGCTGCACTTCAAACGAAGGTTAACCTTTCTTCCGGCGGTTATTTATACATCCAGACCACGGAAGCACTTACGGTTATTGACGTAAACAGCGGAAAATTTACCAGCTCCGCAACTCAGGATGAAACAATACTTAAAACAAATAAAGAAGCGGTTCAAGAAATAGCAAGGCAATTGCGTTTGAGAAACATCGGCGGTATGATTATCGTTGACTTTATCGATATGACTTCACGTATGGACAAGTTGGCTATTCTGGAGGAATTTGAACTTGCCATTGAACCTGACAAATCAAAACCTCAAATCGGGCAATTATCTGATTTGGGCCTCGTTGAACTTACAAGACACAGGCAGGGCCAAAGTTTGTCTGAACTTTTCACCAAAAAATGTCCGCATTGTCAGGGAAGCGGGTACATGATGGAAGATTTTAAATTTGCTTCACCTACTTCTGAAGGGGAATACCATGCAAAACCGGCAAAGTTAAAACCTGCGGCAGGCAATTTTAAGAAAAATAACGCCGGCTTTAATCAACAGGCAGATGAGCAAAATAACCCTCTTTCTGAAGGCAGCCTGCAGCCACAGGAAAACAGAAATCGCAATAACAGAAGAAACAAATTTAGCCGCAACAGAGGCAGAGAAAAATTCCCTGTGGAAAATCAGGAGCAGCCAAAACAGGAAATAGAAAACAGAGAACAGGAAACAGGAAACAGGGAACAGGTGACTGGGAAGGGGGAAGAGGGCCTTTCAGTCCTTCAGCCCTTCGAGCTTTCACCAGTTCAACCCGAAGAAAAACCTAAAAAACCGGTTAGAAGACCAAACAGAAATACTTCAAAAAAATCAGTTACAACGAATGTTGAGGTGCAAAATGAAGAAACATCCGAAAATACTTAATTTAATGTTAATTCTGGCATTAATGCTTTCAATACCGCTTTTTTGCGGTCTTAAAAGCTTTGCACAGGATACACAGACAACTCAGCCTCCTGCCGTTCAGGAGCAGGTAACGCCTAAAAACGCTTTAAAACCTGCGACAATTCCCGAAAAAAATGCATACGGGCTTACGCATATGGAAAAAACAGGATTCAAATACGCATTTTTTAAGTTTTTTGTTGCCATGGCGGGTGTGTTGGTTTCTGCGTTGGCAATATTTTTCGGGCTAAAATTTTACAAAAAATTTGTCCTGAAAAGCAACGCCAAACTCGATGAAATCGACTACGACAAAACTTTGGAAAGCCCAAAAGATTTTAAAGAGGCAATTAATTTGTTTTTAGACAAAACCGATAAGTAATGAAGGTATCGCATGAAAATAGCTTTAATTCCAATCGACAACCGTCCGGTCTGCTATAATTTGCCAAAAGAAATAGTTGCCATTGATAATTCTTTGGAACTTTTTTTGCCGGACAGAAAACTTTTAGGGGGACTTCGCTCGGCCGCCGACGTAGAAGGGATTTTGGACTGGCTTGCGGGGCTTAAAAAAGTAGATGCGGTAATTGTGTCGCTCGATACAATCGCCTACGGCGGACTAATCCCCTCAAGAAGATGCAAAAATTCGGCCGAAGACATCAAATTAAGACTGGATAAATTTAAGGGCAGATTAAAAAATAAATGTAAAAAAGTTTACGCTTTTTCAAGCATAATGAGAATTTCAAATAACAATTTTAACGAAGAAGAAAAAGAATACTGGAATAAGTACGGCAAAAAAATCTTCGAATATTCCTACAATTTTCACAAAGAAGGTGCCGAAACAGACGATATTCCGGAAGAAATTCTAAGTGATTATCTGGCCACAAGACAAAGAAATTTTGAAATAAATAAAATGTATCTGGGTTGGCTTAAGGACAATATATTTGATACGCTTGTTTTTTCTAAGGATGATTGTGCAGAGTATGGACTTAACGTACTTGAAGCGGAAGTCTTAAAAAGAATGATTAAGGAAAAAAATCTTACCGCCCCAAATAAGTCCGCCCCAAGTAAGTCCGTTTATGTTAAGGCCGGTGCGGATGAAATTCCGCTGACATTGTTGGCCCTTGCCGTATGTGATTTTAACAAAGCGGTGCCAAAAATTTCTCCAAAATTTTTGGCACCCGAACACAAAGATTTAATATCAAATTACGAGGACATTTCAATCGAAAAAAGCACCTTTGCACAGCTCGAACTCAGCGGTTGCCGGATTTCTGACGAAAAAGATTCAGACCTTGTACTGCTTGTTAATAATTTTGAAGAAAAGCAGGGCGAAATAGTTATGAAGGTTAAGACTAAGAGCTTTTCAGGCAAGCTAAGCTTGCCTGAAAAGCCCTATATGATAGCTGACGTCAGGTTTGCAAACGGAGCTGACAACAAGTTTGCACAGACACTTTTAAAAAACCTTGAAAAAAATGGGATTGGCCCCGATTTTTACGGCTACAGTGCATGGAACACGAGTGCTAATACTTTGGGAAGCTTAATTTGTACGGGAGTTGTGAAATTTTTTACCAAAAAGAAAGATTTTAACGAAGAGGCGTTTAAGAAGCTTCATATTACGAAATTTTTGGACGATTGGGCATATCAGGCGAATGTTCGGCAGATTTTAACGGGAAAAGGGAAAGAAAACAGGCCAGATGTCAGGAGTTTGAAAAAATTAATGACTCCTTATGAAAAAAGGCTGGATAAAATTCTTGAAATAAAACCTCAAATCAAATACAAGTTCCCGTGGAAAAGATTTTTTGAAGTGGAAGTAATAGTAAAGTGAGGCGTTAGAAGTGAAAAGAGACCTTATAAACTAAATGAATACAGTAGACATTCTAATACTAGCTATAGCACTATCAATCGACGCATGTGTTGTGTCTTTTTCAAACGGGCTTATTTTTACCCGAAACAAACGGGCAAATTCCCTGATGCTTGCATCCTCGGTCGGATTTTTTCAGTTTTTAATGCCTGTTGTCGGATATTTTTTGGCACAGAGTGTCAATAAATACGTCGAACCTTACGACCACTGGATTGTGTTCGGAATTTTTGTTTTGTTGGGTGCAAAATTTATTAAAGACGGGATAAAATATAATGATGGTTCCGGAGCAGAAAAACCCGAATGTTATCTCTGTTTCAACTATATTTTATTGGTTTCCGTTGCCACAAGCATTGATGCACTCGGGGCCGGTGTTTCAATCGCTTTTACAAAAACAGAAATTTGGTTTCCTGCGATTATAATCGGTATTGTAACTTTTATTAATTCACTTTTCGGTTTTTGGAGCGGATATTTATTTAAAAAATTCCCAACGAGGAATTTGGAAATTACAGGTGGGGCAATCCTCATCGCACTTGCGTTCAAAATACTTTTTGAAAATTTGTAACTCCTGCTTGCCTTTTCTCCGAAAATAAACTATAATAATTCCGGCGGATAAAATTTAGAAAGGGTAAAGAGTTGAAAAATTTTTGTAAATGTTTTTTTGGATTGCCGCGTCGAAACTTTGTTTCTCCTCGCAACGACGCTAAAAAATCGACCTTTCAACCCGCTTTCACTCTCGCCGAAGTACTTATTGTGCTTGGTATAATCGGAGTTGTGGCTGAATATACAATCCCGACCTTGGTAGCAAATACGCAAAAGCAGATTTATGTCACGGGCTTTCAAAAAGCTTACTCAAACTGGAATCAAGCACTTGTGCAAATGGCTAACGACGGTGGCTGCATAGGCGATCTGAGCTGTTTCTTTGATTCGAATGATTTAAAAACCATGGGAGATAAAATAGCTAAGTATTTTAAAGTAGTAAAAAACTGTGATACGACAACTTCAGGCTGTTTTTCGGATACGGTTGCACTCAATTTTGATGGCACCAATAAGACAAGCGGGTATGACGGGACAGGCTATTACAGGTTTATAACAGCAGATGGTATGGCTATTCAACTTGCTATCCCATATTTAGGCTGCGGCACTCCAAGTGGCGGTCCTTTAACAAAAATGTGTATGAGTGCTGTTTTCATTGATGTAAACGGACTCAAAAAACCCAATGCTTTTGGGCGTGATATATTTAGATTTGTAATTGACAATACTAATGGACCTGCCTTATATCCTGTTGGGGGAGCCAAATATATTTACTGGAAATCCAACCACTATTGTGATTACGGATATAACGGCGGAACGGATAAACAGGGTTTCTATTGCCCCGGCCGTATCATCGACGAAGGCTGGCAGATGAGCTATTAGCGGGGAAAATGGGAAATTGGAAATTGGTAATTGAACCGTTCGAACCTTCAACTTATCGACTCATCGACTTATCAACTAGAAGACGGGAAAAGGAAAGTTTTAATTTTTTTGTTGCACTTAATCACTTAATCACCCAGTCACTTAATCACTTCGTAAAAAGCCGTTCAACCAACCTTTCAACCCTCCATACCTACCCCTTCCCTTATTAATCTTTTATTAAGAACTGGATTAAATATCTTTAGCGGGTATAATAGGGATGTTACAAAATTCAGAGGGTTACACATGCAAGAAGTTTTGGATAATTCAAGCAAATTCGACAATAACATCAAGAATGTGCCTTCGTTTGATTTTAACTGCGATTTGGCACAGAGTTTCGGGGTTTACAAAAATGATAAAGAGTTTGATTTGTTGGACTACGTAAGTTCCGTGAACATTTCGGCCGGATTTCACGCCGGTGACCCGAGTGCCATAAAAAATGCACTTTTAAAGGCAAAAGATAAAAATGTTGTAATCGGTGTACATATTGGTTTTAATGACATTCAGGGATTTGGCTCAAGGATGATGAACTTATCGGAAGAAGAAGTTGAAACCCTTGTTATTTATCAGGTAGGAGCATTAATGTCATTTGCAAAGGCTTACGGACTTGAAATTGAACACGTAAGACCGCATGGAGCCATGTACAGACTGGCAAGCGAAAATTTCACATTCTCATGTGCAATCGCAAAAGCAATCAAAAAATGTTCTCAATGGCTTGTTTATGTCGGGGCTTCGGGCGATATTATTTCAAAAGTCGGCGAATTTGTAAAACTTCCGACAGCTCAGGAAATTAAACTGAATAAGACTTATAATGCTGATGGAACGATTGATTATGACGGGGATGAAATTAACGATGTTGACCTTTTGATAAGAAGACTTCAGGGACTTATTAAAAGCTCTCAGATAAGCAATAATGCAAACAGATTTAGTGTCATAAAAGCAGATACAATCCATTTTTCCAATAGGGAGAATTCCCTCGAATTAATCAAAAAAGCAAATGAATTAATCGTGCCGAAGCCGGTTAGTTACAGTAAAGCAGAAAGCTCGGGCTGGGCTTGATTTAGTTGAATGGTTACTTAAACCCAAACCTTTCAACCGTTTAACAAAAACAAAGGTGCGATAATGAAAAATTTATTTTCCAGAGATATAAAAATGCCAAAAAATGCGGGGTGGCTTTTGCCCGGACTACAGGTTAAAAGGTGGTTTGCAATGATTTTTTTCGGCTCATTGCTTATTCTTCTGGGAACAATGATTATATTCAACATGCGTCCGGTTTATTTTACCATGGAACTCATAAGAAACATTGCCGAGAGAGCTCCTTCCGGAATTGTAGGTGCCTTCGTGGCCGTATTTGGTGCGTTTATTTTCTTCAAGGGCTGGCAAAAAACAAATTTATCTATGCTGGATTTGAATAACGGTAAAGAAAAGGGAACCATTCTTGAAGCACTGTACAGAAGAAGAAAATTAAACAGGGGGCCTAAGATTGTTGCAGTCGGTGGAGGTACCGGACTTTCAATGCTTTTAAAAGGGGTTAAAAAAATTACGAATAACATAACTGCAATAGTTACAGTGGGCGACGACGGCGGAAGTTCCGGCCGTTTGAGGGAAGAAATGGGAGTTTTGCCGCCGGGTGACATCAGAAACTGTATAGCGGCACTTGCAGATGACGAAGATTTAGTTACAAAATTATTTCAGTACCGCTTCAAAACAGGCGAAGGACTTGAGGGCCACAGTTTCGGAAATTTATTTTTAACCGCTCTTTGTTCCATCACAGGAGACATGGTTAGGGCAGTGAAGGAATCTTCTAATGTCCTTTCAATCAGGGGGCGTGTTTTGCCGTCAACACTTGATGATATGAAGCTGGTTGCCGAACTTGAGGACGGCAGGATTATAAGGGGAGAATCCAACATTCCGGAGGCTCACGGCAAAATTAAAAAATTATCCACGGACCCAAAAGACTGCAGACCGCTTGAAGATGCCATTGCGGCAATCAAAGAAGCTGATTTAATAATTCTGGGGCCTGGAAGTCTTTATACGAGCGTCATTCCGAATTTGTTGATTAAAGAAATCGCTGAGGAAATAGCTCTTTCGCAGGCAAAAAAAATATATGTTTGCAATATAATGACCCAACCGGGTGAAACAGATGATTACAGCGTTTCGGGCCACATTGATGCTATAATCGAACATGCCGGCAATAGCCGGATTATGGATGCTGTTCTTGTAAACGACAGCCTGCCGAAAAATTTGGCACTAAAATACAAGGCTGCAAATTCCTTCCCTGTCAAGCTTGACGTTGAAAATATTAAAAAATCAGGGGTGAGAATTGTTTCCAAAAGATTGATTGAAGAAAGCAAAGAAGGACTTGTAAGACACAGTTCGAACAGAGTCGCAAGAGCGATTTATCATTGGTATAGGCGTAAAGGTGATTAGGTGAACAAGTGAACAAGAAAATTAGTGTTAAAACTATTCAAAAACTTAAAAATGACGGCCAAAAGATTACAGCTTTGACCGCCTACGATTATTCTACGGCTAAATATTTAGACGAGGCCGGTGTTGACATTGTTTTAATAGGCGATTCTCTGGCGATGGTTGCTTTGGGCTATGAGACGACCCACTCTATCGGAATGGAAGAAATGCTTATCTTCACAAAAGCTGTCGCAAAAGGAGCCGCAAGGGCCTTGGTTGCAACTGATATGCCCTTTATGAGTTATCACAGTGATATTGCAACAGCCGTTAAAAACGCCGGAGAAATGGTTAGAGCCGGTGCAAGGGCGGTAAAAATCGAAGGCGGGGGAAAATACATATTAGAGGTAGTTGAACGCTGTGTTCAAGCCGGTATTCCGGTGATTGGACACTTGGGATTTACACCTCAATTTTTGAACACAATCGGAGGTTACAATATTCAGGGGAAAACTTTTAATACCACTCTGGAAATTCTTGAACAGGCGAAAGACCTTGAAAAAGCAGGGGTTTTTGCAATCGTTCTTGAAATGGTGCCTGAAGAAAGTGCCAAATATATTACCGATAATTTAACTGTTCCGACAATCGGAATCGGTGCCGGAAGATATTGTTCTGGGCAAATTTTGGTGTCGGATGACGTTTTTGGCAAGTTTTCAGATTTTACGCCAAAATTTGCCCGCAAATATGCAGATTTAAGCTTACTCATCCAAAACAGTGCCAAACAGTACGTGGAAGAAGTCAAAAATGGCAAGTTTCCCTCAGAAGAAGAAGTTTTTAAGCTTTCGGAAGAAGAGTTGAAGCAACTCGAAATTCATACAACCAACGGTATTGAGCAATGTTAGAAACAAAAATTGAAGAATTAAGAAAAAAAGTATCAGAATGGAAAAGGGACGGACTGAAAGTAGGTTTGGTGCCTACTATGGGTGCTTTGCACGAGGGGCATTTGAGCCTTATCAAAAAAAGTGTTGAAATTTGTGATAAAACGGTTGTTTCGGTTTTTGTAAATCCGATTCAATTCGGGCCTTCGGAGGATTTGGAAAAGTATCCGAGAAATATTGAGGCAGACCTTGAACTATGCAAAAAAGCAGGAGGGGATAAATGTGAGATTATTGTTTTTGCCCCGACACCGGCGGAGATGTATCCTGATGCGAACATTATGTCAAACGATTTTCTAACTTATATCGCACCCCCGTTTTTTTACTCAAATAAACTCTGCGGCAAATCACGTGTGGGGCATTTTGACGGGGTTTGTACGGTTGTAATGAAACTTTTCAACATAGTTCAACCCGACAGTGCATTTTTTGGGCAAAAAGATGCCCAACAGCTTATTATCATTAAAAAAATGGTAAAAGATTTGAATGTTCCAGTTGAAATAGTTGCCTGTCCGATTGTGAGAGATGGACAGGGACTTGCTCTCAGCTCCAGAAATAAATATTTGTCGGAGGATGGAAGAAGGGAAGCTCTGGTTTTGAGCAAAATTCTTTCCAATATAAAAGCATGCTATAACAAGGGAATTATGGATGTTAACGCTCTTTGCGAGACGGCATTTTCGTTTTTGAATGAACATCATCAACTTGAATATTTGGAATTTGTAGACAGGGAAACGCTTGAAAACAAAACGGTTGCAGATTCCGACACACTTGTATTAATTGCACTTAGGGTGGATAATGTGAGGTTAATAGATAATTGTTTTATAAATTAGGCAAAAAACTCTTTTTATTCTTTGTCAATTTCCTGAAATTTATTCAGGTTTTGCTGGTTTTTCTGTCATTTTTCATAATTTTGTACTGGTTGTTTCAGCTTGGAGAAGCAACGTTTATCAAACCGTTTGCCCCGTTTTTTGAGGGGATAAAAAATATCGTTCATATTTTCTATTTCAGGACGGTTAAAGTTGATGAAATTGCAATAGATTTTTCCTTCTTAATTGCAACTTTTGTTCTGCTATTCATTGTTTGGGGATTAAGGTTTGTCATTGAAGATGTTGACCTTATTGAAAAAAAATATGATTCAATTTATAATTTTCTCAAAAAAAAGGTTGAAAGCATTTTTAATCTGACACTTGAACAGCAGTATTTAATCAGTGAACATAAAAACAACAATTTTTTAATTTTAGTAAAATTTACTGCCTTAAATTTGTCAAAAGACAGTTTTTTCAATAAAGATGCGGCCGTCGGGATTGAGGAAAAACAAAGAGAAATTTTGGCGGATTTTTCTAAAATTATCGCAGAAAAACTTCAACCCCAGCGAAGAACTTTAGAGGACGGGCTTTTATTATATTTCGAAAATTTTCAAAAAGTAGACGGAGTAATCCTTGATATAGAAAAGGTTATCCTAAATTTAAAAAACAGATATTATGACAAAAAATTTCGGGTCAACTTTCTTATCAGCATTGAAACTTATTCCAAAAATAATGAAATTACGGAAAAATTAAAAACTCTGTTAATGCTCAATAAACTCGGATTGAAAGACAAAATAATTTGTCTTTCAACGTTCAAGCAGAGATATTCGCTGGTAAAAAATCCCCGATATTTTGTTGAAAGTCTTGGAATTTACGAAATTAAAAAAGACGAAGAGGTTTTTTGTATTAAAAGTTTAAATTAAGTTTACTTAAAGGAAAATCTTGTATTATAATATATATCAGAAGGTGAGAAAAAATGCGTGAACAAAAAATAGCTGTAATAGGATGCGGGGTTTGGGGCAGAAATATTGTCAGAAACTTCTATAACCTGAATGTTTTGGACACGGTTTGTGATATTGACGAAGAAAACTTAAAAAAAGTTGCCCGAGAATATAATGGGGTCAAAACTACCAAAGATTTCAACGACATTTTAAAAAACCCTGAAATAACCGGCGTTGCGGTTGTTACACCAAGCCATATGCATTACAGATTAGTCAAAGAAATGCTTCTGGCCGGAAAAAATGTCTACGTTGAAAAGCCTTTATCTACAGTTGCCGAAGAGGCAAGAGATTTGACTAATTTAGCAAACGATAGAAATTTAGTCTTGATGGTTGGGCATTTGCTTTTGTACCATCCGGCGGTCAACAGACTTAAAATGCTTATAGACGAAGGAGTCTTGGGCGAACTTGTTTATGCCCAAAGTGACAGACTAAACGTTAATTATTTTAAAAATGACAGAAGTGTTATGTGGGATTTGGCACCGCATGACGTGTCAATGATTAGCTACGTTACGGGGAAAGAGCCTAAGAACGTTATTTCGGCCGTCGGTTGTTCTTCCGACAGGAACGAAATTATGGACATTACACATATAGGAATTGAGTTTGAAGATGGTCTTATCGCACACATTTCGGACAGCTGGATTACGCCTAAAAAACACGTGACACTTATGGTAAGAGGAACTAAGGCAACCGCGATACTGGATGATACGGTTGCGGAAAACAAACTTCAAATTTTTGATAACTTCGCTGCAGGAGCTTCAACAAATATCCGACTGGATTATCTGGAGATAGAACCGCTAAAACTTGAGTGCCAGCATTTTATAAGCTGCTGTGAAACCGGAAAAAAGGCACGCTCAGACGGGGAAAACGGATTTAGGGTCGTCAAAATTTTGGAAGAAGCAGAAAAAATAATGCTGGGTGAAGGGGTCAAAAAATTGGACGAATTTAATTTCGCCTTGTCAAGATTGAAAAAATAAGTTATAATACGAAAATGAATAAAAAAGTTGAAAAAGTTATTAAAAAATTAAACAAGGAATTATCAAAATTGATTCCGGATTTTATTGGTGTTTATGTTTATGGTTCTCAGGTTCGTGGGGATTTCACGCCGGATAGCGATATAGACATCATAGGTCTTTTTAAAAAAATCAATGACGATATTGAAACAAAGCTATACAAATTAATAAGCCTTTTGAACTACAAGGAGGATGTTTTTATAGACATACACCCCATGACAAAAAGCGAGCTAAGCCGTAACTATTTTTTCCACGACGAAGTCGTTAATAAGGGGGTTTTTTATGAGCCAATCAGATAAAGTGTTAATTACCGACAGCAAATATTTTATAAATGAGATAATAAAATATTTAGAAAAATAGTATAGAAGAGGAGGCAGTATGGCAAATTTTATCACGATTTTCAGGATTTTGTTAGTATTTATTTCAATTTCATTGTTGTTTAGTCACAATTCTTACGCATATATTTGTGCAATTGTACTCACTGTAATCGCATTTTCACTCGACGGAGTTGACGGGTACATTGCAAGGAAATTTAATGAAACGTCCAAATTAGGTGCGGTTTTAGATATAATGAGCGACAGGATTGTTGAAAACACTTTCTGGGTCACTTTCGCAGTGCTGGGCTGGCTGCCTGTTGCATACCCGATTGTCGCACTTACCAGAGGGTTTGTAGTGGATGGGCTAAGAAGCGTCGCCATGGAACAAGGATATACAGCTTTTGGCGATTTGACTATGCAAGAGGGTAAGTTTAGTTATTTTATTTGCTGTTCAAAATTCTCAAGAATAACCTATGCGGTTTCTAAACTGGTTGCTTTTGGCCTTATGATTGTGGCCAAAGCTCCGGGGCTGTATTTTCTGAGCAGATGGCATTGGTATTTGAATATAACCGCAGATCTTGCGGCATTCATCGCAATAGAATTCTGCGTAATCAGAGCATTGCCTGTTTTATTCGAGAGTAAAAAGTTTTTCAAAAAGCAGGAAAAAGTAATTGAAAAAATTTAATATTGTACTATTTGAACCTGAAATCCCTCAAAATACGGGAAACATTGCAAGACTTTGTGCCTGCACTGGGGCAAATCTTTTTCTGATAGGCAAGCTGGGTTTTTCTCTTTCGGATAAATACACGAAAAGGGCGGGGCTGGATTATTGGGACGACGTAAATATCAAAAAAGTTGGCTCTCTTGAGCAATTGCAAGCAGAGTACAAGAATGCTAATTTTTATTATCTGACAACAAAAAGCAAAAAATCATTCTTTGACGTTAAATTTAAAGAAGGCGACTTTTTGGTATTCGGCCCTGAAACGAGGGGCTTGCCTGAAAAACTTTTAGAGGCAAATAAGGAAACAGCGGTTACAATTCCGATGATAGAAGGGCAGAGGAGTTTGAATTTGTCAAACTCGGTGGCGATAACTCTGTATGAAGCTATCAGGCAAGGATTGCCAAAGTAGGTCGGGGGTTAAAATTTGCCCGACAACAAAGGTTGTAATATGATTTACAATAAAGAATATTTTAAAAATATTTTGCCGAAACGGCCGGAAAATTCCCATAAGGGAACTTTCGGGCATGTTTTGAATATCGCAGGGTCTGAATTTTACAGGGGTGCTGCTTATTTTTCAAGTGTTGCTCCGCTTAAGGTCGGCTGCGGAAGAGTAACGCTCGCGAGTGAGGCGACAGCCTTGCAGGCTGTCGCCTCACTCAACCCTGATGTAATTTTAATGCCGGCAAAAAACCTTACAAAAGAAATTTCTGGTAAATTTCAGACAATTTCAATCGGCTGCGGACTTTCAAGGGGTAAAAATGCGATAAAAACTTTTAAAAAAGTGCTAAAATTGCTTAAGAATTCACAAATTCCTTTGGTAATTGACGCAGACGGACTGAATATTTTGTCGGCAATTAAAAATTTATCTCTGCCCAAAAATATAATTTTAACCCCGCACCCTAAAGAAATGTCAAGGTTAATGAAGGTAACTGTGGAAACAATTTTAGAAAACCCACAATTTTGGGCAAAAAAATGCAGTGAGAAATATAGCTGCACAACGGTTTTAAAACTGCACAAAACAATTGTGGCGGACAATAAGGGAAATTTTTACGAGAATAACACCGGTAATTCGGCTCTGGCCCACGGCGGAAGCGGGGACGTATTAACGGGCATGATAAGCGGCTTTTTATCGCAGGGAGTAAATTGCTTTGAGGCAAGCTGTTTAGCGGTATATTTACACGGAAAAACAGCAGAAATAGCTAGCAAAGACCTTACTGAATACTCCGTTTTGGCCTCGGATTTGCTAAATTATATTCCAAAATCCATAAAAACAATTTTGTGAATAGGTTTAGCTTGATTTAAAAAGTTTATTTGATAAACTAGATAAGTAAATAAGTGCAAGGGAAATGGGAAAAGGAAATTGGAAATTGGAAAAGTGACTTCTCAACTGTTCGACCCTTCAAACCCCTCCCCTTTCAATTAAAATTGTACTCGTAGCTCAGCTGGCCTGTTGAATCTTTTGCGAAAGCAAAAGTTCAACGAGAGTAAGATTAAAAACGCTCTATCCAGCCGGAGATA
>JBAYNW010000028.1:0-23890 GCA_041678605.1 Candidatus Gastranaerophilaceae bacterium | reverse complement strand
TCTGATTGAATTAAAGCGAAGGGAAGAACAATCTCTGTTGAAGTCTATATGACTGGATTATGCTGAGTTTCAACCCTTCGCTTTTTATTTAAACATGAACAAAATCGCTAAGCAGGATTATGCAATTATATGGTCCAATGCTTGTCATCTCTATTTTTGATGGTTATGAAATTTTTCACAAATTATTTCGCACGTGAATCTCTTTTTATGAACCGGTGCTTGAATAATTTTTCAAACCTATTTTCCAAGCTTTGAGGGCAACTATCCATAAAAATACTGCAATAAAAGGTGTCAATAAAGATAGATGTTCATAACCTTTGTGCAGAAGATAATTTGCAGGATAGAAACTCGCAAAAGCATAAGGGATAACCCAGGTGAGGAATACCCGTATAAATTTAGGATAAATAAGTATCGGGTAAAGAGCAAATTCCTGCAAAGCAGAAACGGAAGTCATTATTACATGAGAATTAACAGTTTTGAATCCAAAAGTTGCTGTAATTAAGTTAATTGCGGAAATAATGGCAGCCCCGCTAATTATTAATATAACTAATAAAAAGTGGTCCATAATACTTAAATGTACGTTTAGCTCTGACAAAGATTTCGTAATAACAATTGTTCCCAAAAGCATTAACCCGATTCCATCCTGCTGCACGTGCGTTGCTAACAGCTGAAAAAGCGGTGAAATAGGTCTAATCATAAAAATATCAAAACTGCCTTCCCTCACATATTCAAAGCCTAATGCGTACAGGTTGTCAAAAAAGAACATATCAAGTCCTTGTGCAAATGTCAAAAGACCGTATACAAATGTTATCTGATAAAAAGTCCACCCGTGGATTTGGTGTATGTTTTCAAAAATTACCCATACAAAAAATATTCCGTAAAATTGGTATAATAGTGTAGAAAAAACTCCTATCACAAAATCCGTTTTATATTCCAACATTGTTTTAAAATGCTGTTTTAAAAAATCTATGTACAGGAAAAAATATTTTTTTAGCATATTTTATCCTCCCTGCACTGTGATTTTTTTAATAGCAAACGTGTAAAAAAGCCTTGATAAAAAGAGCAAGGCAACCGCCCATAATAATTGGAAAATTATCGTTTCAATTATTTGTGGACCCGTTATAATCCCGAGGTATATAGCAACGGGCGAGTAACTCATTTCCTTAAAAGGCAAAAGGTTTGCAATTGTCAAAAGCCAATGCGGGAAGAAAGTTAAAGGAATCAATGCTCCTGAAAACAAAGCGACAAGTGATTCTTGAAAGGATTGAAGTCCCCATGTATAATTGGTATAAAAACTCAAAAGCCCAATCCAAAATTCGACGAAAAAAGAAATAGTCATAGCCAAAAACAGGCTAATAAAAAAGTAAATAAAAATTAGCGGATTTTGAGGGATTTGTATGCCGAGAGTACAGGCACATACTATCAAGACCGGAATGGCTGTCATTGAGGCAAAGGTAATGAAATCGCCAATCCGTCCCACATACATAAAAAATTGAAAATCGATAGGCTTCAGCAAGTCCATAATTATTTCACCTTTTTGAATTTTTCTTCCTATTTTGGGAATAAATCCCCATGTCAGTTGAGTATATATAATTCTGGATAAAATAATATAAGTTACTATCTGCTCTTTGCTGATTCCATTAATTATCGAATCATCCTTGTATATCGCCATCCAAATGTAATAAAAAACAAAGATTTGTAAAAGGGTCATGAAAAAAGCACCCCAAGCTGTTGTGGCATAAGCCAACACGGCTTTCATATTTATTTTTATTATTTCAATACTTTTTGAAAACATAATGGCTCTTTAACATTGTCTTTCGTAGAGTGTTTTAACTATCGTATCTATTGAAATATCTTGAATTTTCAAATCCAAAATAGTGCAATGGCTTGCAATTTGCTCAAAAATGCCGGCTATGGTAACCTGATCACGGTCAAATTTTATAACGATATTGTTTTCCTCTTCTTCTATTGATAAAACTTCAAAATTCGTATCGGTAGAATTAAGAAAACTTTTGAGTTCTTCGGTAACTTCTTTTACCAAAATATTTGTTACCTGATACTTGCTAAATTCCTCTTTTATATCATCAAGTGCCCCGTCAAATATTATTAAGCCCTTGTCTATAATAATAATCCTATTACAAATCTCTTCAATATCTTGCAAATCATGGGTAGTTAGAATTATTGTAGTATTTCTATCTTTATTTAATTGCTTAATGAACTTTCTTATTTTTTCTTTTACCATAAAATCCAGTCCGATAGTCGGTTCATCAAGATAAACTATTTGGGGGCTGTGCAGAAAGGCGGCGGCAATTTCACAACGCATTTTTTGACCTAAACTTAACTGCCTTACCGGCACTCTCAATAATTCGCTTAAATTCAAAGTATCGGTGAAATATTTAATGTTTTCATTATAAATGTTGTCGGGAATTTCATAAATTTCCTTGATTAATTTGTAAGATTCAATTACCGGAAGATCCCACCAAAGTTGTGTTCTTTGTCCAAATACGGCACCCATGTTCATATTATTTTTAATTCTGTTTTTTGTCGGTTCTTGCCCATTTACAAAGACTTTCCCCGATGTTGGAGTTAAAATACCGGTCAGCATCTTTATGGTAGTTGATTTACCGGCTCCGTTTGCCCCGATGTAACCCACCATCTCGCCTTCTTCAATATTAAAATTAACTCCCTTGACAGCTTCTTTTATTTCATATTTAGGATTAAAAAGACTTAAAATTGCACCGATTAATCCTTCTTTTTTAACGTTTATTTTGTATTCTTTTTTTAGGTTTTCAACATTAATTATAGCCATATTACCCTACATCTTTAACAATAGTAACCCTTGAGTCTCCAATCGAGTAGTAGTCAGGAATTTCCGCTACTAATTTATATCCGTTTTTAACATAAAAATCCCTTGTCGGCTTATAAAGTTCTCGTCCGGAAGTTTCGCCGACAATTTTTTTCCCGCCGTGTTCAATAACGTAATCTTCAAATTTTTTCAAAAGAACCTTGCCTATGCCTTTGCCTCTATAATCGTTATGGATGGCCATCCAGTATAAAATATATGTATGGACAGTGCAGGAATCAAAACCGAAACATATAAAGCCAATCATCTTGCCGTTATCTTCTGCCATATAGTAGTAAACTCCGCTCTCATCACCATCTTCAAGCTGATACTTCAAAAAATCCTCAGCGGCTTCTATTTCGTACTCATAGAAGAATCCGGACGAGGACAAAACTTCCCTAAAGTCTTCCAAATCGGATTCTTTTGTTTCTTTTCTGTATGTAATTTGATTTATTTTCATTTTGCTCCCCTTCTCTAATTTTAGTATATCACTTTCATGTCATCAATGATAGCTTTTATTCCATCAACATAGTCAACTTTACCTTCCTGCATCATCTTATCAAACATAATTCCTCTTGAGATACAAGGATTTGGGTTGATTTCAAGCACAAAAGGATTTCCTTTTTCGTCAACTCTAAAATCAACTCTGGCATAACCTTTCAGGTTGAATATGTTCCAGCAATCGTGGGCTATTTTTTGCATCTTTTCAATTACCGAATCGATGCCCTCAAATTCAAACTCAATGTCAGTATTGTCATATTCCGGAGTATCCTTCACCCATTTTGCGTTATAATCAAATACTCTTACCCTGTCATCATCGTAATATCCGAAAAACGTGACCTCACAAACCGGCATTTGCTTTCCGGCTACCACCGAAATAGTAAAATCCCGCCCGTGGATATATCTTTCCGCAAAAAATTCTATTTTATATTTTTCATTTTTTGCCTTTATAAGATTAATTAAATCTTCTTCTGATATGGGCGAAACAACTGCTTCGTTGTCCAGACCGATTGAGGCATCCTCCCAAATCGCCTTTACTATATATCTTTCACCATCAAGAAAGACGTTATCTTTTTCATTATCGGTCGTAACCCATTCTGCTGTAGGAATTGAGTTCGCTTTCATTATTTTTTTTGTTAAAACTTTATTTGAGGTCAAAAACATTGATTCTTTTGTGCAGCCTGTATATGGAATTTTTAGGTAATCAAGAATTGCCGGAGCAATTGTTATTAACTGCCCGTCATTGTCTATGCCTTCAACGAGATTAAAGACAAATTTGGGATTTTCTTTTTTGAGTTCTTCAATTACTCTACTCAAATCAAACGAAAACGGTACAATTGCGGTTTCATAACCCAATTGGATAAGTGCTTCGTTTACATCTTTGACCTGATCCAAAACATCCAATTCGTCAGTCGTCGGATTGTCGCTTATTTTGTTATGTAAAATTACTGCTTTATTGTTCATTTGTTTACTCTTTTCCTGGCAGAAGCCATTATATCTCTTATTAAATCGTTAAAAGGAATATTTTTAAGTCCGCACATTATAGGCAAATCCGATGTTCTGTAATTTAATCCTGCAAGAGGGTTAACTTCAATGAAGTTTACAGCACCTTTTGCATCCATACGAACGTCAACTCTTCCGCCGTCTCTGCATTTTAGGCATCGCCATGCGGCAAGTGCAACTTCTTCACATTTTTCAGCCGCACATTGGGGAGCCAATCTATAACTTACTCTATCCTCGTAATTATCTTTATTGCTGTAGGAATATATTTCAGCCTCAGCTTTTTCGCCCAAAAGGATTTCCATAACAGCAACAACTTTTGCATCATCACCCGTCCCTGTTATTCCGACTGTAAACTCATCTCCTGACAGGAAAGTTTCTATCAAAACAGGCTGTTTAAATTCTTCAAGCAAATTTTGACAAACTTTTTTTAGCTGCTCTTTGTCTGTTATTTTTGAATTGGCATTTATGCCTTTGCCTGTGCCTTCTGCAATTGGTTTTGCAAAAAGGGGGTAAATGAGGTTAACTTTATCAAGTTCATCCAAATCTTTTAATACAAAATAATCAGCAGTAGGAACCCCAAAATTTCTGATGATTGATTTTGTAAGCCCTTTATCAAGAGTTATTGCGAGAGTAAAAGCATCAGAAAAAACGCAGGGAATTTCATAAGCTTCCAAAAGTGCAGGAACCTGTGCTTCTCTGGCAAGTCCGAACATGCCTTCGGCTATATTAAAAACGATGTCCCACTTTTTGCCTTCCCCAAGAGCTTTCACAAGATTTTTAATATGTCCGATGCGTTCTGTCTGATGCCCCAAAGCGTTTAATGCTTTTTCTATTCCTTCAATGGTGCTTTCTTTATCAAATTCAGCAGTTTCCTCCTCGCCATATCCCATATCAAGGTAATCCTGACGAAGATCATAAGTTAATCCTATTTTCATGTGTTCCTCTTTGACTTTACTCTTCTGCCGCATCCGGATAGGTGTATATTTCGCCCTGATAGTTTTTGAGCAATAATTTACCGCCGGATTTACCCACAATAGACTCCGGTAATATCCTAATCTTACCCCCTCCGTTTGGAGCGTCAATAACGTAGTTCGGGACTGCATAACCTGTTGTATAGCCACGCATGCCGTCAATTATGTCTATACCGGCTTGGACGGATGTTCTGAAGTGTGTGGAACCCTGCACAAGGTCGCATTGATATAAATAATACGGTTTCACTCTTGCCTTTAACAATTCGTGGCAAAGTTTTGTCATAGTTTTAACGTTATCATTAATTCCTTTCAGCAAAACAGTTTGGCTGCCTAAAGGAATTCCCACATCAGCGAGCATTGCACATGCTTTTCTTGTTTCTTCCGTCAGTTCATCAGGATGGGTAAAATGGATACTTACCCAGAGCGGATGATATTTTTTAAGCATGTTAACAAGCTCGGAATTAATTCTTTGAGGCAGAACTACCGGAACTTTTGTCCCGATTCTTATAAATTCCACATGCTCTATCTTGCTTAATCTTGACAAAAGCCATTCTAATTGGTCTGTTTCCATAGTTAGCGGGTCACCGCCTGATAATAGAACGTCTCTTACGTTTTTGTTTGATTTTATATATTCAATAGCTTTTTCCCATTGTTCATGGGTATTGTAATGTTCATGATTTCCTACCATTCTTGAACGTGTGCAATAACGGCAATAAACAGAGCAGAAATTAGTTGTTAAGAACAAAACTCTGTCAGGATATCGGTGAACAATCCCCGGAACAGGGCTAAAACTTGCTTCACTTAAAGGGTCTTGCATTTCTACCGCCGAAACCAAATGTTCATCAACTACCGGAATAACAGCTCTTCTTATAGGATGGTTTACATCATCGTTGTCAATTAAACTCGCATAATAAGGGGTTATGCTCAACGGAAAACATTTTCTTTCGGTAGAGAAAGCACTTAACTCTCTTTCTGAAAGATTAAACACTTTCATTAACTCTTCTTTTGTAGTGATTCTATGAGCCAATTGCCATTTCCAGTCATTCCACTGTGGACTGACTGTGTGAGGGTAATATGTTTCCCTGAAAATTTGGGTTTTGTTTTTTTCAGCTAAATCCTTCTTCAATGATTTATTGCTTAGTAAATTGAGTTTCACAATATTTAATCCTTTTCTATACTTCATACGCTGTGAATATAATAATTTTTTATCATCTTCCCCAAAACTATAATACTCAAATTATACAACAAAATAATACTCCAATAACAGAGTTTGTCAATCTATTATTTGTATGAAAAAAAAATTGTTTATGTAGCCGACTTATCAGGTAATTGTAATAATTTATTTAAACAAAAATCCCCCACAAAAAAAGAATACTATGGACTTGACATTGCCGAATTAATAATACATGTTATGATTAATCATAAGACCGCATTAATTAAATGCGGAGAAAAGTAAATATGAAAATTGCATTAATATCACCTATTGCGTGGAGAACGCCGCCCATTCACTATGGCCCCTGGGAAAATATTGCTTCATTGCTCTGCGAAGGATTGGTTAAAAGAGGGATTGATGTTACATTATTTGCTACCAAAGATTCAAAAACCGCAGGAAAACTTATCGCAGTATGTCCACGGGGATACGAAGAAGACAAAACAATTGTGCCAAAGGTCTGGGAATGTCTTCATATTTCAGAAGTTTTCGAAAGAGCAAATGAATTCGATTTAATTCATAATAATTTCGATTTTCTGCCTCTTACCTATAGCAGTTTTGTTAAAACTCCAGTTTTAACGACAATTCATGGGTTTTCATCCCCTGCAATTTTGCCTGTCTATGAAAAATACAACAAAAAAACCCATTATGTTTCAATAAGTAATTCGGATCGCTCTGATAAACTCGATTACATCGCTACCGTTTATCATGGCATTAACCTTGAGCAGTTTACATTTAGGGAAAAAATCGGCGATTATTTAATATTCTTCGGGCGTATGCATCCGGATAAAGGGGCAAAAGAAGCAATTCAAATCGCCAAAAAATTTGGTAAAAAATTAATTATGGCAGGAATAATTCAAGATAAAGATTATTTTGATAAAGAAATAATTCCTCATTTGGGAGAAGACGTTGTTTATGTGGGCAGCGTAGGACACGAAAAAAGGGATGAGCTTCTTGGAGGTGCCTATGCACTGTTGCACCCGATATTTTTCGCGGAACCGTTCGGACTGTCGGTTGTTGAATCAATGGCATGCGGTACTCCTGTTGTTGCATTTAACAAAGGCAGCATGCCCGAATTGATAGAAAACGGCAAAGACGGGTTTATTGTTGAAAATATAGAAGAAGCAGTTTTGGCACTTGGAAAAATTTCTGAAATTGATAGACAATGTTGTAGAAACACTGTAGAGGAAAAATTTAGCGTTGAGAGAATGGTTGATGACTATATCAATGTCTATCAAAAAATTATATCGGCTGAACGTGTGAAAGTGACTAAGTAGGGTGACCCTAACCCACCAACAAAAGGAAAACAAATAATGAAAGAACCGATTGTAAAACGATTTAATAAAAATCCGATTTTAACAAAAGATGATGTACCTTATTCTGTTGCAACAGTGCATAATGCCGGAATGGTTAAATTTGACGGCAAATATATTATGTTATTTCGCTCGCATTTGCATAACGGACGCTCAGTAATCGGCATTGCAGAAAGCAAAGACGGTTACAATTTTAAGGTCGGGGCGGAACCTTTTTTAAAAGCATCAACAGACGGAATATTCGGAGAATATGAAGAGTATGGCGTGGAAGACGTTAGGATAAGCCAAATTGATGATTGCTTTCTTCTTACTTACAGTGCTTATTCAAGGCACGGAGTTCGTATCGGGCTTGCCAAAACCAAAGATTTTAAAACAGTAGAGCGAATTTCTTTAATTACCCAATCTGATTTGAGAAATGTCGTGATTTTTCCAGAAAAAATTAACGGCCGATATGTAAGACTTGACAGGCCTCATTCCGAGATTTCAAAATGGTCTATTTGGATTTCTTATTCACCCGATTTAATACATTGGGGAAGTTCCAAATTAATAATAAAGCCTGAAACTTATCACTGGGACGAGATGAAAATCGGGCCGGGGGCAACGCCTATCAAAACAGATAGAGGCTGGCTAAATATTTATCACGGAGTTTTTGAAACAATGTCGGGAGTTGTTTATCGCCTGGGCGTTGCTCTGCACGACTTGAATGACCCTTCAAAGGTTTTGGGGGTCGCAGATGACTGGATTTTACAGCCCGAAGACCCTTGGGAAATTACGGGATATGTCCCAAATGTAGTTTTCACATGCGGAGCGGTAGCTGAAGATGACGGAAGTGTAAAAATTTACTGGGGCGGAGCTGACAGCGTTATGTGCGTAGGCACAGCAAATATAAATGAGTTGGTTGATTTATGTCTTAAAAAACCGAGAAAGCCTTTATGAATGGATATTGAAGAGAATTTATAAGGAAGAAAGAGGAAAAAGATGATAAAGATTAAAAAAATAGATAAAAAATTTCAGCCGGATTATTCACGGGTTATTGTAAAGCTGCATGTTCCAAAAGAAGAAGACCGCATAAGAAAGCTTATAATAAGGGTTTTGAGCCTGCCGGAAGAACAGGTGGAAAAAATATTAGATAGGGTAATTAAAAGTTTTTCTGCTCGGCATAAAAATATTTGGGAGTCTTTTGACCAAAACTATAATGAAATAAAAAGATTCATCCCTGAAAATACGTACATTAGCAATAACCGGCGAGCTCTTCTGGGTGCTTATTTTTCGTCAGAGTATTCTATTCAGGCAGCGGCATTTTTCAATCCTTCAATTGTGCCGCACCCCGACCAAAGCGGTGTAGAGAAAGGGAGTTTGCGATTTATTTTAAGTTTTCGTTCCGTTGGAGAAGGTCATATTTCCTCCGTTGAATTTAGAAGCGGCATTGTTGATAAAAATTGCGGCTTTACTTTTGATAAAGTCAGCCGTTATGCGGAGAAGGCAAATATCGTGAACAATCCCGTTTATGACAAAACTACATTTTTCATGAAATTAGCTGAAATGCGGCATCCGGAAAACCACATTTATCAACAAGTTTATGCTCTGCTTGGGGAAGAATTTCTTCTTTCGGATTTAATCGGAGTTTTGCAAATGGTAATAGATTCTGAACACAGAGAAGTCGGCGAGAATATAATGTGGCTGGCTAAATCCAATTATGAACTGCAGTTCAAGCTTAATCAGGAACTATCCGAAAAAATTATTTTTCCGGCGTCACAAAATGACAGCAACGGCATTGAGGATGCACGTTTTGTCCGTTTTGTCGATGATGACGGTTCTGTGACTTATTATGCAACATATACAGCCTACAACGGACATAATATCTTGCCTCAAATCATTGAAACAAAAGATTTTATTACGTTTAAGATGAGTACACTAAACGGCGAATTTTCCAAAAACAAAGGAATGGCTCTCTTCCCTCGAAAAATTAACGGCAAATATATGATGATATCACGTATGGACGGAGAAAATTTGTATCTGATGTCTTCGGACAACATCCACTTTTGGCATAATGCGGAACTTTTAAAAAAACCGGAAAACGCATGGGAATTCGTGCAAATAGGGAATTGCGGCTCTCCTATTGAAACAAATCAAGGCTGGATATTGCTCACACATGGAGTAGGTCCGATGAGGGAGTACTCCATTGGGGTTATCCTACTAGATATTGAAAATCCCGGAAAAATCATCGGTAATATGAGTGAGCCGTTGCTCGTTTGCACTCCTGAAGAACGTGAAGGATATGTACCAAATGTAGTTTATTCTTGTGGGTCAATAATCCATAATGATAACCTGATTATTCCATATGCAATGTCTGATACCTGTTCGGGGATTGCAACAGTAGCACTGCCTGAATTATTTAATAACATTCAAAAAAAGAAGGAAACAAAATTTTATGTTAAATCAACGTAAAAACCAAAATATCGGAAAAATTGCCGTTATTGGCAATTATTTGCCAAGGCAATGCGGTATAGCAACTTTTACTACAGATTTAAGCCAATCATTAGCAAGAGAATTAACAATAGAAGACAACTTAATAAATGTTGCCATGGATGATATACCGGAAGGTTATAAGTATCCTCCTCAAGTCAAATTCAGAGTCAGACAAAATGTCCAATCTGATTATTTTTGGGCAGCCGATTATTTGAACGCCAACCAGTACGACGCCGCAATTGTTCAGCACGAATACGGAATTTATGGCGGAGAGGACGGCTCCCATATTTTGCAAATGATTCAATCTCTAAAAATGCCCGTCATCACCAATTTACATACAGTGCTTGAACACCCGACCGAAGGACAGCGAAAAGTAATGAAAGGATTGGCAAAATATTCCGACAGATTGCTTGTAATGAGCAAAAAGGCCATCGACATACTTACAAAAGTATATGGCATTGACAGAAAAATGATATCTTTTATTCCCCATGGGGTCCCTGATGCCGATTTTAAAGCACCGGGAGTATTTAACGAACTCTTCGGGTTGGAAAATAAGGATGTAATTCTAACATTCGGGCTTCTCGGGCCGGATAAGGGAATTGAATCAATGATAGAAGCAATGCCTTTGATTGTAAAAGAACACCCTAATGTTATATATCTGATATTGGGGCAAACTCATCCGCATATTATTGAAAAATCCGGAGATTCCTATAGGCGTGATTTACAGCGGTTGGTTAACAGATTAGGAATGCAAAACCATATTGTATTTCACAACCATTTTGTTAAGATTGAAACGCTTATCCAATATCTTCAAACCGCAAAAATTTACGCAATTCCTTATCTTAAAAAAGAACAAATTACTTCAGGAACTCTTTCTTATGCCTTGGGCGTAGGCACTGCAGTAGTTTCGACACCGTTCTGGCATGCTGAAGAATTATTGGCAGACGGAAGGGGGAAATTGGTTCCGTTTGATAATCCGGCAGAAATGGCAAAAGAGATTAATAATCTGTTATCAAATGATGCCGAGCGGGAAATGATGAGATTTAAGGGTTATCAATATGGCCGCTCAATGATATGGAAAGAGGTTGCAAAAACACATCTAAACCTGATTTCTGAAATTAAAGGAAGAAAACCTCTCGCAAATATACAGGAAATCGGCATTAAGTATCATAAAATATTTAATGAATTGCCTGAAATAAATTTATCACATTTAAAAACAATGACTGATGATACGGGGTTATTGCAGCATGCTAAATACATGACCCCGAATTTTCACCATGGCTACTGCGTTGATGATAATGCCCGCGGTTTAATAGCAATTACAAAGTATTATTCACTGAGAAAAGATAAAGTAGTATTGCCCTTAATCCAAAAATATTTGGCATTTTTATTCTACGCCTTTAACAAAGAAAATGGACGATTTCGTAATTTTATGTCATATGACAGGCGGTGGATGGAATTGGCAGGCAGCGAAGATTCGCATGCCCGTGCATTATGGGGATTGGGCGTAACCGTTAAAGAGGCACCGGATAGTGCCATCAGAAATATGGCAATGCGTTTGTTCCTTGAATCGTTGCCCGTGGTCGAGCATTTTACATCCCCTAGAGCGTGGGGCTTTACCGTTCTTGGGTTACAGGCATATCTGACAATTTACGGGGGAGATATATCAGCCCGCAAAGTCCGTGATGATTTGGCAAGAAAAATATATGAATTATTTAAAAATAATATTTCCGAAGATTGGCATTGGTGCGAAGGTACCGCGACTTATGCAAATGCAATTCTGCCGCACGCACTTATTGTGGCGGGCAAATGGATACCCGATCAGGAAATGTATGAGACCGGAATAAAGGCTCTGGAATGGCTGCTGAAAGTTCAAACCGCACCGGAAGGACATTTATCAGTAATAGGCAATGACGGATGGCTTGACAAAAACGGAAATCGTTCAATGTTTGACCAGCAGCCAATTGAAGTTAAGAGCTTAATTGACGCATGTTTAGATACTTATATTGAAACCGGTGATAAAAAATGGTTCACTGAAAGCGAAAGATGCCTAAGCTGGTTTCTAGGACAAAACGACCTTGGATTGCCTGTGTGTGATTACAAAACAGGAGGATGCGGCGACGGACTTGAAAGTCAGGGCGTTAACGGAAATCAGGGGGCAGAGTCAACACTTGCCTGGATAATCTCATTAATCAGTATGCATACAGCGATGGGCTTACAATTTCACTTAGACGAAAATATCTAAATTAATTAAAAATCGAACCTATTAATAAACAGACTTAGAACGGATAAGACTATTGACCCTAATAATGCTGCCAAAAATCCCGTTATCATAAAGCCGGCTACCAATTTGGCCACAAGCAAAAGCATAAGTGCATTAACTATAAACGTAAATAACCCCAATGTAAGCAAATTAAGGGGAAGACTTAAAACGAGCAATATCGGCCGTATAAAGACATTCACAAGCCCCATAACCAGTGCGGCCAGCAAAGCTGACATAAAACCGGCAAAACTGATTCCCGGTACTATCCAGGCAGTAAGAAGCAAAGCCCCTGCAAAAAGTACCCATCTGATAAGTAAAGATAGCATATTATTCCTCCTTTTTTTTGACTATAAAATAAAAATACGGACATTTCATTAGACATAAGCATTATCTATGCATTAATTCACCCCTTTATATAACCATTTAGCCACTAGTTTAAAATGTTAAAAAATAACATATTATAAATATGAAAAACGGGGCTAAATTTAATGAGTAAACTATTTAATATATTTCTAAAATACAAAGTAATTATTTTAATTACATTATTTTTTATAATACTTTCATGGGTTTCATTCAAAATATATGAGGAACATTCCAGATACCATATATTGGTAAAATTTGTAAAATCAGGACCATTATTTAAAGGCATGCCTGTGTGTTTTAAAGGGTACCGAATTGGCCACACCCAAAAAGTAACACTCAGTGAAGATTACAAATACACTCTGGTTAAAATTGTAATTTATCCTAAAAATCCCAAATTTCCAAAAGATATTAAAGCCGTGGTAAAAAAACATGACTTTCTGGGGAATTATATTGATTTAGCAAATTCTGAAGCACCCTCGGCAGAATTGCTAAAAAACGGCGACACTATTGACGGCAGCCCGCTATTTGAGATTGGAACATTTTTATCAGAAATAGCCGATTCCGGTTTAATAATTCCTTTAATTCAAAATTTTTCTGATACAGCACTGAGCTTAAATAAAACAAGCACCGAAATAGAAAACTTCTTTTCTGATTCGCGTTCAATATTGAAGGATAACAGACAAAATTTAAAACGGACAACCGATTCGTTAAACAAAATAACGTCAAATTTTAACACTTCTTTCAGCAAGGATAAGCTGCATAATACAACTTCAAGCATAGAAAAATCAGCTGATAATGTTCAGGCGGCGACAGAAAGTATTAAAAATATAACGCAGAGCGTAGATTGTGCAACAAGAGCTATTGACAAAACAATAGCGAAAATCGATTCAACTCTGTCCGAAGCCCACGCAGTTGCATCAAATGCGAAGGTTATAACGGGCGGCTTTTGTGAGGTTTTGGGAAAAAGATTTGCAGGATTGAGAATTATCTTTGGCAAACCTTTAAATAAGAATAAATGCCCCCAAAATTGTTTAAAATAATTGAAAAAATCTTTCACTTAGGGATGGATAGAAACAAATTTCAAGTGTTAAAGTTAATGTCATTAATTGCTTTATTTAAAAGTCGTGCACTGGCTACTATATTAGCCAAGTATTGTTTTTGCCTGTCCATTAATTTATCTTGCTGCTGCTGTAATAGTAATTCAGAAAAGCCAATTAGTGAATTTATATGATTTTTGAGCTCGATTGGAATATTGTTTAAGACATTGTTTTTGAGCTCGGTTTCTTTTGTAAGTCGTGCATATAAAATGGCATTTTTTATTGAAATAGCAGCTTGATTGCTTATCTTTATCAACGCTTCCGAATGACTGCTATTCCAATCACACAACAAATCACTTTGATGCACTAAAATTAACCCCAAAAGTTCTTCATTATAAGTTATCGGTGTCATAATGATAGATTTTATATTGTAATAATCAAAATATTGTCTTTGTACTTTGTTTAATGAGCTTGAATCAATATTTTCTATTAAAACACTGCCGCTTTTCCTAATACTTTTCAAATAATCATCAAATAAAAAGGTTAATTCGAGATCTTTCCGAGCCGATTTAACTTTTTCTTGAATTCTAAACTCCTTATATAAGTAAGTTTTTACCTCTTTGGGGTCCGTCAAATATATTATACATCTATCTGCCTTGGTAAGTGCAGCTATTTTTTCAATTACATTCGCCAATGTTTCATCTAAGTCCAAAGACTCTCCGATAGTGCCAATTAAATCCCTTATGTCGGACTCTTTTTGTATACTATCGGTTAAACGAGTAATATAATCTGCGAGTTCTGTAATTTTACAGGTTAATTCTTGATTCTCAAGAATTAACAATTTTTCTTTTTCAGTATAATCCAAGTTTTGTTCTAAAGAGGTTAAAATTTTAGATAGCACTTTGCCTGCTCCTGTTCTTGGCATTGTGTGATTTAAAAAAATGAATTTAAGATAAATTACATAACGCCCCAACTAGAAGATAATTATATAATATAATAACAAAATATGTCAACATTTTTCAACATATTTTTAATATTTGTTCATTAAAATATTATTGCAGCAAAATGCAAATTCGATTTAAATAAGCCTTATTCATGGTCTTTAATATTACTTTTTATCGGTCTGTTTTTACTCTCTAAAGAAGTTCCTTCTTCATTTTCTTGCGGATTAATCATTTGTGTATTTGTATTTTGTTCAAGTTCACTTCTTTTGTCTACATCACTATTATCATCAGAACTATTTTTGTTTCTTATTGGATTCATCAGCCTATTCATGGGACATCCTCCTTGCATATAGCCTCTATTGGAAATTTTCATTGAATAATAGGCACTAAATATTTCTAAAATTAACGCCATTACAATTAAAATACCCCCGAGTACCTGCCCAAATGTTTTCATAGTTCCCTGCTGGGCATTAGCAGTTATTATCAGCCAATAACCAACCCCAAAACCGATAGCTAAAAGAATAATTTGAAAAGCAAATTGCATAATTATCATCATTTTTTTCTCCTTATTTAAGAGAGTCTGGTATGTCTAATATATTTTTAAAGCCCGATTTATTTAATGTTTTTTATTATTTCGCTCGTAATATCAACTCCACCGTTTAAAACACAGGTTTTTGTTAAAACTAAATCATAGCCTAATGCTTTTGATTTTTTGTTTATCAATGCAGTGATACTTTTGTCGTATTCGGACAATTTTTGAGAATATTCTTTGTCAAAATTAGCTTTTCTAATATTTAACTCTCTATTGTAACTTTCTTCCAAACTTTTCTTCTTTGTTTCGTTGGTTTCTTTTATTACATCTGCTTTTGCATCTTCAACAAATTTAACTAAACTTTCTATATCATTCTTCCTGCTTGTTCTTAAAGCACTTATTTCAGGTGAACTTTCCACAATTTTTTGAACATCCACAACTGCAATATTCAAATTTGCAGAGGATTTTGCAAATACTTTAGTCGAATTCAAATTTGTTATAGTTAATATAGTCGAGATTAGTACCGCCGTGAAAAATTTAGATGATTGCATAATGCTCCCCTCTGTTCTTTAAAATTTAGCTAATAATAATATATAAAAAAATATAAAAAATATTATTGTACTAATCTAACTCCAATCAGGCTATTTTTATTTAACTCAAAAGAAAAATAATCTTTTTAATATCGACCCGGGGCATTCGAAAAACTCTTTAAATCGTAAATATAAAGATATGAACAAAAAGCATATTTCAATATGTTTAATAGGTATTATTATCCTGTTGACAAATGTACCCAAATCAATAGGTGCAACTTATAACATAGATAAGTATTATGGAAATGGTTCCAACTCTCCTACGGCACTTCTTAATCGAGGATCCGCCTATGCTTTTGCCACGGGCGATACTCTGAATTTTGCAGATGATTTAACAGCTGCTCATAGCAATATAGGAAGTCTTGGGGTATTTACTCTTAACATAACCGGCAATGACAAAACAATTGACGGCACAAATTATACGGGATTTTCAGTGCTTTCAGGAGCCACTTACAAATTTGACACAATAAATTTAGACAATTTTACAGGAACCAACGGTGCGGCAATTAACAATGCCGGAACTTCAACTGTAACGAACAGTTCTTTTGAAAATAATTCAGCAAGTAATCTAGGCGGGGCTATTTATAATGCAAGAACATTATACATTGTAGGGAACAGAGGTAATACTGTCTTTTCAGGCAATAATTCAACTACCAATCACAATGCAATATATAATACAGGCACATTATACCTTAATGCAGGAAACGGCGGATATATATTATTTGATGATAAAATCACTTCAGATATTGCATCAAGGAATATTTATATAAATAATCCGGCAATTTCAGTAGCAAACAGTAACGTAATTTTTAATAATACTGTTTCTAATTCAACGGCAACAATGTATAGTGGCATGATGACTCTTGGTAAATCTGATAATATTCTCAGTGGCGTCAGGCTTAATCTGAATGGAGGAACCTTAAATACCGCAAACGGCAACATAAATATAAATACCTTGGCTTCTTTAACAAGTTCAGCGTCCACCAAATTATTCTTTGACGCAGACTTATATAGTGGAAAAAATGATAGATTTAATGTTACGGGAACAGCCGGCGGGACTTTAACTATCGGCGGAGTCAATATAATGACTGATGCGGCTTCAACTGTTTTGGAGCTTTTTGCAAGTGCAAAATCACCTGCATTGACATCAATTACCGCTTATACAAATGGCTATAAATATGATTTTTCACCAAACCCGACAGCAGGGGTATTGAACATTTCCAGAATGGCAAGCTCAGCAAACGGGGGCTTATATGATTCCATTTTGGATACTTCGGCAAACCGTTCATTTTCTGCAACAGGAGATGTAACATTAACAACAAATCTTGGAACTATGGTAGGAAGCGGAACCACGCTAACCTTATTCGGCAACACCCATGATTTAAATGGGGCATTACACTCAGGGGTAACAATGGCTTCGGGAAGAACATTGAACATCTATAATTTTGATTCAAATGCGGGAATAAATGGATTTAAAAGTATTAATGGTGGGGCGATTTACAATACTCAAGGAACGGTAAATATATCAGACAGCTATTTTAAGGGCAACATAGCAACAGGTTCACTGAGTGGTGTCGGTGGTGGAGCAATCTATAGTACTTCGGCGGCGACAACCACTATTACCAATTCATCTTTTGATTCTAACATAGCACAAGGTGGAAGTGGCGGAGCGATTTATGCCAGCGGAGCAACCACTATAAATGGTGGTTCATTTACATACAATCAAACACAAAGTGGAAGCGGAAAGGGTGGAGCGATTTTCAACAATTCAAGTGCATTAAATTTAATCAATCAAGTTAACTTTTCTCATAACAGTTCCATAAATGGTGGTGCTATTTATAATGCAGGAACAGCAACAATAGATGGAGGAACTTACACCAGCAATACGGCAAATGCAAGTGGTGGAGCTATTTATAATAGTGCAGGCACGTCTACAATCACAGGTGCGACATTCAACAGCAACAAAGCCTCTAACACTTTCGGCGGAGCTATTTATAATTCTTCCCCTGGCACTTTAACTGTGGACTCTTGCCATTTCACGGGCAATAATGCCCAAGGTAGCGACAATGGTGGCGGAGGAGCTATTGACAATACTGCTGCATCAGTAACTCAAATTACAAATTCAGATTTCAATTCCAACTATGCAATAAATGGTGGTGCAATTTTCGTAAACGGAAAGACAGGTATATCAAATAGTTCTTTTACCGGTAATGGTATAGATTCATCAGGGCCAACTATTACCGCAAAAGGCGGGGCTATTTTTAACAATACCGATTCCAGTGCCATTTTCGACAGAATTTTAACTTTAACGGGGACTAGTTTCTACAATAATATTGCTGTAAATGGTGGTGCAATTTATATTAGTCCAAACACATCAACAACAACAACCATCAATAATGGAACTTATTCAAATAATGCGGCAACTAACTTCGGTGGTGCCATTTATAATGGCACAGGCACAACTAATATCACCGGTGCAACGTTCACTGATAATGGGAGTTTAACTATCGGTGGCACTACATACAAAACAATCTCCGGCGGAGCGATTTACAACGGTTCCGGATATGCTTTAACTCTAACTGATTCTACTTTTTCGAATAATTCCGCTACTACTTCAGGCGGTGCGATTTATAACGACGGAACAATTAATATATCAGGCAGTTCATTTGATGACAACGCAGCTGCTTCTTCCGGAGGTGCTATTTACAACAATGGTACAATATCATCTCTTGGCGGAACCTTTACTGACAATTACGCAAGTAGGGGCGGAGCTGTCTGTAATGCCGGCACAATCACTGAAATTTCCAACGGAACAAAATTTACAAATAATACTACCCCATATGGATATGGCGGGGCAATTTATAACTCTGGAGAAATAACTTCTCTTGGTGGAACCTTTAAAGATAATTCGGCAAACGGAGGGGGTGCAATTTATAACATTGGAAAAATCACAGAAGTTATTAGCGGGACTACGTTCCAGAATAACTCCGCTATTAACAAGGGTGGAGCCATCTACAACACCAACGGAGGAACAATTAAATTAGGTGACGCCGATTTTACATCCAATTCAACTACTGGTGCATACGGAGAAGGTGGAGCTGTTTTTAATCAATCGAATTCAACTATAACAAATAGTAGTGGTGATTATACGGATAATTTATCAATATATGGTGGAGCTATTTTTAATTGTGGGACATTCACCTTAAAAAATGCATCTTTTACGACGAACACGGCATCCTTACTGTCAGGTGCAATTTATAATGTAGGAACAATCGGTATAACAGGAACTACTTTTGATACTAATTCAGCCCAATATGGTGGAGCAATCGAAAATCAAGCTTCGGCTACAACGGGAACAGCAGTGGCCAAAGTAACCTTATCAGATGATAACATTTTTAAAAATAATTATGCAACTTGTACAAAAAGTGGAACTGACGATGCAATAGCTTATGGTGGTGCTATATATAATAATGCCGCAGCGACAACAGGAAGTGCAACTGCTACGGTAGATATAAGTCATTCTTCGTTTACAAACAATTCTGCTTCTGCAAATTCATCAGGAGGGACGGCAAGTGCGATGGGTGGAGCAATTGCAAACACTTATTCAATAACTACCGGAACAGCAACGGCAACTATAACACTTGATAATGCTACCTTTGAAAAGAATTCGGTTACAGCCGCAGCCAAAGGAACTTCCGACACAACTGCTGCAAAAGCTCTGGGGGGAGCCGTTTATAATACAGGAATTGCCAATATAACAAATTCTACTTTTAAAAATAGTTCTGCTTCCGCAACCTCAACATCCGGTTCTAATTATGCTTATGGTTATGGTGGAGCTGTTTATAATAAAGGAATAGCAACATTTACAAATACTGATTTCACCAATAACTCTGCAAAAACTAACGGCGGGGCGATTTATAATGCAGGCACCCTGCATGTTCAGGCAGATGGAGGAACTTCAACATTCACAGGTAACAATGTAAATGGGTCATCAAATGCAATTTATAACACCGGAACAGTATATTTAGACACAGATGCCGGTTCCTCTATAACTTTTAATGATGCCATAACTTCTGATATAAATAGCAGAACTACAAATATCAATTCAGGCTCTTCTTTAAACAGCGGAACTGTTAATTTTAACAATAACATATCGAAATCTACACTTAATATTGCCGGTGGAACTACAAATGTGGGGAAAAGCAGTGTTGCGAACGTTAATGTAGATGATGTTGCAGTAAATATTACAGGAGGAACTCAGAATTTTACTAATACTACACTTAAAAACGGTTCAAGAGTTTACTTAAATGATACCAGCTCAAGCTCTTCCAACTCAACAAATTTTATAAATTCAACTTTTAACGGATATTCATATGCGGGTTCCGGTGCGGCAATTTACAACGCATCTGGTACTGTAAACATAAGCCCCACAAATTTTAGCGGCTACACAGCAACCGGAGATGGCGGTGCGATTTATAATGCAGGAACAACTGTTTTTAATGGCGGGACTTATGACAATAATACAGCCACAAATGGCGGTGCGGTATACAATTCGGGAACAGCTACATTCACCAACACAACTTTTACCGGAAATAAGGCAACTGGAGATGGCGGGGCTATTTATAATTTAGGCAAATTGTACCTAAAAGCTGATGGAGGCCAAACAATATTAACAGGGAACGAAGCAGGCGGTATCCATAACGGTCTTTACAACCACGGAACGGTATATTTAAATGCAGGAAACGGCGGCTCAATAACATTCAATGATACGGTAAATTCCTCCGATATAACCACAAGCACCATAAATATTAATTCGCCGGCAGGTTCACCAACGTTGACGGATGGAATAATTAATTTTAATAACAATGTTACAAATTCTACAATCAACCTTTATGGAGGACAAATAAAACTGGGTATAGATAGTGCTTTAACAGGCGGAAGTTTAAATATTTTTGGCTGTGCTTTGAGTATGATAAATCAAGCTGTCGGATATTCTGCCCTGCAAACATTAACTCTTGCAGACGGAACGGTAACATATTTAGGAATAGATGTTGATTTAGCAAGACAAATTTCTGATAGGATTATTGTTACCACTGCTGCATATGGCGATGGCACAATAAATGTCAATGATATTAACTTGATAAGCAATTCAAGTTTAAGCAATATGTCTATCCCTTTTGCTGATTCTGCTTTCAGGGACCGGGTTACAGTCGGGGTAAAAACAGTCACAACCCCTATTTATTTATATGCTGTCGGATATAACAGTTCGTCCGGTGATTTAACATTTAATGCCACCAGTGTTTCGCCTAACGCTGTTACAAGTGATATTGCCCAAACGCAAGCATTTTTGCTCCAAACAGCAATTGACAGACAATTCTTTGCCAACATGGAATCGTTTATGTCCTTCCCGTTAGCGACAAGGGAATCTACAATTTGCTGTGCTTTATCTAATGGTCAGGCTACAGGTGCAGCTTGCCCGATTTCAGGCAATGGAACATTTTCACCTATTTATTCCTGTGATTTAAATAGAGGCATTTGGGTAAAAACTTTTACCAGCTTTGAAAATATTCCGCTCAGAAACGGACCTAACGTTTCCACTGTTGAATACGGAACTTTAATCGGTGCTGATGCTCCTTTGACTTATCTAAAAAGAGGTTGGGTCGGTAATACAAGTGCTTATGTAGGTTACTTGGGTTCAAACCAAAACTACGACGGGGTCGGGGTTTCTCAAAACGGTGCATTGGTCGGCTTAGCAGAGAATATGGTTAAAGGTAATAATTTCGTTACTTTAATGGCAAGTGTAGGCTCAAGTATGGGGATTGCAAATACCCAATGGGGAAATGATTATTTTAATTCGTTATTTGCAGGTGTAGCGGTAAAAGGCGGTCATAACTTTGAACTCAAAAAAGGTGATTACATTATTCAACCCAGTCTGATGTTAGCTTACACATATACCTATACACCTTCTTATAATACCGCTTCCGGTATTGAAATGACATCAAAACCTTTAAATGCCATGCAGGTTGCACCGGGCATCAGGCTTATTAAAAATTTAAGACAAGATAAAGGTCAGGTTTATTTAGTCGGTAACTTTGTCTATAACATAATGGATAATACAAAATTTTCCGCCAATGACGTGCAGTTGCCTGAGCTTTCGATTGCTCCATACTTTGAATACGGTATAGGCTATCAAAGAGTTTGGAAAGAAAGATTTACAGGATTTTTTCAAACACTTCTCAGAGGCGGCGGCAGAAACGGCGTCGCACTCCAATTTGGCATGAGGTGGGCAATTTGATGAACAAGCGAGAGTACATTTACCCCCAGTTTGGCATGAGGTGGGCGATTTGATGAAAATTTATGTTAAATTACTGTTTCTAATATTTGTATTTTTGCTTTTGCAGATAACTTGTGAAGCTCAAAGTCAATATTCGGATAATATTTCTAAAATAGAAAAATCTCTTTTTAACATGGAATATAATGCACAAAGTGATGAAATAAGACTTAATAGAATTGAAGAAAATATTTACGGCACATCTTCGGCTGAACCTATTGCCATTCGCATTAATAAATTATCAAAAGATTTGTCCTCGGATGTTATCGGGCAAGAAATCAAACCAAAGAAAGACAGTTTTTTGGAAGATGATGAAATTATAGCAACAAAACCTGCTGAAGATATGGACTTTTCGGTTATTAATAATTTGGAGAAAAAAGTTTTTCAATATGAATTTAAAACCGTAGATATAAGCCATCGATTATCCGCCTTAGAAGGACATGTTTTTAAAAAAAGTTACCTTGCGGACGATTTGAGTACACGCATTAACAGGTTAAAAGCGGCTATTATGTACCAAAAATTTCCTGTTACGGATGACAAAAATGAACAGACACCGACTTTGATTGTAAATTCAAACCGGCAGAGGGGAAAACAAGAGTCCGCCTCTGATATAAAGCTTGTATCTTTGGAAAAATCTGTGTTGTCAACATCATTTCCTGATGAAAAAAGTTCGGACAGATTAGCAAGATTGGAAGCAAAAGTGTTTGATTCTACATTTGCCGACGATGACAATCAGACCCGATTAAATAGGATTGAGGGGGCTTATCAGGCAAAAGCTTCGTCCAAAAAGTATAAAAGCAATAGGGCGTCTCAAAGAACGGCCACTGCAATACAGATTGGAACAATTTTGTTAATGATTTTACCGCTTTTGTTGTGATGAATAAATCAAACAAGGTTCACGTCATTGCTGTACAAAATTCAGTTCCCGTTTTTCTAGTCACTAAGTTGAAAGGTCGAAGGGTTGAATGGTCGAACGGTTTAATTACCAATTCCCAATTACCAATTTTCGTTTCCCTGTTCCCGTTTTTTTTAAAATTTGCGAAGCAGGTGCGTTAATGCATTAAATAATGTCTTTTTACAAGTTTCTATCGCACAAACGCACCGGCATAGAATAATATGAGGCAATTTTTTGGATTGCCGCGTCGTGCCTTCAGCACTCCTCGCAACGACGAGAACGCTCTTTAGCGTTGGCTAAAGCATTTACCCCTCGCAACGACAAAGAATTCACTTCCCAACTTCCTATTCCCTATTTCCCATTTCCTATTTCCCCTTCAACAAGGTCACCTGACACAACGAGCCTTGACGAAGCTGCCGCCCTTGATGAAGTTGGTCCGATTGCCTGTACTGAAATTCTGGTACCATGAGACGAACGCACTGTACTCAGTAGCGGACCAGTAATAGCCGGCACTCGGCATCCCGAGTTCATCTCTGTGTTGATACATTTTATCCAGTTCACTGTTGGCGTCTTTTCCTGCCGGTAATCTCATGCCTTGATCTTCACATACTTTTACTGCTCCCGCCC
>JBAYNW010000027.1:0-24293 GCA_041678605.1 Candidatus Gastranaerophilaceae bacterium | reverse complement strand
TTGTCGGGCAAATTTAAGCCCCCCACCCCAAACCCTCGCCCCTCGATTGCCCCCCACCTCAATCCTCCCCCTCAAGGGGGGAGGAAGAATAACAATTTTGCAAATATAAACTTGGGGGAGGGGGTCAAACAAAAGCCCAACATCCATTCTCAACCCTTCGACCGTTCAACTTATCGACTCATCGACTTATCGACTTATCAACTAGAAGACGGGAAAAGGAAATTGGGAATTGGTAATTGAGAACAGAACCGTTCGACCATTCGACCTTCGACCTTTCGACCCAGTCACAGTCACTTAATCACTTCGTAAAAAGCCAACCATCCCTACCTCCCCCTAATCCGTTTCGTTATAAACCAATTTCTTTCGCAACTGCCATTGAATTAGAGTTAAGGCAAGAATTATGATGAACAAAACGTAAGCAATGGCACTCGCCTGACCGATTTTGAAATATTCAAATGCGTTTTTGTAAATGGCATAGACCAAAACATTTGTGCTGTCCAGAGGGCCGCCCTGTGTCATCAAATAAATTAAATCGAAAATCTGAAACGAGCTTATGCAGGTGATTACCACGACAAAAAATATTGTCGGTGATAAAAGCGGTACGGTTATAAATCTGAAGGTGTCAAATGCGTTTGCTCCGTCAATTTTTGAGGCTTCAAATAATGATTGGTTTAAGGCACTCAGACCTGACAAAAAAATTACCATATTGTACCCGACCAGCTTCCATACGGAAACGATTATAATCGCAGGCATAGCAAAATTCGGGTCGTAAAGCCAGTTGATGTGCAAATGCAATATATGATTTAATATTCCGATATTGGGGTCAAAAATCCACTGCCAGATAACCGCAATTACTATCATCGGAGTTACAAACGGCAAAAAATAAGCGGTCTTAAAAAACTCGGAACCTCTGATTTTTGAATTCAAAATGCAGGCAAGCACAAGGGGAATTATTACCGCAAAAATTGAGGTTGAAATTGCAAAAACAAAAGTGTTTAACAAGATTTTGCCAAACAGCGGGTCGGTAAAAATGTCCTTATAGTTGCTTAGTCCCACAAATTGGGCTTTATTTATCAAATCCCAATGCATAAAGCTTAATCCGAACGAGAAAATTACGGGGATTATAATAAAAACGAACGTTCCAAGCAGGGCAGGCAAGATAAAAACCCAGCCCATAAAAGATTTGTTGCTTGATAAAACGGATAAAAATTTCTGCATGTTTGTATTATACTATAAAGTGGATAATGAAGGAGGAGCAGGAATTGATTAACATTTCGGAAACGGTTTTTGGAAAAAACGATATCAGAGGAATTTACGGAAAAGATATAACAGAAGATTTATTCTACTACATAGGCAAAGGGTTTGTTAAATATTTAATGGAATATTCCAAAAAGAAACCTTCAGAAATGTGGCTTACGGTGGTTCAGGATGCAAGAAATCATTCTCCGGCACTTGTCAAGGCACTTATCAACGGCGTTGTTTCAACAGGTGCAAATATTGTCGATCTGGGGCTTGCTCCTACGCCAATCGGATATTACTCCGAAGCGGTAGGAATTGACCCGAGAGTAACCGGCGGAAACGATATTATAGGAGCCTTAATCGTTACTGCCAGCCACAATCCGCCCCAGTACAACGGATTGAAGATGACTTTTGATAAACAATCATTGGACGAAGAACAAATAAAAGAAGTAAAAGCCTTTACTTTCAAAGAACTTGAAAATAAAGAATTTCCGGTTAATGCAGGCAAGGTTAAGACCTACGACTTAATCCCTGATTACACAGATGTTATGAAAAAAACTTTTGGCAAAATAGGTGGAGGCGTAAAAATCGTTGTTGATAGTGCAAACGGAACAGGCGGAGTCGTTGCTCCAAATTTGTATAGAGCGTTGGGCTGCGATGTTATCGAGTTGTATTCAAATCCTAACGGAAATTTTCCGCACCATCATCCGAATCCCAGCGACGAAAAAACTTTAATTGACATAAAAAAAACAGTTTTGGAAACAGGAGCGGATTTTGGGATAGCGTTTGACGGTGATGCAGACAGAATAGGTATTATTGATTCTCAAGGCTGCAGCATGACAGGCGACAAGCTTCTTTTAATTTACGCTCAGGATGTCATTGAAAAAATGAAGGGGGCTAACAAAAAGCCGATAATCGTGTCTGAGGTTAAATGTTCTCAGGTACTTTATGACAAAATTAACGAAATCGGCGGTAATGCGATTATGTGGAAAACCGGACACGGCTACATTAAAAGCAAAATGAAAGAAGTGGGAGCGGTTTTGGCCGGTGAAATGAGCGGACATACGTTCTTTAAAGACAGATATCACGGCTTTGATGATGCAACTTATGCGGGATGCAGAATGATTGAAATAGTCGCAAATCATAAAAAAAATGACCCTAATTTTAAAATAGAACAGCTTTTAACCCCGTTTGACGGAATTTTTTCTTCTCCGGAAGTTCGATTTCCATGCGAAAATGAACTTAAAAAACCGACCTTGCATTCATTTGAAAAACTTGTGAAGGAAAATCCTGATTTATTTGGAACAAAAATTAGAGAAATCGTTACTATTGACGGGCTTAGGATAATTTTTAACGATGGGTTTGCAATTATTCGCCAGAGTAACACCGAACCGGTTTTCACGCTTCGCTTTGAAGCAAAAAGCAAAGGGCAGGCCTGTCATTACGAAAATGTCATGTTGGAAAGTTTAAAGAAAATTCTGGAAGGATAGGCGATGATTTTATTTATATTATCTTTCTTTTTGGTTTTTGCGTCATCTTACCTTTTGACAAGTATTATTGCACCAAAGAAGAGCATCTTAGGTCTGATTTATTTGTTTTTAATAGTTTTTGCCCAACTCGTTTTGACATTTGAGGTTTTATCTTTATTTACCGCCATAAAAGAGGGCTGGGTGCTGGGGGCAAATGTTTTTGTTTTGCTTGCCGCCGGACATGTTTGGGATAGAAAATCAAGACCGCTCTGGAGTTTAGACTGCAAAACTTTCAAAAGCAGGGTCGCAAATTCTTTGAAGTTGGATAAATCACTGGTGTGGCTCTGTGCAGCTTTCTGTGTGTTTATAATTGTTTCGCTGATATTATGCTTGCTTATGCCCATAACAAGTGCCGATGCACAGGGTTATCACGTGGCAAGAAGCCTCTTTTGGGTGTTGCAGGGAAGCTTAAAACACTTTGAAACATCCGATATAAGAAATTTATGCCTGCCGATAAATTCAGAGATAATTTATGCATGGATTATTTTATTTGTCAAAAAAGATGTTTTTCTCGGATTTCCGTCCTTTGTCGGATATATTTTGTCCGTGGTTTCTATCTATAATATGCTGGGATATTTGGGATACTGTACAAGGCGAAAACTCTGGGTAATTTTTATATTATCATCTTTCTCATCAGTGCTGGTGCAGGCTTCCAGCACCGAAACCGATATAATTATTGCAGGACTTGTTTCGTCAAGTATTTTTCTTTTCTGGTATGCACTTAAAAACAATAAAATGACTCCGATTTTTATGTCGGCGTTGGCTTATGCCCTTGCTTTGGGGGCAAAAACTCCCTCGATAATTGCAATTCCGGGGGTCGGCCTGTTTTTGCTGGCTCTTTGCGTCCATTTTAAAAAATATAAACCTCTTGCATGGTTTTTAGGGTTTGGCTTAATCAATTTTCTAATTTTTTCTTCTTATAACTACATTTTGAACTTTATACAATTCTCAAATTTTATGGGAAGCAAGAGTTTTATGGTGGTTTCAAAAAATTATTATGGGATTAAAGGAGCGTTTGCAAATTTTATAAAATACATTTTTATGTCTGTCGATTTTACAGGTTTTAAGTGGCCTAAATATGTGGGGCCGGCTATCGAAAATTGCAGGCAGCTGATTTTATCTTTTTGCGGTTTAGGTTATGTCAAAGACGGTTTGTACTCAACACGCTATGTGGTTAATCAAATGTTGCTGGAGCCGATTATGGGTGCCGGCGTGCTGGGATTTTTAGTGTATGTTCCCTGCTTGGTCTGGTCATTAATAAAGCCGATTTTTAAATTCAATTCAAAAAAGGTTCGCTTTATATTTGCCTTTGCCCTGCTCTTTATTATAAATATTTTTGTGATTTCATATTTGCTTGTTTATATGTCATTTAGTGTAAGATTTGTTATGTTTTTTATGGTGTTGTCTTCTCCGATATTAGTTTATTCATATTTGGGCGGCAAAAATCCGCTGAAATACGTTATAGTAGCTTTCTCATTGTTTTATCTGCTTTGTGTGTCAACACATCTTTGGGGAAGACCTTTTATCAAAATAAGCAAAATATTAATGGTTAATCCTTCCATCACTTTACTTAGAGAAAGGGCCGTTTGCAAGGATTATGAAACTAATCCCGATAATTCAAATTCGGCGTGTATTTTAAAAGACAGAATAAAAAGTAAATATTCAAAAGAAAACAGAATTTTGGCATTTTTGAATTCCGGTGATAGTATTTATCTATTGAAAACTCTGGAGTTTGAAGGATATAGCATTGATTTTAGAAGGATGGAAGATGTTAAAAATATAGATTTTGACAGGTATAATTTGCTAATTGCTCCTAATAAAGGCCAATTTTCTACTTATATACAGGATTATGAAAAAAGGAAAGGCGAATTTGTCGGGATGGAGGGAAAGAAAATTATATTAAAAAAAGATAATCCTGTTCCCTGCTTTTACAAAAAAAATAGAAATTTGTCAGGCTTGAAAAGCGAAGAAAGCTCTTACCCGTATCAGGTTTTGTGCGGCATGAGCGGGGATTTTCTAATTCAAAAGCATTTGGAGGTGATAGACCTTGCCGGAGTTATTAATCCATATTTTAACAATTACGGCTATTATGTTATTTATAGAAATACAAAATTACCGTTGATATTGAACGCCGGAGCAAAAAACAATTAAACCCGCCCGTAGATGTCCTCGTAGCGGACTATGTCGTCTTCAATAAGCAATTCCCCCAACTGCACCTCAATAATTTCAAGTGCTGCTTTATAAGGGTTTTGAAGGGAGTGAACAGCCTTAACCGGTATGTCAATGCTGCGTCCTGAAGGCAAAATATATTCTTTGTTTTTAAGGACGACTTTTGCTTTCCCTGACAGCACAACCCAGTGTTCGCTTCTGTGGTTGTGGGATTGGACTGAAAGTTTTTGTCCGGTATTTACATGAATAAGTTTGGTTAAAAAGCCTTTCCCTTGAGCCAAGACCGTATAAAATCCCCATGGCCGATAGACTGTTTTATGAATCAGATGGGTGTTGTCATTTTGTTTTTTAAGTATATCAAAGATTTTTTTAACTTCCTGCGTCCTGTCTTTTTTGCAGGCTAAAATGGCATCTTCTGTTTCGACCAAAACGGTATCTTCAAGACCTATTGTCGCAACAAGCTTTGAGGAAGCGTAGACGAAAGAATTTTTGGAATCCTTGTCCAAAACATGTCCTATCATTACATTGTTATTTTTATCTTTTTTGCTTACATCGTAGATTGATTGCCACGAACCCAAGTCGTTCCAATCGCTTTCAAGCTTTACAAGTGCTATTTTGTCGGATTTTTCCATAACGGCGTAATCTATGGAAATGCTCGGCATTTTGTCAAATAAATTATACTCAATTTGGTCGGAAGATGAAAAGTCAAACTCTTCCATAACTTTGAATATTTCCGGTGCCAATTTTTTAATTTCGGCAATCATAGTTGATGCTTTGAACATGAAAATTCCACTGTTCCAAAAATAAGTTTTTGCCTCAACATATTTTTGAGCAGTCTTTGAATCCGGCTTTTCGACGAATTCTTTAACTTTATATCCGTTTAAAATCGGCGTGTTAAGGATGTTTATGTATCCGTAGCCGGTTTCAGGGTAATCAGGTTCTACTCCAAAAGTTACAATAAAGCCTTTTTCGGCTAATTTTTGACCTTTTTTTACTGTTTCCATAAACCTTTTTTTGTTTTGGATTAAATGATCCGACGGCACGACCAAAATCATGGGGTCTTTTTCTTTTTGTTGAATAAATTTTGTAGCAAGAGCGATTGCCGGTGCTGTATTTTTGGCTAAAGGCTCGGACAAGATATTAATTTTTCCTGATAATTGTTCCAGCTGAGATTTTACGTTTGCAGCATGCTTTGTATTTGTTATACTGACGATGTTTTCGGCAGGCATAAAATAATTTAAACGCTCAAAAGTTGACTGTAAAAGGCTTTTTTCCGCATTAAGGTTTAAAAGCTGCTTTGGGTATAACTCTCTTGATAGTGGCCATAGTCTGCTTCCTGAACCACCTGCCAGTATTATTCCGAACATTTGAACTCCGTTTCTTGCTTCACACTAGCAATTGTAATCAAAAAGATTTGCAATGTAAATATTATAACACTAACCATTCGGGGAAAATTTCAAACTAATTTGTCCAATTTTTCAATTAATTTTTGTGCTGCGGTTAAAAGCGGGTCTATACTTGGGGAATATGGCGGAGCATAGGTTATGTCATTTGAGAAAAATTCATCAACAGTCATCGGACAGAGCAGTCCGGTCGCAATCGTATTTGTCCTTTTATCCGCATCACCTGTACCTATGGCTTGTGTACCGAGCAGTCTTCGTGTTATTCTGTCGGCAATGAGCTTTATTGTAATATTTTTGGCTTCCGGCATATAACCGACTTTATCTAATTTCGTAACCATGACAGAAATGGGTTCAAAACCTAATTTTATGGCCTGTTTTTCGGTTAAGCCGGTAATGGACATAGTTAAACCAAAATATCTTGTAACTGCAGAACCCAAAATTCCTTCAAAGCAGTCATCTCCTCCGCATAAGTTAATTGCGGCACAACGACCCTCTTTGCCCGCTGTCGAGCCGAGTGGAATCCAGACCGGCGTCTGTGAGACAATTTGAATTTTTTCAACGCAATCTCCGGCTGCATAAATATCGGGAATATTCGTTTGCATTTTGTTATTTACTTTAATTGCACCCGTTTCGCCAAGTTCAATTCCTGCATCAACGGCAATTTCGACATTTGGCTTTACTCCGGTTGCAATAATAACAAGGTCTGTATCAAATTCAAGTCCGTTTTTTGTTTTAACTCCGGTAACTTCATTCTTGCCAAAAAACTCAACAACGGAATCGGAATTTATTATTTCTACCCTTTCCCCGTCACGCTTAAGTACGTGGTTTTTGATTAAATCGGAAATATCATCATCAAAAATCGGCATTATTCGAGGTGCAAATTCAATCATCTTGACCTTTAGCCCTTGCTTAACAAATGCCTCCAACAGTTCGATTCCGATATATCCGCCACCGATAATTACTGCATTTTTGGAGTTTAAAACTTTTTCTTTTATATTAATCCCGTCTTCTAATGTTCTCAGGGTGAAAACATTTTTCAAGTTGACATTTTTAATAGGCGGAATAAATGGTCTTGCACCGGTTGCAATAACCAGTTTGTCATAATCAACGGTAAATTCCTTGTTATTTTCTAAATCAAGCACGAGAATTTGTTTTTTGTCGGGCAAAATTTTTGTGACTCTGTTTAAAAGGTGAATGTGAATATTGCTTTGTTCAAATTCTTCGGGTTCTCTTGCCAAGAGCATTTTATAATCGCTGAAATTTCCCTCAATAAAAAACGGCAAACCGCAGGCCGAATAAGATACATGAGTATCATCCGTGTAAATATTAATCTCCGCTTCAGGCTTTAACCGTCTTGACTTTGCGGCAGCCTTTGCACCGGCGGCAACGCCGCCTATGATAACAAATTTTTCCATAAACTGATTATAAACGATACTATTTTTTTTTCAATAGCTTAAACGCTTGGTTTTGGATTACTCTCTCGGTTTCGGGAAATCGACTTTTGTGTGTGCAACATTATTAACTGCATTTGTGAAAAAATTCAAAGATACAACTGCGATTATTTCAAGGATTTCACCATCAGAAAAACCTGCTTTTTTGATATTTTCAAATTCTTCATCGCTGACTTTCCCCGATTTTTTCATGACTAATCCGGCGAAGTCTATTGCAGCTTGAGCCTTTTTATCGGAAGATTTACCCTTCCGGCTTGCCGCTATTTCCTCTGCCGAAAGAGTTTTGGAAGCGGAATAAGAATGTGCCGCCAGACAGTATTCACAGCCGTTTACAGCGGCTATCCAAAGGCCTATTCTCTCAGCTATTGCGGCATCCAATGTCTTTTCTGATAATGCACTGCTCATGCCTGAAAAAGTTTTCAAAACTGCAGAAGAATTCGCCATTACCTTGAAAATATTTATGGCTTTTCCGCCCTGAGTAATTTCATCCAAAGCTTTTTGGGCTTTTTCAGATGCTTGTTCCTTACTTAATAAACCGATACGTTCCATAATTTTCTCCTTTACTGTTTATTTTTATTTGTGATTTTTTGTTCAATTTTTAAAGCGGTTTTAGTTTTGGCAAGTCCGGCCTGAGAACTTTCTTTCAAAAGCGGCGACATAAGCTGACTTGTTTGGGATAGTGCGTCAACCACTTCATCGGCGGGGATTTTGCTTTCAACGCCCGCAAGTGCAAGTTCGGCCGCTGTAACCGAATGAATAGCCAAAAAAGCATTCCTTTTTACGCAGGGGATTTCAACCAGTCCGGCAACAGGGTCGCAGGTTAATCCCAAAACGTTTTTAAGAGCGAGTGCAACGGCGTTTACTATCTGTTTTTCACTTCCGCCCAAAATTTGCACCAATGCTCCTGCCGACATAGCCGAAGCCACACCGCATTCCGCCTGACAACCTCCGACGGCTCCCGCCAGAGCCACTTTGTTTTGGATTATTGAACCTATTTCGCCGGCTGTTATAAGTGCGTTTATTTGCTCTGTTTCTGATAGACTGAGTTCCTCCGATATAGCTATTAACACGGATGGAACAATAGCACAAGAACCCGCTGTCGGGCAGGCAACTATTTTTCCCATTCTTAAATTTTCTTCTATGGTTGCAAGTGCATAGGTTGTTATTTTCTCAAACAATCTGCCAAACAGGGCATGGCCAATTTCAAACTTTTTCTGTAATTTTTCGCAATCATCTCCGCACTGTCTGCTGATTGATTTCTCTTTTGATTGCAGGCCGGCTTTTATTGCATCTTTCATTGCATCCAGACTTTTTTTAACTTTTTTTCTGACTTCATCAATGCTTATGTCAAGTAAAAGAGTTTCTTTTTCTTGAGCAAATTCGTATATTTTTTGTCTTTTTTGTCCGCAAATTGCAAGCAATTCGGCGAAAGTAGTAACATATTTTCTCATATTAACTTTCCAATTTCCCCACATGTCTGATTAAATAAATATCATCAATTTTCTTAATTTTTTCTATAAGGCTATAATTCAAAGCACTGTCAAGGCCCATACACATTGAAGCTTCCTCTCCTCTTGCACTTCTTTCAACTGTTAAAGCGGCGATATTAATTCCTTCATTTTGGATAAGCCCGCTTACTTTTGAAAGTATCCCCGGCTTGTCTTTGTAAATTAAAATCAACGTGTTATATTCCCCTGATAAATTGATTGAAAAATGGTTTATATTGGTAATCTGGACACTCCCCGCCCCGAGGGAATTCCCTGAAATCGTCATTTTGTGGGCTCCGTCAAAGATGAAATCAACCGCATTTGGGTGACGGTTAAAATCCTCTAAAAATTCGAAATTATGCTCAATTTCATGTGCTTCAGGCAAATTAAAAACGTTTTTTATCCTGATGTCATCTACCTGCAAATCTAAAACGCCTGCCAAAAGACCCTTATCCGTGCCATGTCCGCGTCCGGTTTTTGCGTATGAGTTGTAAAGCTTGAAGGTGATTTTTTTTGGTGTGGCTCCGTAAATATTTCTCGCCAAAAGCCCCAATCTTACGGCACCTGCAGTATGAGAACTGGACGGACCTACCATTATAGGCGAAATTATATCAAATAGAGAATTCTGTTCCATACCTGAATTATACTCCAAAAAATTCCTTGGACACAACCTGACCGTAGGGGTAATATTTTTTTTAATACTGCATTAAAAGGATTTCAAAGCGAAAAAATGTGAGGTATAATATTGATGGTTTTAAAATAAGGGGTTTAATATTATGGGTGGTTTTGACGTCAATTTCAACAACAAACCTATTATTCAAGAGGCAAAGTCAATGCAAAACGACGGTGGTGCCGGGAATTTGGGTTACTTTGAGCGTGAAGAAAAAGAAGGAAAATCCGAAAGAGCCAGCATTTTTACGGACGAAGGAGCTGATTCATTCAAAAAATCAGGCGAAAATGAAGGAAGCAACGAAGATTTTTCCATCGCAAAATGGATTGCCCAGATTATTCTTAGCATTAAAGATTGGTTTAAGAAAATTTTTGGATTGAGTTAATCCAATATAGTTACGCCGGTTCCGCTGCTGAAATTTTGAAAATCATCTAAATAACCATGATTTGACCGATAGCCGCGGTACATGCCATATCCGTTAGGATACTGGTTATTGTTGTTGTACCCGTTATTATAGCCGTTGTTGTAATTGTTGTAATAGGGATTTATCGGCGGCGTAAACCCTGTCATTGTTCCGCCCAAAGGTGAACCTCCCAAACTCCCGATTATCCCCTGCCAACCGTTCCCTGAAAGCGAGTTTTGGGTGTTATTTCTGTAAGTTGCGGAGGCAGTTTTGAGGGCTTCGTATCTCTGTCCGAGGTCTCCGCTTTGAACAGCCCCAAAAACTTGCTGTTCAAGTCGTTCTATCCTTCGTTGAGGATTATTTTGCGGAAAATTTTGTCTAAAAACTTTGGATTCCAATCTGGATAACTCACCTTGAGATATGTTCGGATTTTTGTTAATCTGATTAAAATTTGAAATTATATTGTCTATTCTTTGTGAAATTGTGGAACCCGGATAGGTGGTAGTGAACAAACTTTTCTCAATTCTTGAAAGCCTGAGTGAAATATTTTGGTTTGCAAAAATACGTCCGAACAATGAGTTTTCGACCCTCTCTATATCCGGATAATTCACTTTAGGGCTTCTTGCAAGAGGAGTATTGAGGCTTGTTAAATTTTCGCCGTAATTATTTATTTCTGCCGGCCCCGGAACAGGCTGAAGCGGCGGGAAAAATGTCACGGCACATTCTCCAATAGTTTCCCCCAAAATTAAAAACAGGCATAAAATCAGAACTCGTTTCATATTTTCTCCTCATAGCTTAGACACCATAGTCTAAATTGAAAAGAAAAATCTTACATTACACATTCGGCTGCCAGTCGGGTATTTATTGAAAAATTATAAAAAGTAATCCTGATAAAAAACATATAGATACAGAACTCAGCAAGAGCCAAGTATGGATTAGGGGGTGCTGATTTTTCCACAGCCCTATTATAACGTTTTTATGAAAAGTGCCTTCAAAAACTGCCGGTTCCATTTCAATATCTGTTCCTAATATTTTGCTTGCGTAAAGTGAATTTGGAATAGACATTACCAAACCTTTTGAATTTCCTGACTTTGCAGCTTCTTCTATCGTAAATTGCATTTTATTCTCCCTTGATTTTATGTTTTTATCCTTAATACAATTTTGTCCGTTCTACAATTTTGAACATCACCCAGATAGTTGATTTAAAGGATAATGAGTCCAAAAGTCTGAGTTTCCCTCACTTTTTCGTATGTCGAATTGTAAATAATTTTTTATTTTTGTTTAAACAATTTTTTGAAAGCTTTATAATAAAACTATCGGAGTAAATTTAGATTTGGAAAGGGAGAAAAAATATGAAAATTGTTTTTAATTGTTGTACAAAGCCGGCATTATTCAAGCATAACGCAGGTGTAACCTTGTTTAAAGGTGAAAAGCCCGAAGTTGAAGTTAAACCTCAGGTGAAAACAGATTCTCAACCTTTAGCACAGCCGACAGCCGATACCGTTGAAATAAGCGGCAAAAAAGGACCTGAAGTAAAATGCGAAGGCGATGAATGCAAAGGCCCTGATTGCAAAAAATAGGTAAACGTTTAGGTAAGGGTGCCATCTAAAAAGTCCCCCTCGATAATTAACGTCGTGCCGGAACAAAAAGCATCAGCTGTTAACAGATTGTCCTTAATCCGGCATCTCAAGTGTGAGATCCCGAATTAAGGGCGATTTTGTTTGAGGCCGATGATTTGTGTTTCGGGATGACGAGGGAAACTTTTTAGGCGGCACCCTTTTTGTTTATAGTAAAATGTTCTTATGAAACCTGAATTATTACTGCCCGCCGGCAATTTAGAAAAATTAGAATATGCCGTCAAATACGGAGCCGACGCTGTTTACCTCGGAGTTGTGGATTTCAGCCTGCGTTCAATGCGAAAAGGCGAGCTGATAACTTTTGATAACCTTAAAAAAGCAATCGATTTGGCACACAGTCTCAATGCAAAAGCCTACATGACTTTAAATATTTTTGCGTTCAACAACGACATTGAAGAACTTGAAAAATCAATTGATATTGTAAAAGATGCAAATCCTGATGCGATTATCTTAAGCGACTTTGGGGTCTTTAGAATTGTAAGAAAATACATGCCCGATATGCCCATTCACATAAGCACACAGGCAAATACTTTGAATTATGAGGCGGTAAAATTTTGGCAGGATAACGGTGCGAAAAGGGTTATTCTGGCACGGGAACTGCCGATAACGGATGTGGCAAAAATCAGAGAAAAAGTTCCGGATATTGAACTTGAAGTCTTTGTCCACGGTTCGCAATGTGTTTCTTTTTCCGGAAGATGCCTGTTGAGCGATTACATGACCGATAACGAGAGAAAAGCCAATCAGGGCAACTGTGCCCAGCCATGCCGCTGGAGTTACAAACTCGTTGAAGAAACCCGTCCCGACCAATTTTTTGAAATAAATCAAAGTGAAAGAGGAACGCACATTTTAAGCCCGAAAGATTTATGCCTTGTGGAACACTTGTCAAAGCTCATTGATGCGGGTGTGGCCTCGTTTAAGGTCGAGGGAAGAACAAAAAGCCTGTACTATGTGTCTGCCGTTGCAAAAGCTTACAGAAATGCCATAGATGAAGTTTTAAAAAATCCGAAAGCTGATTTGGGCAAATATTTTGAAGAACTTAAAAAAGTCGGAAACCGCGGCTATACACAGGGATTTTATTTGGGTGATAACAACAGCGAATGTTACAGTTATGACGTATCAAAAGGGCTTGCCGGAGCTGATTTTCTGTGCGAATTTTTGGAAAAGCTTGAAGACGGCTTTTATAAGGTTAAGATTAAAAATAAAATTTTGCTCAATGACGGGGTTGAAATAATCACGCCTGAAGAACAATTTTTGACGAAAGTTGTCGAGATAAAGGACAAAGACGGCTGCAATTGCGAAGTCGCCAACACCAACGACGAAGCTTTTATAAAATTTTCGCAAGCCCCAAAAGACTATAAATATGCACTTGCAAGAACCCCCGGTGTCTTGTTTATTAATAAAAAACCAAAAGTTTAAGGAGAGAAAATGTTACTAAAGCCCGATTTTAATTTAAAAAATATATATGAAATTGACCTTGAATTATTAAAAAATCAGGGAATAAAGGCGATTTTCTTCGATTTGGACAGCACGATTATGATATCAAAATCGGCACAGTACACCCAGAGAACCGAAGAGTTTCTTAAAAAAGCCGATGAGGACTTTTTTATCGCCGTTATTACAAATAATAAAAAATGCGATTATCTTGAAAAAGTTGAAAGCATTTCAAATTTTCAAATTATCGGAAACGCAAAAAAACCGTCGACAAAAGCTATGAAAAAGCTTCTGTCCAAAATAAACATAACTCCTGATGAGGTCGTAATAGTGGGCGACAGACCTTTGACCGACATTCTTGCCGGCAAACGGCTCGGTGCAAAAACAATTCTTGTCGGCTCAATCAATGCCCACAACGAAGGCTTTGCAACCCGCTTTATACGCTGGCTTGAGCGAAGATTTATATTATACTGATTTTATTTTCGTTATATTTTTGAATAATTTCTTTTGGCGAAGCCATCTTGGCTAAATCCATCTTCGCCAAATCTAGCGGTTTTTCTTCATATTTTTTTCTTGTATTATCAAGCACTACACCCAGCTTGTTAATTGCCAAACCTGAAAGTAAACCTACCAGAAGGGCTTTGCCTCCGGCGACCAGACGAACCGTGCAGTAAAGCGATATCATAATAGCTCCCAGTGCAGGAACCCCGTATTTGAGTGCAACAGAAATTCTTTCGTCTTTGTCTTCCGCTTTCGCAAGACCTTTGCCTATAATCCCCAACGAAACCAGTACGCCTAAAGCGTCCAGAGGTGCAGAACCTATTTTGAAGTCACGGATTTTGTCAAATAATTTGTCTGTTTCTAAATCTGTCGACTTGTTTAAAGATTTGGTGCATTTTTTAACCATTTTTTCGATTTTTTTAAGCTCTCGCGGGGACATGGATTCTTGATTTCTGTAAATTTCCAGTATTTTATTCATGTTTTCGATGATTTCATTCTTAGAGGCATCAACTTCAGATTTAATATCTATTTTTGTTTTAGCCGCCAATTTTTCCGGAAGAAAGTATTGGTAGAATGTTTTGTAGGAATTTTTGTCCTTAAAAACTTCTTTCATTGAGTTAAAGACATCCTTGTCAAGGTCCTCCAGCCCCTTGTGAATACCCGCTAATCTTGAATTTTCACCGGTTGCACTGAACGCTTTTTTGTAAATCTCTTCTATTTTTGTTGCCTTTTCGCCTACGGATTTTGCATTTTCCGGCTTAATTTTGCTTTTAAACTCGTCAAGAATTGCATAAAGTTCATCAAATTTATACAGAGTTTTTCGATAAGATTTTCGGGACGTTTTTGTGGAAATTCTTACAAACATATCAGTGATGCCATCGGCAGCTTTCCTGAGAAAAGGTATCGGATGAATAAGCTTTTTGAACAAAACGTCCTTGGCCGGCCCAGTGTTAAACACGGCATTTATAAAGTATTTTGCCTTTTCTAAAGCCCTTTGCGTCCAGGGCATTTTGCCGTCTTTGCCACGGGGGGCAAATTTCTCTTCCAAATGTTTAAAAAACTTGTCGACTCTTAAACGGGCCCCTTTAGGCAGCCCTTTCATCAGTGCCAGAACTCCAAAACCGGCAACTAACGCAGTTGCGGCGATACTGTACCCAAGGGCGTTGCTTTTCTTCTCTTCCTCCTTTTTCCCCTCTGTTTTTTGTGTGTCTGTAAAAGGTTTTGAAATAGCATAATCCACACCACTACTTTGTAATGGTGCGAAAATTCTTTCACTATTCACACTGTTTGGTTTTATCTGATTAATCATTGATGAACCTTCAACTATATAAAACCAAAAGCAGTCAAAATTTGCGTTTTAAAAAGCTCTAATAAGATTTTGTTACAATTTCCATAATCGCTTGGGCTGCTTCGACGGAGGAGTTTTTATCAGACAGAAGTTCCCTGACTTTCCCCAGTGCTTCAATATTTTCCTCACGATATTTCGTATCATAGAGCAACTTTTCTATGTTATAGGCTATCAAATCCGGTTTTGCCCTGCCTTGTATAAGTTCGGGAACAATGTTTTTGTCTGCAATTATATTTGGCAAAGAAACCCTGTTTATGCATCTTACGCTTAGATAAATCAGGTACAAAAGCCATGGCCCGCGGTATGAAATTATCATCGGAGTTTTGTACAAGGAAGCTTCCAGAGCGACCGTTCCCGATGCTAAAATCAAAGCATCCGAAACGCTTAACATCGCTTGGTTTTCGCCCTTTATAACTTTGAATTCGGATTGCTTTAAGTATTTGTCAAAAACATCATCTGCCAAATTTGGAGCATGTGAAATCAAAAATTGTATATCGGGATGTGCTTTTTTGAGAATTTTAGCTGATTTTACAAAAATTTTCATTAGTGATTTAAGCTCAAAGACCCTTGAGCCGGGGAAAATCGACACCAGTTTTTTGGTTTTATCCAGCCTGTGTTTTTCAAAAAATTCATCTCTGCCTACAGGTGGCGGAAGCTGTGAAATCAGCGGATGTCCGCAGTAATGAACATCAATGCCATGGGATTCATACAGCGTTTTTTCGAACGGAAATATGCACAGAACTTTATCAACGCATTTTTTTATCACGTTAATCCGCCATTTGCGGCTCGCCCAGACTTGCGGCGGAATATAGTAATAAATTTTCAGGGATTTGTTGTCTTTTTTCAAAACCTTTGCGATGTTGAGATTAAAAGCCCCATAATCAATTAACAGAACCAAATCCGGCTTAAATTCGTTTTTCAGGTAGTTAACTAATCTTTTGCCGAGGCTGAGGTGGTCGAATAACATTTTAAACGAAAAACCCACAGCGGACATTTTTTCCTGAGTCGAAAACAGTTTTACGCCGGCATTTTTGAGATTTTCGCCGCCGATTCCTTCGATTACCAAATCCAAATCGGCAGGACAAGCTTTCTTTAGCTCCTCAACAACCCTGCCCGCATGGATGTCACCTGAATGTTCCCCTGTGATTATAAATATTTTTTTTTCCATAATTGCTAACTGCTCACTCCTGACTTCTAATTAGATAACCAATCCGCACTTGTAAATTATAGCAAAAACTCCGACTTTTGTAACTATGTAAACAATTGTTACGATTTTAAATTTTCCTAGATAGTGTCGTCACGAGATATGTCCCCAAATGGCAATGCATCTGATTTGTACAGCAGCTAAGTAAGATGCTGTATTCTTTGCATATCGTGTTGCTATTCCCCGCCAACGTTTTAATTGCATAAATGCATTTTCTACCAAGTGCCTTAATTTGTACAAATATTTATCGTAATCCCTTTTTACAATCCTGTTTTTCTTCGGCGGAATCACAACTTCTATACTAGCATCAATGGCTTTTTGGATAAGGCCATCAACGTCATATGCTCTATCAGCCATTAAGGCTCCTGCTTCAATTCCGTCAATCAATTCTTCAGCTTTTGTGCAATCATTGACGGTACCCGCTGTAATAATAACTCTGACCGGCATACCATACGCATCCACGGCCAAGTGTATCTTTGAACAAAGCCCCCTTTTGTGCGTTCCATATCTTGGTTTCCGCCTCTTGCTCCCGAAGCATCAGGATGAACTTTAATATGACTCGCATCTATCATTAGCCATTCAAAATCAGGCTTGGTGAAGACCTTTTCCAGTAAACCTTCCCAGACTCCTTTATCACGCCAACGGCAAAATCTACGCTGTGTATTTTTCCACCCGCCATAGCAAGGTGGTAGGTCACGCCACGGAGCGCCTGTCCTTAAAATCCAAAATACACCGTTAATAAATTGTCGATTATTTTTTGCAATTCCACCCCAAGAGCCTTGTTGCCCTGGCAATAATGGCTCTAATTTATTCCATAATTCGTCCGAAATGTCGTGCCTTTGTTGCATATTTTCCATGTGAAACCTCCTCTTTTGCTTCCACATTTATTATATCACAAAAACTCGTGACGACACTATCTAGCAAAAGAATTTATTTTGAAGGTTTTTACCAAAAGTAGAGGTATTTAGCAAATAATTTAGAAAGTAGAGGTACAAAAATGCGAGTTAATTTTAACAAAAATGATGTTCACACGCAGCACACAAGTTTCAAAGCAAAAACAGACATAGCAAAACGTTTTGCGGCTTTAGGAGTTAATGAGATAGCTGGGCTTGAAGGAGATGTTGCCGGAGTTTATCAGAAATTTCTTAAAGATGAAGATGCTATCAGAAAAATAGGTGATGACTTTACTCATATTTCAGTCTTTCCCGCACTTGGCGGTTATGGTGCCCGTCATATTATTACAAATGTAACTTACGATCGCGGTTTACAGGAAACGGTTGAAAAGAAACAAGGCTTTTTCAAGGCCTTATTAGGAAAAACACATAAGCCAATACAAAAAGATGTTCCGCCCGTTGAGATAGAACGTTACCACGATTGTAATGGTGATGTAGATGTAAAGGTAGAAGATTTATATACAAAAATCCTGAGAATAATCGTGAAAGACGTTGAAGACGCAAGGGTAACAAGAGAACTTCAAGAACAGTTGGTAGCGAAACATAATGAAGAACTTAGCAAAAAAAATACTGTTTTAAACAATATGATATAGCATAAAACAATAAGAGTTCTGGTAGGTTAAGAGGGGGCTGTCTCAAACATCCCCCCTCGTCATCCCGAAACATGAATTATTGGTTTTAAAATGGATTGTCCTTAGTTCGGGATCTCATGTGTGGGATGCCGGATTAAGGACATTCTACGAGGAGCCGATAACCCATGTTCCGGCACGACGTTAGTTGTTAAGAGGGGGCTGTTTAAACAGTCACCTCTTTTACGCCTCTTTTAAAGTCTTTATGTTATCAATCTCTTCGGATATTTTGCGTTTCGTTTTTCTTATTTCAATACCTTCTTGCAGCCTTAAAAAATATCCGTCAGACATTCCAAAAAGTTTGCACAAACGAAGGTCAGTATCAACCGTAATACTTCTTGTCCCTTTTATTATTTGATGGATACGATTTGGCGGTACAAAAATCGCCCTTGCCAATGCATTTTGCGAAAGGTTGAACGGTTCAATAAATTCTTCTGTAAGTATTTCGCCAACGGTTGGCAAATCAATGTATTGCATTTCTAAAATTCCTTATCTTACTTATTATTATACAGTACGTACCACGTAATGTCAACCCCGCTCTTTTGAAGCAAAAAAGCATTTGGCAATAAATCAGTGATAGTCCACAATTTCTACTTCAAAGGCATGATTATCCAGCCATCTGAAACAAATTCTGTATTGATTATTAACTCTTATTGAATATTGTCCTTGCCTATTACCCTTTAAGGCTTCAAGGCAGTTTTTTGGCGGAATCTTTAAATCAAAAAGGCAGTTAGCGTATTCTATAAGTAAAAGTTTTTGCAAAGCCCGTTTTTGAATTTCAGGCGGAAATTTTTTAGAAAATATTTCATTCCAAATTTTTTCTGTTTCTTTGCATTTGAAAGATTTTATCATCCTTGATTTTTGCCCCTTATACCGCCATGATTATGATGTTATTCTTATCTGCGTATTTTATTACCTTTTCCTGATCCACGATAATCGTTTCATTTGCCTCTACCGTCAAAAGATTTGCCCTGTATTTTTTCATTGTCTGAAGCGTTGTTAGCCCGACTGTCGGAATATCAAAACGTTTATCCTGCGAAGGCTTTGAAACTTTAATCACTGCGGCACCGCTTTTGGCAAGCTTTGCTCCTCTCCTGATACATTTATCCGTTCCCTCAATCGCCTCAACCGCCATAATCATCTTGTCTTTTATCACAACAGACTGCCCGACATCCAATTTGCCCATTTCCTTTGCCAGCGAAAATCCGTAATTTACGTCATCCATTTGATTTGGCGTCGGTTTCAATTTCCCCAGAATTCCGGCCGGAATCATTAAATTCTTAATAAAAATAGTTTGGTCCAAAACAGTTATACCGATTTTTTCCAGCTCATTGACAATCGAAAGCATAACTTCATCATCATTCAGTCTAACCGCATTTCTGACTAACTCCAAAGCCTTTGAATCGAACTTGGGGCGTTTAAGTATCAAACCTTTGTGGACCTTACCCAAAAAAGTAAGTTGTTTAATTCCTTCCGTTTCCAGAATTTTTTGGATTTTTAAAACTTCCCCCGGTGAGCAGGAATAAACTTTTGAACAGTATTTTTTTAATTGGCTGCAATTGTCTGCGGAAAAAGACACGGCAACAACATCAAAACCGTTATCCTTAGCATATTGAGCCATTTTAACGGGCAAAAACCCGTCACCTGCGATTAGTCCCTGTTTTTGTTCCAAAGTTATCGACATAATTCCAAATATTCTCCTCTTGACTATGAAAAAAATTATACTACAAAAATGTGTATGTGGTAATATTAGTGTAAGGTTAATGTAAGACGAAAGGGGCCAAATGCAAACCGCACCAAAAGGAATGAGAGTCCACATAGGAATTTTTGGCAGAAGAAATGTCGGCAAATCAAGCATCCTGAACGCTTTGACAAAACAGGATATTTCCATTGTTTCAGCCACAGCAGGAACAACCACTGACCCCGTTGAAAAATCAATGGAATTGCTTCCGCTGGGACCGGTTTTGTTTGTAGATACCGCGGGAATAGATGACGAAGGGGCTTTGGGAGTCCAAAGGGTTGAAAAAACCAAAAAAGTTATAGACAGAATCGATTTGGCGGTAATCGCATGTGATTTCACCGGATTTAACGAGTTTGAAGAGCGTTTAATTAAAGAATTTCAAACAAGAAAAACCCCTTTCATTATCGTTGTAAACAAAATTGACAAACTCTTACCCTCACCCCTTGAGGGAGAGGGGATTTTTCAACACGAGAGTGAATCTCGAGTGTTAGAAAAATTGGGTGAGGGGTCATTTGCCAGACTCAAAAAATACGATGTCGATACAATTTACGCCTCCGCACTTTTAAACAAAGGGATTGGCGATTTAAGACAGGCGATAATAAACAACGTTCCGGAAGAATTTTTTTCTGACGCAAGTATCGCTTCCGACTTAATCCCTGCCGGCGAAACCGCAGTTTTGGTTGTGCCGATTGATTTGGAAGCCCCAAAAGGACGTTTGATTTTACCGCAGGTGCAGACAATTAGGGATTTGCTGGATAACGACTCAATCGTAATTGTCACGAAGGAAAGAGAGTTGAGGAAAACTCTGGATAATTTAAGAACTCCGCCTGCTCTTGTAATCACAGATTCTCAGGCATTTTTAAAAGTATCTGCAGATGTTCCCAAAAATATAAAATTAACCTCTTTTTCAATACTTTTTGCAAGATTGAAGGGTGACTTAAACGAATTTGTGAAGGGAACACTTGCGATAGAAAATTTAAGGTCCGGCGACAAAATTCTAATTTGCGAGTCCTGTACACATCACCCAATCGGTGATGACATCGGCAGGGTTAAAATCCCCCGATGGCTTGCTCAATATACAGGCAAAAAACTTAAATTCGAACATTATGCGGGGCATGATTTTCCCGAGAACCTAAAAGATTACTCACTGATAATCCACTGTGGAGCATGCATGACCAATCGGCGTGAAATTCTATCACGCATCTTAAAGGCCAGGCGGGCAAATGTCCCGATTACCAACTACGGGTTGACAATCGCCTATTCATTAGGCATATTTGAAAGGGCTTTGGGACCGTTTGAAAGTGCGAAAAATATTTATGAGGGGTTGAAAAATGCGGTTTGAACACGATATATTGGGAACAGTTGAAATCCCTGTGGAGTCTTACAGCGGGATTCACACACACCGTGCTGCGGAAAACTTTCCCGTTTCGGGTTACAAAATTGACGAAGATTTAATAAAAGCTTACGGGCTTGTTAAGTTGGCAGCAACTAAAACTATTAGCGAGATGCACCCCTCATCCCAACCCTCTCCCGCAAGGGGCGAGGGAGATACTCAAAGTGCAATTATTCAGGCTTGTGAAGAAATGGCTGAGGGAAAATTGAATGAATACATTGTCGTCGATGCACTTCAGGGCGGGGCCGGAACTTCACTTAATATGAACGTTAATGAGGTTATCGCAAATAGAGCGTTGGGAATTTTAGGCAAAGAAAAAGGCTCTTATGATATAATTTCTCCGCTAAATGACGTTAATAGATACCAATCAACGAATGATACTTTCCCGACAGCCGTAAAAATAGCCGCAATATACAAATTCAGGAAGCTTGAAAAATCTGTAATCGAGTTGCAGGAAGCATTGCAAAGAAAAGAGCAGGAGTTTTCGGACGTTGTAAAAATCGGCAGAACGCAACTTGTGGAAGCTGTTTTGACGACTTTAGGCAAAGAATTTTCCGCCTATGCTGAAGCGATTTCTCGCGATAGATGGAGAATTTACAAGTGTGAAGAGCGTTTGCGGGTTGTAAACTTAGGCGGGACGGCAATCGGGACGGGGCTTGGTGCCACCAAGCAATATATTTTCGGTGTAATTGAAAATCTGAGAGAATTGACGGGGATTGGGCTTGCGAGAGCGGAGAATTTAGTTGAAAATACCCAAAATGCTGATGTGTTCAGTGAAGTTTCCGGAATTTTAAAAGCACATGCGACAAATTTAATAAAAATTTCTAACGACCTGAGGCTTTTAAGTTCTTACGGCGAAATACATTTGCCCCCTGTACAGGCAGGTTCTTCAATTATGCCCGGTAAAGTAAACCCCGTTATTGCCGAAATGGTTGCCCAAATCGGACTCAAGGTTCTCGGAAATGACTCAATAATAAGCCATGCAACCGCTTTAGGGCAGCTGGAATTAAACCAGAACATGCCCCTGATTGCCTTCTCTCTGCTGGAAAGCCTGAGTTTGCTGATAAATACAAATAAAATTTTAGCCAAAAAATGTATTGATGGGATTAGAGCTAATGAAGAAAAAATTAAGTCGGATTTGCATTCCGGTACTGCAATTTTAACTGCACTTTTGCCTAAACTGGGCTATGAAAAGCTTTCGGAAATTTCTGAGAAACTAAAAGACAGTAAAATTACCGTAAAAGAATATGTTTTGCAAAACGGCTTGATAAGTGAGGAAGAATTTGAATACTTAATCTCTGCGGAGTGCGTTTTGGCTTTATGAAGAAACTTGAATAAGCAAAGGGGTTCGGCAAAATTTTACCGAACCCTTTTTGTTTATAGGCTTTCAATTAACCTATTAAATCAGGAAGAACCTGTTTAATTGTTCTAGGGTTATATTCAACACCCTTCATTTGTGCACCCATTAGTCTGGCTGTGTCAAGTAAATTTCTGGTGTAACCGAATTCATTATCATACCAAGCCTTTACATGTGCCATAGGTCCGACTGTTTTAACGGATTCCGGAATAAATATCGCATTTTCCATTCTTCCAAGAATATCCTTAGAGGTCGAATTTGCAGGTGCTTCTCCGATAAAACGCCTTAATTCTTGAGATTTATTTGCCATTCTTAAAACGTCTATTATCTCATCTGGAGATGCATTTTTTAACAAATTATAATAGGCTGAAACCAAGCTTCCATCCAAATTTGGAACTCTAAGTGCGTCAGCCAATAATTTCTTATTGAGTTCAGGTATAACTTTTCCGGTTTCTTTTGCTGCTCCTGTGGTGGTAGGAATAATATTATCCAGCCCCGATCTTAACTTTGAAGCATAGCCTTTATCATGGATAAATTGAGTTTGAGTAAGGCCGTGTATTGTTTCTGCCATTCCTTCGGAAATGCCGAATACGTGCTTGATAATAGATGTTAATGTGGAAAGACAGTTTGTGGTACAGCTGGCGTTGGACACTATTTTTTCTTCCGGTGTCAATAAATTATGGTTGACGCCGAAAATATACGAATTTACGCCATCTCCCTTAGGCGGTGCTGACAACAATACTCTTTTTGCTCCGTTTTCTAAGTGTCCTGCTAATTTTTCAGTAGTTGTCAAAGCTCCGGTTGCATCTATAACAATGTCTGCATCTACATCAGCCCAATTTGGAATATTTCTTTCTCCAAAAATACGGATTTTTTCTTGAGAATTTCCTTCTCCTACAAGAAGGTAGTTTTTACCATCTTCAATAACAGATTTCAAATTAGCAGGGAAATATCCCATAACTGAATCATGTCTCATAATTCCTGCAATATCATTTACTTTATCAGGTGTTCCAACATTCATTGCAACTAATTTTAATTTTACGGGAAGATTTCTGATATCGCCGACTATTTGTTCCAATGTTTCGTTATATCGGCTAAAGTGTTCTGTAATTTGCTGAAAAGCATTTTTCCCTATTCTGCCTGTTCCCGCATTTATTGCAACTCTAATTTCCTGAGCGGGGGTCCCTGTAAACGCTACCTTCTGGGCTTTTGCTTTTTTTTGTATTCCTAAATTTTGTGAAGGAATAACACGTTGACTAATTTTGCTAATCATTTTTTTCTCCTATTTTTCTTCCTACTACTATCTTATTGCTAATGAGAACATGGAAAATGTTTTTCGAATACTCTCACAGAAACGATCAAAAAGATCCTACGAATATTTCAAAAACCGTAAAAAAAAAATTTGCTAGTTTTTTTAAAAAAAAATTAAAAAATTTTTAAAACCCAGCAATATCAAGGAAAATCGCCTTCACATTTGTTAACAATAAAAATGGCTCAGGTAAAAATGCAAACAAGTCTTGCATCAATGACGCAGCAGTGTAGGTTTTAAGCGGTGTAATTATTTCTTGCCGACCTGAGCCGTTACTAAATAAGGGATTTGTTAATTTTTATTAAGCAATTCGCCCAAAACTGAGCTTACGGAAAAAGTAGTCAGGAATTTCGTAAAAAGCATGTACAAATGGCTTGATTTTTGATATAATAATACCTGTAAAAGTAATATTACAGGAGGGTTTTAGATGAGTTTAGTA
>JBAYNW010000026.1:0-24420 GCA_041678605.1 Candidatus Gastranaerophilaceae bacterium | reverse complement strand
TTGGAGGAAGCAAAATGCTAAATAAAAATACAATTGCACGCTTTTACGTCATTGCGAGACAGTGGTTATCGGCCCTGACAAAGGGAATCCACCGAAGCAATCTATCCTGTGGGCGTACATTGGCAAGATTGCCGCGTCGAAACTTTGTTTCTCCTCGCAACGACGAGAATGCTCTTTTGCATGGGTCAGAACATTTACCCCCTCGCAACGACGGGAAATTCCGTTTCTCTTCTCCCGTTTCTCTTCTCACGTCTCACCTCTCACGTCTCACTGTTTCTCCTCGCAACGACACTGAAAAATTAACCTTTCGACCATTCAACCGCTCGACCTTTCAACCCGCTTTCACCCTCGCCGAAGTGTTAATCACCCTCGGGATTATCGGCGTGGTCGCAGGGCTTATGATTCCCGGAGTGATTGCCGAATCCCAAAAAGCCGGATATGTTGCAGGTGCGAGAAAAGCTTACTCCTTATGGAATCAGGCCCTAATCCAAATGGCCGCTGATGGCGGATGCATAGGCGATTTGAGCTGTTTCTTTGATTCAGCTGATACAAAAACTATGGGCGATAAAATAGCTGCTTATTTTAACGTGGCAAAGAATTGTGACACAACAACAACAGGCTGTTTTTCAGACACAATAGCACTAAATTTTGATGGTAGTAGCACTGTTAGTGGGAAGGATGGAGGTTCTTACAGATTTATAACAGCAGATGGAATGTCGGTCAGGCTTGTTAGCCCCTATTCAGGCTGTAGCGGTTCAGCGGGCTCTTTAACAAAAATATGTATGTATTATGTTTATATCGATATAAATGGACTCAAAAAACCTAACGCTTTTGGCCGTGATATATTCTTCTTTATGATTGATAATACTAACGGACCCGCTTTATACCCTTGGGGCGGGGCTAAATATGCCCCTTGGAAAACCAACAAATATTGTGACTACGGATATAACAACGGAACGAATAAACAGGGTATGTACTGCATCGGACGCATCATCGACGAAGGCTGGCAGATGAATTATTAAGAACGAAGGAGCGAAGTGACTGAGTGACTGAGTGACTGAGTGATTAAGTGCAACAAAAAGATTAAAACTTTCCTTTTTCTGTTTCCACTTCCCCTTTCCCTTTTTTAGATGCAAAATCGCAATATTTTTTAATCGGGCAAATATCGCACATCGGCTTAATCGGCTTGCAAATGTTTTGGCCGTGGGTTACTAAAAGCGTGTTAATCTCAATCCAAAATCTTTCGGGAAGTTTTTTTCTTAGTGCAAATTCGGTTTCTTCAGGCGTTTTTGTGTTTACATATCCGAGGCGGTTAAAAATCCTGTGAACATGCACGTCAACACAAATCGCAGGTTTCCCAAACCCCCTTGAAAGCACCAAATTCGCCGTCTTCCGCCCCACACCTTTAAACTTAATTAATTCCTCAATCTCATCAGGCACTTTTGAATTATATTTTTCCACCAAAACCTTTGATAATTCCACAATTTGATTGGCTTTGTTTTTGTAAAACCCGACAGGATAAATCGCATCTTCCAGATTCTTCACATTTATACCGAAAAAATCCTCTGGTGCTTTTCCCAATTCTAACATTCTCAATGTCGCCGGATAAGTCGTTTTGTCGTTTGTTCTCAAACTCAAAATGCAAGAAATCAAAACCAAAAAAGGGTCATCAAAACTTTCCATAAGCTTTACGAAGTTGCTTTGGGGCTGTTTGGCGTCTTTTAAGATTTTTACAATTTTTTCAATTTCCATTCTGCCTCATTTATGTCGTTGCGAGGAGCGAAGCGACGCGGCAATCCAAATATCTTTTGTTAATTGCTTTGCTAGTAATCGCACTGACAACCATTTAATAATTTTTCGACATCCAAATTAGTCTGTAATTTTAATGCAAAAACCTTCAAGTCTTTAAAATCAAGTCCGATTAATTTACCACCGTCTTTTTCGGTCGTGATGAGGGTTTTAACACCATATTGACGAAGTCTTTCGACGTCAGCCTGAGTATAAATATGATGGTCATCAAAATCAACTGTTTTTACAACATCAAAATCCGCTAAAAACTTATAAAATTGCTGAGGCTGACCGATTGCCGAAAAAGCCAAAACTTTTTCCCCAATCTTAAGTTTTTCTTCGGGGCTAAAAATATTGTAAGCGTAATCAGGTTCCGTATAACACACAGAAGTTCCTTTTTTAAGTTTTTTGCCCATAATTTTCGCATATTTCTCTGCCCTTGCGTGATCTGTGCTTTTGCTCACGACAACAAGCTTATCAATCCTGCTAAACGCTTCAAGTCCTTCTCTAAGCGGTCCTGCCGGAAGAAGATTTTCGTTTCCGAAACCCATTTCGCTGTCGATAAGCACAATATCCAAATCACGGTGAAGTTTTCTATGCTGAAACCCGTCATCCAGAACTATTTTGGTCGCCCCAAATTTTTCAACGGCGTATTTTGAGGCCTTAAATCGGTTTTTTGAAGTGATTACGCAAGCACCCTTGACTTTTTCCGCAAGCCAAAACGGCTCATCTCCGGCCATATCGGCAGTAAAGAATGTTTTTTTGCCATCCGATATGACATTTACACCCGAAAGCTTACCGCAATAGCCTCTCGAAACAATTGCAACTTTTTCTCCTTTATCGGCAAAGTATTCCGCAATCAGAGCAACAACAGGTGTTTTGCCCACTCCGCCCGTGGTTAGGTTCCCCACGGAAATCACGTACGCATCAACTTTCTGTGGCTTTAGAAAACCTTTGTCATAAAGGCGGTTTTTTAGCCCGCTGCCAAGTGCGTAAAACAAAGAGCAGAATTTTAGCAGGGCAAAAAAACCGCCTTTAGCCTCTTTGTCATAATGTATTTTTGAAATTGTTGTTTTAAAACCACTCACTATTCACCATCAAAACATCAATCTAAACAGTAAAAATCTTTTATTCAACTTTTCCGAGAATTTTTTCAAATTATGAGTCGTAACTGCTGTATCCTCGACGATTTGCTGAACAGCACATTTATCCTGAGGCGTCATAGTATTTACGAGTTCTAATGCACTTGAAATGTCGGTCATTGCCTTATTAACATTATTTATTGTTGTATTTAATTGAGTTTTAAGTTTTTCGTCCTTGGTCATCGTTGAAACATAGGTACTTATGTCATTCAAATTTTGAACAATGGACTGCAAGTCTGACGCCATTTGTTTTGCATCGGTATTGTCAAGAACCTTGTTTAGGTTTTTGGCTAATTTGTTTACCGACTCTGCCGTCGACATCAGTGTAGGCTTGAACTTTTCGTCTCCGATAATATTATTAATATTATTGGAAACTTTATTGAAATTTTTGCTGACGTCATTAGCCATCACAAGCATAGTATCCAAATCTTTTTTGGAAGAATCGATGAGTTTTTCCGCCTTATCTATTGTTGTTGTTGCCTTTGCGGTAAGAATATTTATATTAGAAACACTCTGTTTCAAATCGTTAATTACGTCCTCAGAAAGCAGCTCATTAACCTTCAAAGTTGTTTCGGTTAAAGATTCTGCGGCCTTATACTGCAAGTCCATGAAATCTGCTATTCTCATAGGTTCCACCACTGTATAAGGTGAAGACTGTTGAGGGCGAGGTAAAACAGTGTTGTCCAGCATTGAAATACGCATTTTCTTTTTGCCGCTGTCGGTCACAATGTTTCCCGTCATATAATCCGGCAAAATTAAGCCGGGCAAGTTGATAACATAATCAACTTTGTAGGCGTATTTCGTCTTGACCCTTTCCTGCATTAGTGCAGGAACAAGCTGAGAGGACATAACTTGGATATCTTTTACTTTCCCGACATCATAGTATTTATTGCCCAATTTTATTTGAACAGGGTCATTTTTATAAAGCAGGTTGGCATCTCTGGTCACTGAAATATAAGTTGTTCTTGTCTTTGGCGGAGTGATTTCCAGAAACTGCTCCCCGATAAGCCCTGATTGCTGTATGGAAAACACGGAAGCTTTTGGAATACTTATTCCGGGTTCCGTAATGACAAATCTAAGCTTAACGAAACTGCTGTCGCCGTTGATTACCGGAACAACCTCTTCGACCTGACCTATTCTAAGCCCCATCATCTGGACACCTGAGCCGGGACGCATACCGTTTACATCCTTAAAGACGACTTCAATTCTTTCTCCCGACGAAAAAGAACGGCCTTTGACCCACAATATTGTGAACAAAAGTATAAAAAGTGCTACTAATGTTAATATCCCTACTTTAAAAGATGATGAAAATCTCATTTATTACCCCTCGCTGAACTATTGTACCAAAAAAACTCTATTCTGCCAACATTTTCATTGGCCCCTCCAAAGATGCAGCTACGAATTGTCTTGCGTAGTCATTGGTCGAACTTAACATTTCTTTAGGAGTGCCTTCAAAAACAATTTTGCCCTGATATAACATGATAATTCTGTCTGCCGTTCTTTGAATGGTTGACATCTGGTGTGTAACCACAATCGACGCAGCCCTTGTTTCTTCCTTAAGCCGGACTATATAATCTTCAATCAAGGTCGAAGAAATCGGGTCCAGACCGGATGTCGGCTCATCATAAAGAATTGTCTTAGGCTCTGTAACGATTGCACGTGCGAAACTCACACGCTTTTGCATCCCGCCGGAAAGTTCAGACGGATATCTCCGCTCAATCCCTTCAAGTCCAACCATTTTGAGCTTTTGGGCCACAATTTCTTCCAGTTGTTTTTGGTTGAATTTTTTTCTGAACTCTCTCCGCTCTTTTAGAGCAAAAGCAATATTATTAAACACATTTAGAGAATCAAACAGTGCCGAATATTGAAAAACCATGGAAACATCCCCCAAAGATGTTTCTATTATTCCCCTATCTGGACTTATAAGGTTGCAAATAAGCTTTAAAATGGTGCTTTTGCCCGACCCGCTAAAGCCCACAATTGCAAGAACCTCGCCGTCTTTCACGCTGAAAGAAACGTCGTCTATTACAACTTTATTATCAAATGTTTTTACCAGATTGTTTACTTTAATACTCATTTTTGTCTGTTTACCTCTGATTTTGTTTTGTTAACTTTATGTCTTTTTAGAATTAAAATTTGCTAAACCTCTAACCCTCTAAACCTCCTAGAAAAAGAATGCCGCGGCGAAAAGCAAATCCCAAATCGCAATTGCTACAAACGACCAGACAACGGCTTTTGTTGTTGCAATACCGACTCCTTTTGCCCCTCCGCTTGCTTTGTAACCGCATGTACAGCTGACAACAGCTATTGTAGCACCAAAAACAACTGCTTTTGCAAGACAAACCTGTATATCTTTCATGTAAAGCCCGTACCAGACAGATTCAAAAAACGCCCTGTAGCTTAGTCCTCCAGCTATGTTTGAAGCAACTGCCCCGCCTAAAACGCCAACTACCGAAGCAATAATTACAACCAAAGGCATCATGATGATTCCTGAAACCACTCTTGGGACAAATAAATATTTTATAGGGTCGACTTTTAGTGCTTGCATTGCATCAAGCTGTTCCGTAACCCTCATTGTAGCAATCTCGGCGGCAAGCGATGAACCTATCATTGAGATTATCGCAAAACCTGACATTATAACGCCGTCTTCACGTACAATAAGAAGTGTTACAAGCTGCCCTACGTAATTTCCCCCGCCCTGCTTAACCATTTCTCCCGCAACCTGCATCGCAACAATTATCGCCGACATTCCGACAATGGATAAAGTTATGGGCAAAGAACTTACTCCAAATCTCGCAGACTGTTCAAGAACTGCCTTTCTATCAATGTCAAGCTTAAAAATATAGCTGAAAACATCAATAGTTTTCTTCGTAATTTCACCCAAGGTCGTGAAAAAATCGTTTACCTGCCTTGTAAAAAGCAAGTAAAGCTGATAAGTTGCAGATTGTTTGAAATATATACTAAAATTTCCCATGAGACTATTATACAAAAAAAATTACGTTGGGCTAGTTGTTTACAATTGTTTGATAAAGTTCTAAGAATTTTGACAAAATATAAGGATTAAGTTATGGAAAAAGAATTATACTCGCTAAATGAACCTTCGCCACGTTCTTTTGGATGCAAAGAGGCCATCCGTACCTCCGGCCTTCAAAATCACCAGCGTTCGTAAGAACCGACCAGCCTGTAATATCGGGTATGAAATTTGATTTCTTCTATTGCTTTTGTAACTTTTTCGTCCGATACATGGCCGTCAAAGTCCACAAAGAAGGTGTATTCACCAAATTTGGTTTTGGACGGTCGAGAATCAATATAAGAAAGGTTTATACCGTAATTTTGAAAAATTTGTAAAATTTTCAGTAATGCTCCGGGCTTGTTTTGGGTTGAAAAAGCCAGAGTTGTAATATCATTTTGGGTTTTTGATGTTTCAAAATCACCTATGAGTGCAAATCTTGTCTTATTGTCCGGATCATCGTTAATATTATCTTTCAAAATATTTAAATAATAAATTTCGGCTGTTTTTTCACTGCCGATTGCCGCATAGGTCAAGTTATAATCCTGCAAACTCCTTGCGGCTTCAGCAGTACTTGCAACTTCAATTACATTAAGGTGCATGGGCAGTTCGTTGTGAATAAAATTCTGACATTGAGCGAATGCCTGCGGATGGGAAATTACGCCGGTTATACTGCTGAGTTCGGTAGTTCTGGACAATAGGCAATGCTTAATGGGCATTACAACTTCAGACAAAATCCTGATATTTTCGTTTTTAGTTCGGATAAGGTTGTCTATGGTTTCTCGAACAGCACCTTCAATAGAGTTTTCAATCGGTAAAATTCCTATGGAATTTGGAGTTTCATCAACAAATTCCAAAACCCTTTTAATCGTCCTCATTGGCTCTTGATTTGCCCCGAGTTCATATTTTTTGCAGAAAAGGTCTTTTGCCATCTCGGTGTAAGACCCGCCGGGGCCAAGATATCCGATTGTTTCAACATTTTGTAAAAAAGCCATTTGCGAAAGCTCCCTGTTCTTGGTATTATTTTTGTCGTACGAGTATGCACGACCTCTAAAAACCATGTCGTAGGTCGAGCCTACCGGCCCGACAACATCATTTTACAAGAAAGCTGGGGTTATGGCAAATATTAAGTTTGGAACAGACGGATGGCGTGCAATCGTGGGCGAGGACTTCAACTCACAAAATGTTGAAATCGTTACAAACGCAATCGGAAAATACGTTTTTGAAAAATTTGGAGTGGATAAAAAAATTCTAATCGGCTTTGACCCGAGAAACAGGGCAAAAGAATTTGCTGAATTCTCTGCGGAAATTCTCGCAAAAAGCGGGTTTAACGTTTTTCTCAGCGGCAAGGTCGTTCCTACTCCGGTGTTGGCATATAACGCACAATTACATAATGCCTGTGCTATTATGTTTACTGCCTCTCACAACCCGCCAAAATATTTGGGGATGAAATTTATTCCGGATTACGCCGGTCCTGCGACAAATGAGATTACCGACGAGATTGTTGATAATCTTGGCCAAAAAGCCCCTAATGCCCTCGGGCTAATAAAAGAGTACGATTTTGAGCCGGAATATTTTGAACACTTGAAAACCTTAATCAATTTTAAAGTAATTAAAAATCTTAAAACCACAATAATTTTTGATGGGCTGTATTCGGCCACAATAGGCTATTTTGACAAATTTCTGGATGAATTTTCAATTCCTTATCAATCACTGCACATGGAACACGACCCGAATTTTGGAGGCGGCATGCCCGAACCCAAACCCAAATATTTGAAGGAATTGATTGAAAAAGTCAAAGCCGAAGGAAATTCTGTCGGCCTCGCAAACGACGGCGACGGTGACAGATTTGGGATAATAAATGAAAACGGGGAATATGTTTCACCCAATGAAATTATTGCGATTTTGCTTTTATATCTAAAAAACAACAGAAAAATGCGAGGCCCGCTTGTCAAAACGGTCGGTGCAAGTTCGCTTTTGGATATGGTTGCCGAGAAAATCGGAGTTGATGTCGTCGAAACGGCAGTGGGATTTAAGCACGTCGGCGAAGCGATGAGGATGTTCGACCCGATAATAGGCGGGGAAGAATCCGGCGGACTGAGTATCCAAGGCCATATTCCCGAAAAAGACGGGATTTTGGCAAATTTGCTTGTGCTTGAGGCAATGGGAGGAAAATATAAATCCCTCGTCGAATTACAAGAAGAAATTCATCAACTTGCAGGAGCGAATTTTTTTAACGAACTGGTTAATTTAAAACTTGAGAATCAAGAACAGATAAAATTTTCGCTCGAAAAAGCCAAAAATATTAAAAAAGTGGGTGAATTTAAAGTCATTAAAACCGACACTAAGGACGGTGTAAAATTGTATTTAAGCGATAATTTAAGCTGGATTTTAATCCGTCCGAGCGGAACGGAACCTTTACTGAGAATTTATTTTGAAAGCGGCAGCCTTAAAAAGCTTGAAGAAATCAAACATTCGGCCCTTAAATTGTTCAGCTAGTCAACAACTTCTTCTTCCTTGATTTTGTCAACGACCATTTTTGCCATTTCTTTTGCAATTATGTGCTGGGTGGCTTCGGGGCAGTTTTGAAGCATGCTCATTGCCGTTTTTAAAGTGGCATCAATGTCATACCAGCGGCCGTTTCTGTTCTCTTCAACTCCTGCTTCTACCGCAGAAATAATGTCTTCTACTATTTCGAATTCAGAATTTTCTATGTTATGTTCAATAATTATTTTTATAAGGTTCAGTGAAATTTTAATTTGAGTTTCATCATCCGAGAGTTCAAGTGTTCTCATTGCAGATGATAATACGGGGTCTTTGTCGTACCAGCGTCTTGAACTTGGACTATACTCTTCTTTCATTTTTTTCACCGTTACACGAAACATTTCGTTTACGTGCCTTCCATATTTTTTGCAACGCCTTAACCGTGCTTAAACGTAACTCCTTTGGTGCCTTTCGGATAATTCCAATCGATGCATTTTCTTTCACAGGCAATTCTGCATGCCCCGCATTCCAAGCAATTTTCATATCCGATGATAAGCCTTTTGTTTTCTTCGTCCCATTCATAAACATGTGCCGGACAAATATATGTGCAGATTTTTGAGTCGCAAATCAAGCACTCTTTTTCATCGGGTTTCAAATGCGATTCTTCATCCGGAACATATTTAACTTTGAACAATTTATCGTCAATATTTGATTGAATTTTTTTTTCATCACCCATTATTTTAAAACTCCTAAAATCAATTTTATGAAGGCAAAGGCATCTTTGAATAATTCGGAAATGCTTCTGTCTGTGAAAATACTTTTAATAAAGGCATGATATTTATCCCGTTTCGGGATGCTGTCAACTGCCGTAAACATATTAAAAAAATCAGCTATTTTGTTGGGATAATAGTTCAGGAATGACTCGGCACGGGAATGAACTATATCCATCACGTTCTGGTAAGTTTTTAAATCCTTTAACACAAAAGATTTTTCAAGTTTTTTCTGATAAAGAGCAAGCGTATTTGCACTGAAATCGTTTTTATTCAGGGCATCAACGGCAGTTTCACCAGCGAATTTGCCGCTGACCATGGCAAGGTTTGTTCCTTCCCAGTGCAGGTTGTTTACGAACATTGCACTGTCGCCGGCCACCAAAACTCCATGGGAATAGAGTTTAGGCAATTTCTTATATCCGCCCTCGGGAATCAAGTGTGCAGAATATTCTACCAGCTCCCCGCCCTTTATGAACGGCTGAAAAACAGAATGGCCTTTTATGCCTTCTAAAAGTTCATAAGGTTTGAGTTTTCTTTTGGCAATTTCGTCCAGACCTATGCCTAATCCCACAGAAACGGTATCTTTGTTTGTATAAACGTATCCGACACCCAGCATTCCGAGCATAGGACCGCCGAATATTTCATAGACCGCACCTTCGCCTTCTCTTAGGTTAAATCTTTCCTCAATCGTTTCCTTGTCAAGCTTAATAACTTCTTTTACGCTGAGAGCAACGTCTTTAGGCTTTATTTCTTTTCTAAGTCCGATTTGTTTGGCGAGCATGGAATTTACACCGTCCGCCAAAATAACTACGTCTGCAAAATATTCTTCCAGTTCGGTTTTAACTCCGACAACTTTGTTCTCTTTGATAATAATTTCTTTTACAAGAGTTTCAGTAACAAGAACAACACCCTCTTTTTGAGCTTCTTGGGCCATCCACCTGTCAAATTTGGAACGGGTCACAGAATAAGCATTTGCTCCCTTTTCCTCTCTGGCAATGTAAGAAGCCGCAATAGATTTGGTTTCGGTTCCCATAACATATTTATGTGTAACAATCTTCCGCTCAAGCGGGGCTGTTTGTTCAAAATTCGGAAAAATTTCCTTAGTAGGCTGTACGTAAATCGCACCGCCAAAAACGTTTTTACTGCCGGAAAAACTTCCCCGTTCAATTAAAACAACTTTTCTGCCGGCTCTTGCGACAGTGACCGCAGCGGCAATGCCCGCCGGTCCTCCTCCTACAACTATGACTTCTGTTTTGTTTTTCATTTGATAAAGCTCCTAGAACATGTGTTTCAGTATACAATAAAAATTCAAAATTGTAAATTATTCATATTTATTATACAATTGACATAATTCTTGGCGAAGAATGAACCTTAGAAAGTATGTCATTGCGAGACATAAAGCATAGCCACAAGTAATAAAGCAATCATTTCGAAGCAACCTCCACAAGCTTTACATAAAAAATAAGGAATTAATCAATGCTTATAATAATGCGTCATGGTGCGAGCAGGGAAGATATAGAAAAAGTAAAATTATTTATTGAAAGAAAGGGTTTTGATGCCCATATTTCAATTGGTGAAGTACACACAGTCATAGGTGCAGTCGGCGGCAAAATTATTGACCCCAGAGACATTGAACTTCTTGAGGGAGTAAAGGAAGTCATTAAAATTACTTCCAGCTACAAGCTTGTCAGCAGAGTTTTTCAGCCTGAAGATACCGTCGTAACAGTTAACGGCGTCAAATTCGGCGGAGATAATTTGGGACTTATTGCAGGTCCTTGCACCGTTGAAAGCTACGAACAAATGGATAAAACCGCATCCGCACTGAAAAAATCAGGCGTGAAAATTTTAAGAGGCGGGGCTTTTAAGCCCAGAACCTCACCTTATGCCTTTCAGGGATTGGGCGAAGAAGGTTTAAAGATAATAAGAGAGGTTGCGGATAAATACAAAATGGCCGTTGCTTCCGAGATTATGGAAATTTCCCAAATACCTCTTTTTGAAAAATACGTTGATATTTTGCAAGTCGGGGCAAGAAATATGCAGAATTTCAACCTGTTAAAAGAATTAGGACTTATTAAAAAACCAGTTATGATAAAAAGAGGACTTAGTGCGACTTTTGAAGAATGGCTGATGTCCGCAGAATACGTTATGTCCGGCGGAAATCGTGAAGTAATGTTATGCGAACGAGGCATAAGAACATTTGAAAGAGTCACAAGAAACACACTTGACCTCTGTGCAATCCCCGTTATCAAAAAAGTCAGCCACTTGCCGATTTTAATCGACCCGAGCCATGGGACGGGGCTTAGGGATAAAGTCGCACCTATGTCGAGAGCCGCTGTTGCCGCAGGGTGCGACGGTTTAATAATAGAAGTCCATCACGAACCCGAAAATGCGATTTGCGACGGGGCTCAATCTTTGTATCCGGACCAGTACGAAAAACTTTATCAGGACATCAAAAAAATTGCACCGATTGTGGATAAAAAAGTATTGTAAGTCTAAGTTTTAAAAAATATTTGCCAAGCGTTATTGACGCTGTTATAATATTTACCATGAAAGAGGATGAGGTTTTAAAAAAAATAATAAAACCGTTTATTTATACAATATTTATAATTGTATTATTTCTCATCCCTTCTTTTTCTTTCGCCACGGACGACAAGGCGACCGAAGCAAAAACCCCGACGATTAAATCAATCATAAACAAACTAATTAAAAACAAACACGTCAAAAAATCTGCGGAAAAACTACCGGCCGAAAGCGATGTCGCCATGATTAAGGGTTCCATTGTTCTGTCTATGGAAGATTGTGTAAATTATGCTCTAAAGCATGACCCGAACATAAGAAATTCGGAAGCAATGCAGGCTGTTCAAAAAAGTGCCGTAGGTCAGGCTAAGTCAAACTATTTCCCGACACTTACAGGCGGAACCGGCTATAATATAAACAACACAGGCTATTCAGGCGACAGAAGCGACTCAATCAACAATAATTATTACGGATTGAATTTGAGTGTCAATGAGATGATTTGGGACTTTGGGCGAACTACCGCCAATATTAAGATGAACAAATTTAACTATGAAGCTGCGGGTTATGACCTTGAAAACACGATATTGACTACTATTTATAATGTTAAAATAGATTACACGGCTGTTCTTGCCGCACGTGCAAATGAAGATATTTACTCACGCTCGGTCAAAATCAATGAACTAAACGTTGAAAGAACAAAAGCGATGTACGAAGCCGGATTAAAGTCAAAAATCGACGTCGTAAATGCGGAAGTATATCTGACAGAAGCCAAAATTAACCTCCTTACGGCACAAAATATTTATCAAACGGCGTTGATTAATCTCAACAACAGTATGTATTATATTAACGCCCCTGAATATGCAATTAAGGATACGGAAACCTTTAATTTCCAAAAAAATTACTCGGTCAAAAACGAAATAAATGTGGCTTATGACAGAAAAAATTATAACGAAAGCGACGTTGAGACAGAAATAAAGGACGGTGCCATTTTAACCTCCGGAATTGAAAAACGGGATATTTTAAAGACCTACAGCTTTAAGCCTTTCGGGCTATCCATGGATGATGCAATTAAACAGGCTTACGCAAACCGGCCGGATTTAAAATCGCTTGAACTGGTTAAAAAAGCATCCGAAGAATCAATAAAGGCGATTAAAAAGAGTTATTTGCCATCTGTTGACGCAAGTGCCGGTTATTCTTACCTGAAAAGAAGCGATTATGCCTCAAACGTAATAGGTGTTTATGCCGGACTTGACCTACCGGTGATAAACGCTATGCAAATTAAATACCAAATCGACGAAGGCAATTCTTATCTTAATATCGCCATAAACAACATTGATTTGTTGAGAAAAAATGTTTATTTTCAAATTCAAAGCTATTATATAAACATGAAACAATTAGAAAAAAGAATTCCTCTGATGAGCGAAAGAGTGGGACAAACTTTAGAAAACTTTGAACTCGCAGACGGCAGATACGCCGTAGGTTTGGGTAATTTCCTTGAATTGCAGGATGCACAAACGAATTACAACAATGCACAATTGGCTTTCGTTCAGTCGGTTTTTGACTACAACAAAGCACGTTATTACCTGGAAGAAGCCATGGGGCAGAGGTGAAAAATGGTTAAGGAGGCAACATGAAATATATTAAGAAAAAAATTATCATTATACCGGTATTGGCGATAATACTAATCGCCATATTTATTTCAATAATTGCAAGAGTGAAAAATGAACCGAAATATCTTCTTGATAAAGTCGGAAGAAAAACGATTGTGGAAACAGTCGAAGCGTCAGGAACAATTAAGCCGGTTCAGACCGTCAGCATTGGTTCGCAGGTGTCAGGGATGATAAAGGAAATTTATGTTGACTTTAACTCTCAGGTAAAAAAAGGCCAGCTTCTGGCACAAATTGACCCTTCGCTTTTTCAGGCACAGGTTGATAAATCTCGCGGGGACTTAAATGCCGCAAAGGCAAATTACCAAAAAACCAAAAGCATGCTGGTTTACGACAGGGCAAATTACTTGAGATATAAAAAACTTTATGAGAAAAGGTATGTTTCCAAAGATGAACTGGATTTAGCAAGAGCAAATTACTTGTCAAAATCGGCCGAATTAAATTCAATGAATGCCTTAATTGCACAAACGGCAGCGACTTTGCAAAACAATTTGACAAATTTGAGATATACAAGAATTATTTCTCCTGTCGACGGGGTGGTAGTATCAAGAGAAGTTGATGTGGGCCAAACGGTCGCAGCGAGTTTCCAAACTCCAACCTTGTTTTCTGTCGCAAAAGATTTGACAGAAATGCAAATAGAGGTAAGTGTTTCAGAAGCAGATATCGGCAAGGTCAAAGCCGGGCAGAGCGTTGACTATACGTTAGACGGTTATCCTAACGAAACATTTAAGGGAACTGTCACTCAGGTCAGAATTTCACCGACGACAGTTTCAAATGTTGTCACTTATACCGTAATTGTCGGCGTTAATAATGATACCCAGATATTAAAACCCGGAATGACAGCTAATGTTTCCATAATTACAAACAAAAAAGAAAATACCATTTGTGTTGACAATGCGGCGTTGAGATTTACTCCGGCAGAAATTACCGGAGGTAAAAAATTCAAGGAGCAGGGTATTTGGCTCTTAAGACGCAACAAACCAACAAGAATTAATATCAAAACCGGAGTGACAGATAGTGAATTCACAGAGATAATTTCAAATGAAATTCAGGAAGGCGAGGATGTCATAATCGGAAATTCGGACAAAAAAGCCAAAACAACACAAAACGGACCACCAAGAATGTTCTAATACTAATTCGCAGTCAAAGTGGAACAAGGAATTAATAATACTTTGACTTCGAATTGGTATAAAAATCAGGAGCGAGACAGAAATTGACTCTAATTAAAGTTAAAAACATAGTGAGAAAATATGTAACAGGCGAAACAAGCTTTAGAGCATTGGACGAAGTTTCGCTGTCTATAGAAAGTGGCGAATTCGTTGCGATTATGGGAGCATCGGGGTCGGGGAAATCGACTTTCATGAATATGTTAGGCTGTCTTGATAAACCGACTTCAGGAAGTTATTTTTTGGACGGAATCGATGTAATGAAGCTTAACTCAGATGAATTGTCCGAGATTAGAAATTTGAAACTGGGGTTTGTTTTTCAGGGTTTTAATTTAATTTCGAGGACATCTGCTCTTGAAAATGTTGAAATGCCAATGATTTACAGTGGGGTAGACCCTCAAGAAAGAATTATAAGAGCAAAAGAAGCCCTCAAAATAGTGGGACTGACAAATAGAGTAAATCATTACCCGAACCAAATGTCGGGCGGTCAACAGCAAAGAGTCGCAATTGCCCGTGCAATAGTAAATGACGCACCCATTATTCTGGCGGATGAGCCTACCGGAAACCTTGACACAAAGACAAGTGTTGAGGTGATGGATTTTTTTGTAAAACTTAATGAACAACGGGGCAAAACAATTATTTTGGTTACTCATGAACCTGATATCGCCCAATACGCAAAGCGAATTGTAAGGTTTAAGGACGGAAAAATTATTTCGGATGAGGTAAAAAGGTGAATAATAAACAATGATAGATTTTAACTCAACATTCAAAATAGCCCTACGCTCATTAAGAGTCAACAAAATGCGTTCGATTTTAACGAGTCTGGGCATAATCATCGGCGTAAGTGCCGTAATCATAATGCTTTCAGTCGGCGAGGGGGCAAAGGGGTCAATTTCAAAAGACATAGAATCAATCGGCTCAAATCTTTTAATGGTAATGTCAGGTTCTTCAACATCAGGCGGGGTAAGGCTCGGAGGCGGGACTCAACCAACCTTGAGGATGAAAGATGCCGAAGATATTTTGAAGGAGTGTCCTTCCGTTCTGGAGGTGGCACCGATAGTTTCCGAGGGCAAGCAGATTGTTTTTTCAAACCAAAACTGGTCTACGGGTGTTTATGGCATTACGCCTTCTTATATGACAGTTGGACTCTGGGAAATCGAAGAGGGGCGTGCAATTACAGAAGAGGACCTCAAAAACTCCACCAAAGTAACCGTTTTAGGCTCAACAGTCATAACAAATTTGTTCGGCGATATGGACCCTGTCGGCAAAACCGTGAGAATTGCGGGAATGCCTTTTAAAGTTGTAGGAATTCTGAAACCCAAAGGACAGTCGGGCATGGGGCAGGATAGAGACGATACAGCCTTAATCCCTATTACCACGGCCCAGAAGAAGCTTTTTGGAACAAATTTTCCCGGCGTCGTAAAGTTTATAAACGTTCAGGCAAAAAGTGCGGATGAACTTGTAACCGCAGAAGATGAAATTAAAACACTTTTGAGAGAACGCCACAATATCGGAAAAAATAAAGATGATGATTTTACGATAAGAAATTTTACACAAATGATGGAAACGGTTAAAAAAACTGTTGCCACGATGACTCTTTTGCTTGGTTCTATTGCTTCGGTGTCGCTTTTGGTCGGCGGAATAGGGATTATGAACATAATGCTCGTTTCTGTAACCGAAAGAACAAGAGAAATAGGGATAAGAATGGCAATCGGTGCAAAAGCCATGGACATAAGAATTCAATTTTTGGTAGAAGCCCTTCTTTTGTCTTTGGCTGGCGGTTTTGTCGGAATAATTATTGGAGTTCTCGGTTCAAAAATTGTAGAATTATTTTCCGACCTAACAATTGTCATTTCGCCATTTTCAATTTTGTTATCGGTTGGTTTTTCAGGACTTGTGGGAATAGGATTCGGGTTCTACCCAGCCTACAAAGCCTCTTTGCTTAATCCGATTGATGCTTTGAGGTACGAATAAAAATTAACTAGCAAATTTATTTATTCAGGAGTTTTATATGAACATCACAATTTATAAGCCGGAGAAAATTTCAAAAAATGGTTCAATCCGTAACTAGCAGCTTATTTTATCGAACAACAGATAAAATTGAATCCAATACCCTTTTAAATAGGGGGATTGTGGATATTTTCGGCTACGCTATACCTACGTCTTTGAACGCCAATAATAAACACGAAGCAAGAGAACGAATTTTAGGTTCTTCTATTTATTTTGCTATCGCTTTTCTATCGCCATTTGTTACCATGCCACTTTTTAATAAATTTTTACTCAAAAAAGCGGGAATTACTGAAAAATTCGGGGAAAAAGGCGTTGAGATAGTAAGATTATCCAAAGAACATTTGATTGAAAATGCCCAAAAGATGAAAAACGGACTTGATGAACTAATTTTCGACCTAAAAGAGAACCCAAATACATCAAAAAAAACAAAAGAAAAATTCAAAAATGTAGATAAAGATTTTCAAAAAATTCTTGACAGATTCCCTGATAAAGAAGTTTTAAGGACAAAACTTTTAAAAACCCACACGAAAATTGCCATTGCTGATTATATAATAACTGGTGCAATGCTTATTGCAACGTGTTTTGGAGTGAGAGAACTTACAAAAAAACTCAGTGGAAGAACAGGGTTTTCAGCAGAATACAAAATGGCTGACGAAGAATATACAAAGAAAAATACAGAAAAACACGAAAAGAATAAGCTTAAAAAAATTATAGGTTCAATCGCGATAATGCTAGCAGGTTCAATCGGGATTAACAAATTTATTGAAAAATCCTTTTTGAAAGAAGCTCCTAAAGGTTTAATGAAAGCTATTAAAAATAACGCCAAGAACTTCAACTACACCGACGGGAAATTTATGAAAATCTTGCCATACGCTTTAATCACTCTGGTCGGAGATACCCCTGCATTTTTATCCAGTTCCAGAGACAAATACGAACTAAGGGATTCTTCTGTAAGACTTGCCATGTGCTACTTGATTTTCTTCGGCGGTGACGCTGTTTTAAATCGAATTGCCGGCGGATTATTGGACAAAATGTTCAATACTAAAATCGTAAACAAAGAAGGCTTGAATGAAAAATCAAGCATGTGGAAAAAAATGACTGCACCAATTTATTCACTTCAGGATTTGAACAAAAAAACAGACTGGGATACAAAATTGATAAAACGCACAAAAAGAGCAGGCGTTGGCATGTATTGGCTGAATTTAGCACTAATAACTCTCATTCTGGGTACAGCAATTCCAAAAGCACTTAATTTTGTACTCAGAAAAAGTGTGAACAAAGATTTGAATAAAAATCCTCAAAACGATTATCCGAACAACGTTTCTGAAAATTCAAAAGAAACATTTAAAAAATTCTCGGATAAAAAATAACTCAATTCTTCAATTTTTTAATATATTTTTCGTACAAATCTTTTCTGCGGAGTTTTGTTTTGAGCAAACTCTGCTCATGTCTGAATTTTTTAATTTCGGCATGGTCCCCATTTAGCAAAACCTCCGGCACCTCAAGCCCCCTGAAACTTCTGGGCTTGGTATATTGCGGATATTCCAAAAGTCCGTTGGAAAAACTATCATCGTCGGCCGATTCAATTTTTCCCAAAGTGCCGTTAATTTTTCGGCTTACGCTGTCAATAAGGCAAAGGGCAGGCAATTCCCCGCCCGTCAGCACAAAATCCCCGATGGAAACTTCCTTCGGTTTAATAACTTCTCTTATCCTTTCATCAAAACCCTCGTAATGGCCGCATAAAAGGATTATTTGCCCGTATTTGGCAAAATCGTTGCACATTTTGTCGTCAAAAACCTCACCTTGGGGTGTAAGCATAACCGTAAGGGAGTTCTCAAGCTTCTCAATTTTTTCGTATGCATCAACGTAAGGCTGCACCATCAAAACCATGCCGGCCCCGCCCCCGTAAGGAGTATCGTCAATTTTTTTGTGTTTGTTTTGTGCAAAAATTCTCGGATTTATCGTATTAACTTTAATTACCGTATTTTCAATTGCCCGCTTCAAAATACTGCATCCGCAGCAGCTTTCAATCATTTCAGGAAACAATGTTAAAACGTCAAATCTCACTCTATCAGGCCCTCAATATTGTTTACGGTTATTTTTTTGCCTTTTATATCTACATTCGGCACAAGTTCTTTTACAAAAGGAATTAGAGATATTTTTTTTGTTTTGCTTTTGACTGAAATTAAATCATTCGCCCCGTTGTTGGCAACGCCTACCACAATCCCAACCTTTTTGCCTTCTAAATCAACCACGTCAAGACCTGTTAACTCATCAATTAAAAATTCATCCTCACCCAAACTCTCTCTGACAGACATTTTTTCGGCAAAAATAATACAGCCCTTGTAAGGGAGCAAATCATTTATCGAATCAATCCCTTCGAACTTTATAAGTGCAAATTCCTTGTTAAATCTTACATTAGAAACCTCAAGCTTAACATAATCAAGCTCTTTTTTTATATAGACAACTCTAAGTTTTTTCAAAAAATCTTCCTGGTTTTTTGAAAATCCGACCTTGGCTTCACCTTGAATTCCGTGAAAATTTAGGATTTTTCCAATCGAAATATATTCCATGATTAATCTGCTTTGTCTGCTTTTTTAGACTTTTTAGGTTTCTTTTCTTTTTCGGCTTTTTCTGCTTTCTCGGCTTTCACCTTAGGCTCTTTAATTTTTTTAGCCTCGGCCTTTTTTTCTTCTGCCTTTTTGGCTTTTTGCTGTTTTTTAAACTCTTCGGGTGCATCGGGTCTTTCCTGATTCCATCTGTCAAGCCCCATTTTTGCCCTTACAAGTCCGATTCCAACGTGAACTCTCCATTCATCCATTTTTAACTGGGCTGCAATAATTTTATGACAGCCTATCGGAGGTAAAGGCAATAAAGGTTCATATAAATTTTGTATTGCAAACATCTGATCGGGAGAAACCGCCAATTTTCTCTTAGGGAACGGCAGTTTTGGCAAAAGCAGTTTTTGCCTTACCAAATTAATTCCAAAGAAAACTTTTCTTGGTTCTAATTCGATTTTTGCCCCGATTACTTCGTGTGCGTCCGGATTTGGCAACGGCAGCATAGCTTTGTACAGCAATTCAATTTGCTCCAATTGCTCTTTGCTGACTAAAAGCGGTTTATTTCGATTTACCGGCGGTCTTTGAGGGCCTCTGTTAAACCCGCCTTGAGGTCTGTTATATCCGCCACCTTGCGGCCGATTATATCCGCCTTGTTGCGGTCTGTTATAACCTCCGCCCTGCTGAGGCCGTTGATAACCGCCCCTATCTTGGTTATACCCGCCTTGTGGCCGATTATATCCACCCTGTTGAGGCCGTTGGTATCCGCCCCGATCTTGATTGTAACCGCCTTGTTGAGGAGGCCTTTGGTACCCGCCTCTGTCCTGATTGTATCCGCCCTGTGGCCGATTATATCCACCCTGTTGAGGCCGTTGGTATCCGCCCCGATCTTGATTGTAACCGCCTTGTTGAGGAGGCCTTTGGTACCCGCCTCTGTCTTGATTGTACCCGCCCTGCGGCCTTTGGTATCCGCCTTGATTGTAATCTCTGCGTGGCTGGTCATACCCTCTGTTTTCAGGGCGTGGCCGTTGCGGAGCATCCTGCGAATAACTGTTATAAAACTGTTGTGGCGGTTGCTGCTGTTGTTGAGCATTATCCTGCTGCTGACCATCTTTTTGCTGTTCAGAATTACCCTTATTATCATTTTGTTTTTCCTGAAATGCTTCTTTTTCGTCTTTTTCAGCGTTATTTTCAGGCTCTAAATCCGGTGATAATGCCATTTTCTTATCAGGATACAGACAATTGGGACAAATAACTCTTTTGGGGTTTTTGGTTTCAAACTCTGAACCGCACTTTGTGCATTTGTTTACATACATAATGAAAGCCTCTTAATTATAAAACGATTAATAAAAAAAACTCCTCGTTAAATTCAAATCCAAATTTACATTTATATTTCTATCTTCTATACTACCATATATTATAATCAAAAAGAAATCTTGGCAAGTCCTTTTACAAAAGTTTTTCGTAAATTTCTATAAAAAGTAAATTATTTTTTTGTCAAAAACGCTATAAACCTTGATTTATAAGCAAAACAGCCATCATGTCCGGAAATTTTAAAGTTTCTTTCAATCAAGCAATTGAGTTATTATTTTACGAAATCTTCACATAATTTTCCGCTCAGCTGCCCGCATGCCGCATCAATATCCGCACCACGCTCCAACCTTATTGTAACTTTTTTCCCTGAGTGTTCAAGTATGTATTTGAATTTCATAACCGAATTATTGTTTGGTTTCTCAAAAGGAGTTTCTCCAACAGAATTGTACGGAATTAAATTTACGTTGCATTTTATATCTCTCAGAAAAATGGCGGTTTGTTTTGCCATTTCAACTGTATCTGTCAAATCTTTTATCAGCAGATATTCTATGGTAATCCTTCTTCCCGTTTTTGCCGCATAATTCTTGAGTGCTTTTTTTAGCTCCGATAGCGGGTATTTATTTTCAATCGACATAATCTGTTTTCTTATACCGGAAACAGGAGCATGCAGAGAAACGGCAAGGGTGGATTGAATATCGAGTTCGGCAAGTTTATTGATTTGAGGCACAATTCCGCTCGTGGAAATCGTAATTCTTCTTGCTCCGATTTGAAAATCTTCATTAAATATTTTTAAAGCGTACAAAACGTTATCAAGGTTCAAAAGCGGCTCACCCTGCCCCATAAACACTACATTTGTAACCTTAAGTCCGGTGTCCCTCTGGATTGTCAAAACCTGTTCAACAATCTCCCGCGGGGTCAAATTTCTTATAAATCCTCTTTTGCCGGTCGCACAAAAGGCACAATTTACGGCACATCCGACCTGAGAACTCACGCAGGCGGTCAAATTCGCACGGTTGTCAAACCGCATCAAAACTGTTTCAACGCAATTTCCGTCAGGATATTCAATTAAATATTTAATTGTTCCGTCATCCGACACTTGTTTGGTTTTAATTTTAGCATCTGAAATATCGGCTATTTCAGACAATTTTTCTCTAAAATCCTTGGATAAATTTGTCATCTCATCAATCGATTTAACGGATTTGAGATAAATCCAATTATGTATTTGTCTTGCTCTGAATTTTGAAGCCTTTAAATCCCGTGCTATTTTTTCAAAATCTTCTTGAGTCAGTCCCGATAGTATAATTTTCTTTTCCATAATCCAATTATAGCACGAAAGGCGGCTGAGCAACTAAATCACTTTCGCCTTATAAAATTCAACAATTTCCAGCATTGAACGAAGCATCAGGGCTGTCGGTTCAACTTCTTCTTTCCAACATTTATACCCGCAGGTCTTAGGCAAAAATCCGATTGGGTTATCGGGAAAATTTCTGCAAATTTGGGGTCTGTTTTCATAATCAGGGCAACGATTATCCCGAGTGACTTTCGGGCAATGGTAAAAGTAAACTTTTTCGTCTTGAACGTTGGTTTTTAAAAGTTCAAAATACTCCGGATAAATTTTTTGAGCTTCGCTCTCATCTTTGTAAGGCACAAAAATGCTTGTAAATTGTGCTGCAAAATTATCTCCTTCCTTCGCCTTTTGGGCTAATTCTTCAGGGGAAAATTCACTGCAGGCCAAATTACAGCAGGCAGCACAGCCTTTGCATCGGAATTTTTTCCGATATTCCAAAACCTTCATCCATTTTTCATAAATTTCTTTTGAAACATCCTCATTTAAAAAAGTCAAAAGTTCTTCAGGTTTAATTTTTTCCAGCCTGCGGTTAAATTCTTCGCTTGTTTTTAGGAAAATTTCCCTGTATTTTTTCTTCAAATTATCAATATCTGTGCTTAAGTCGCTCATAACCACATATTAGCATGTATTTACAAAAATTAGCATACAGGATAATGTTTTTTGAATACATTTTCTTTATGTTAAAATAAATCAAACATAAGGAGGGCGATATTATGACAAAAAAATTAGAAATGTACAAATGTGAAGTTTGCGGAAATTTTGTTGAAGTAGTTTTGGCAAGCGTAGGGGAACTCGTTTGCTGCGGGCAGCCGATGACTTTGCTTAAGGCCAATACAACCGACGCGGCAACTGAAAAGCACGTTCCTTTCTTTGTTAAGAAAGACAATGAGCTTGAAGTAAGGATAGGAAGTGTTTTGCACCCAATGACGGATGACCATTATATACAGTTTGTTGAAGTTATTTCAGAAGATGAAAGATACGTCAAAAGAAAATATTTATATCCGACAGAAGAACCTATCTTTAAACTTAAAGGGTACGACATAGGGGCTCTTACGGCAAGAGAGTTCTGCAATTTGCATGGACTATGGGAGGCAAAACATGATTAACAAAAAAACAGCAAAAGTTCTTATTGAACAGGTAAACAAGGAATTATATTCGGCTTATCTATATCTGTCAATGTCTGCATACTTTTCAGACATCGGCTTGCTTGGTTTCGCAAGTTGGATGAGAGTTCAGGTTCAGGAAGAATCAGCTCATGCCATGTTGATTTACGATTTTCTTATCAACAGAGGCGAAAGGGTACTTTTGACAGCTATCGATGCTCCGCCTAACGGCTGGAAAAGCCCGCTTCAAGTTATGGAGGAAACTCTTAAACACGAAATCCATGTAACAGGCTTAATCAATAACATCGTAACTGTTGCGGAAGAAGTTAAAGACAGAGCGACAATTTCCTATATGAACTGGTTTATAGACGAGCAGGTCGAAGAAGAAGCTAACGCAAAGGATATTATCGACAAATTAAAATTAATCGGCAATGACAAGAGTGCACTTTATCTGCTTGATAAAGACTTGTCAGCAAGGATTTTCACTCCTCCTGTTATAAAAGCGGGAGCAAATGCGTAAAAATTTATAATAATTTATTTTCAAGAGGCTGTTTAAAGAGTTCCAAAAGAGGAACTCTTTTTTCATCCGTTTTATCTGAAACAACAAAATAGCTGGTTGTATAATGGGTTTTTGGATTTCTTTTGCTGTCAATTTTCAAACAGATTTCGCTGCCTTTTGCTTTTTTATCAATAAAATTGATTAATCTTATAATTTTTTCAGACGGGTTGTACCCCCTGTCGAGTGCTTTGACGAAATATGATTTGAATTTTGAATTTTCAAGAAGACTTTTTACATTATCAAGAGTTAAATCTTTTTTTTCTAAATTATCTGCTATGCTCTTAATCTTTTTTGACCTGATAATTGCTTCGGAAATTTTGTTGATTTCCTTTGCGGTTATAAAAATTTTTTGTATCAACGATTTTACATTTTGTAAGTACTTTTCTCTAAAATTTTTATCTTGAGCAAGTTTCCTAACGGCCCTTTGATCCACCATTCCCAAAAACCGTTTTTCTTTGTCATAAACATTGCAAATCAGGCGAACCTGACCGCTGTCATTTCTTGAAAAAATTTCTACAACAGAATCTTCCGGCATTTTGGCAAAAGAATCCACGCCGTCAAGCAATTCTGAAATTGCGGAATAATCTTTTGAAGTCAGCTTTTTGTCTTTCAGAAGGCTTTTTAAAATAAGCTGTCTGTTGTGTACAATCGACGCCTGAAAGGATGTATTTGAATTTTTATTCACAGAATTAACAATCATACAGGCAGGATACAACAAAAACATTTTAAAATAAAGATGTTAAGCTGTTTTTCTTTAGTGAAAATCGGGACAGAATGAGGATGCGGAATTATTCCCGTTTACGTCACTCTGAATTTATTTCCGTGAAGATGATTTTGTAAACAAAATCTATCTTCACGACACTGTTTTCTAAGCTCGTTCCTCGCAAAGAAAACAAGAGGCAGGGTCGCAAAGTCGCTCGCTGACGCGATGCTGAAACAAGTTCAGCATGACGTGAGCCGTTTTTTGGAATAATTCCGCATCCT
>JBAYNW010000025.1:0-26174 GCA_041678605.1 Candidatus Gastranaerophilaceae bacterium | reverse complement strand
CAAGAAAAAAGCAAATTGTTTACATTTTATTAAGGGAAAGGGAAACGGGAAAGGGAAAGTTTTAATTTTTTTTGTTGCACTTAATCACTTAATCACCCAGTCACTTAATCACTTCGACAAAAGCCTTTCACTCATTAAGCCATTCAGCCTTTCAGCCAAATAAACCATCCATAACTCCCTCTTCCCCCGTTCATCTAATAAGTGATTTTCCGGTCATTTCAGCCGGCTGTTCTATTCCCATCAATTGAAGAACTGTCGGAGCCACGTCGCAAAGGGCCCCATCTTCTCTCAGCTTAATATCGCCATCGTTTATTACAAGAAACGGAACTTCATTTGTTGTATGTGCAGTGTAGACGGCACCCGCCGCATCTGCCATTACTTCGGCATTACCGTGATCTGCCGTGAGCAGCATTATAATTCCTTTTTCTTTGGCTTTTTGAGCAATTTTACCGACACATTCGTCAACTATGCGGCAAGCCTTAGCCGCTGCATCCAAAACCCCTGTATGTCCTACCATGTCGGGATTTGCAAAGTTTACCAAAATAAACCCGTAATCCGGATTATCTTCGGCCTCCAAAACTTTCTCGCATACTTGGGCTGCACTCATCTCAGGCTGCAGGTCATAAGTCGCAACTTTTGGTGAAGGTACCAGAACTCTCGTTTCAAGTTTTTTAGGCTCTTCCACTCCGCCATTAAAGAAAAACGTCACGTGGGCGTATTTTTCAGTTTCAGCTGTTCTAAATTGTTTAACTCCGTGGGAATCCAGAACGTCGCCCAAAATGTTAACCAGTTTTTGCGGCGGAAAAGCAACAGGGAAATAAAAAGTTTCGTCATATTGCGTCATTGTCACATAGCAAAGGTTTTTTCTGACAGCTTTTCTTTTAAATCCCCTAAATAATCTTTCTTCACAAATTTCGTCCTCGCACTCGCTTCCAAAATTGATTGTTTTTGTAATTTCTCTTGCCCTGTCCGGCCTGAAATTAAAGAAAATCACCGAATCATTATCGTTTATTCTTGAATTTTGACCACAAATTGCGACGGGTTGAACAAATTCATCATTGTCGCCCTTTGCATAAGAAGATTTGACCGCCTCAACGGCAGATGATTCACACTTGCCATCACTAAACAACAGGCAATTGTAAGCTTTTTCAACTCTATCCCAACGGTTATCTCTGTCCATGGCCCAATATCGGCCAACAACAGTTGCAACCGGCGGAAGATTGTATTTTTTAAGTTCCGCCTCGACTCTTTCAAGATAAACACAAGCACTTCTCGGAGGGGTATCACGGCCGTCTAAAAAGGCATGAAGATAGACTTTTTTCAGCCCTGAATCGGCCACAAGCTTAATTAACGCAAACAAATGGTCCATTGAAGAATGTACTCCTCCTCCTGAAACCAGACCCATCAAGTGCAGTGAAGAATTGTTTTCTTTAGCATGTTTAATCGCAGCAAGGAATGCCTCATTCTTAAAAAAATCGCCATCCCTGATGCTTTTATTAATCTTGGTTAATTCCTGATAAACGACTCTTCCTGCCCCGAGATTAAGGTGACCGACTTCGGAATTGCCCATTTGCCCCTGCGGAAGTCCCACGTACTCGCTATCTGCATGGATTTTTGTATATTTTTCTTCTTTTTTTAATCTGTTAACATTAGTCGGCGGTGCAAGATAAGTTGCATCATATTTGCTCAATTCGGGGTTGGGGTTAATTCCCCATCCGTCCATTATACATAAGAGCGTTCGCTTCATGTTGGTTCTCCTCGTTTTTTGTATTCAGGAAATAGGAAATAGGAAATTGGGAATAGAAAAACAGTTATTTTGGTTTGTTTTTATAATATTTTATTAATCCAACAATCAATTTTTTTATTATATTTAAATTATTAAGAAATTCATCTTTACTTTTTAAATAATTTAATTCATTTGCTATTATTAATTGTGTTTCCAGCTCAGAAATAGAGCCTAAGCTAACATGTAAAAATTGAATAGTTTCCTTATTTGGTTAGTTAGTCCGTAAAGTTCATTGTCAGGAAATTTTTGTGTTAATTTATAAATTTCTACGGTCAGTTCCATTGATTTTTTCCAAACACCTAATTTCTTATGTGGCAAAATATTTCCTTTCTATTACCAATTTCCTATTTCCTATTCCCTTTAAATCATTATATCCCCAAAATATAATTTAACAACGTCCTTACTCCGACGCCGGTTGCACCTTTTATCAATTCCTTTTGAGGTTTTTCCAGGAACGCAACGCCTGCAATGTCCAAATGTACCCAGTCTGAGTTCGTGACAAATTCTTGCAGGAATATTGCGGCAGAAGACGCTCCGCCCCCGCGAGAACCTGTATTTTTCATATCGGCGATGTCACTTTCCAGCCCTTCCTTATATTCCTCAAACATAGGCAATTGCCAATATCTTTCTCCTTGTGCTTCACCGGATTTAATTATTTTGTCGATTAAATCCTGATTATTGCCCATAATCCCCGCTGCCTGACTTCCCAAAGCTACCATGCAGGCTCCCGTAAGCGTTGCAATGTCAATAACTTCGTCAACCCCGAGTTCGCAGGCATAACAAAGTGCGTCAGCGAGAGTTAATCTTCCTTCGGCGTCCGTGTTGTCAACTTCAATTGTCTTTTTGTTTTTTGCAACAAGAACATCACCCGGTTTGTAAGCCGCACAGCCCGGCATGTTTTCACAGGCGGCTATAATTCCGTGAACTTCAACGCTAGGATTGAAATATTTAAGAGCGTTCATAACTGCCAAAATGCAAGCCGCACCTGACATATCGTCTTTCATTGTAAGCATTGATGAAGCAGGTTTTATGTCTAAACCGCCGCTGTCAAAAGTTATTCCCTTTCCGATAAGTGCTATTTTTTTCTTCGGATTTTGGGGCGTGTATTTCATGTGGATAAATTTCGGGAATTCGCTGCTTCCCTTGGAAACAGCTAAAAATGCTCCCATTTCCATTTTTTCAATATCATCTTTTTCGTAAATTTTTACCTTTATGCCTTCAATTTTTTTTGCAATTTCCGCCAACTTTGTAGGAGTAACAAGTTGAGCCGGCTCGTTAGCCAAATTACGGGCAAAAGTCATTGCGTTTGCAATTTTCTCACCTTTTTCGGCTCCATTTTTCAGTTTTGTGAATTTTTCCGAATCTTTTTCGACCAGAATAAATTCTTCAATTTTTACTTTATCTTCATCCTTTTCGGTTTTATATTTATCGAAAGAATATTCCCCGATTAAAGCACCTTCGGCAACAACCTGTCCGCTCAAAGATGCGTCAAATTCCAATTTTCCCAAATCCGCACAAACTTTTTTTGCATTTATACTCAATGCCTTTTTGACTATTTTAGCAGATAGTTCTCTTAATTTATTAGGAGTAAATTTTTCTTTTTCTCCAAGCCCGACGACTAAAACTTTATTTGCGGGAATTTTGCCGTAAGTTTGCAAAAGGTAGGTTGAAGCAAATTTCCCTCTAAACTTATCTTTTTTGATAACAAATTCTGTAATAAGCCCGCTCAGTTCATCATCGACGGAAGCGGCAACTCCTTGCAAAATTTCGGTTTTCTCATACATGCCTATGGCCAAAACGTCACAATCCTGTTCTTTCAACTCCGCATTTAAAACTTTAATTTCCATATAAAAACTCCTTTCATTGTGTAAAGATTATAACATGAACAGGGGAAAGGGGGAAACGTGAGAGGTGAGACGTGAGACGTGAGAAGAGAAACGGGACTTATCGACCATTCGACCTTTCGACTTTTCAACTTATCAACTTTCCCCCCTCTATTTACTTTTTTAAAAAAGCATGATAGAATTATTCCAGATGTAGTAGGAAAAATTTTTTGGAAATATATGCAATAAATATTAGTCAGACATAATTAAACTTAAGCTCGATTTGTACGCAATATCGGGCATTGTGTGTATTTATAAAAAAATAGAAATGAACGAGGTATTAAATTATTATGAATTTAACATTAATTTTAACAATCGTTCTAATTGTAGTTCTTGCTGCCGTTATTGTAATCCAAAATAATAAATTTAAGATTGTTTCTCAGCAAACTCAAAAAACTCAAATTGACTTGAGTGAGAGAGAACAGCTTTTGAAAAAAGAGGCAATGATTTCGGCAAAAGAATCGCTACAAAAAGAACAGGAAAAACTTAACGAAGAAATTAGAGACAGACGTCAGGAAGTTGCAAGAATTGAGGACAAATTAGCCCAAAGAGAAGACATGCTTGAGGATAAAATTCAGGAAGCAACCGAAAAAGAATTTCAAATGCAGAAAAAGCTTGACGAACTGCTTGAAAAAGAAGATTATCTGGCAGAAATTGTCCAAAAACAAACAACCGAACTGGAAAGAATTTCGGGGCTTTCCTCCGAGGACGCCAAAAATATGCTTTTAGAACAGCTAAAACATGATTTGGCTCAAGAGCAAATGCAGTTAATCCGTGAAAACGAAGCTAAAATCAGGGAGGACGCTCTTGAAAAGTCAAAAGAAATTTTAACAACAACAATGCAGCGTTGCATGATGGATCAAGTTGTAGAATCAACCGTGTCGGTCGTCTCTCTGCCGAATGATGAAATGAAAGGCAGAATAATCGGCCGTGAAGGCAGAAACATAAGAACGCTTGAAACGCTTACGGGTGTTGATTTAATTATTGATGACACTCCTGAGGCTGTCGTTCTATCGAGTTTTGACCCTGTAAGACGTGAGATTGCAAAAGTTGCACTGGAAAAACTTATAACAGACGGACGTATTCACCCCGTCAGAATTGAAGAAATGGTCGAAAAGGCTCGTGAGGAAATTGAAAAGAAAATTCTTGAAGAGGGTGAAAATGCCGCTCTTGACACAGGTATTATGGGGCTTAACAAAGAGCTTACAAAAACTCTGGGGCGGCTTTATTACAGAACAAGTTACGGCCAGAATGTGCTTAAGCACTCACTTGAAGTCAGCCATATTGCCGGCATGCTCGCTTCAGAACTAGGGGCAAACGTCTATGTGACAAAAAGGGCAGGGCTTTTGCATGATATAGGAAAAGCCGTCGACCAAACTCAGGAAGGAACACACATTCAGCTTGGAGTTGAACTCGCAAGACGCTTCGGGGAAAAAGAGGAAATAATCCACGCAATCGAAGCACACCACGATGATGTTACGGCTAACACTATTGAAGCCGTATTAGTCAAACTTGCCGACGCAATTTCGGCAGGCAGACCGGGTGCAAGACGTGATACGCTTGAAATTTATATCAAACGTCTTAAAAAGATAGAAGAAATCGTAAACAGCTACGAGGGTATTAAACAATCTTTCGCGGTTCAAGCGGGACGTGAAGTTCGTGTAATAGTTCAATCAGAGCAGTTTGACGATTTGGCATCTCAAAAGCTTGCCCGTGATGTCGCTCAAAGAATCGAAAGCGAAATGGAATATCCGGGTCAAATCAGAGTGACTGTTGTGAGAGAATTCAGAACAACTGAAATAGCGAAATAGGTAATAGGAAATAGGGAATAGAGTAAAAGCCGTTTCCTATTTCTCATTTCCCATTCCCGTTTCAAGGATAAATCATGGCAAAACAACTAAAAATCATATTCTTCGGTGATATTGTAGGAAAATTAGGACGAAAGGCAGTCGGAGAGTGCTTAAAAGAATTCAAGGCCCAAGAATTCGGACCCGATTTTTCAATTGTGAATGTTGAAAATGCATCTCACGGTTTTGGGCTGACCGAAAAAAATTACAACGAGATTGCAAACTACGGGTTTGATTGTCTTACTTCGGGAAACCATATTTGGGATAAAAAGGATGTTTTCGCTTACATAAATAAAGCCGAAAAACTGATTCGCCCGATAAATTACCCTAAAAAAACAAAAGGCACAGGGTCAAGAGTTTTTGAAGCCGGCGATTACAAAATTGCCGTTATAAACGCTCTCGGAAGGGTCTTTATGCATCCCAGCGACTCCCCATGGGAAGTCGTAAAAAAAGAGGTTAAAAGGTTAAAGAAAATTACACCCAACATTTTGATAGATTTTCATGCGGAAGCAACCGCCGAAAAGGTTTGTTTCGCAAAATTCTGCTCCGACCTAGGAGTGAGTGCGTTTTTCGGAACACATACCCATGTTCAGACTGCCGATGAAAGAATTATAGATGGCATGGCATACATAACAGATGTCGGATTTTGCGGAGTGTCAGACAGCGTAATCGGAATGGATTACGAAACTTCGCTCAAACGTCTATCAACGGGATTGCCCGAAAGGTACGAAATACCTAAATCAAAGGATGTTCAAATCAATGCGGTAGAAGTTTTAATCGATGCCGAATCAGGGAAATCGCTTGAGATAAAAAGATTTTGTTTAGAAAAGAGTTACTAGGAGGTAAAAAGTGAAATCGGATTTGCATATTCATACAAACTACTCGGATGGGGTTTTTCCGCCGGAGAAAGTCGCAGATGCGGCTATTGAAGCCGGTTTGGATGCAATAGCATTAACCGATCATGACAACATTCTCTCTTATGCCGTGGCACAAAATTACGTAGAAAAACTTAAACAAGAAAACAAAAAAACAATCAAAATCATTCAGGGAATAGAAATTAATACAATGTATCAGGAGTACGAAATTCATATTCTCGGATATTTTATGAATACCCAAAATTCCGATTTTCAGGAATTAATAAAAACCCAGCAATTGGCACGTGTTAAGCAAACAAAAGAAATAATAGCCCTTTTAAGCAAAAAAGAAGGAATAAGAGTCAAGTATGAGGATATAAAAAGGCAGGTCGCAGAGGGCGGGAGTATCGGAAGACCTCACATTGCAAGGGCGATTACGAACGCAGGCGGCACCGGAAGCATTATGGAAGCCTACGCAAAATATATTCATGACGGTTCACCCGTTTATGTCCAAAGAAAAACCGTAACACCGCATGATGCTGTTGAAATTATTTATGATGCCGGCGGTATTCCTGTAATAGCACACCCGCACGATCTTGACAATGCGGAAGAATTAATAAAAGAATTGATGCACTGCGGACTGAGGGGGATTGAAGCGTACCATAGAAAGCATTCCCCTGCGATTGTTGAATACTTTTCTTCAATGGCTGAAGAATTGGGGCTTATAGTAACCGGCGGTTCTGACTTTCATGCACCGAATATTATGAACGGCCAAATAATTCTCGGAAAAAACTTTGTTCCCGAATGGATTTATGATAAACTTATGGAAGAAAAAAAACGTTTAGATTTGGCGTAATAAAGTGAAAGGTGAGAGGTGAGAAGTGAGAAGAACAGGATTCACAATAATAGAAGTTGTTGTCGTCTTTTTGCTTATGCTTGGAGTAGCTTTTTTTGTTTTGCCCAGAAGTTTAAATAACACTAAACAAGCCCGTCTTATCTCGAAATGGACAGAAAAATATTCAGAATTGGAGTACATGTTTTCTGTTATCAAGGCACAGAGTGACAGTGAGATTGAAAAGAAATTTCAAACAGCACAAAATGATGATGACAGAAAACAAATAATTTTGGAAACGGTTAAGCCTTACCTGAGGATTACATCCGAGCCAGTGCAAGATTACAAGCAGTATTACATGAATGATGTTATTGTAGAAAGAAGCGGCAGATACCATTTTGACAATTTTTATTTGACGAGTTCCAACGAAATCGTGGGACTGAAATGGTTGAATAAAAGCTGCAAAAATGGCGGAATTTGCGGAGTTATGGCGTTTGATGTAAACGGAAAAGATGCTCCGAATATCTGGGGGCAAGATGTTTTTGGCATTAACATCCTGCGGGAGGGGATTGAGCCGTTGGGTAAGGGAATTGCACCCGATGTTTTGAAAAATGACTGTTCAAAACACGGCCTGGGAATTTATTGTTCTTATTATTATCTAATTGGAGGCAAATTTGACTAAGTTTATAAAAAATGTTTGTGTTTTTTCATCATCAAGCGACGTATTAGAAGACATATATTATAAAGAGGCCAATGAGTTGGGTACTTTGCTTGCAAAAAACGATTTCAATCTGGTTTATGGCGGCGGAGCCGTAGGAACAATGAGAGAAAATGCGAAGGCGGTACAGGCTTTTGGCGGGAAAGTCATTGGCGTTATTCCCGAAAAATTGAATAATTTTCACAATTCCGGTCATGGAAACCAAAATTGCGATGAGCTTCATGTCACAAAATGTATGAGGACGAGAAAGCAAAAATTGGATGAAATTTCTGATGCTGTAATTGCACTTGCGGGTGGTTTCGGGACTCTGGAAGAACTTTCCGAAATGATTGTCCAAAAACAGTTGGGATACAACAACAAGGCAATAGTAATTTTAAATACAGATGGCTTTTACGATAATTTACTTAAGTTTTTTGACGATATAATAGAAAAAAACTTTGCGATAGAAGAATCCAGAGAAATTTATTATGTGGCAAAAACTCCGAAAGGAGCAGTAGATTATTTAATAAATTATGTGCCGGAAAACACTGACATGAGTGAAAAATTTGCCAGAAAACAAAAAGAGAAAAATTTAAAATGAGTTTTGGGTATTTTTAGATATTTTCGCCGCGAATTACGTTTTTAAATACACTAAAAAATATTTTTATATCATTTCTCAAACTCCAGTTATCCAAATATTCTTTTTCCTCTTCCATTCTGGATTTCGGATTACTTTTAGATACAATTATGTCTTTAAATTTTATTTTTGTACCGGGAGGCACAACTTCTCTCATAATCCCGTTCGGATTGACTTTCAGTAAATTATCTACATCTTTTTTAACCAGAGGTCTTGGCCCTATCAAAGACATATCACCTTTTAGTATATTTAGGAACTGAGGCAATTCATCTATGCTGTATTTTCTCAAAATCTTCCCCACTTTTGTAATTCTCTGGCCATTTGGTGAAGCTACAAATTGGTCTGAATGCTTGTTATCATACATTGTCCTGATTTTATAAATTGTAAATTCTTTTCCCATTTTGCCGACTCTTTTTTGTTTAAATATCGCCGGGCCTTTGGATTCAAGTTTTACAAAACCTTCGGCTACCAGAATAATCGGCGAGGACAGCGTTAAAAGAACAGATGCTCCTGCATAGTCCATAAATCTTTTTAACTTCCACTGAATTGGTTTATCTTTTGCAAAATTATATACTTCAGCGTAATGCTCAAGCAGTTTATTTTCTTCTTTGCTAAAAACACTTTGCACAACATTTTTTTTAGGCAGCTTTAGGCCAGAAAAAGTTATTCTTTTTGGGAAAATCTTGATATAGCTGCAATTCACTTTTTGTTGGCTGATATTTTCTACAAACATATAAAACAATCCTTATGGTAACAAATATTAGAAAACTCCACAAAAAATAATTTTGTAAAATTTTGCAAAAAATTTACATTTTGTAATAAAATTCAAAATTTACAGCAAAATTTTTTTTTAGGTGTTTTCTAATATTAAATCGAACAAGAGAAAGACCTGAAATTATGAAAATTAATGGCATTATTAATAATTTGTGTTTGAAATCTGCTAAGGTTGCCAGGAGCAAATCTATAACAGTAGGTTCTAATTCCTTGTTAGGGCCATATCATTACCCAAGCACTCCCGAAAATACGCTATATAAACTCGATTTTGGTATAAAATTAAGTAAAAAGCATAAAATTGAATTAAAAAGAAAAGAAGACATTCCTAATCTTAAAAAGGCAGATGTCGCCATTTTTATGGCACACCCCGATGACGAAATCTGCTTTTTTAGCTTTATTCCAAACTTAATTAATCAGAACAAAAAGGTTCAGCTTGTTTATTCTACTTCGGGTGAAAGGGGTCGAGATGTGAGGGGAATTTTTGAAAGGTTTGCTCCGGAAATAAAAGATTTAAGAGAGAATGAATTACGGACTTCTCTTGAAAATTTAGAAGTGAATATCAACCCTCTAATTTTAGGGCTTCCTGACAGTTTCACTCATTTGGAAGATAACATAAAGACAATGAAATCCATGGTTAGCTCAATTATAGAAAAAATTTGTCCAAATGAAATATACACATTCGGACCGGAGGGAGTAACCAACCACACGGACCATAAAGCCATTGGAGGAGTTGCATTTGCTGTTGTAAAAGACATTAATTCATCTAAAACCAAAGAAGGTAAAATTAAACTCTATCAAGTAGGATTTTTAGAAAAATCCAAGAAGAAAATTATTAAGTTTACCAAAAAATCTACCAAGGCTTTTACTTTTGTACAGGCTGTGAATTCAGCCAAACCTTCTTTTAAATTTAATATTTCAAAAAGCATACCGAATATAATAAAAGCTTTTAATTCACATAAAACCCAATTTACCCCTGAAACAGTTGAGGCACTGAAGCATTATTTTAAAACAAATAAATATATTGATATTTTTGAGGCAAATGTGTGAAAATTCAAGTAATAACTTTAGTCCCACTTTGACTGCAAATTGGTATTACTTATTGGAAGATTTTATTTTTTTATTTTTAACCCAATCGCTTTTAATGTTTTTTTCAGTGTCAAAAGGAACTCTCGAAATTGCAAGAGAATCGGGAGGAACATCTTTATCCACGAAACTTTTAGATGCAACAATAGCGTTATGGCCTATTTTTACAGGCGATTGCAATAATACCTGTCCTCCAATTACTGCTCCATCTTCAATTATAGCACGTTCTTTTGCTCCAGTCAGTGGATTGTAATTGGAAATGCCGGTATGCCCACCAATATTTACATTTTTTCCAACGGTTGCATCCGAAATTACCGAAGAGTGCGGAACGGCCGAACTTTCTCCAATTTTAGAATTTTTTATTTCAACGAATATTCCGGCTCTTGCTTTGTCATTAATCAAAACATTGTTTCTAAGAACGGCGTAAGGTCCCACTTTACAGTCATCCTTTACTGTCGTATTTGATATATCAGATTGCATTATAATGTTGTTTTCTCCGATAACCACATTTCCCCCGATAAAAGTTCCCGGTCCTATAATATTATTTTTTCCTATAATATTTTTCCCCTGAATGTAACAGCCGGGATATATGATAGTTCCTTCTTCAATTTTCGTATCTTTGTCAATCCAAGTGTTTTTAGAATCAATTATACTCACGCCATTTTTTGTAAGCTCTTTTATTTTTTTGTTGTTCTCAACAGCCGAAGGCTTTGAAGTCGGAAAAATTGATGGTTGAACTGATTTGAAATTTACTAAATTTTTTCCGAGATTTTGAGAATAAGATTTATTTGTAAGATTTATTTGAGAAATATTTAACATTATCCGCTCCTGATTAATTTAAGTTGATATCCTTAAGTAAAACCCCTGATATTATTTTTTTGCTATTAAATTTATAATTTTTTTAAAAAAATAAGTGAAATAGACTAATTGCACTGATTATAGGCAACTTATTCCAATTAACATTCCTTAATAATATCTGTTTTCATTTAAAGACCGGCATGTTTATTTTAAAATACAAAGCTGCCTATTGCAAAATTTTTTAATAGACGCTAAAATGAAATTAATTAGAAAAAAGGGGCTTTGGATGGAAAAGAGAGAAGTTAACACAATACTGCTAAAAAAAATCTTCATATTGGTCTTCGCGTTTATAGGGTTTTTGACCACAATAAAACTCGCAATAATTTATTATGACTCAAATTTCAACCCGTATGCTCTGCCGAGTTTCTGTTCAATTAGTGAATTCATCGACTGTGACGGTGTGGCTCAAACCGTTCATTCGCAGTTTTTTGGAATTCCCCTCGCCTATTGGGGCATGTTCTTGTATGTATTTGTAATTTTTCTTCTTTTTGCGGAAGAGTTAAAAAGAATTAAGTTTTTAAGATTTTTGAGAGTGTTTAAACATCCTCTTGCTTACATCTCAGCCCTTGGTTTTATTTCATTTGCCGTTTCTATTGCTTTGGCGGGAGTAAGCGTTTTTGAGATTAAAAAAGTCTGCATTTTGTGTGTTTTCACATATATCTTAAACCTTTTAATCGCACTTATAGCAACAAACTGGTATGCCAGAAGCAAAGAAGAATACACTTTCGGCAAGGCTTTTGCGGTAATTTATAAAAGTTTTAAGGTAAGCGTAAAAGATTTTATACATGCGATAGAAGTTAAAAAATATTTAATAAGTTTTCTTGTCCTTGCAATTTTGGCAACCGGAGGTTTGGCTTATACAACATTCAGTTATTGCTTTACCCCTCAGGTAAAAAGATATAAAGAATTTAAGCAGTATGAAAGAATGCAGGGTGACAGTCCTTTTAAGGTCAGCGGAAATGTTTTGGGCGATAAGAATGCAAAATTAACAGTTTATATCTATACGGATTATCGCTGTCCGATTTGCCGCACTTATAACGTAATCACACACAGGGCGGCACAAGAATTGGGCGGGTTTAGGGTGATTCACAAAAATTTGCCTTTAGATTCTGAATGTAACAAGCACCTTGCCGGCCAGTTCCATGAAGGTGCCTGCATGATGGCAAAATATTCTATTGCGGCTGAAAATCAGGGACGCTTTTGGGATTTAAACTCGGAATTTTTTGAAAAACAGCCGAAAAATGAGGATGAAGTTTTGAAGCTGGCTAAATCTATGGGATTTGATACGATTAAACTGAGAAAAGATGCAAATTCAATGGCGACTGGCGAAAGGTTAAATAAAGAAATAGAAAACGCAATAGACCTTAAAATTAACGGAACTCCGACAATAGTTATAAACGGAAAAGTCTATGCCGGCATCAAGCCTTATTACGAATTAAGGGGAATTTTAATAAAGGCCGGAGCATTTGAAAGACAGTAAAAAAGTTTTGATACACACATGTTGTGCAATTTGTTCGGGATATCCGCTTACTTACTTGAAAGACGCCGGATATGAGCCTGTTGCGTACTTTTTTAACCCGAATATTCAGCCTAAAACGGAATATCTGAAAAGACTTGAAGCAGAGAAAAAACTTTGTCAAAATTTGGAGTGCGAGCTTATCGCGGAAAATTATGAGCCGCAAGAGTTTGAAAAAATAATTTCTGGTCTGGAATCTGAACCTGAAGGCGGTAAAAGGTGCGAAAAATGCTTTGAACTAAGACTTTCTCAAAGTGCAAAAATGGCGGTGAAACTCGGGATTGCAAGCATTACAACTTCTATTGTAATAAGCCCGCACAAGAGTTTTAAATTAATTTCAGAAATAGGCAAGACAATTTGCGAAAAATACGGTATAAATTATCTGGACATTGATTTCAAGAAAAAAGACGGGTTTTTAAAATCGAACAAAATTGCCAGAGAGTTGGAGTTATACCGCCAAAATTATTGCGGATGCTTGTACGGCAAACGAGAAAGTGAGACGTAAAAAGTCTAACCCCTCACTATTTTAAAACCTCTTGTAAATTTCATCGAGGTTTTTCAAGTAATCCGCAGGGCTAAAGCAGGCGGTGATTTCATTTGTGGATAAATATTTTTTAACTTCTTCGTCGTTTTCGAGATTAGATTTGAAGTTACCGTCATTTTCAAAGGCATCAAGTGAGTTTTTTTGAACAAGTTTGTAAGCATCTTCTCTCGTCAGACCCTTTTTTACAAGTTCCAGCAAAACTTTTTGCGAATAAACTATCCCGCCGAAAAGATTTGCGTTTTTTGCCATATTCTTTTCATGCACAACCAAATTGTCCACGACATTTTTAAACCGATTAAGCATGTAATCAACTAGAATAGTACTGTCGGGGAAAATAATCCTCTCAGCCGAACTGTGGGAAATATCCCGTTCATGCCAGAGTACAACGTTTTCCATCGCAGCAAGCGAATTCGCCCTTACAATTCTGGAAAGTCCGCACAAATTTTCGCACGAAATCGGATTTTTCTTATGAGGCATCGCAGAAGACCCTTTTTGACCCTGTTTAAACCCTTCTTCGACCTCCAAAACCTCTGTGCGTTGCAAATGTCTTATTTCTGTTGCAAATTGCTCAATAACGGTCGCAATCATTGCCAGAGTTTGCATAAAGTAAGCGTGAATGTCACGTGCGATTATCTGAGTCGAAATTCGGGCGGGTTTTAGCCCCAAATTCTTACAGGCAATTCTTTCAATTTCAGGCGAAATGTTTGAGTAAGTTCCGACCGGACCTGAGATTTGCCCGACTTTGATTTCTTCCAAGGCATGTATGAAATTCTTTGAAATCCGCTCAAAAACATCAATCCAGAAGCAGATTTTCACTCCGAAAGTCATAATTTCCGCGTGAACTCCGTGCGAGCGGCCGATACAAATCGTTTTTTTGTATTTATTTGCCAGGGTTTTCAAAGAATTTATAACATTTTCTAAATCTTCATTGATAATTTTCCCCGCATCTTGAATTTGCAAGGCAAGTGCCGTGTCAATTACATCAGAACTTGTCAAGCCCACGTGAACGTACTTTGCCAAATCCTCACCCAGATTTTCATTAACATTTGTCAAAAAAGCTATTACATCGTGGTTGACTTCCTGCTCAATTTCGTCAATTCTTTTCAGGTCGAATTTTGCAAGTTTTTTTATATTATCTAAAGCTTCTTTTGGAATTTGGCCGAGTTCTGAGTAAGCCTCGCAGACCGCTAATTCGACTTTTAAGTAATAATCGAATTTCGTTTGTAAATCCCAAATGTTTTTCATTTTTTCCAAAGAATATCTGTCAATCATAAATTTATTTTAACATAAAAAGGCACAACTATTGATTTTTTTTCTTTATGTAATATCATTATCTTACACCGCAATATAAATAGCTAAAGGGAAAATAATGAGCATTAATTTAAAAAACAAAAAAGAAATCATCAAAAAATACGGCGAAAATGAAAAAGATACAGGTTCAACCGCCGTTCAAGTCGCTATGATGAGTACAAAAATTAACGAACTTACAGAACACTTGAAAATTAATAAAAAAGACTTCGCTACAAAGCGTGGGCTTTTGATGATGGTCGGCAGAAGAAAAAGACTTCTTTCTTATTTGAAAAGCAACAGTGTTGAAGAATACAGAGATTTGGTCAAAAAGCTCGGCATCAGAGGTTAATTTTATTAAATCATACCCAGCGATTCGTGTATTTCTTTCATTAACTGGACGTCATCCGTTTGTCTTGCTTTTGCAAGTGCTTTTTGCATCAGAGATTTTGCCTTTGAATGGTTGTTAAAATCCTTCATCACTTCGGCGGCTCTTTTGTAGTTTATGGCGACTTTTTGAGAATCATCAACGTCCTGATATTCTTTAACAGCATTAGAGTAAAATTTTAGAGCATTTTGCGGTTCATTAAACCGATTGTAAGCGTTTGCGATATTGCTGGACACATACCCTTTGGTTTTGGGATTTTTACTTTCTGTTGCTATTAATTCCGCTTCTAGAAGGAAGTCGAAAGCCTCTTTTTTGTATTCGTCGGAATAAATATTCCCGATTTTAGTTAAGGAAGTTGATTGAGCGGTTAAATTTTCGTTTTCTCCGGCATAAGAAATTGAACTCATATAGTGGTCAATTGCGGGTGTAAATTGTGCCACATCATCGTAAATTTGTGCCATTGAGTAATGAGCTTTTGTTTTTACGTTCAAATCTTGAGTCGCAGTTAAAGACCTGTGATAGCTGCTTAGAGCCTGCACCAGATAGTCATTTTTGTCATAAATTTTCCCTATTTCATAAAGAATTTTTGATTCGGTTTCACTGTCAGACACTTCAATAGCACGCTTTAAGGCTTCCTGAAAAAGTTCCATCGATTTTTTAGAATTGTTTGCATAAGCGTATTTTTTTGCCTGCAAAAAAAGTGATTTTAATCTTGCGTCTTTCGGCACGTTTATGGATGGTTTTGCTTCGCCCTCTTCACCTTCACAATCCTCAACGGATGAATCACTGTCCTCGTCCTCTTCTTTCTTGACATTTGGGAATTTAACCAAAAAGTGGGGGTTTATTTCTTCTTCGTTGAATTTGTAATTTATTTGCTGCAAAAAGAGTGCTTCAATCCAGTTTTCTACAACTTTGGAAGGCCGCTGAAGAGTTTCCGAAATGTAATTATCGAGCAAAGATGAAGCATTTTTCAGGTTTGATCTTACTAATTTTGTGTCGGGATTGGGTTTTATAACTTGTTTTTCGACCAAAGACAAATAGACGTTTACTTCTTCTGTAAGTTCAGGCGAAGCCCCTATTGCTTTGGAGGTGTTTTTGAAATCTTTTATAATTTGGGCAATATTAATTGTGGCATTTTTTAAATTTGCATCACGAGAAGCAGTAGCCAGCTGATGGGAGTCTTTTGACTCTTTAAGCTGCTGCTCAATAGTCTTTCTTCCGTTTTGATTAACCTGAGTCTGCTCATTATCCGGCTGAGAAGAACGTGCCGATTGAGAAGATTCTTCATCTTCTTTCTTTTTTACAAACCCTCCGTTGTTGGTTATCAAGTAGGGCTTGTAACTTGTTACCGACATTGTGTTGTAGGCCATTATTTTGTTCTTCCTTAACTAAAACCTTCTCGGTTTTCTAATCGGCAAAAACTTCCGATTTACGTACTTTCCCGTGTGAAATTCATCTGATTGAAGGACATGCTTCTTATTATTTAATGTAATTTTTCCAAAAGTCAGGGTTAAATGTAATTTCATGATAAAATTGGTTTAACAATTATGGGGATAGGTAATGGCTAAAGTATTAATAATAAGATTGACTTCATTGGGCGACGTAATTTTAACAATTCCGTTGGCATGCGAGCTAAAAAAAGATGATGCAAGCACAAAAATAGGGTGGGTTGTTGCCGAAAAAGGGCTGGGGGTAATTAAAAATAACCCTTGTGTCGATAACATCCATTTTGTGCCGCTTGGGGAATGGAAAAAACGGCCGCTATCTTTAAAAACTTTTAAAGAGTTTTTTGAGATTATAAAAGAAATCAGAAAAGAAAAATACGACATAGCACTGGATTGTCAGCAAATGTTCAAAAGCCTGTTTCTGTTTTGGTTCTGCGGTGCAAAGAGGAGAATAACGTTCAAAGATGCCCGTGAGTTGTCGATTTTGGGCGGGAATGAATTTATCACTCCAAAGGCAAAGTTTAGGGATTTTAATTATCACATTGTAGAAAGAAATCTCGATTTTGCAAGACATTTGGGGATTGAGCCGGATAATATTGAATTTGCAATGCCGGAAACATCCTCAGACGCAAAAAATAAAATTAATGAATTAACGAAAAAATTTGACAATACAAAGCCGATTGCGGTAATTTCCCCTGCGACTACCTGGAAAAATAAGCATTGGGCAGAGGAAAACTGGGCCGAAGTAATTGAAGCAATACATGAAAAATGCAATTTGGTGTTGACCGGTAATGATGCTGATAAACCGCTTATTCAAAATATTTTAAACAAAGTAAATAAGAATATTAATTATACAAATTTGGCCGGCGAAACAAATATCGAGGAACTCAGGGAGTTATTTTCCCGCTCAAAGCTTGTTATAAGCCCTGATTCAGGCAGTGCAAACCTTGCATGGGCTTCTTCCAATCCTGCCGTTATAACAATTTTTACATGTACGCCGCCTAAACGTTTCGGTCCTTGCGGAGATGCGAAAAAATATTTTTCGATTGGGGCGAAGTTGCCTTGTCAGCCGTGTTTCAAGAAAAAATGCACCCTTAAAAGAGGACAGAATGTTTGCCAAAAATTTCCAAAATCAGATGAAATTATAAATATTGTAAATAATTTATTATAACAAATCTTATGTTTTTTACTATAATGATGTATACTGTAATTATAATTTAATCTCAAATTTATAAGGGGAACCATGGGCTTTTTTGACAGAATAAAAGATTTTCAAAACCAACTTTCTGAAGTGGAAAATAATATACACACAAACAAAAGGGATTTTCTGGAAGTTTACGAAAGAAATATACAGTTGGAGAAGGAAATAGTAGAACGCACCAAGGAGTTGAACGTAGCTAATCAAAGGATGCTCACTCTTCAGCATATTTGGGATATGATGAATTCTTCTAAACCTCTATCCAGTGTTTTAGAGGCGATTGTAAAAACGCTTCAGGGGGATTTGGGATATTTGCACAGCTGCATTATTCAAAAAAAAGAAGATGAAAATGGCAATTATTTACAAATAATTACGCAATCAAAAGATCCTTTGGTCGAAAAGATTGATTCGGCGGTAGGAAAGCCTATCGAATTAATCAGGCTTGTTTACGACGAAAAAGGTATTTTTGCACAATCTTTGGCCGAAAAAACCATCAAGCAAACCATGGATTTAAGATTGGCACTGAGAGCGGTCGCACCGGAATTTTCGGAAGATTTGAACATGAAAATTTTGAATAATGCCATGACCCGCTCGATAGCAATCGTTCCGCTTTGGACGATGAATAAGGAATTTGGCTGGCTTCTGGTGTTCTCCACCCGTGAAGTAGCCGAAGAAGTTGAAGTGGATTTTCTCAACCTTTTTGCTAAGCAAATCGAACTTGCGATTACAATAGCAGATTTGTTTCAGGCTGTTAAAAATCAGGCAGTGACAGATCCTTTGACTACTTTATATAACAGAAGATATTTTGAGGAATTTTTGAATAAGGAAGTAATAAGGGCCGAACGGATGAATCAGCCTTTTAGCCTTATTGCACTGGATTTAGATTATCTAAAACAGATTAACGACAAATACGGACACTCTTTTGGTGATTTGGCGATAAAAACCGTTGCGGATGTTTTGAAGAAAAACGCACGTTCAATCGATGTCGCAGCACGCATGGGCGGTGAAGAATTCAACGTACTTCTGCCTGGTGTCGATTCAAAGGGCGGACTTATTGCGGCAGAGAGAATCCGGAGTGCAATTGCTGATTGCAAATTGGAGCAGATAGGGCAAATTACCGCCAGCATAGGGGTTTCTACGTTCTTTGAACATTCGACAAAAGTTGATGAACTTTTGGAAATAACCGATCAGGCCATGTATCTGGCAAAACGGAATGGCAGAAATCAGGTTCAGCTTGCAAAACCGGCAACCGAAATTTCTTGGCAAGAAGTCGCTATGAATACATTCATAAACATTCTTTCAAAACAAAGAATTCCGGTTTCAAAAGAAATTTCAAAAACTTTATGCAAAGAATTATCCAAATCTAACATTGATGAAAAGACAACTTCAAAAGAGATGCTCTATTCGGTTGCGGATATGCTTGCAAAAACCTATAACCCGCTTCATGAAACGGGGGTTACAAAATCCAAAGTTCAGCTGGCGGCGAAACTCGCAAAGCTTTTTGATTTATCAAAAGAAGAAGTCGACAAATTACGCATTGCAATTTTGCTCTATGATATCGGAAACTTGATGCTTCCCCAGGCACTTTTGCAAAAAACAGGACCGCTGACTGATGAGGAAAAGGCAAAAATCAAAACACATCCGGTTATTGCGGCAAGAGATATTTTAAAACCGATATCCGAAATCCAGGATATTATTCCTATAATTGAATACCACCACGAGAATTGGGACGGCTCGGGATACCCCGGCATAGTCGCAGGCGAAAAAATTCCGCTGTCATCACAAATTATTTTGATAACAGATGCCTACTTTGCACTGACAGAACCACGCTCTTACCGAAGTGCCCTTTCTCCGCAAGAGGCAATAGAATTAATAAAAAAAGATGCAAATAAAAAATGGAACTCTTCGCTTGTAAAAGAATTTGTGGCTCTGGTAGAAAATGATTTGAAGTAAGTTTTTAGCATAAGAAGGGCGAAAATCTTTGATTTTCGCCCTTCTTATGCTTTGCACAAATGCGATTTTGTTACCTGCTAAGCTCAGCAGGTGGGTGAGTGCCTTAGCTAATCCGTTTCCCACTGGCGGCTGAATAAATTCAATCGGTGGGTATACTTCAATGCTATTAGAGTCAACTCTCCCTTTCGTAAAAAATGTAGGAACAAAATAGACACTCATGCAAAGCAATTATATTGTCACATATTTACTAAATAAATTCAAGTGGGGGTGAGCAATGATTTTAAAAGCACCTATTGTTGATGGGCAAAACTCATATCAAGTTGCAATCAACCCATCACCCTCACGTCATGCTGAATTTATTTCAGCATCGCATGGTCGTTCGCTTTTGCGATCCTGAAACAAGTTCAGGATGACGTATATTGATTGCAACTTGATATGAGTTTTGCCCATCCCTTTTCGCTTAATATTTTTAATGAACTTACCCTGAGTTTACTTTCCCGCAGCCAGTTCGGCCTTCTTTTTTTCCTGAATTCTGTTTCCGATTTTATTGGCAATCGGTGTGACAACTACAGGAGTTAAAAATCTGTATATTAATCCAAATATCATTATTGTTTTTGCACTTCTAATTCCATCGACGTATTTACCGATTTTCGGATCACGTGCATTAACCATTACAAATTTATCAACAAATTTGTTTATTCTCTTGTTTATGACATTATCAAGAGAGTAACTCATAATAGCTGAAAGAATAGCGACAGTACCTTGATTTATTGCCAGTGTAGTTCTTTTTTGCTTGTCAAGCTTATCATTTTGCAAGGTCTGTTTCATGTAAAATCCTGAAAGGAACAAACTTGTCAAGCAGGAAAGATGGGCAACAATATTTGTATCTTTTGTTTTGTTTACAATCTTTGTGAACCATTTTGTCTGCATTATCTTCGCAAAGCCTTTTGCGATTAGAGTTGTTACTGTATCCATAGCCTTATTAAATAAATCAATTGCAGGCTTAAAAACTTTCTTAATCAATTTCTTAATTGGTTCGAAAATTTTGGATTTTTCATGAACTACCTCAATAACAGGCTTTATCGGCTTAGCTGTAAAATTAACACTACGCTGAGATTCAAAGCCATTCAGGTTTCTGTTGAAAGAATTATTAAAGGTATTAGTCTGTAAAATTTTCATTACGCTAATCCTCCTTTAAAATTCTGAAACACTTTTCTATTTTGTGAGTCCAGACTTTTAAAATTCAAAGCCGTATAATTCTGAACTGCAGCCGCTTTTTCATTTTGTGTGCCTTTTTTCTTTTCCCATCCGAAAACGTATTTCAAAATCGGAGGAATTAAAGCAACCGTGAGGGCCGCCCTTGCTGGTGCAATCAAGGCATCAGGAACCATGTTCAGGAATTTGCTGGCTCTGTTGAAATCTTTTGAAGCCCTGAATTTTGGGGACCTGATATCGCCCAAATATTCTGCTTTTTTTGCATCCAGATAATCTTGAGGGTTTTTACCAACTTTTTTAGTTGCGGCAGAAAGAGGATAAAATACGGCAAAGGAAAGCAAATAGCCTATTATTCCGGAAGCTATGGAGTGTGCGGAAGCATATTTTTTGTCATCCTTATTGTTCTTTTGACCCGGTAAGGACATGATTGCGGCGGGTCTTAAAATACCCGTCAAGAGAAGTGCGAACAAAGCACTAAATACAACCGGAGCGTTTGCGGCTTTCCCCAAAAAATGCTTAATCTTTGAATTTATATGGATTTTAGCGGGGTTTTCAACGGTTTGAATAATTTGAACAGCTTCTTTTATCATGTTTTTTCTTAACTTTAGTATAGTTTTGTTTTGCAATGGTTTTTTCGAACCGGCCTCTGACAATATTTTACCGGAAGCGTCAATAAGATTATTTAGATTTTCTTTGTTAGAACCGGAATTTACAAAGTTTTTAATTTTTTCGCTTTCATTTTTCGCTGTGTTTTGTAAAAAGTCTATAGCTTCAGCAATTAATGTTACAATTTTTTTGTTTGGCCCTTTATTTGCCGATTCAGGGGAAATGAATTTTCGAGCTTCTTTTATTAAATTATTAAGGCCGGATTCTTTTTCTGATATCAACTTATGGGAGTTTGATAGTTCAATTTCATTATTTTCTAAATTATCTTTTACTTCTGCAGTAAAAAGCCCGCTGAAACTTATCTCAACGGGCTTTTTTACAATTATGTCAGAGCTATTCACAAGTATACTGCTGCTCACTCCTCTACACACACTCCCCTCGCCGGGGTACGCCTTGAGTCGTCGACAAGGCTGAGTAATATGTGAATCTTTGGTAAGACTGTTAATCATATGCTCCTGAATTAATATTCTATCTATACATGTATTTTAAAATAAAACATGGAATTAATTGTTATTTTAACATTCAATATTTACAATTCAACACATATTTTTTTAAAAATAGGTTAAATAGTTTATTTCCAATGAGTCGCTTTTTATGGATTAAAAGTTTGTAACATTTGGCATATTAAAACTTTTTCTGATAAAATACAGAGTATGAAGAAATTTAGGAACATATTTTTAATACTTTTTGTGCTTGTATTTTTTGACTTGAAGGCTTTTTGTGCAACAGCCTGGGTTAATAATTTAAGAGCGTCGTTTTCTTCGAACAGGGCAATTATTTATGCCATTAATATAAGGACTTTCAATGCTAAGGATAGTAACCAAAATGGAATTATTGAGGAAAATTTAGGGGAAGAAAAAGGCACATTTTTAAACGCAATAGATAGATTGGACGAACTTGCGGCTTGCGGGGTTAATACAATCCAACTATTGCCGGTCACGCCCGTAGGTAAGGTAAAAGCACTTGGAACAGCGGGGTCTTTGTATGCCGCGTCAAGTTTTAATGAAATTAATCCTCAACTCAAGAGCCCAAAAAGCAAGTTGAGCGTTAATGACGAAATGCGAAAATTTGTTGACGAATGCCACAAGCGGAATATGAGTGTAATTGTTGACCTGCCATGCTGCGGTTCTTACGATTTATATCTAAAAAATCCTGACCTTTTCAAAAAAGACAAATCCCAAAATCCGATAATACCGGCGGATTGGACGGACGTAAGATTGTTTGATGCAGGGACAGGTGAAAAAATAAATGCGGACGTTTATAATTTATATCAAAGTTTTTTGGATTTGATGGTAGATTTAGACGTTGACGGGGTTAGGGCTGATATGGCGTCTATGAAACCTTATTCTTTCTGGAAAAAATTAATTGACGGAACCAGAGAAACAAATCCGCAGTTTCTTTTTCTCGCTGAAGCTTCACCTTCATGGAAAAAAGCACCTTCGGAATATGTTGTGCTTACGCCTTGCGACAGACTTTTGGATGCCGGTTTCGACGGATATTACGGAAACTATTCGGATTTGAAAAACTGGAAAACATCTCATGAGTTCTTTTCCAATGTAATGCCTGATGTGGAAACAGCTAAAAAATATTCGGCAAACAAGAGTGTTTTGGGGAATTTTGCGACGCATGATCAGGTAAGCCCCATTTTGATTAACGGCCCTCAACTAAGCAAAATGATAATTTGGCTGAATTCGACTTTGCCATTGAATGCTTATTACATCGACGGTTTTCCTATGGGGGATAATTATATTTACCCGTGGGCAAACAAAAAAGCCGCAAAAACGTTCACGGATGATGAATATTATTTTGTACATCGTGGGCAGTTGGATATTTTTAATTTTTCAAGAAAACCTCAAGGAGCACATTATGACGTCTTTCAAGATTTCTTTATTGCCAATAAGTTCAGAAACTTGGCTCAAAATGTCTTATCTAACGGCAATTTTGTGACATTGAGAACATCTTTACCGGGTGTTTTTGCCTATGCCAGAAGCTTTAACGGTGCCTCTGTGATAGTTATCGGCAATTTGGATTTTAAAAGGACTCTGAATGTTAAAGTCAGTGTTCCTAAAATAAACAGCGAACTCCCTTCTGTTCCTATCAAAATTTCATCCAATATACCTAAAGTTTCAAAAGGCAAAATCGAAACGCAGTTGGCTCCCGGTGAAATTCAGGTTCTTTTCTTTAGTTCACTGGATTTGAAGTAAATTTTTGTGTAATTTTACATTATGAACCCGAATAAAATTGACTTTTTTATCAATGATTACGGCGTTTAGAGCCAAAGTGAAAATATCTTTTACGTCATTTGAGACATCCGGCATGCCCAGCAGACTTTTTCTTGAAACCCCTAGCATAACAGGGCAATTTAGTGAGAATAGTTCGTCAATTCTTTTTATAATCTCAAAATTTTGCTCCTTCGTTTTCCCAAAACCTATCCCTGCGTCGATTATAATGTTTTTTTGTTTTATTCCGCCTGCAATTGCAATATTAATTTTATTATTTAAGCCCAGAAAAATTTCATCCATCAAACTTCCGTAAGTCGGCCTGATTTGCATATTTTCAGGCGTTCCTTGAGAGTGTTGGATAATTACGGGGACATCCAATTCTGCAATTGTTGCAATCATATTGTTGTCGTATTCAAAACCCGAAACATCATTTATCATATCGGCACCTGATTTTATGCATTTTTCGGCGACTTCGGCACTTCTTGTGTCAATACTGATGGGCGTTTTAATCTTTTCTTTTTCGATAAATTTAAGAATCGGCAATAATTTTTTCAACTGGTCATTAGCCGAAACGGGCGAAGAAAAAGGCTTTGTGGACTCTGCACCCAACTCAATTATATCCGCACCGTCTTTTATCATTTCAAGCAGATGTTTTTTTGCTTTGTCAAATTCAAAAAACTCCCCGCCATCTGAAAAAGAATTTTGAGTTAAGTTTAAAACGCCCACGATATAAGGTTTTGTGAAATCGAAGGTGGTTTCCTTTATTTTTATAGGCAGAAGTTTAAAATCCAGATTTTTTTCTATTAAATCTGCTAATTTTGACAAATTAAACGGCTGTTTGTGAAGTTTTTGCGATATTTTTTTAAGCTGAGAAAAGCTGCCGCCCAGAAGGCAGTCTGTTTTTTCGACTTTTGAGGTGATTGTTTCTCTATGAACGGCACAATCCGCTCCGACAGAAATTGCAGTTTGCTTTAAAATATTAGCTTGCGGGACGGTCAGGTCGAATATTTTTATGTTTTTGTACTGAAATTTGTCAACAGCTTTGTGCAAATAGGTTTCGTCAAACCCTATCTGTTCAAGCTCTTGCTCCAAATCGCCATTAACATCTTTTAAAATAAAGTCGTTCATAAAAATAATTATAACATATAAAAGGGCGGACCCGTCATAGTCACCGAAGCCCGCCCTCTCAGATTTATTATTCTAAAAATTATGCCGCCAAGTCAACTTTGGGAAATTTGCCTGTATCAACCATTTTTGCACTTACGTTAAGTAAGTTTGTCATATCCACAATGCCGGCAGAAATGGCCATGAAACCTCCGCAAACTCCTGAAACTTTCATAACCAAGGGTTTTTGTATGAATCTGGCTATATGCCCTAATCCCTTTATTTTTTCAGCTGATTTCAAAAAATTCAGCCACATAGAATTGAATGTTTTTGTATTCTTTGCGACATCCTTCGATTTAACAAATACCCCTTTTACTCCTCTGATTATTTTATTCCCGTTCGCAACGGTAGCCGCCGCACCTGTACCGAGTGTAGCATCATACAAATCATCCCGCGTGACCCTAACTTCTTCCACGCCCTGTTTGACATCTTTTATCAAGGATGACTTTTCGCCAAATGAAATTGTGCCTACTCTTTGAATCATTTAGTATGCCCCTGCTTCTTCATGTTCATGTGCAATACCTGCTCCGGTGATTGTTCCGGCAAAGCCTGAACCTATTGAAATCGCTTCAATGATTGTCTTCTTAATCTTTTCTGCCGTAACTTTTGATTTTAAACTTACAAACCATTTTTTGATTTGACTGCTTTTACCTGAAACAAGATTGATTGTATTAGCAACTCCTTCTTTTGAAGCAACTTGTTGATATTTATCTTTAACTTTGATTCCTACACTGCTGTCAGCAACGTAATCAGCAGCTTTTTTAGCATTAGGAGCTACAGTCTTTTTAAAGAATGCCTGAACTTTAGATTTTGCAGCCTGAACACTTTTACCATTTAATACTTTTGATACTCCTTTAACGGTCTGATTAAGTGCCAATTTAGCTGTTCCATAGGTAAGAATGCCTGAAGCCAGGAGAATGCCGGCTTTACCCAATTTGTTAATAAATTTAGGACTATCAGGGTCGTCTCTCAATTCTTCGGAATCCCTTTTATTTTTTTCCCATTCGTCCATATATTGGGGTCTTTTTGTTTCGGAATTATCCGATTCAAATTTTTCCTCATCAAAACTTTCCCCAAAGCTCGGGCGTACACGCTTTGCTGACGGAATACTCGGTGGAATAACCCCTATTGCTGATGTCTTCATAATTTAACTCCATTATTAAAAACTAACATTCATAAATGTATTAAAAACCAAAGTATTTTTTTTTGCTAGTTGAGCTTACGGAAAAAGTGTGTGATTTTTTGAAATGCACTCAGGTTAAGGGTTTTAGGTTCAAAAATTCATATTTACATTTCGTAATATCCCGATTTTTTGATTTTTTCTT
>JBAYNW010000024.1:0-26281 GCA_041678605.1 Candidatus Gastranaerophilaceae bacterium | reverse complement strand
TATATTTTGAAGGGCGGATAAACTGACGGGCAAAAATCTCAAAGAAGGGATTTTCCCTAACGTGAAAATCCCTTCTTTGACAGAGTAGAAATTTAAGTTTCATTAAAATTCGGTAAGCTCCCAGGAAAAATAACCCTTCGGCCGTTCAACCCTTCAACCCTTCACCCATTCACCCCTTAAGCACTTCGTAAAAAGCCCTTCAGCCCTTCGACCGAAAGATAGTCCGATTTACAGCAAAAACATCATAATCATTCCGCCCAGAACCATTGCGGGTCCGAAAGGCAGGTAAGTCATGCTGCTTTTGTCTTTAAGCCCGCCAAGAATTCTTTTGCAAACATAAAAACCGATTCCGAATAAAAGCAGAGTGGTCACTCCGTAGATTGCAAAATTGCCGAGTAAATCCGCATAATCAAGCCATTTTATAGCAATGAGCAGCAGAAAAAATGCAAAAAACGAAATTAATGTCCTGTAATCCTTTTTAGTATAAAGTTTTTTGATAAAAATCGGAATTGTGAAAACGATTTGGATAATAAAAGCATAAAGCAGAATTGTTATCAGGTATTTCCAGCCGAAAACCGCACCCAGCCCGGCTGCAATGTATGTGTCGCCTTCGCCGAATGCTCTTGTTCCCGCAAGAAGATACCCGAACCTTGCAAACGCTTCCATCACAACAATCCCCAGCAAAATTCCCAAAACAGAGGCAATCAGCGAATTGCTAATCCCAAAGGAAAAATTTCCGAGGGCTATAATTTTCTCACCCATATACAAATGGCCGAAATTAAACAAATTGTAAATCAGTCCAAAAATCACCAGAGTGTAAGTGTGAAAGTCGAAAACAACTTTTTCTTTTATGTCAGAAACCGCCAGAACAATAAAAAGTGAGGTGAAAATTAACATAAAGAGTCCGTTAAAATCCAACCCGAATTTTATAAATACAGCCACAAATAAAAACCCTGTAATAAGCTCTACCAGCGGATACTGAATACTGATTTTTTCTTTGCAGAACGCACATTTGCCTCTCAAAAACAGGTAAGATAAAACGGGAATATTGTGGTACCATTTCAGAGGCGTTTGACACAGCGGGCATTTTGAAGCCGGAAAAGCGATAGATTCGTTGCTGAAAGCTCTCAATATAACTACGTTTAAGAAACTTCCGATGCAAAGCCCGATTAAAAATACAAAAAATAAAATTATTATTAAAAACGTTAATAAAGCCAAATTATTTTCCCCTCTTGGTTATCATCTTATACATTTCGCCCAAAGCCTGCTTCAGCCGTCTTGAAACCTGCATCTGAGAAACATTAAGCCTTTCTGCTATTTGACGCTGGTTTAAATCTTCATAATAACTGAGTTCTATAACTTCTTTTAACTTTGGCTTAAGCTGTGAAATAGCGTTAGAAAGCATAATTTTTTCTTCATAAGCGTTCAAAAATTCCTGATAATCACCGGAGGGAATTTTGTCTGCGAGAGACATGGTGTCGTCATCTTCAAAAATCAAAGCCTGATCAAGTGAAATTGTGCTTTTGCGTCTGTCAACTTCAATTATATCATTAACTTTGCTCACCGGCAGCGACATTGCCTCTGCAATTTGTTCCGAGGTCGGCTCCAGTCCGTCTTCTGTCAGTTGTTTTATAACGCAGTTAATTCTGAAAGCAAGTTCCTGAATTTCTCTGGGAGCCTTAATCATGGAAGCCTTATCTCTTAAATAATGTCTTATCTCGCCTGTTATCAGGTAAGTTGCGTAGGTTTTAAATTTCGTGCCAATCTCCGGATTATAAAGATCAATCGCCTTGATTAAGCCGACAGCACCCACCTGAATTAAATCATCAACAGGGTCAGTCGAACGTCTTGCCAAACCGCAGGCAATCCTTTTTACAAAAGGCATGGACGCTATTACAACCAGATTTTGCAGTTGTTTTTTCAGCTTTTTATCAGTTGAATTTTTGTAGGTCACAAGCCACTCGTGGATTTGAGCGAAATTTTCATCCTGACTAATCAAAACTATCTCCAATACGTCTTCTAATTAGAATCATTATAACATATAAAAAAGGAAAAGGAAATTGGGAATTGGGAACTGGGAAGGGGAAAACGTGAGACGTGAGAGGTGAGACGTGAGAGGTGAGACGTGAGAAGAAAAGTTTTAATTTTTTTGTTGCACTTAATCACTTAATCACCCAGTCACTTAATCACTTCTCCAAAAGCCCTTCACCCCTTAATCCTTTAAGCCTTTCAACCGTTCAACCTATCGACTTATCGACTATATTCCCCATTGATTTCAAATAATCCTTATTGTTTTCGATAGTATTTTTTGTTGCCACTATTGAAATTGTAGGGTTAGTTTTGAATATATAATTAGCTGCTGCCTTAACATCATCAACCGTTATCTTGTCAACCATATCAAGAACCTGATTGTCTAAAGAAACTCCGTAGAAGGATTTTAGCCCGCCCAGAATGGACGTATTTTTATCTGACGTCAATTCAGAATAATTTAAAATTTTATTCTTCAAAGTGAGTTTTGCATTTTCCAACTCATCCGCAGAAACATTTTCAATCATAAGTTTTTGTACGTGATTATTAAATCCGTCGACTGATTTTTTCAAATTATCATAACTTTTTTCTCCGGTTTGCATGTCGTCCGTCGTTGTTTTGATGAATAAAGACAACACTCCCGAATTGTCAAAGTAAGCGAGTTTAGAATTTACCTGATAGGCAAGTTTTTGTTTTTCTCTTAAGTCTGAAAACAGCCTTGAAGAAGGAGTCCCGCCAAGAATTGTGTTTAAAAGTTCAAAAGTGACGGAATCCTGTAAATTGTCATTCGTTTTAAATTTGTAGCCCATCTGAATTTCAGCCTGTGATTTAGAATGTTCCTGAATTACGATATTTTTGTCTTCAACAGGTGTGTAACTGTTAAAAAGGTTCGGCTTGGACGGGTTCAATGTTGGAAACCCTGTGCTTAATTCGTTGAACAAATCATTTTTCAAGTTCGGATTTTTTTCAAAAGGCCCTGACATAGCAATCTGACCTTGGGCATTATTAATAATGTACCGGTAAAGTCCTCTGACTTCATCTAATTTAATATTATCAATGTTTTTGAGGATTTCGTCGGTAGTCATACCGTAAAGCTGTCCTTTAAACATTTCTTTCAAAAGTCCTTCCCTCGAATTTTTAGGAATATTTTGGATATTTTCCCTCAAAAGATCTTTTGCATATGTCAAGTCTTCTTCGGTAAATCTCGGGTTTAGGAGTACTTCTTTGGCACTTTTTACGGCGTTAACCCCGTCCGATGGAAGAAACATGGAGTTTACATAAATTTCTCTTTCGTTTGCATCAAAAGATGTCTGAATCCCTTGATTTTCAAGGTTAGTAAAGAATTTTTTTTCGTCCTTGAATTCTGACCCGCGATTGAGCATTATCGCCAAAATGTTGCTGACTCCGGTTTTTACATCAGCAGGAACATCCGCGGAAAGGCTTAAGTCGAAGGTTGCAAGGTCTTTGTCAATTTCGTTAGTTGCTACAGATAAATTATTTGTTATTGAGTATTTTTTTACCTTACCCATATCCAGAGCTTCCTTGCGGTTTATTTCCTGAGAATTGCCTGTAAAAGAGACGTGATGAACTCTTTCGTAATTTTGGTTAATTGATTTCATATCCGCAGAATCAGGGTGAACGACCGTAATTGCGACTTTATTCAGGTCGAAATATTTTTTCGCAAAATCTACGATGTCCTTTGAAGTCAGGTTGTCGATTACTTTTTCAAATTGGGTTACGCTCTTTAAGTCATTGTCGAGCATGCCTGTTCCGACTATTGAGTTAATGAGGCTTGAACTTTCAAAAGCTTGAGAAAGATTGAGTTTTAGTTTCTTTTTAACTATATTTATTTCCTGTTCGGTCGGAGGATTTTTTTCAAGGCTGGCTATTTCTTCAAAAACCGTTTTAATAGCCTTTTCCGAATTGCTTTCGGACGTTTGGGTTGAAAACAGTACAACTAAGCTATCTTCAGGCTTTGTGCTGATTCTGTCAGAGGTTACAAACGCATTTGTTTGGATTTTTTCCAAAGATTTGTTTAATCTTGAAACGCTTGAACCCACAAGGAAAAACTGGAACGCATCCAGAAGAATTTTGTCTTTTGTGTCGTTGTTTTTCGGACCGTTAAAGCCCAAACTTACTATAGCGGCTTTTGTTTTGTCGGAAATTAAGTCATTTCTGACCGAGTTTTCAATCGGAGTAAGTTTTTCAAAGTTTCTCGGCTTAGGGTTTGTACTTGCTGAGCGGAAGTATTTTGAAACTAAGCCCATTGCCTGCTCGGGGTCTACTTCTCCGGTAATTACTGTCGTCATATTGGCCGGATAATAATTTCTCTTGTAATAATCTATGACATCATCACGGGTTAATTTGTTAATGTTGTCGACCGTTCCGCCGATTATATCTCTTGAGGTTGATTTTATGTTGTAAAGCAGCTTCAAAGTGTTATTTGTTGCAATGTTTTCGGGGTCATCCAAAATCATGTTAATTTCTGAAGTAACCGGCCCTTTCTCTTTATCAAGCATGTTTTGAGCAAACTTGGGTGTTTCAAGCATTGAGGCATGGATTTTAATTTCAGTTTCAAGGTCATTTTTCTTCAATAAATTGGATTCAATATAGTAATCTGTTGCGGCAAACCCGGTTGAGGCGTTAGTGCTTGCTCCGAGCTTATTTACGGTTGCAAAGAAATCGCCGGCTTCAAGCCCTTCCGAACCGTTAAACAGATTATGTTCAATAAAATGGCTAATCCCTCGAACCTTGTCCGGCTCGTTCATTGAACCGACGTCAACGTAGGTTTTGACAACAGTCGGCCCTTTTTTAGGTATAATTACAACTCTCTGCCCGTTTTCGAGCTTGTAAAGATATGTCTTTGTTGAACAAGGAAGCTCTTCCGTACCTAAAGAAGCATATTTGAGGGGAACCTTGACATTATAATCAGGCGTAACACTTTGCAAATCCTGTGTCTTTTGCATAGGATTAGTCACAACAGCATCACTCTGAGGCGTTTTTGCTGTTTCCGGATTAGCTTTAAAATTTACTTGAATTGAATTAATTTTCACTTGAAAAACCTTACACACTGCCTGATATAATATTTAAAACATAAGGGAACTAAAAGTTGTTAGTTTTACAATGTATCTTAATATTTTTAAACATTTTATGAGAAAATGGCGTTTTTTATAATAGAATAGCATTATGGAAAGTTTAAATAAATATATTGAACATACTCTTTTGAAGCAGGATGCGACTCGTGGGGAACTCATAAAACTTTTTGAGGAAGCGATTGAGCACAAATTCTTGGGAGTTTGCATAAATCCTTCTAATGTTAAGCTTGCAAAAGATTATCTGAAAAATTCTGATGTAAAAATTGTTACGGTTGTCGGTTTTCCTTTGGGGGCAAACAGGGCGGAAGTTAAAGCTTTTGAAACAAAATTGGCAGTTGAGGACGGAGCGGACGAAATTGATATGGTAATTAACGTTTCGCTTATTAAAGACAAGAATTTTCAGGCTGTGCAAAAAGATATCGAAACAGTAAAAGCCGCTTGTTCCGGCAAGCCGCTCAAAGTTATTCTTGAAACAGATTTGCTGACCACAGAAGAAATCGAAACCGCCTGCAAATTATGCGTAAATGCTAAAGCTGATTTTGTGAAAACATCAACAGGGTTCGTCAAAAACGGTGTTGGGGCAAAAGCTGAAGATGTCGAGCTTATGTACAAGACGGTTTCACCCTACGGGCTAAAAGTGAAAGCATCTGCGGGAATTCGTGATAAACAAAAAGCACTTGATATGGTAAAAGCAGGGGCTTCCCGTTTGGGTACAAGTTCCGGCGTCGAGATTGTTAAGTAATAATTGTGGTAAAATGTTATTGGTTAATTAAGGAAATAGGAAATGGTAAATAGGAAATGGCATAAAAACCTACTTCCTATTCCCCATTTTCTATTCCCTAAAGACATAACTTATGATAATCCATACAAAAAGGCGTAAACAATGGGTGATGAAGACAAGCAGTTTGATGCCACTCCTCGAAAGCTCGAGCAGGCAAGAAAAGAAGGTCAGGTTGTAAAATCCAAAGATTTTTCAATGGCTATTTCTTTGCTTATTTTATTTTCTGCAATTTATGCACTTTCACCCTTTATTTGGGACCAGATAACAAAGCTTTTTGTGCTTTGTTATGAGCAAATCCCCAACCAGCATTTGAGTGAAATCGGGCTTCCTTACATTTTCACGATAACAATTATCCCGACATTTTTAATAATAGCCCCCGTTTTGTTTGTTGCATGGCTCATTGCGATTCTGGCCGATTTTATACAGGTTGGGCCTCTTGTCGCCACAGCTCCGCTTGCACCTAAGCTCGATAAACTTAATCCGACAAAATATTTTAAGAATTTAATGTCCGTCAAAACCCTTTTTGAATTGTTTAAGAACATTATCAAAGTAGTGCTTTTGGGCTGGATAGGCTGGAGCGTTTATTCTGCCCATATCGAAAGTATCCTGAGGCTTGCATCTATTGATAATAATTTTGCCGTCATGATTGAGTTCGGAAAACTTATAGTAGAGTTTGTGTTTAAGGCATGCATCGCCTTTTTGGCTATTTCGGGGGCTGATTACATGGTTACCCGCTGGAAATTTATGAAAGACCAGAAAATGTCGTTCAAGGAGATTAAGGATGAATATAAAAACACTGAAGGCGATCCGAATGTAAAAGCCGCATTACGCCAGCGTCGTATGCAAATGTTACAAAAAAGCATGATGGATGCCGTCCCGACGGCTGATTTTGTTGTGAGAAACCCCATCCACGTGGCATGTGCATTAAAATATGTTGCGGAGGAGATGGAATCGCCTATGCTTATCGCAAAAGGCACCGAACTTATAGCAAAAAAAATTATACAGATAGCAATAGAAAACGGTATCCCTGTAATCGACAATCCGCCTGTCGCAAGGGCAATTTTTAGAATCGTGGATTTAAACCAGTTAATTCCTCCTGATCTTTACAAAGCGGTAGCTGAAATTTTACTTTTTGTTTACAACTTGAAAAATAATCAAAATCAGGGTAGAATAATAGACAAACCAGAGAGAAATAAATAAAGATAAAACATGCAGGAAAAATCTAAAATTAAAGAATACCTAGAAATAATTCAAAAAGTTGCCAAAGTTGAGCATCATCGTATTCCTTCGCATATGATTGAGTATGAAGAATTGGTTAGTATTGGTATTATTGCCGTGCAGGTAATGATTAAGGGCAAAACGGAAGAACAGTTAGAAAAATACAATGCCGCATACATAGGCACAGCCGTGAGATGGGCTATTAGAAATGAACTGAGAAACCGCTATAAATGGTACTCTTTGAAACACACCCGACTGGAAGAAAGTCCGGAAGGATTTGTTGAAGGGGCAGAAGATGCAGAAGGCTTAGATGTTTCTCCGGGGAAGGTTAGGGAAGCTATCTATGAAACCATCTTATCTATTGACAGCTTGGCTGCGGCCTCTTCAGACAATGATTCCCCTTTCGATTTTATAAAAGATGTGTCCGCCATGCCGGACGAAAGAGCAGAAATTTCAGAGATGGGCAGAATGATTAGGGAAGCCATTTCGACTTTGCCTCAAAAAGACAGAACCATCGTTGAATATAGATTTTACAGAAACATGCAGGTAAAAGATATCGCAAGACAGGTCGGGCTTTCATCATCAAGGATTACAAGAATTGTTCAGTCCTCTTTAAACCTTATCAGGGAATACTTGCAGACAAAAGAACAGTTTGAGTATTAAGCTTGCAATCCGGCTATTTCCATATTGCTTCAAGAATTTTTTTAGCTATTTGGGGTTTTTCAGCACGCCCTATTTTTTCAACATTTAATTTTTTGTCTATTATTAAAACTTCATTATAGTCGCTCGAAAAACCTATGTCAGAGCGGGAAATGTCATTTGCGACCAAAAAATCGCAGCCCTTTTTTTGAATTTTTTCTTTTGCGTTTTCCAAAACATTTTCGCTTTCGGCACAAAATCCGACAACAATCTGTTTAGCGGTTTTTTTAGAAGCCATTTCCTTCAAAATATCGGGATTTTTAACCAAATCAATGGAAATTTCATCAGCGGATGTTTTTTTCAACTTTGATTTCGAAACATTTTTGGCCCGATAATCAGCAACGGCCGCCGCCATTATTAAGCAATCGGCAACATTTATTCCATTAAACTCTTTTTCGACTGCTTTTTGCATTTCAGCAGCAGATTGAACCAGTTCAACTCTATAAGGTCTTTCAGCTTTAACCGTGGAAATCAAAACGGCTTCAGCACCCTGATTGTAAGCTTCGTCCGCCAATGCAATCCCCATTTTTCCGGACGAAAAATTAGAGATAAATCTTGCCGCATCTATTTTTTCCCTTGTTCCGCCGGCGGTTATTAGTATTTTTTTATTTATAAGTTTTTTTTTAGTGTTTAAAATTTCGACGGATTTATCAAAGATTTTTTCTATTGAACACAAACGCCCGCTGCCTTCACAACCGCAGGCCAAAAAGCCTTCTTCAGGCGGGCAAATATAATATCCCATACTTTCAAGTTTTGCCATATTTTCCCGAATAATTTTATTTTCCCACATGTTGCAATTCATTGCAGGAGCAAGGATTACGGGCTTTTTGAAAGCACAGGTAACCGAGGTCAAAAGGTTGTCGCAAATTCCTGTTGCCAATTTTGAAATGGTATTGGCACTTGCAGGCGCAATAACAAAAATATCGGCTTCATCCGCCAAGCAAATGTGTTCGGGCTTAAATTCCTCAATGTCAAACTGATTAACTGCGACAGGATTTTGGCTTAGGGTTTGCAGAGTTAATTTCGTGACAAAATTAAGTGCATTTTCAGTTGCAATAACCTTGACTTCGGCTCCGTTTTTTTTGTACAGTCTTATCAACTCGCAAATTTTGTAAGCTGCAATCCCGCCCGTGATACCTATTAATACTTTTTTACCGTTAATCACTAAAATTCCTTTCGGTATTTATAATTTTTTCTAATTCGGCTATTGCATCCCCGATTTTGTCGTTTACAACCCTGTAATCAAAGCTTTCAGAGTTTTTTATCTCAAGTTTTACAAAATCCAGACGTTTAGAAATCGCCTCTTCACTTTCTGTATTGCGGTTTCTGAGTCTAAATTCCAAGTCCTGATACGAGGGTGGAGCTATAAAAATCAAGACCGCTTCCGGCATTTTTGCTTTAACTTTCAAAGCCCCTTGAGTGTCAATTTCGAGGATTAAATCCTTGTTTTCATTCAGACATTTTTGAATAAAAGCCTTTTTCGTTCCGTAATAATTTCCTGAAAACTCAGCCCATTCAAGGAATTCGTCATTTTTTACACTTGCTAAAAATTCTTCTTTGGAAACGTAAAAATAATTAACGCCTTCAATTTCGCCTTCCCTTTTTCCTCTTGTGGTGTAAGAGGTTGAAAGACAAAACTCAGGATTTTTTTCAAGGAATTCCTTTATAACAGTGCCTTTTCCGACCCCTGACGAGCCTGAAATTACAAATAGCTTTTTCTTTTTAGCCGTATTTTCCATGAATAGATTATACAACAAATTATAACAAAACGAAAATATGTGAATTAGCGGAAGAATTTTTATTGTATACTTTAAAAAACGGGTTAATTTAAGGGGGTTTTTAATGAATACTAAAAACCGAGAATTAAAGCATACCGGTGGTTTTGAAGACTTATCAAGAGGCGGGCTTGTTTTAGAATTAGAGCATGCCAGAGCCGAGACATTTAAATATGTCAATAAATTTCTTGAAGTCGAAGAGAAATGGGCATTTATAAATTTACTGCTTAAAAAACTTAACTCAATCCGGCAAAAACAAGAATTATGCAAAACTATTTGCGAAGGATTCTTAACGCTGACCAATTCGATGGTTTGTGTTTGCTGCCTTTTTAATCAGGACCACCGTCGTGTTGAATTCAAAAATATCGCCTACGGGGAAAAAGTTTATAACAAAAAAAAATTAATGGAATTTATAGAAAAAGTTAACCTCGATTGCTGCAATTTTTTGGAAAAATCCTCGGAAATTGAAGATATCTACGAATATTTTGAATCTCTTTCGGAAAAAAAATTAATAATCGTCCCGATTATATACTCAAACATCTTTTTGGGATATTTGATGTTGAAAAAAGAGGACAGCAATTTTTACAAAAATAATATTCATTTCATAAATATATTTCCCGAACATATTGCTTTAATATTAGAAAACATTTCTCTTTATCAGGAATCAGAGAAGCGAAACAAAAGTAAAATCGAATTTTTGGCCGGAATTTCACATGAATTTAAAACGCCTCTTAATTCTATCATCGGTTTTTCGGAAATTCTCAAGGCAAAGGCTCAAAATCGGGAAAATTTTAAGTATATTAATAATATTTTGCAAAGTTCAAAGCATTTATTGACTCTCATTGAGGATGTTCTTGATGTTTCTAAATCCCAATCTAATATCCTCGAATTAAATTACACGCTTTTTAGCCCTAAGAATGAAATCTCTCAAATTGTTCTTGCACTTGAAAAAATGGTTCAAGAAAAGGATATCAGCTTAAATTACACCCTTACGGATATAAAAATCTCGGCGGACATAAAAAGGTTTAGGCAACTCATATATAATCTTGTTTCAAACGCAATTAAATTCAACAAACAAAACGGTAAAATTAACATTCTTACCTATGTTAAGGAAGGAAAATTTTTCTTTGAAATTACAGACACGGGCGACGGCATAAGCAAAAGAAGTCAAGAAAAAATATTTGACTTTTTCTCTCAGGTCAACAGGAGCCAGCTCAAACGCCAGTTAGGCTCAGGCGTGGGGCTTGCACTTTGTAAAATAATTACCGATGCCCACAAAGGCGAGATTAATTTTAAATCCAAAATAAAAAAGGGCAGCAGTTTTTGGTTTAGCTTGCCGATAAGCGAGTGAGCGGCTTTTGGAAGTTTGGCTCTTTTATTGTCATCCCGCACCGGCTAGGGCATGGCGGTTGACTTTTGTTGGAAATTCTAATGCGGGATCTGGATTTAAGTCACTAAGTTGAAAGGTTGAAGGGTTGAACGGTCGAAAGGTCGATAAGTCCAGTTTCTCTTCTCCCGTCTCACCTCTCACGTCTCACCGTTTCCTCTTCCCTTTTATCAATCGACAAAAGTAATTCTTTTTTCCGTACTTATTTCAACAGGTTCGGGGTGTTTTTTCATATAATCTTCCACTAATTTATTTTTATCAAAGTTGAATTTAGTTGTTACTGAATCTTCTTTATTTTCAAAATACTTATTTCCACCTTTTGCAATAAAGTCATCAGTTGCAACTGTATACGTTTTAAAAGTATTAGGATTATTAATGTCTATCGGTATTTCTTTATTATCTTTGTCAACTAAAGAAGCTGCTTTAAGCTCACCAGATTTAGAGATTGTATATCTCAGACCTGAACATTGTATTATACCTGGAGTATTATCGTCTTTTACTAATGATTTCGCACCTACTTTTAAGGCCTCCACAACCTCTTTTTCTGTTAACTTAATTATCCATACCTTATTATCGAAAGGAGTTAAAATTTTTAAATCCCTATCGGTTAAGATTCCCGGTTCTAGGCTGGAACGGAAATTTGCAGAATTTATTAATACCATATCTACACCAAGTTCACTTTTTTCAGCATCCAGAACAAAATCAGCACTTGGGTTCTCATCAATTAATGTGTGTTTATGTTTAGGGATAGCTTTTATGGTCCCCAACTCTTTTGGCTTGCCCAAAATTTTGTTAATAATATCTCTCATTAATAAGCTTCTGGGGTAATCTTCAGTGTTAGTAACGTTATTTTGAGCCTTAGTAATAACTCCTTTATCATTGAATTCTAAATTCAATACTCCAAAATAATTTCCGTCTTTTCCGGCTTGAGTTATTATAGTTGGTTCTCCGGTCTTTTTAGAGTAAAACAAATTTTTACCATCTTTTATGTCTTTTATCAGCTTATGGTCGTGTCCGCCCATAATTACATCAATTCCTTCAACTGATTGGACAAGTTTTTGGTCATTTTCTGAACCAATATGAGAAAGAATTATTATCTTATCAATACCTTGTTTTTTGAAGTCGTCTACCTGTTCCTGTATTAGTGGAATAGTTTTTTCTATAGACAGAATTTCAAAATCTTTGTATTCCGCAGGATCGGATAGATGGAATGCAAAATCAAACGGCATTAGCCCGATTACTCCGTATTTTGTGCCGTTTTGTTCCTGAACATAGGATTGGATTATGTCTTTACGCAATTTTCTGTTTATTTCGGTATCTTGAGGGATATTAACATTTAACCCAAGAAATTTATATTTAGCATCTTTTAGAACATCAACTAAGTCATTTTTATTAAGGTCAAATTCATGATTTCCTCCCGCACTTGCCATAACGCCTGTTAAATTTTGATAGGCTACTGCTACCTTGCTAAATTGAAGTTCTCTGCCAACTCCGATATCTCCTACCGAAAACTTTAATTTGTCAGTTTTTTCAGATGGAGTAAATGAGTCAAATTCATCCGATGCATTTTTTAGTTTTTCTATATTTGTTAAGTTAGAATGTACGTCATTTACGTAAAAAATACTCGTTTTGGTCGTTTTCGGCTGTGCCGGCTGTGCTATTGGGGTATTTGAAACTGAACTTACCATTTTATTTTTATATCCTACTAATCTATCCGTCTATTGAAAAACCCGTGAATAAAATAAGTTGTTAGTAAAAGCTGATTTGTAAAGTATAATTTACAAAGAAAGTATTTTAAGGCTCTCTTTTAAAATTTCTTCGGCGTTTGCCTGATTTTTAACGAAAGCCATGGCATGGGAAACGGCTTTTTTTATTTCTCCTCTCTCGTATCCCAATGAAACCAAAACAGTCTGTGCGTCCTGAATTGCCTGTTCGTCCTTTATGTCGATATCGCTTGAAAGGGTAATCGGCATGGTGTTTTGAAGATTTATAAGCTTATCTTTCAGCTCAAGAATAATTTTTTGTGCAAGCTTAGGCCCGACGCCTTTCGCTCTTGTTAATTCCTTGTAATCCCCTTTTATTACAAGCGAAATCAGTTCGCAGGATTCAAATTCGTCCAAAAGCATCAATGCCATTTTGGGTCCGACACCTGAAACCGAGGTCAAAATTTTGAAAATATCCCTGTCTTCTTTTTGCAAAAATCCGCACAAAGACATGTTATCTTCTCTGTGAAGCAAAACAGTATAAACCTTTATCTCAGAGCCGATTTGGCAGAGTTTGGAAAAATCACGTGATGTAATTTCAACCAAATATCCTATGCCGTTAACCTCAACAGTCAAAGACACTTTGTTTACACCTTGTTTGTGAGTTAAAAATCCTTTTATATAATCAAACATTAATCAACTTCCCCCGCCTTATAATTTATTATACTACAGTCAAACTTTGACTTAAAAAATTGTTTTTGCTAATATCGTTTCGAAGGTACTAAGAGTGAGGATTTTTTTATGAATTTAATGGAAGGCAAAAAAGGGATTATATTCGGTGTTTCGAACAAGCACGGGATAGCTTACGGTATTGCAAATGAACTTCACAATGCGGGGGCTGAAATTGCCTTCACATATGCAAGCGAAATTATGGAAAGCAGAGTAAGACCTATTGCGGAAGAAATGGGTGCAAAAATTATAATGGAGTGTGATGTTACAAAAGAAGACCATTTGAAAAAGGTCTTCGCTGAGTGTGAAAAAGTTTACGGCAAAATTGATTTTGTTATTCACGCTGTTGCATTTGCCAACAAAGAAGACTTACAGGGCGAATTTATCAACACTTCCAGAGAGGGCTGGGATTTAGCACTTGGAGTCAGTGCATACTCTCTGATAGCAATCGCCAGAAACGCTCAACCCGTTATGAATGAAGGCGGTTCAATATTTGCACTTACCTACCTCGGTTCAGATTATGTAGTGGCTAATTACAACGTAATGGGCGTTGCGAAGGCAGCACTTGAATCAAGCGTGAGATATCTGGCAACAGATTTGGGCAAATACGGAATCAGAGTCAACGCAATTTCTGCAGGGGCTGTAAAAACTCTTGCTGCTAAAGGTATTGCAGGATTTGACAAAATGCTGAAAGCCGCGATTGTAAAAGCACCTTTGAAACGCAATGTTTCTTTGGAAGATATCGGCAAAGCAGGAGTTTATTTGGCCTCAGACTTGTCCTCAGGCACAACAGGACAAATCTTGTTTGTAGACTGCGGATGCCATGCAGTTTATGCGTCTGTGGAAGAAATGCAGATTATGGCAAATGCTTGTCAGGTGTAGGATAAAATACCAAAGAGGGCCGAAGCTTTAGCTTCGGCCCTCTTTGGGTATAATTTTTATTTACTCTTCGTAGGTTTATCTGCGTACTTTTTTTCTATTTGGTCGTTTTTATAAATATAAAAAGCACATATTCCAATAAATGCTATAACACCAAAAAATTGTGTTGCGGTTTGTAAACTCATTGCCTTACCTCCCTTTTTAATTTATTTAGTATTTCTAAAAGTTCCTGTTTTCTTATAAAATAAGCATTTATGAATATTAATGCCATAGAAAAGCCCAGAACAATAATAAAGACTTTTAGCGTGTTAGGTTCGGTGAACATAAGAGTTATAGCTCCACCTCCCATTACAAAGATTCCACCCCAAATGTGTGACATCTCATTTTTTATTGCACCTATTTTTTCCGATAAATAATCATTTTCCATAAATACATCCTAGCATATTCCTAAAAAAAGGGCAACAAACTTAACAAAATATACAAAGAGGGCCGAAGCTTTAGCTTCGGCCCTCTTTGTATATTTTATCCAGCCTAAACAGCTGACATAAACTTAGCTTTTTCTTCTTCGCTTACGCCTTTGAGTGTCAGGTTAACTCTGCCCTTGTCGTCGATTCTTACAACCTTGACAACAACTTCGTCGCCCACGTTCAAATAAGGTTCGATTGAATCAATTCTCTCGTTGCAAACTTGAGAAATGTGAACCATTCCGTCTTTGCCGCCGCCTAATTCAACGAACGCACCGATTGGAATAATTCTTACAACTTTACCTTTAATCAGCATGCCTTCTGTCGGTTTGAATGTGATACCTTTAATCATATTCATTGCGATGTCGGCACCTTCCTGATCGTTGGAGGTAATCGTAACGATTCCCGAGTCCTGAATATCAATTTCAGCACCTGAAGCATCAACGATTGCTCTGATTTGTTTTCCGCCCGGCCCGATAACCGACCCGATATCTTCGTTAGCGATTTGCATAGTGAATATTCTCGGTGCAAAAGGTGACATTGAACCGGGAGCCTTGATGGCTTCCTTCATTTTACCCAGAATGTGCAATCTGCCGTCTTTTGCCTGAGCAAGTGCTTTTCGCAGAATTTCGTTTGAAATTCCTTTTGCTTTCATGTCCATTTGCAAGGCAGTGATTGCTTCTTCGTTACCCGTAACTTTAAAGTCCATATCACCCAAGAAATCTTCTATTCCTTGAATATCGGTTAAAACTACAGCTTTATCGCCTTCTTTTATTAGTCCCATTGCGACGCCGCCTATCATGCATTTAACCGGAACGCCTGCGTTCATCAATGCCATTGAGCTTCCGCAAGTTGATGCCATTGAAGTCGAACCGTTTGATTCTAGGATGTCAGAAGTTACTCTGATTGTGTATCCGAAGTCTTCTTGAGATGGAAGAGCCGGAATATTGGCACGTTCTGCCAAGCATCCGTGACCTACTTCACGTCTGCCGGGGCCTCTCATAGGTTTAACTTCACCTACTGAAAATCCCGGGAATATGTACTTATGCATGTATCTTTTTTCTGTTTCAGGATCAACCCCGTCAAGTTCCTGCTTCATGCCGGGACCCGCGAGGGTCACGACTGAAAGTGCCTGAGTTTGGCCTCTTGTGAATATAGCAGAACCGTGTGCTCTTGGTATAACTCCAACTTCACACCAGATTGGTCTGACTTCTTCAGATTTTCTTCCGTCAGCTCTTGTGCCTTCCTCAATTATCATTGCACGCATAACTTTCTTTTCAAGAGTTTTAAACTCTTCTGCAACAAAATCAATTCCGGTTTCTGACATCATTTTATTAATCGGATGATCTTCAGCCAGAGCTTCTATTTTTTCCTTTACAAGAGTTTTTGCTTCATCCAATTTGTTTTGTCTGTATTCTCTGTCAAAGTTGTGATAAGCATCATGAACCATTTTATAAGCAGTTGATTTTATCAGTTCTGCAAGTTCAGTTGTATCATAAGGGTTAACAAATTCTTGTCTTTTAACGCCGCATTCTTTTGCAAATGCAACTTGTACTTCGCATTGTTTTTTGATTTCGACTTGAGCGAATTCAACTGCTTCCATAATATCATCTTCTGTAACGAATTTGCAGCCTGCTTCAACCATAATTACGGAATCTGCTGTCCCTGCAACAACTATATCCAAATCGGATTTGCCGGTTTGTTGGTGAGTAGGGTTTGCAATTAATTTTCCGTCAACTTTTGAAACTCTGACGGCTCCGATAGGACCTTCGAAAGGGGCTCCTGAGAGCATCAGTGCAAAAGATGACCCTAACATTGCAAGTGTGTCAGGTTGATTTTCCTGATCATAGCTGAACAATTGTGCCACGACTTGAATATCATTCCTGTAACCCTTAGGGAATAAAGGTCTGATTGGTCTGTCGATTAATCTGTCAATTAATATCGCTTTTTCGCTTGAGCGTCCTTCTGAACGGTTGTAACCCCCTGGGATACGGCCGATTGCGGACATTCTTTCTTCATAATCAATTAACAATGGGAAAAAGTCTATTCCCACCCTTGGTTCTTTGCTCACGGTTGCATGAATGAACAACATTGTGTCGCCGCATTTAATTGTAACCGAACCGCTTGCTGAATTTGCGTACTTTCCTGTTTCGACTTCAACGGGCTTCCCGCCGATTTCGAATTGTGTTTTTTTTGAATCTACCATTTTCTTTGCCTTTCTCGCTCGCTCGCATTTAACCGGTTCCGCCTGCCTGCTCGGGGTATACGCCCCCAACCAGCAAGCTCCAGCCTCAGCTCGCTCGCTCTTTCTGATGTACCTGGTACATCACTTTAGTTATACACTTCTATTTACAATAGCATTATACAACAAACATGGAAAAGTGGGTAATAAGGAGTGAAAAGGAAACGGGAAACGGGAAAGGAAATTGGGAAGGGGAAAACGTGAGACGTGAGAGGTGAGACGTGAGAAGAGAAACTGGACTTATCGACCATTCGACCTATCAACTTATCGACTGATAAACTTATAACCATTCAACCGTTCAACCAAACTTCCAAGCTGCCAAACCTCCCTTTGTAAATTGTTGTGTTACAAAATGCTAAATAATTTTGCATTCTGGTAAAATAATTATAACTAACAATAGAAATTTTTTATTAAATTAACTTGAATAGGTGATTGCAATGAAAAAAATATTAATTGGTCTTTTTATTATCTTAAACACATTTACGCCCCAATACGTTGTACTTAACAGTGCTGTTGCTATTGAAGCAAGAGCTGAGAAGGTAGCTTTCAACACGAAAACGTATAAGGTGCATAAACTTTCTTGCCCGTCGGCACAAGTATGCACAGTGAATTGTGTTACTATCGAACGAAAAGAAGCTTACCAAAAAGGCGGTATCCCTTGCAAAAAATGCGGAGGGTGAGGGGGTATTTTCAACAATCAAAGTCACAATGGGTTGGGTTATTTATTGACAATTGCCCATGATTGTTTTATAAGATGTATGGATAGAGATTTATATCTAAGGAGAAAATATGGAGTTTATAGAAAAAATAAGAGTTCTAAGTGAACGGGTTGAGAGTATGAAGCAGAAATTGGGAACGGAAGAAGCAACCAAAAATGCTCTAATAATGCCGTTTTTGCAAATGCTTGGTTATGATGTTTTTAATCCATCGGAAGTTGTCCCAGAATTTATAGCCGATGTCGGGATTAAAAAGGGGGAAAAGGTTGATTATGCTATTATGCAAAACAATAAACCAGTAATTCTTATTGAATGTAAAAAAATTGAAGATGGCAAATTGGATATAAGAAAACATTCCACACAATTGATACGGTATTTTATGGTAACAGATGCAAAATTTATTATATTAACTAATGGAGTTTTGTATAAATTTTTTACGGATATTGAACAGACTGGCAAACTAGATACTGAGCCTTTCTTTACGTTTAATTTACTTGACTTTAAACTAGATCAAGTTGAACAATTGCAAGAATTTTGTAAGGGAGAATTTAATATTGATAAGGCCTTTTTAAATGCAAGCAATCTAAAGTATATAAGTAGATTTGAAGATGTATTAAAAGAAGAATATGAAAATCCATCCACAGATTTTGTTAAATATTTAATCACTAAATCAGGCATTGGTGAAAAAAGGATAACCCCTGCCGTCGTAGAAAAACATACTCATACAACAATTGAGGCCTTCAATCAATTTATGAGTGCAACAGTGAAAAAGGCTTTGGAGGGAAACATAAACCAATCTAATACTATACCAGAAAACCAAAAGAAAGACGAAACAAAAAGTTTGATTGAAACCACAGTAGAAGAACTAGAGGGATACGCTATTGTAAAAAGCATTTTAAAAGACACTATTGACCTAAATCGTTTATTTTATAGAGATACCATAAATTATTTCAATTTAATTTTAGATGATAACATAAGAAAAACAATTTGTAGGCTATATTTTAACAACAAGCAAAAGTATATATGTTTTCTAGAAAACAACAAAGAAGAAAAACATCCACTTGATACCATCAACGATATTTTTAAGTTTGAAAAGAAACTCATAGATAAAGCCAAATTTGTTGATGAAACGTATTGCAAAAAGTAGAGTATGAAATAAGACATCAACTTCACAATGCGGGACTTTTGTGTTATAATTAACTCATCGGAGAAGATTATGAAAGATAAATATAACATAGCTTTTAATACAAATTTTGTCAGCAGTCTTACAGGTGCGAGCATTGCCCAACTTAATACCTGGGACAAGCAGAAAATTGTTTGCCCATCTATCTTAAAAGCCGACGGCAAGGGTTCCATAAGATTATATTCTTACGAAGACATTGTAGAAGCCAAGACGGTTTTTTATTTAAGGACTCAAAACCACAGCCTTTCCTGCATTAAGAGAGCCGTAGAATATCTTAAAAAAAATTATGATTATGCCAGACCCCTAAAAGAGGCGTCTTTAATTTCGAATGGCAGAGATATAATTTTAACAGACAGAATTAACGAATGTTATACCAGTTGGGTATCGGCAAATAAAAGCGGACAAACATTGATGGAATTTGTGGTGCCTTTCAGTTCTATTATTCTGGACATTAACAAGGCAATAGAACATTACAATAAACGCATTGAATCTGCAGAAAAACAAAAAAAGGCCGGAACATTGATTCCGCTTGAAAGTGTGAGAGAGAAGTATTTTGGCATATCAAATAAATCTGACAAAAGAAGTCTTAAAAGAAGACTTGCCTAAGCTTAAAAAGTCGGGATTAAATTTGGAAATTCTGTATAAAAAATTATCGAAGTTGCAAACTAACCCCTACATTAATTCGAAGGCAAAGTCGGGTGATTTGTCGGGTATCCGTGCTTTAAATTGGGGAAGCGGTTACAGAATAGTTCTGGAAATAGATGAGATAAATAAACAAGTAAATATTATAAGCATTGACAAACACGATGATGCATACAGAAAAGCTAAAAAACGTGTTTAATTTTTTGCCTTAATAAAAGTAGAAATTGATATTTGTTTATGCCAAAATGGTATTTGTAGAGTTATTTCGAGGAATTATGAAATTAAAAGATACGGTGTCAAAAGACGCATTTAGGTACAAATACCTGTTAGATAGAATTTTCCCTTACATTAAGCCTGTTATGGGCAGAGTAATTTTAGGAATTCTGATTGCAATTCCGTTGGGGTTGCTTGACGGGGTGGTTGCCTTCTCTTTGAAGCCATACCTTGATTTTGTTATAAACGGAAAAGATGTTCACCTGCAAGCACTTTGGGCGTTAATAATCCCATTTGGTATTGTCGCATTTGCATTGGTTCAAGGGCTTCTGAAGTACTTTAGCAATTATTTGACCGAATGGACAGGGAACAAAATCTCTAATGCCCTAAAAGTAGATTTATTCAAAAAATTAACCTCTCTTGATTCCTCTTTCTACGATGTAAATTCTTCAGGGCTTGTTTTAACAAGGTTCCTCTCCGACCCTGACGCAGCTTCAAAAAATATTATTCTTAACCTGAAGTTATTTATTTCAACTATTTTTGGAATAGTCGGGCTTGTCGGGGTTCTTCTCTATAATTCATGGCAGCTTGCAATAGTCGGCGTAACCGTTATGACAATAGCAATAACCCCGGTGGCACTTATAAGAAAAAAAATCAAATCCGTTTCAAACGCAACAATGGTAGTTGGCGGTGATATGACCACAAACTTCAACGAAACTTTTGGCGGAAACAAAATTATGGCGGCTTACAACCTGCAAGAACAGCAAAATGACAAATTTGAAAATCAGGTTAACACTCAATTCGATTTGACAATGTCTTTGACAAAAAGAGTCGGTTGGATGTCGCCTATAATGTATTTTGTATGCTCAATCGGAATTGCAATAGTAATGGCATTCGGCAACCACTTGATAATAACCGGCCAAATGACAAGCGGAAGCTTTGCCTCTTTCGTAACTTCGCTCCTCTTGCTTTATAAGCCGACCAAAACACTAGGCGAAACCCTAACGGGCCTACAAGGAACTTTTGTTGCGATGGGAAGGGTCTTTGAGTTGTTTGACCTAATTCCGGAAATCAAGGACGAGCCAAATGCACCTGATTTAAAAGGCGTTAATAATTTAATTGAGTTCAAAAACGTTAATTTTGAGTATGTTGAAGATACTCCTGTTTTGAGAAACTTTTCCCTATCAGTCAAAAAGGGAGAAACAATGGCACTTGTCGGAAATTCCGGCGGCGGTAAAAGTACCGTTGTAAACTTAGTTCCCCGTTTTTATGACGTAACATCCGGCTCGATTGAAATCGACGGTATGGATATAAGAAATTTCAATCTGGAATCTCTAAGGGATAATATTTCATTTGTTTTTCAAGATAACTTCCTTTTCACCGGAACCCTCAAGGATAATATTTTTATGGGAAGCAAAAATGCAAAAGCCGAAGACTTGCAAAGAGTTGTTAAAATGGCACATCTGGACGAATTTGTTGAAACACTTGAGTTCGGGCTTGATACCTACGTCGGCGAAAGAGGCACAACGCTTTCCGGCGGTCAAAGACAGCGTGTCGCAATTGCCCGTGCAATGCTTAAAAATGCCCCAATAGTAATCCTTGACGAGGCAACCTCCGCTCTCGACAATCAGTCAGAAGCCGTCGTCCAAAAGGCTCTGGATAATTTAATCCAAAACAAAACCGTGTTCGTAATCGCTCACAGGCTTTCGACAATACAAAACGCAGACAGAATTGCGGTTGTAAATGAGGGTGAACTCGCAGAACTCGGTACTCACGAGGAATTAATGAGAATCAAAGACGGAAAATATAAACATCTCTACGAAATGCAGTTTGCCAAAGGTGCTGAGGTGGGTATAAGGTTAACCGTTGAATAGTTGAATAATTTTATTGAAACTTTTCAACCATTAAACAGGAGATATTATGGTAGAAGTAAAGCCTTTAAATGCAATTGTTTATAATCAGGATAAAGTAGTAATGAATGATGTCATAGCTCCGCCTTATGACGTTATTTCGGATGAGTACAGGGAAGAACTCTACAAAAGAAGCCCTTACAATATAGTAAAACTCATTCTGGCAAAAGGCTCAAAGGATTTATCAGACCTGAATAATTGCTATGATGCAGCTCAAAAAAGCTTTCAAAGTTGGTTGGATGAAAAATTTTTAATTACCATTTCCACACCTTGTATCTTATACCTTTTGCAAAAATACACAACAGAAGATGGCAGAAAAATCGAACGGAAAGGGTTTATTGCACGAAACAAAATCGAGGATTTTTCAAGTAAAAAAATTCTACCGCATGAATTTACCATGAGCGGGCCGAAAGAGGACCGACTTAATTTGACAAAAAAATGCAAGGCTAATTTTTCTCAGGTGTTTATGGTTTATTCGGATCCTGAAAAACAGATTGAAAAGGCAATAGATTTTAGCGAAAAACCTTTTATTGACGTAACAGACGACAACGGCGTCCGGAACATTGTTTATAAAATCGGGGATGAAAAAACACTTGCGTTGATTGAAAAAGTAATGCAGGACAAAACGCTTTTGATTGCCGACGGACACCACAGATACGAAACCGCTATGAATTATAGAGATTTTGCGAAGCAAAATTTTAAACCAGTCGACCCTTCGGCCCTTCAACCTTTCGACTACGTAATGAGCTATTTCACAAATCTTGATGATGATAATTTGATAGTTTTCCCGACCCACAGGATTATTACACGTTGGATGGAACCATATGTTCTTCTTGAAAAAATAAAAAAACATTTTAACATAGAAGAATTTTCTTTTTACCCCCAAAATAAAAATGAGGTTAAGGCGAAGTTTTTGCAGTCGATTGAGGATGAAAACAAAAAACAGATTTCTATAGGATTGTACATGAAAAACGTTAATAAATTTTATCTGCTAACCTTGAAAAAAAATATCGACGAAATCTTAACTGATGTTCCTGATGTCTTGAGAAAACTCGATTTAACGGTTCTGCACAAAGTTCTTATTACAAAAGAATTTGGGTTTAGCGAAGAGGAGCAGATGGCACAGGACGGAATAAAATACATAAAACAGGAGTCGGAAGCCTTTGATTTAATTGATTCAGGCAAGGCCGAAGCTTCTTTTATAATGGCTTACCCGAAAATTAAGGACATAAAAGAGATTTCCGAAGCGGGTTATCGCATGCCTCAAAAATCAACGTACTTTTATCCGAAATTACTGTCGGGAATTGTTATAAATCCGTTAAAATAAATTTATGATATTATTTCTTTATGATTAAACAAATTTCTATTGAAAAATTTTTCATTTATATTGCGTTGATTTTCGGTTGCTTATATGTTTTTCTACTACCGCCGTTTCAATCAGTTGATGAGGCATCTCATTTTTACAGAAGTTATGGAATTATTTCAAACAAATTGACGGCAGAGAATATTGACGGCAAAATCGGTGATTATCTGCCCAAATCATTAGAAACAGTTGCCTCCGGTTATGACTATTTAATAAAAAATATTGATGCAAAAACTGATTTAAAGAAAATTTTAAACTCAAAAAATATAAAGTTAGACCCTGACAAAGTAAAATTTATCAAATTTACAAATACGGCACTTTATTCGCCAACCTGTTACTTGACACAAATTCCCGGGATGTACATCGCAAAAATCTTAAAGACAAATCCGCTTATTTTCTTATATGCAGGACGTTTAAGTAACTTAATTTTTTTCAGCATAATAGTATTTTTTGCAATAAAAAACATTCCATTTTTCAAAATGCCAATGATGCTTTTGGCACTAATGCCAATGACTTTATCTATAAACTCAGCACTGACAAGCGATACAATTATTATTGGACTAAATTTCCTATGGGTTTCTCTGATTCTAAAAACACTATACGAAAAGAAAATTAGCAAATTAAATATAGTTTTATTTATGCTAATTGCATTTCTACTTTCGATTTCTAAATATTATTTTCTTTTGATTCCACTTATTTTCTTACTCCCCAAAAGTCTATTTAAAAATTGGAAACAATATATTTTGTTCATTTTTGGAATTGCCGCAATGGCGACTGCAGGAATTCTAATATGGCAACACTTTACAAGTGACTTGTTATTAAGCATGAATGGCAATGCAAATGCAAATCTGCAACTGGAATTTATAAAATCATATCCTTTAAACTACTTGGCTATTTTATTAAAAACATTCATCGTAAAAACTCCTAGAATAATAATAACAATGATAGGAGTTTTAGGCTGGCAAGACACACATTTGGATTTTATGACCTACATAGCATATCCGATTTTGATTTATATGGGTTTGAAATTGGATAAAGACAAATTTAAATTTACAAAATGGCAATATTCTATAATTCTATTTGATGTAATTTTTTCTATTATTTCCATTTATACGTGCATGTATTTAATGTGGTCAGGCGTAGGCTCAGGAATTATCTATGGACTGAATGGAAAATATTTTATCCCTCTGATGATTCCAATATTTTTACTGTTTAAAAATAAACTAAAATACGACATGAAACAAGAGGAAATCACTAAACTTATAATATGTCTTATTTTAATATTGATTCTAATCTCCAGCGACCTATCAATATTACACAGATTTTACAACATAACTCCAAACTTATATTATAAAATATAAGTTTTAAACCAAACAAGGGGTTTTAATTCCTTGTTTCAAAATACAAAGAAGAGATGCCGATTTTGAAATCAGCATCTCTTCTAATAAAAATATTTATTTAATAACTTGGCTCAGAGCATCAATTATGACCGGATCCCACTTGCTTTCTGATTCTTTTTTCATAACTTCAAGTGCCTGAGATTTCATCATAGCTTTTCTGTAAGGCCTGTCTGCGGTCATTGCGGAGAATGCATCTGCCACCGCAATAATTCTTGAACCCAACGGAATTGAGTAGCCGCTTAAGCCTTCAGGTTCGCCTCTGCCGTCCCATCTTTCTTTATGATAATGAATGTACGGAATAACTTCTGACAGGAAGTTTATGCTCATCAGCAGGTTCACACCGACATTGGGATGGTTTTGCAATTTTGCCCATTCTTCAGGGGATAAATCTCCCTGATGTGAGAAAATTGCTTCCGGCAAAGTTATTTTCCCGATGTTTTGCAAAAGACCTGCATAGTAAATCAAATCAGTGGTTTTTTCGTTCAAACCCAGATTTCTGCAAATCAGACGGGATAAATCAGCGGTATTTTGCGAATGAGAAACTTTGTACTGACCTTTAGCATCCACCGCCGAAGCCAGTCTTTGAACAAATAACTGCTGCTGGTCCCCAAGATCACCTATAATTGCAGTCAACCCTGCCCTCATGCTTTGCAAATCACTCACAGAAGCGACATCGTTCCCCATTAAATTTGAAGTTTCCTCAATCATTTTCTGCAAATTTATTGAAGTTGCAAACAATGTTGCAGTTGACTCAATCAATCTCAGATATTCATCCTGAAAGAACCTGTCGGCATAGCTTTCGAGTACTATAACCCCGACTGCGTTGAAATTATTATGCATAGGAATTGCAGTAAAGATTTTTGTTTTTGCTTCGTTTAACTCTTTGAAAGGGTTAAATCTGTGGGAAAATTGCGGATTTTTAGCTTCAATTGTTTCCTTTTTCAAAAACGCTTCTGAAACAAACGATTTGTCACCAAATTTATACCCGATGTTGTGGCTGTATAAATCGTCCTTGAATTCAATTGAAGAGCCTACAAGTATCAAATCATTTTTTGTTTTGTCGAGTCCTTTGGCGTTCTCTTTGGTCAGATAAATGTGGCATGCGTCCATATCAAGCATCTGCACAATAGTCTTTGCAATCGAGTTATATATTACATAATCCTCTTTTGAACTAAATCCCAAAACACATAACGTATTATCAAGTGAATAAATTGATATCAGCTCTTTTAGCTGGTTTTTTAAGCTAACGGCTTTGTCCTTGACGTTCCTGCCTATTTTCTTTGCCAAATCCTCAGAAATCAAATGTTCTGAAAGAAAATCTCCCAAATTGAGTGCAAAAATTTCCTCTAAAGGGTCTCCCTCTATTAAATCAACTGATCGGCCGAATAGTGAAACTCCTGATTGTAGCTCTTTTTTACTCATTTCCACGTTCCCTTGCTAATTACTATTAACTATCTTGGTTTCTCTATCGGCACAACTTGCAAAAAACTTTGATGTTTTTTACAAAATTTGTACTTTATTTGGATGAATTCCAAACAAAGGCTTAATATGCGGGGGTTAACAGAACTTTACAAAAGTTAACATTAAGAAGCAAGGGAGAAGGGGAGGTATGGAGGGTTGGTTGAACGGCTTAAGGGGTGAATGGCTTTTTAAGAAGTGATTAAGTGACTGGGTGATTAAGTGATTAAGTTCAATAATGCTTCGCAAATTTTAAAAAAAACCGTGAACGGTAGAGTAACAGGTCAGCAGGAAGCAAGCAAGGCTGAAACTCTTTAGTAATAGGCGTTCGCCTTCCCGCCCCCTTTGAGGGGAGGGATGAATTTCGGTGCGAGGCAACGAGTGCCAGAAATTCAG
>JBAYNW010000023.1:0-26291 GCA_041678605.1 Candidatus Gastranaerophilaceae bacterium | reverse complement strand
TCCCCTCAAGGGGGCGGGAAGGCGAACGCCTATTACTAAAGAGTTTCAGCCTTGCTTGCTTCCTGCTGACCTGTTACTCTCTCGTTTCACATTTTTTTAAAAATTTGCGAAGCATTATTGAACTTAATCACTTAATCACTTCATAAAAAACCCTCCATACCTCCCTCTTACCTTTAGTAAACTTTGTAACACTTTTCAAAAGACCATGCAATTTTTCATGTCCAAAATACTTTATATATATATGGGTATGGAATAATTTTGGAGGACTGGATTATGACTTTATTAGGCGGGTTAAATGGTTTACAAGGGGCGGACACTTTTAGTGCCGGCAGAAAGCAGTTCAATGATGACAATTGTGCGGCTGCACCTGTGGCAACAGTAGGTTATATGGGGCCAAACATAGGAAGCATTTTGAATGGTTCGGCTACGCCACCTTCATCAACTGCATCAGCAGTGAGATTTTAGTTTACTCAAAAACATATTTGTTATAAAATAGTTCTACGGAAAGTAGGGCTATTTTTATGTTATTAACAGCTGATATCGGGAACACAAGTATTACACTGGGGCTTTTTGACTCCGACGCACTCGTCGAAGAATTCAGGCTTGCTTCCGACAAAGATTTGTCGCAGGAAGAATATGAGGTTTTGTTAAAAACTCTCTGCAAACCTTTTAAAATCGAAGGGTGTATAATCGCATCAGTCGTTAATGAACTTAGCAGCAAATTTCAATCCTCGGTTAATAATGTTTTTAAAATAAATTCAATAATGTTGACGAACAAATCTAAAACCGGAGTTAAAATCGCAATTGAAAATCCCGACGAAGCCGGAGCGGACAGAATTGCGAACGCTTGCGGTGCATTTATGCTTTACGACAGACCCTGCATTGTGGTTGATTTCGGAACCGCGACTTCTTTCGACATAGTTAATCATAAGGGTGAATTTATCGGCGGAATAATCACTCCGGGGCTAAATTTGCAGATGAAAGTTTTGAACAAATTTACATCAAAATTGCCAAAAATCGACGTCGCCATTTCAAACAAAGCAATCGGAAACAACACTTCTGAGGCAATTCTCTCAGGTGTAATAAGAGGCTCTGCGTGCATGATTGACGGGCTTATAGAACAATGCGAAAAAGAATTGGGCGAAAAGGCAACTCTAATAGCTACAGGCGGTTACTCAGGGCTTATTTCAAGCTACATGAAATGTCCGTTTGATTTTATCAACCCGACCTTAACCCTAGAGGGCTTGAGATTTTTGTATAATCTGAATGTAAATAAAGCCGACATAAAGCCAATTTATAATCTTTGTTAACTAGGGTCTGTTGACACATATTCCGGAGAAACGTCTCCCTGAACTTGTTTCAGGGTCGCATTGTCGTTCGCTCATGAGATGCTGAAACGAGTTCAGCATGACGTGTTTACTTTTTGTGTCAACAGACCCTAAGTCAAATTGGTTGAAAAGAGCTCACTGTCCTTTGGGGGTTTTAGGGTTGCAGTTTCAACAAGATACCTTGCCAACTGTTTATCCTTTACATTCTCAACCGCCGGCTGCGGCTTGAATGATTTTGAGATAATTTCTATCGGGTCAGGTTCAAGTTGGGGGCTTTCGGACTTGTATTTTAAGATGAACTTGTTTATAGAAAAAGTGCTTTCAAGCCACTTATTTAAACTATCCACGATGGCGTCATCTTCTTTATCGTCTGCAATATATATACCTTCTTCGTCAAATTTTAGTTTAAAAATCTGATGGTCTTTTGTTTTGAATATTCCACCCTGACAATTTCCAGCTTCATCAAGATAAAGCTCATAAAACATTCCTTTATAATCTTTTGAAAAGGATTTTAGCGTGGTATTGGGATAATATTCCTCGTTGTAGGACAATCCGTCAAAACTCGCACTAAATGACTTAACCCCGCCGCCGGCATAGCAGTCGGTTTTTGTATCAAGTCCGAAAGGAAAAACTTTTGTCCGGGATGAGCCAACTTGATTTTTCTTCCTTCCAACATAAAAAACCCGCCTGTCAAAATAAGCATTGTTAATAACATCTTCCGCCTCTGTGACATTTCCCGCCTCGTCATAACGTAAGGTACTTACAGCACAATCATTTTCAACCCTCGTAATTATTTCCTTCAACGAATTATTCGGATAGTATAAAAGTTCGCGGCGTCCCAAAACCTTTCCTTTCCCGTCAGTCAATAGTAAAGAAGTTATTTTACCATTAGTAAAGTGTGATTCTTCAACGCTTTTGTCAGAATATTGCAGTTTTATATAACTGGTTTTACCAAATTTAAATTTTATCGTTTCTGTAAATTGGCCTGCGAAAGTGCTTACCTTTTTAATTAATTTCCCATTTTTGTCGTAATTGCAAATTATTTTATTGCCAAAATCGTCTGCTAAGGTTTCCTCAACTTTTTTGCCCTCTATAAGTTTAACTAAAAATTCACTGCCCCCGTGAACCTCTTTATATATCCCTGTGAGTGATTTTTTAATGGCAATATCCAGATTCGGTAAAATCTCAAAAATAATCTTTTTCGGATTTGCAGCACCAAAAGACACACTGTCCATACCTGTTTTCAGCAAAGGACTTTGAAAAAACCGGTTTTGGATTTTTGTTTTAGGATAATACCTATTATTATTTCCAATAGGATTAATTGTTAGCATTGAAAAACACCATAATATATTACTACAAGAATAATAAACCAAAAAAAACTTTTTTTTGCTAGTTTGTTAATAAAGTTTAAGCTGAATTATCCCAATAATATTCCCGCAATGCAAGCCGACATATAAGAAGCAAGCGTTCCGCAAATCAATGCCCTTAATCCCAATCGGGAAAGATTTTTTCTCTGGTTTGGAGCCATTTCGCCGATACCTCCGATTTGTATAGCAATAGAGCTTAAGTTTGCAAATCCGCAGAGTGCAAAACTCGCTATAATAAAGCTTTTATCGGATATGATATTTTTAATCGAAACCAAATCCATATATCCGAGTGTTTCGTTCAATATAAATTTTGTTCCCATCAAAGAGCCTACTGCACTTGAATCCTTGAAAGGTACACCCATTAAGTATGCGAATACCGAGAAAAATTTACCAACAATCGCTTTCATTGAGAGGTGGTCGATATCAAGCCCCAAAAACGCTAAATTCATGTGAATTGCGTTATGCAAAAATACTCCGGTTTTTCCCAAAAACCAGTCTATCATAGCAATTAGTGCGACAAAAGCCAGTAAAACGGCTATTACTTTCAATGCTACATTCAGCCCGTCGGTTGCCCCTCTTGCAATGGAATCAACCACGTTAACGTGGGTTCTTCTTTTGCTGATTTTGACTTCATCCTTGGTTTGCGGCTGACCGTCTTCAGGATAAACGATTTTTGAAATAACCAATGCCCCCGGTGCTGCCATAATCGATGCGGCAAGCAAATATTGAGCAGGGATGCCCATTCCAACGTACAAAGCCATTACCCCGCCTGAAATACACGCCATGCTTCCGGTCATTGAAGCCAAAACCTCGGAACGTGTTAAATTCGGCAGATAAGGTTTAATCATAAATTGTGCCATGACCTGCCCTACAAAAGAGCTTGCAACGTTTGAAAGTGCTTCAGCCCCACTAACGTCCATCAATTTGTACATGGCTTTTCCCAAAACCGCCACAATCTTCTGCATAATTCTGTAATAATATAAAAGATTTACAAGAACCGCTATAAATATAATTGCGGCTAAAAGCTGGATAGCAAAAACCATTGAGCCTGCACCGAATATTTCGTTTAATCTGTGGGAATTGTTCAAAGGCCCGAATAAAAAGGTTGCTCCCTGATTGGCAAAATCAAGAATTTTCTGGATAAATAATCCTATATTCCCGAAAATAGCCTGACCGATAGGCGTTTTTAAAACAAAAACCGCCAATAAAATTTGGAGCAAAAACCCCATGCCTATGGTTTTAATGTTAATCGATTTTTTATTGTTAGACATCAAAAAAGCGACTAAAAATATAAAAATTATACCGAATATTCCGAAAAATCTTTCCATTTCAACGTTCTCCTAACTGACTGTAAGAACATTGTATCTAAAGATATCCAAAATAAAAATAGTATGTTTCAAAAACGTGATAAAAGTTTAGATTAAAAACCGATTTTTACAAATTATTTTTACCCGACGAGACTTGCAACCAAATTTACAACCAGAACCTGTATGATTTGCAGCACTATAATTGCAATTATCGGCGAAAAATCCAGTCCGCCGTAAGGCGGGATAAACCTTCTGAAAACATCAAGATACATGTCCGTAACTTCTCTTATAGATTTAATCGGCTGCTGCTGCCAATCTATACTTGGTATCCACGTTAAAAATATTCGTAAAATTATCAATATAAAGTAAAGATAGAAAATATTGTTTACAATTTTTACGATGTCCATAAGCTCCTCTTCTCTTGCCGTACTTTAAAGTTGTGAATTTTTCATTGTATTGGCACAGTCACAAAATTTTCTCTCGCTCGGGATGTTCTCAATCATATGGAATAAAAGGCGTTTTAATTTTTCCACATTAGAATTAAACACCTCTATCACGGCATGGTGCGAAACCGGCGGAACATCACCCACAAGCCCTGCATCATAGTCGGTTACAAGAGAAATATTCAAAGGACACATGTCCATTTCTTTTACCAGATAATTTTCGGGAAATGCTGTCATGTTAATAACTTCCCAACCTTGATTTGTGAAAAATTTAGATTCGGCTTTTGTTGAAAATCTCGGTCCGTTAATAACGACTACCGTTCCGCTTTCATGAACCGTTATTCCTTCCTCTTTGGCCGTTTTTATAGCCAATTCTCTAAGTTCAGGACAGTATAAATCGGCAGGAGACGGGTGACAAACAATCGGCCCCTGAATAGTAGTTGAATTTCTTCCGTGTGTCCAGTCCAAAAACTGGTCGCAGATTACAAATTCACCCGGCTTAACGTGTTTTTGAAGACTTCCGGCTGCACAGGGCGAAATTACCCTTTCGACCCCAACCGATTTCATGGCCCATGCATTTGCACGATAATTTATTAAGTGAGGCAAAATCGAATGATTTCTGCCATGCCTCGGCATGAATGCTACTTTATGCGGGCCTACTTTCCCGATAAACAAGTTATCGCTGGGCATTCCGTAAGGAGTTTCAACTTTCACTTCTTCTATGTTTTCAAGAAAACTGTAAAATCCGGAACCGCCAAAAACGCCTATTTTAGCTAATTGTTTTTTTTCTGTCATCTTTTCCCCCTATTACGTCCAGTCTTTCAAGCAATGTTACAAAATATATTCTTTATGCAACCCTCTCTATCAGTACATCTTAACATGAAAATATATTTAGACTTGCTTTTTTGAAATTTTTGTATTAAGATAATACCACAAACTTTTTCCTTGGGGAAAGGGGGCGAGTTTATGAGGACTTGATTGTCCACGTTGGAAGTAAACTGCTTCTGCCTCAATTGGAATTTCAATTTACAACATCAGAGGATTTACATGATTAGAAAATTAGTAGTTTTCACTATGACAATAGTGTTCTTACTATGCCCTCAAGTCAAGGCAAATCAACACAGTGTTTCAAATGTTAAAGAATCCATTGTTAAACATTCACTAGAACTGGGAATTGATCCTGCTCTAGCGTTGAGTATTGCTAAGTCTGAATCAGGATTCAGGCACGAGGCGAGGAGTTCGCATGGTGCTGTCGGCGTTTTTCAACTTATGCCATCAACAGCGAGAAGGCTTGGAGTTGACCCGTATTGCTTAAGCGGCAATATAAAAGGCGGGTTGATGTATTACAAAAGATTGTACAATATGTTCGGCTCGACCGAACTTGCCCTTGCTGCATACAACGCAGGTCCGGGAATTGTAAAAAAATACCACAGGGTTCCTCCTTACGGAGAAACAAGACAGTTTGTTTCCACAATAATGAAGGAATACAATCGTCAAAAAGCAAACCCTGATCCTGCAATCGTAAAAGCAAGAAACAAAACAAAACTTGTAAAACAAGCCCACACTCAAAAAATCACTCCGGAAAAATTGGAGGTCAAAGCTCCTGTTCCGGAAGCAATTCCAGAACAAGGAATTGTTTGATTTTAAAAATTAGAATATTTTAAACAAAAAAACGTTAGGTGAAAACTTAACGTTTTTTTATATTTTGTACAATTTTTATTTTTGTTGTACAATAGACTGGCTAGGAGTCAGATTTGATGTTTAATGAAACTAAAACGCATGAAATTACAGTTGACGTCGTTATTTTAACCATAAAGAATAACAGCCTCAAGGTTTTACTTGTAAAACGTACCAACGAACCGTTCAAAGGCAGATGGTCCATCCCCGGAGGATTTATAAGATTATCCGAAAATCTGGATGAAGCGGCGTTGAGAATTTTAAAAGAAAAAACGAATGTAGACAACATCTACCTTGAACAGCTTTATACCTTCGGCGACCCGCTTCGCCGCACAGACGCAAGGGTAATCACATGTGCATATTTTGCACTGATAAGAGAAGAAGATGTTGATGTCTTTGAAAGCAAAGATGTTGAATGGCACAAGGTTTATGACCTTCCGCCGTTGGCGTTTGACCACAAGGAAATTATTGAATACTCACTGAAAAGAACCCGTGAAAGACTTGAAATGTGTCCGGTCGCTTACCAGTTGCTTAGTGAAAAGTTTACACTGACCGAAATGCAAAAATCTTATGAGCTTATTACGGACAAAAAACTCGATAAAAGAAATTTCAGAAAAAAAGCACTTGCCACAGAGGGGCTTATAGAATTAAACGAATTTTCAAAAACGAAATCAAAACGTCCTGCAAGGCTTTACACTTTTGATAAGATAAACCTGAATTCAAAAAGGGCTCATTTTATTTCCAAACCGAAGATTAAAGAACCAATCGTTGTGCCTGCAGTGACAGTCGTAACAAAAAAAGAAACTGTAAAACAGGAAAAGGTAAAACGGTAAAATTATAATAAGGAGTGCCAAACAATGCTTACACTGACATGGATAATACAAATAGCTTCGGCACTTTTGCTGATAGTTTTAATATTGCTGCATTCACCTAAGGGCGAAGGCATTGCGGGGATTGGCGGAGCAAGCCACCTTTTCTCATCGCAAAAAAGTGCGGAAACAGGTTTGAACAAATTGACCGGTTATGTTTCGGCCGTATTCGTTCTCTGCACATTTCTGCTGGGCTTTGGAATAATTAAGTAAAAGAGGCTGTCTAAAAAGTCTCCTTTTAACAGCTAACGTCGTGCCGGAACATGGGTTATCGGCTCCTCGTAGATTGTCCTTAATCCGGCATCCCAAATGTGAGATCCCGAATTAAGGGCAACCGTTGTTGAAGCCGATAATCCATGTTTCGGGATGACGAGGGGGGACTTTTTAGCCAAGCCCTACTTTCTATTAACTTGCATTGATGTTGTTTTTTATTTGTTCAAGTTTATCAATATACTTAATTTTTTGTGGAATATCATCCGGGAAATATTTCAGAAGATGTTTAATTATAGATGAAAGATTTTTTGGAAATTTGTTTAGTGGAAATTCTCCTTCAAAATCACCGCTATAGACTTGTATTACATCGTTATCATCAGGATGATGAACAATTACCTTTAAAACCTCCCGCCTAGTACCCCCTATAATATCTACTATAGGATGCTTCTTTTCAATCTGTATATCTACAATTTTTTGTGCAATGTCTTCCACCGATTTTATAAATTTATCTGGATTTTCCCATGTTATCATAAGATTTTTCAAACCGCTAATATTTCCAAATTTTGCACCGAAAGACGGTTGATGCTTCGTTTTTTGTATTTGCATAATTTTTCTCCTAGAATTTTAAATTGATAACACATTAACGTAAAAGCCCCTCAAAAAAAATTTTTGCTACAAAATTTCCCATTCGATAATATCTTATCCTATTCTATCCTGCCTATTCAGCCTTATAATTGCGTTTTGGCGGTTTAAAATTCATATTTACATTCCTTAACACTTGACTTTTTGTACGCTTTAGCTTACACTGCTCTATATGAAAGAAATAGAGTTTTTTAAACTGGATAATGATAAAGAGCCTGTAAAAGAATGGCTTTTAAAATTAGATTCTTTTACACGAAAACGCATATATGCCAGAATATTACGTCTTGAAGAAGAAAACTACGGTGATTTCAAAAATTTGGGTGAAATATCAGAATTGCGTTTTAAATTCGGCTCAGGCTACAGAATATATTTTGCAGAAATCGATAACTTAATTGTTTTGCTGATAAATGCCGGTGACAAGAAAACACAAAAGAAAGACATTGAAAAAGCCAAAGAATACTTAAAAATTTGGAAAGGACAGCATGATGGGAAAATATAAAAACAGCACACCTTTTGACGAAATTCTAATGGAAGAATTAAATTCGCAAGAATCAATAAGCGAATTTCTTAATGCTACTCTTGAATTATATTTGGAAGACGGAGATTTTAACGGGTTTTACCGTTCTTTGGAATACGTAATAAAAGCTCAGGATAGTATTACAAATTTTGCAAAAAGGACAAATATGAGCAGGGCAACTTTATATGATATATTCAGAAGCCGAAAAGAACCCAAAATACAGACAATTGCAAAAATATTAGCCGAATTGGGCTACAAGATAAAAGTTGCGTAAAGGTTTAAGATTTTGACTATATTTTCACGAAACGAATTATACTGGGGCAAAGAGGCACAAGAGACTTTGGCGACAAAGCACATTGCCGTGTTCGGACTCGGCGGAGTCGGCGGATTTTGTGCCGAGATGCTCGCAAGAGCAGGCGTCGGAGAATTAACTATCGTCGATTTTGACAAGGTTTCAAAATCAAACATAAACAGACAAATTGTCGCACTTAATTCCACCGTGGAAAAATCTAAAACGGAACTTTTTGAAAAAAGACTTAAAGATATAAATCCGAATATAAAGATTAATTCAATTGAAGACTTTTATACCGAAAAATTAAACGAAAAACTGCTTGAACTAAAACCTGATTTTATTGCTGATGCGATTGACACAATGCGGTCAAAGGTTTCGCTTCTGGAATTTGCACACAAAAACAACATGCATGTAATAAGCTCTTTTGGTGCAGGCAACAGAATTAATCCCGAGGAATTGTATATTTGCGGCATTTCTGAAGTTGAAGACAAAAAATCGCCCTTTGTTTCAAATATTTTATACCAGCTCAAAAAGCGGGGAATTGAAAATGGAATTAGTGTTGTTGCGAGCCGTGAAAAACCATTTTCGAATGAAAAAATAACTGCTCAGGAAAAAATACTGACAAAAGACGGTGAAGAAATAGAGTTCGCAAAAATTACCCCCGCATCAACGCCTTTTGTTGCATCTTGTGCTGGAATTTTCATGGCAAGTTATATTGTGCGAAAATTGATTACACATCTGGAGCCGAACGGAGGGAAAAATGTTTAAGAATATTCTAATAACTGGTGCGTCTAAAGGAATTGGGAAAGAAATCGCAAAAGAATTTGCGGGCGGTTATAATTTGTTTTTAACCTCCCGAAGTGAAGGACTTTTGAAGTCCGTCTCGCAAGAAACGGGAGCAAAAGACTGCTTTGTGTGTGATTTAGCAAATCAAAACGATTTGGAAATGCTCGGAGAATTTATTGAGAAAAATTCAATCGATATTTTGATAAACAACGCCGGAGAGTACATTTACGGCGGAATTTACGAAGCAGATTACGAACAAATCTCCCAAATTTTTAAAACAAACCTTTTAGCACCTGTCTATCTCTGTTCAAAATCAGTAAAGTCAATGAAATTAAAAAAGTGGGGACGGATTGTAAATATCGGCTCAATCAGCGGAGTAATGGGCGAAGCCTATGCGAGCCTTTATTCAAGCTCAAAATCAGGACTTGTCGGGCTGACAAAGGCTTTGGCTCTTGAACTTGCTGAATATAATATTACGGTAAACACAATAAATCCGGGCTGGGTAGAGACGGAATTGGGGCTAAAATCGATTGAGCAGAGCGGGTTTTCACTTGAAGAAACTCTTGAAACAATTCCGCAGAAACGTTTTGTAGACCCGAAGGAAATCGCAGGTCTTGTTAAATACTTAATTTCAGATGAGGCAAAAGGAATTACGGGCCAATCAATAAACTTATGTGCGGGCTTGAGCGTCGGAATTTAGTCGGAACATTCCCTGCTCCCAGTTTTCTGTTTCCTCGTTCCCTGTTTCCCCATTCGGCCCCCCATTTTACAAAATAGTTTATTAATGTTACAATAAAACTGCTACAAAAATGGGAAATAACAATGACTTCAAGCACAAATCAATCGATAAAACCAATTACGACAAGGGTAAATAAAAGCGGAAATTTGGAAATAGGCGGCTGCGACATTGTAGAACTCGCCCAAAAGTACGAAACGCCACTTTACGTAATTGATGAAGCGACTTTAAGAACAATTTGCAGGGAATACAAAAAAGCTTTTTCCGCTTACGAAAAAGTCAAAATGCTCTATGCCTCAAAGGCTTTTCTGGCAAAGGCTATCGCAAAAATAGTCAGTTCGGAAGGATTCGGCTTCGACGCTGTTTCCGGAGGCGAGATTTACACTATTTATAAATCCGGCATTAATATGTCAAACGTGCTTTTCAACGGCAACAACAAGTCCTATGACGAGCTTAGCATGGCTCTGGAAGTCGGAGTCGGGAGAATTTCCGTCGATAATTTTTTCGAACTTTCTCTTTTGGATGAAATTGCAAAAAGCCAAAATAAAAAAGCGGATATTTTGCTGAGAATTACGCCCGGAATTGAATGTCATACTCATGAATACATACAAACAGGGCATCTGGATTCGAAATTCGGATTTGATTTAACCCAAATTCCCGAAGCAATCGAACTTATTCAGGAGCAATACACGAACCTTAATCCGAGAGGATTTCACGCCCATATCGGCTCGCAAATCTTTGAAACAAAAATCTATGAAGATGAAATTGAAATTTTAATGAAAGAAATCGCTCTGGTTAGAGAAAAATTCGGCATAACATTCGATGAAATCAACATCGGCGGTGGGTTAGGAGTAAAATACACTGACGAAGAATATCCTCCTTCTGTTTTTGAAATCGGCAAAATAATTATCAAAGCAATTAATAAAAACATCAAAAAATATTCGCTTCCGGCTCCTACTTTATATCTTGAACCCGGCAGAAGCATAATTTCCACGTCGGGAGTGACTTTATACACGGTAGGAAGCTCAAAACAAGTTCCTCACGGGACTAAATACTGGGCAGTTGACGGCGGAATGGCTGATAACGTACGTCCGAGTATGTATCAGGCTAAATATACCGCTCAAGTCGCCAACAAGCCGCTTGAAAATAATTCACAAAAAGTTACAATTGCCGGAAAGTTTTGTGAATCGGGAGATATTTTAATTAAGGACATAAATTTACCCGAGCTTGAAGAAGGCGACATACTCTGCGTTTTCAATACCGGAGCCTATAATTACTCAATGGCAAGCAATTACAACAGATTTCAAAAACCGGCTGCGGTACTTGTAAATAATTCTCAATCTGGTATTATAGTAAATAGAGAGAGTCTTGATGATCTGATTTCTCATGACGTGATACCAAACAGATTGGACTAACAGAATGTTGCACAATTTATTGGCTTTTTTTCAATCACAGCTTAAAACACTAAACTGGTCTTTTAATTGGCTTAATGTGTCTGAAGTATTCATAATTATCGTTGTTATGTTTGCATTTTACAAGAAATTCATTAAAAATACCCAATCTGAAAAGCTTGTAAAGGGAATATTCTTCCTTATTTTGGCATGGGCTTTCAGTGAAGTTCTTATTGCACTTGATTTAACAATCCTCGGAATGTTTATAAAATCAATGGTAGCACTTATTGCACTGAGTTTGATTGTAATTTTTCAGCCGGAATTGAGAAGATTTTTGGGGTATTTGGGGCAGCCCGGATTTATAAGCAAGACATTCATGGGTAATTCCTCTCATAAAAGCAGCGAAAAAATTGACGTGATAAAAGAAGTTATTGAGGCTGTTAAATACCTCTCAAAATCCAGAACCGGAGCATTAATCGTATTCCAAAAAGAAATCAGTGCCTCAACTTACTTTGATGTCGGGACAAAATTGAATGCCGATGTAACAACAGAACTTATTTTAACGATATTTCACCCGAACACCCCGCTCCATGACGGAGCCGTCGTAATAAAAGACAGTAAAATTTTATCTGCAGGAGTTTTGCTTCCGCTGACGGAAGACCCTAAACTAAGCTGGAAGTACGGAACCAGACACAGAGCGGCTATCGGAATGTCAGAAGTAAGTGATTCTGCGTGCCTCGTTGTTTCTGAAGAAACGGGGGATGTTTCAATGTCTATGGATGGAGTGCTTAAAAAATATGACGATTTAACAAGCTTAAAGACCGATTTGGACAATATTCTCGGATACAATGACCCTGAAGAAGACAGTAAAAAAAACATCTTTAAGCTTAATAATTTGATTCCCATCAAAAAACCCGAAGAGAAACAAAAAATAAACAAAGACAACTTTTAATAAAATAACTGGACATTTTGTTTCAGATTTAGTAAGATTAAGTCATGAAGAATTTAATTGTAAGACTATTTTTCTTAGCATTCGGTGCTTTTATTGCGGGATTTGGATTAGAGGGCTTTTTAATTCCAAACAGCATGATTGACGGCGGAATCGTCGGGATTTCAATTATGCTGAGTTATTTGACGAAAGTCAATCTGGGTGTGTTGATTTTATGTATCAATATTCCGTTCATATTCCTTGCATTGCAAAAACTTGGGAAAATTTTTGTTGCACAAACACTTTTTGCCATAACCATGCTGGCAATTGGTGTAAACTTTTTTCATGGACACATAGCAACCGATGATATTTTGCTGGCAACCATATTTGGCGGAGTCGTACTGGGCATTGGAGTAGGAATTGTTCTCAGAAACAACGCGGCTATGGATGGAACAGAAATTCTTTCCATAAGATTATCCAAGAAATTGGGGTTTTCTATCGGCGAAATAATAATGTTCTTCAATATTTTTATTTATACATGTGCAGGCTTTTTGTACGGCTGGGACAAGGCAATGTATTCCGTCCTTGTTTATTTTATAACCTACAAGGTCATAGATATTGTGCTGGAAGGGCTTAATGAAGCAAAATCGGTTACGATAATTTCCGATAAGGCTGAGGAAATAGGAAATGACATCATAAAAAAACTTGACGTCGGCGTTACTTACATTGACGGTAAGGGCGGATACACCGGGACTGATAAAAAAATAATTTACTGCGTTATTTCCAGATTAGAAATAGCCAAATTGAAAGACTTGATAAAATTCATTGATAAAACAGCATTTTTAGCGATTGAAAACGTCCACGAAGTAGAAGGCGTTAGGATTAAAGAGAAAAAGGCAAAGAGAAGCCTCGGCAAAAGTATTTTTCATAGTATTTTTAGAAAAAGAAAAAAATCTTAACATCTGGACATTTGTCTTAAATTGTATTATTATTATAAAAAAGATAAGTAAGGATAAACTATGGCTAAGCACATCGACACAATTCCAATTGAAGTAAGCATTTTAACGGTTGACCACGACATAAAAGGAACTGTTCACGTTTCAAAGTATACCAGTACAAACCGTGAATTGACCGATTTGTTAAATGACAAGGAAAGAAGATTTCTTGCCGTGACTAATGCCGAAATTTATTCAAGAAATTCAACCCAATCGCCCAGAAGATATAACTTCTTAGAAATTCACATGGATTATGTCTTGATGGTTCACCCTTCGGCACAGGCTGTGTTCAAAGAATCCGGCAAGGCTCAAGAAGACATCGCCCGCTTTAGAGATTTGAGAATTAAACTTAACCAGACAAAACCGTTTTAAGGACAAAGCCGTTTTATGTTTTAAACAAGAGGTGAGCAGTAGGGTGTCGTTCAAAGAACGCACCGGTATGAGGTGTAAAAAATGAGAATACTCATAACTGATAAGATTAACGAAGTGGCAAAAAACATTTTGCTTGAAGGTAAAAATATTGAGGTTGATATTTTGCCTACAATGAGCGAACATGATTTGTGCGAAATCATTCCAAATTATGACGCCCTAATGGTAAGAAGCGAAACAAAAGTTACAAAAAAAGTTTTGGAATCGGGAAAAAATTTAAAAATAATCGGCAGGGCGGGAGTTGGCGTTGATAATATTGATATTGAAGCCGCAACACAGCAGGGAATTATCGTTGTGAATTCGCCTGACGGGAACACAAATGCGGCGGCTGAACATACAATTGCCCTGATGCTTTCAATGGCGAGAAACATTCCTGCGGCGGCTGCGTCCGCAAAGGCAGGACTTTGGGAGCGTTCAAAATTTACAGGCACGGAAGTTTTTGGTAAAACATTGGGTATAATAGGTTTGGGCAAAATCGGCTCGCATGTTGCAAAAGTTGCACTGGCTTTAGGTATGAAGGTTGCCGTTTGTGACCCTTACACGATGAGGGAAGCTGTCGAATCTATCGGCTGTGAATATATTCCTCATCTTGATGAATTCTGGGGAAAATGCGATTTTATTACCGTTCACACGCCAAAAACTCGCGAAACTACTCATTTAATCAACAAAAATACAATCAGCAAAATGAAAAAAGGTGTTAAAATTATTAACTGTGCAAGAGGCGGAATTGTTGACGAAAACGCACTTAAAGAGGCAATGGATGGGGGTCAGGTAAGTGCTGCGGCAATTGATGTTTATGAGGCCGAACCCGATATTAAAAATTCGCCTTTAATCCACGTTGAAGGAAATATTGTTTTAACGCCTCATCTTGGTGCAAGCACAGCGGAAGCACAGCTTAACGTCGCAATTGACGTGGCACACCAAATAAAAGAGGTTTTGGGTGGAGGTTCTGCAACAAGTGCCGTCAATATTCCTTCCCTGAGCCCTAAAAAGCTTGAGCCGGTTAAGGATTATATGCAATTGGCCGAAAATATCGGAGAACTCGCCCAACAAATAGTTGAAGGCAACTTGAACTCAATTGAAATAAGTGCAAAAGGCAAACTTGCGGCACTTGATATTTCACCGCTTGAAACCGCCGTTATAAAAGGAGTATTTTCTTCTTTTACGGATGGCGTAAATTACGTTAATGCCCCCGTTTTGGCAAAGCAAAAGGGAATTTCCGTCACAACATCAAAATCTGAGACTTCAGGTGATTATATTGGTTTGATTAGCGTAAAGTTAATCACAAATATTTCCGAATCGATTGTGTCAGGGGCTTTAATTGCCGAAAACGTAAAGAGAATTGTAAAAATTGACCAATACAACACAAGTATTGAACCTGAAAAACACATGCTTTTGGTTCCGCACGAAAACAAGCCGTCAATGATTGCGAGGGTTGCGACCGTAATCGGCGAGGCCGGAATCAATATAAGCCATATGCATGTCGTTCAAAAAACAGGCGAAAAATCTTTAATGATAATTGACACGGATTGTGCGGTCGAAAAAGATGTTCTGAACAAAATCGAACAAATCGGCGGAGTTTCAAATTCAAAGTATATAAAATTAACTTAATATCGTAATTACAAGGGGCTGTATAAAAAGTCCCTTCTGTCGTCCCGAAACATGAATTATCGGCTTCAACAATGGTTGCCCTTAATTCGGGATCTCATACTTGGGATGCCGGATTAAGGACAATCTACGAAGGGCCGATAATCCACGTTCCGGCACGACGTTAGTTGACGGAAGGGACTTTTTAGCCAAACCCTTGTAAAAATATCATTCACATGATAATATTCTAAGGAAGTCGCAGGTAATTAGGAGTAAGAACGTGAGTTGCAAATTATTGGAAAACACTTCGACAGAAACACTTCAGGAAGCTCTGAAAGTTCTCGGCAAAAAGAATTTTGCCCTAATTATCCACGGAAATAGTTTTCCTTCAATACCCGGCGAAGATACCGGATTTGGAACGGCCAATTCCTCAGCGGGGAAAAAAATCATCGATTTCGCATCTGGGACTTTCAACGTAATTCAGCTGGGGCCGGCAGGAAAAACGAAAAGTTGTGATTCTTCACCTTACACGGGAACAATTTTTTCTAATAATCCGCTTTTTATTGATTTAAAACAATTGACGACTTCGGAGTGGGGAAAGATTTTGCCGGCAGAAACTTTCAGTGAAGTTGTTAAAAACAATCCGAACAAAAATACGGGTAGAACCGCTTATTCATATATTTACAAGGCTCAAGAAAAAGCTTTAAAAGAAGCTTATGAGAAATTTAAGCTTTGGGATGCAAAAAAAATCAAAGAGGGATTTGAGCGTTATAAAAGGGAAAATAGTTTTTGGTTGGAGAAAGATGCTTTATATGAGGCTCTTTCGATTGAACATAACAACGATTACTGGCCGCTCTGGAAATCGGAAATTGACAAAAATTTGTTTAATCCCAAATCTATTCAAGAAAAGATGGAATTCGGCAACAGGATTAACGAAATCGAAACAAAATATGCTGATGAAATCGAATTTTATTCATTTTGTCAATTTGTTGCGAACAAACAAATTAAAGCAACAAGGGAATATGCTTTGTCCAGGGGGATTAAAATGATTGCCGACAGGCAGGTTGCATTTTCCGACAGAGATTGTTGGGCATATCAATCTTTATTTTTAGACGGTTGGTTTTTGGGCTGCCCGCCGGATTATTTTTCGGCAGAAGGGCAGGCATGGGGCTTCCCAGTTATGAATCCGGAAAAACTTTTCAAAGAAGACGGTTCTTTAGATGAAGGCGGACAGTTAATGAAAGCCTTATTCAAAAAAATGTTCAAGGAAAATCCGGGCGGAGTCAGGATTGACCATATCGTAGGACTAATCGACCCATGGGTTTACAAAGTCGGATGCAAACCTAAGCTTGAAGAAGGTGCGGGCCGGTTATACTCATCTCCTGAACATCCCACGCTGTCAAAGTTTGCCGTTGCAACTTTCAACGACTTAGATTACGAAATCGGGGCGGATAAAGAAAAAAGGGTTAAAACTCTAAACGACGAGCAGGTTAAACTCTACGGAAGGCTTGTTGAGAAAATTGTCATAACAGCCGCCGAAGAAGAAGGGCTTGACAAAGATGCAATCGTCTGTGAGGATTTGGGAACTTTAACAAACCCAGTTGCCGCAGTTATGGAAAAATATGACCTGCAAGGGATGAAACTGACCCAGTTTGTTGTTCCCGAGATGCCCGAACACCCTTACAGATGCAAGAATATAGGCAAACGCTGTTGGGTTATGGCCGGAACTCACGATAATGAACCTATTTCGATGTGGGCAGATGCTTTAATTAACACTCACGAAGGTTATTTGCACGCAAAGAACCTTGTGGAAGATTTGTTCGCATCTGCAGACAATAAAGACGAAATCATAGTAAGATTAACAAATGATGCGGATTTTCTGACCCAAATCAAATTGGCTGAACTGTTTGCCTGCGAAGCTCAAAACGTTCAAATCTTTTTTACCGATTATTTCGGGATAAAGGATGTCTATAACCGCCCCGGAACAGACGGCGACGTAAATTGGAGCCTTCGGGTGCCTGATAATTTTGAGCAGGTTTTTTGCGATAATCTAAAGTCAAATAAAGCACTTAACTTACCTTTTGTTTTAGAAATTGCAATTGAATCCCGCGGTAAAGATTTTGCCGATAAACACAAGGGTTTAATTAAACGTCTGAAAGGAATTCAGCAACAAGAAATTTAGGGGATATGGAATGAAAAAAATATTCATTTTGCTCACTATACTAACTCTGGCATTATCAGGTGCTTGTGCCTCTGAAGTCAACACTGACGCAATGCTTCAGTATAATCAGGGAATTGATTATTACAAAATAGGTCAGTATGATCAGGCAATAACCTCTTTTCGAGAAGCGATAAGGCTTGACCCGAACTACGTGGATGCATATTATAATTTAGGCTCTGTTTTGGAATATTTGCAGCAATACGACGCTGCTTTGTCTGTGTTTAAGCAGATTATTGTGAGAAAACCGGACGATTATGATTCGGTTTACAAAGCAGCATGGCTCAGTTACAAATTGGGCGAGAACCAAAAGGCAAAAACTTATTTGAGCATAATTCCGCCGACTTGTTCCAGAGCAAAAGACGCCCAGCTTCTTTTGGCTCAATTGCCATCAACTCCCACCCCTGCGGTTGCAACAACTCTAAAGCCCAAAATCAGCCAAACCAGCGGGATTTATCAAAATATTGCCGCTCCGACAGGGATTACATCCGATGGAGAAGGCAATGTTTACGTGGCAGAATTTAACAACAATGCCATTGTAAAAATTACTCCGGATGATAAGAAAATAGTATTTTTAAAAGATGCGAAAATCAGTGGCCCGATAGGACTTGCCTATGACAAATCAAAAAATTTATACATAGCTAATTACAATAAGGACAACATTTTGAAAGTTTCTCCGCTTGGTGAAATTTCTGTCCTGATAAGCAATGTCAAAAAACCTTACTATCTTTATGTTGACGGAAACGTTCTTTTCATCTCATGTCAGGGTTCAGACTCGGTTTTGAGATACAGAGTAAACCCCTAAATTGTCCAAAATTTGACTGAGCGAGTGGGACTTGTTTAGTGTAAAAAAGTGCAACCCTGAGACTTTCGCATCGATTAGCTTTTGACACTGGCATGTCGCAAATTCGACCCCGATTTTCTTGATATCTTCAGGACTCTCCTTATATCTTTCGAGTTTTTCCATAAAAGCCTTCGGCACCGTAACCCTCGCCATTGATAGCATTTTTTCAAGTTGGGGATAACTCATCACCGGCAAAATCCCCGGAATAATTGGGATTTCTATTCCCGCATCCATGGCAAGCCGTACAAAATTAAAAAATTTGTCGTTATCGAAAAACATTTGGGTATAAATAACGTCCGCACCCGCATCAACTTTTCGCTTAAGGTTTTTTAAATCTAAAAGCAAATTATCAGACTCAATGTGGCCTTCTGGATAACCCGCAACACCTATCGAAAGACTGCTTTCAGACTTTATAAATTCAACAAGCTCATTGGCATGTTTAAAATCCATTGTTTTTAAATCAGTATTTTCCGGAATATCCCCCCGAAGTGCCAGAATGTTTTTAATTCCAAGGTCTTGAATTTCGTTTAAGTAATTTTTAACCTCGTTTTTAGAATTTCCGACGCAAGTAAAATGCGGCATTACGGCTAATTTTAAATCTTTCTGAATTTTTTTTATTATCTCCAGAGATGTATTCTGCGTTGTCCCTCCTGCACCATAAGTCAATGATATGAACGCTGGATTATGCTTCTTCAAAACTTCAAGGTTTTTTAGAAGTTTTGACAGCTTTACCCCGTCACTATCATCTTTTGGCGGAAAAATCTCAAATGAAATTATCCGGTTATTTTTTGGGGAATAAATTTCTCTTAAAGTCATAAAATGATTTTATCATAAATAACTAGCCAAAATAACTAAAATTTGGTATACTTTAGCAAAGAGGTAAAATGCAAAATTTAGAAGAAATTCAAGAACTACAGCAAACTTTAAAAGAGGATTCGTCAAATTTTCAAGCACGACGCCGTTTGGCAATCCTGCTTTTGGATAACGGATTTAGCGAAGATGCACTCAAGCAGCTCCTGTTTCTATCCGGAATATTCCCGACAGATGCAAGTCTTTACTACAATCTGGGGATTGTCTACGAAAAACTTAAAAATCTTGAATCGGCGGAAAAATCTTACCTCAAGGCAATTGAATTTTCACCGGAAGAAACCGATTTTTACTACAATTTGGGACTTGTTTATATCGACAAAGAAGAATATGACAAAGCAATTGAGGCTTTTAACAAAGTTGTTAAAACCGACGTCGACGATGCAAACAGCTATTTCAATTTGGGGCTTTGTTTTACTAAAAAAAATGAAGACGAGTTAGCCCTAAATTCTTTTAAAAAAGCGGCGGAACTAAATGATAGAGATATTTTTGCCCATTTTTATTTGGGAAATTATTACAAGAAGCATGGAAATATTGACTTGGCGATTGAAAAATACAACAAAGTAATAGAATTTTGCCCCGATTACAGCTGGGCATACTTCAACCTCGGTGCAATTGACTACGAGCAGGGTGACTTTGACGGTGCAGTAAAAAATTTGCAAAAAACCGTTGAGCTTAACCCCAGAGATGTTGAAGCTTATAAAATATATTGCAAAATCTTAATCAAACTTAACCGTCTGGACGAAGCACAGCACTTAATCCGAAATTCTATAAAGGAAAACATGTATGAAGGCGATTTATACTACGTTTTGGCAAAAGTTTATAAACTTCAAAACGATATAAACGGTTATGAAAAGGGGCTTAAATTTGCATTGAAAAATTACAAAACCCTGTCTTTTTCACCCAAAGCGGTCAAAAAAGAATTGGACGATTTCACTCAAGCGAGGGAACTCAAATGACGGCAAAAATAATTTGTGTCTATAACAATCCGAAAATTTTTGACAAGGTAGTAAAAAATAATGAACATCTTAAGAATTGCGAAATTTTTGCATACGATAACACGGTCGAAAATATTTCCATAACAAAACAGTACAACAGATTTATTGAAGAGAATATTAAGGCGGCCGCCCGTGGCGGCCGCCTTGAAAAAGACTTCTGGTGCCTGTTTATTCATCAGGATTTTGGGATGATGGAAGACATTAATCCGATACTTGAAAAATTAAGCACTAATAACATTTACGGAGCAGTGGGGTCAAAATTTTATGACGGATTTTTATTCAGAAAGAACGGTTTTAACATAAATTACGGAAGAATTTTGCAGGGAAACAACGATTTTAATTTTCATGAATACGGAGTAAAGGTTAAACGCCCTAAGACAGTTGACTCTGTTGACTGCTGCTGTATTATTGTACATTCAAGTCTTGTTAAAAAATACAACTTGCACTTTGATGAAAATTTAGATTTTCACATGTACGCGGAAGAGTTTTGCTATAGTGCAAAGAAAAATTACAGAATAAAATCAAAAATTGTTCAAATGAAATGCTTTCACATGGGAACGGGAAATTTGAACGAGGAATTTCAAAAATCCGCACAATATTTAAAGGAAAAATTCAACATAAAAAGAGTTCCTTCAACCTGCCCTACATAGTCACTGTAAATAATTTCTATTTTCCGATTTCAACAGCCTTAAGTGCCATTGAGCGTGAAATATTAATCAGGGCCAAATTGGCTTCATAAGCCCTTTGGGCAAGCATTGCATCAGCCATGTCAACCATCGGATTAACGTTGGAGGCTCTTATATAACCGTTTTTATCGGCATCCGGATGTCCCGGTTTGTATATTTTTTCCCCCAGAGTAGGATCTTCTACAACTCCGCTCAGGGAAACTCCGCCCTTTAGATAAGCCGAACTTCCGCCTCCGAAAATTCCGTTTTGCATTCCGCTCATTACGCCGTTAAATGAAGTGTCATCGGTTGCACTAAGCACCGGAATTTTTCTGATGTAATTCGGTGTATCCACGTTTGCAATGTTCTTTGCATGTATGTCCAGCCTTAAACCCTGTGCTTTTAGGGCATTTGCCCCTATGTCCATTGAATCTAATATACCCATAACCTTACTTTCCTACATTAATTACTGTTTTCATCTCTGTTATAATATTTGACATTCTTCTTGTTGCCATCGTGTATAGGAGTGAATTTTTTTGAAGTTCCATTAATTCATCGGCCGGATTAATTGCCCCGCCGCCCTGTTCTTCAATAACTCCGGGGCCTGAAGACCCAAACTGTGCGGACAATCTTGTTTCAAGATTTCCGCCGCCCATCGTCCCCATGCATTTGCTGAAATCAACGTCTTTTCTCACATAACCCGGCGTGTCCATATTCGCAAGGTTTTCCCCGATAGCTTTTTGCTTTTTGGAAATCAGGTTCAGCATCATTCCTGTGCTATTCATCGGATCTATTGGTTGAAATGACATAATTACCTCTTATCTGCCTTTCTAGCTTTGTCTTAAATTAACTGATTTGTTGTACATATCGTCAACAATTTTCGCCATACGCAAGCTCGCAATCATTGATGCGTTGAGCCTTAACATATCCGAAACGGAATCATATATGTTAGTATTCGACATTTCCAGCGAATTTTGTGCGATATAGTCATGATTTTTTATTAAAGACGCTTCGCCTGATTCATCTGTTGCCTTTAATTTGTTGTTATCACCCTGCACAAGCCCTTCAGAGTTCTTAAACTGAACCAGCGGAATTGTACCTATTTTTGTTTCGGGGGATTGTGAAGAATCCATAGAAGTGACCGTGCCGTCGGATTTTATCGTCAGTTTATAAACGTTGCTAGGAATTTTAATTCCTCCGCCGACCAGCCAGTCATCATTGGTAGTCAAATATCCGTCTTTGCTGACTTTGAATGACCCGTCACGGGTATATTGGACTTCCCCTGTTTGAGATACAACAGGGATAAAGCCGTCACCTTTTATTGCTATATCATAAGGATTTCCTGTAAGCTGAACCGAACCCTGCTTGTAATCAGTTCTGACGGCACCGGTTAAATATCCGTCCTCTGAGAGCATCTGCTCAAATCTTACGGATTTGTAGCCGGTGGTAGAATAGTTTGCAAAATTGTTGGCGATGTAACCCATTTTGTCAAATTGGGTCGTCGTATTGTTTATTGATTTTCTTATAATTCCTTGTAAGTTATTCATTTCTTACCCTTTTTATTTAACTACGATGATGAACCTAACTGAGAAATAGCCTTAGACAAGTTTGAGCTTTCGATTAAAAACATCTGACGGTTAGCATCAAAATTTCTTATGACAGGCATCATTCCAAGAAATTCCCGCTCAAGCGAAACATTTGAATACTCGTTGTAACCTTGCTTTACCTCGGGATTCATGGCAACAATTCCGTTTGAATCCACAACCCCTATATTGGCAACGTGTTCAAGCTTGTTCGTTGATTTATTAAAGACACTCAATGCCCCTTTGGAATTTACAACAACCCCCCCGAGGTTTTCTGGTATTATGCTCAATTTTATAGGGGTGCCATTGTCTGCTAAAACCTTTGAATCCTCTAGAGTAAGCAGGTTTCCGCTCTTGTCCAGCTTAAACCGTCCGTCACGGGTTAACTTGATGCCGTCTGCTGATCTGGTTTGGAAATATCCTTGTGTCGCAATAGCCAAATCAAGCGGGTTTCCGGTAGCAGCAAGTCTGCCGACTTTGTCGTCAACCGTGGTGGATATACCATTAACTCCCAAATATTCTGTGAAGGAGGACACCACTGCCTCTTTTCGCTGATAACCCACTTTGTCAAAACCTGTTACGTTGTCATTCGACAAATTAATAAGAGTACTTTGAACCTGCATTGCCTTCAAAGAAGCCACTAACCCGTTGTCTATATATCTTATCCCTGCATTTATTTTCATTTTCTACCCTCTTTAATTAATAACCTATATAATTAGTACACGTCGGTCTTTTAGGTCAATTAATTAATTTTTTTTGCGAAAATCATACATTTAGTGTAGTCTTAAGGGTATTTTAATGATTTTATTTTAAAAGTCAAAGGGGCGGATTCGCAAAATGCGAATCCGCCCCTTTGAAGTGGTTTTTTGAAATTAACTACTTAATTTCAACAGTAGCACCTGCAGCTTCAAGTTGTTTCTTGATAGCTTCAGCTTCTTCTTTTTTAATGTTTTCTTTGATTGCTTTTGGAGCTGCATCAACTAAATCTTTAGCTTCTTTCAAGCCAAGACCCGTGATTGTTCTAACTTCTTTCAACACGGCGATTTTGTTTGCACCTGCTGCTGATAAGACAACTGAAACTTCAGTTACTTCTTCAGCTGCTGCTGCTACAGGAGCCGCCGCTGCTACTGCTGCAACCGGAGCTGCTGCTGATACACCGAACTTTTCTTCCATAGCTTTCACTAATTCTGCTGCTTCCAAAAGTGTTAATTTTTCGATTGATTCTAAAATTGTTGTTACGTTTGCCATTTGTTTTTCTCCTTTATTTTATACTACTACATTTGTTGTTTTAAGCCGGCAATTTATCTTTTGCCGCGTCCAAAGTTCGTACCAGTTTGGTAAGAACCGCATTCATTGAATTTGCAATACCTGATGCCGGTGAATTTACACAGCCGAGCATTTTGGCATAGATTTCTTCACGTGAAGGAAGATTTGACAATGCTTTAGTTTCATTGGCTGATAAAAGCTTTCCGTCCAGTGCCGCCGCGAGGACTTCACCTTTTTTATTTTCGTTGATGAAATTGAATAATGTTTTTACGGGGCTGACCTGATCCTTGAATCCGAACGCTAAGGCAATCGGTCCTTTAAAGCAATCAGTCAAAACCTCATATTCAGTACCCTTTACGGCTATTTTAGCCAAAGTGTTTTTTGTAACCGTGTAATCTCCGTCTTCTTTTTGCAGGCTGCGTCTAAGGTTGGTAATTTCTTCAACGCTAAAACCTCTGTATTCGGTTACAACCGCCACTTTTGCCTTTTTAAGCTGCTCTTTGATTTTTTCAATTTTGTTGTCCTTAAAGGCTTTTGTTGACATTTTTGACTCCTTATATTAATAATACATTCTTCATACACAAAAAATCTTTGCGTTTTTTAATCAACCGCAAAGTTTACTACAAAATACCTACAGGAAAAAATCCTTTTATAACTGTTCTTTTGCTAGTGTCCCTCGGTTAGCTGACTTGTGTCATTTAATAAATATAACTAACTGTCTACGGTTGTAAGAATACAATATCAAAAGCAAATTCAAATGTCAAGCCTACTTTTTCTTTTGGTAAAAAGAAAAAGTAGGCAAAAAGAAAAACCACACTCTCGCCTTTTTACTAAAGCAAAACAGATTGATGTGTAAGGGTTTTCTGTAGAAAAAGTAGGCAAAGCGTGAGCGAGCAGAGGGCGAGGTTTTTTGTTTGGAAAAAACAAAGTTTTTGAAAACAAAAACCTTAGACCCGTTTAACGCGAGCGAACAAGACAAGACTTTTGGAATATTGGCCTTGTAAAAAAATAGGCTTTATTGTATCCTGTGGAGTAAAGATAGGTTCAGCATGAACGAGAAAAAGGTAATTGATTTAGGAGTAATTACTGCCGACTGCAAGGTTCTGGAAGATGTGGGGTCGGATATTGTGATGGGAAATATTGATAGGCTTGAAAGCCAGCACCTTGAAGATGATTTTATTATTATATGTAACCATTTTTTGACTGTCAGTAAAAATCAGGATGTTTTGATGTATCTGGTAAGATGCATTGACAAATACCGCAAAAAGTCTTCTTTAAACTTAATTTTGGACCTTCTGCTCAACAAAAATAATTCAATAAATTTACGCTCAATGTGTGCCAAAACCGTTGCCAATTTTAAAGACACAAGTGCGGTTACATCTCTTTTATATTGCCTGAATGACAGAGACGAAAATTACAAGGTCAGGCTCGCATGTGCAGACGCTCTGGGTAGGGTCGGGGATAAGTATGCGGTTGCTCCTTTGATTAATATTGTTCAGGATGAAGATGAAAAATCTGTCTACGTAAGGGAATCTGCGGCTGTTGCACTCGGAATGATAGGTGATTTAAGAGCCGTGGACCCACTGGTATCTATTTTGGAGACAAAAAAAGGGTTTATAGACAAATTCACTTTTTTGAAGGAAAGAGTTATTGAGGTACTCGGCAAGTTTAATTTTAGCAGCGAAAGGGTTTTTAAGGCATTAGAACACTCCCTTATGGATGAATCGGCAATTATAAGAATTGACGCAATTGAGGCACTGATGGATTCTGACGACGAAAGAGCTTATGGTCTGATTAAAGGGATGCTGGATGATTTAGATGATGAAGTTAAGAAAAATGCCCTGATTGCACTTTACAATATGGTCGGCAGGGATATTTTAGACGAAATTCTCGAGGATAAAAATTCTTCTGAATTTTTAAAAGAAGAAGCTGTAAAAATAATTGACGAATATGAAACAGACGAGGGCTAGAGGTATGGTTTTTGGGAACGGGGAACGGGAACCGGGAAAAGGAAATTGGGAATTGGGAATTGGGAATTGAGAGCAGAACCTTTCGACCCTTCAACTTATCGACTCATCGACTTATAAACTTATTCTATGCTAAGTGATTAAGTTCAATAATGCTTCGCAAATTTTTAAAAAATCGGGAAACGAGAGAGCAACAGGTCAGCAGGAAGCAAGCAAGGCTGAAACTCTTTAGTAATAGGCGTTCGCCTGCCCGCCCCCTTGAGGGGAGGGATGAATTTCGGTGCGAGGCAACGAGTGCCAGAAATTCAGGGAGGGGGTGAAAAGGCTCATGCTGGCTGCAATTCCCCCCACCCTGTTTTCTGACTTTCGCAGGCTT
>JBAYNW010000022.1:0-26886 GCA_041678605.1 Candidatus Gastranaerophilaceae bacterium | reverse complement strand
CTGTTTTCTAAGCTCGTTCCTCGCAAAGAAAACAAGAGGCAGGGTCGCAAAGTCGCTCGCTGACGCGATGCTGAAACAAGTTCAGCATGACGTGAGCCGTTTTTTGGAATAATTCCGCATCCTATCAACAATAAAATAGGAATCGCTTAAGATTAATTTTAAAAAATTCTATCTCAACGATTTAACCGCTTGTTTTATATCCTTATGGGCGTATATGTAATTCCCGGCAACCAGTGCGTTTGCCCCCAGTGAGGTGCAGATGTGTCCTGTTATGTTGTTTATGCCGCCGTCAACCTGAATTATCAAATTATCCGGAGCTTCCTGACGAATGGCCGGAATTTTTTGAGTACATTCGTGTATAAATTCCTGACCGCCGAAACCTGGTTCAACCGTCATTATCAGAACCAAATCAAGGTAAGGCAAATATTCGAAAATTTCTTCGGGCGAAGTTGAGGGCTTTATTGAAAGTCCTGCTTTTATGCCCAAAGATTTAATCAGATTAATCACAGACAAAACATCATCTGCCGCTTCATAATGAAAAGTTATAATGTCCGCACCTGCATTTTTGAACGCCTCAACGTATTTTTCGGGGTTTTCAATCATTAAATGGACATCCAGAGGAACTGAGGCAACTTTTTTTATTGCTTTTACGACAGGGATGCCGATTGTGATATTCGGCACAAAATGCCCATCCATCACGTCGATATGAAGCCAATCCGCACCGGCTTCTTCAACGAGTTTTATATCCCGTTCCAAATTTGCAAAGTCTGCTGATAATATTGAGGGGGAAATTATGGTAGCCATCTGTTTCTTAGTCCTTTCACTTTATGTTTTTGTGAAAGGTGAGAAGAGTTTTCCTCTCACGTCTCACCTCTCACTTCTCACTTTTTATCGCTCCCAGTTTGACGCAAGCCTCGTACGCACAAATCTGCTCCGCTTCCCGCTTGGTTTTGCCCTGTCCTGACGCTAAAACCTTGTCCATATAACGTACTTCCACCACAAATATTTTATCATGTTCGGGGCCGACCTCGTCCACAATATTATACTCGGGCAGTTTTTTGTTCTGAGATTGCGTGTATTCCTGCAAAACCGCTTTAGCATTAAATTTTTCAGAATGTTCATCAACTTCTTTTATAAATTCATCAAATGCTTTTTCCAGAAATTCTGAAATTTCTTTAAATTTTCCCTCTAAATAATATGCCCCTAAGATTGCCTCAAAGGCACATGCCATAATTGATTTGCGTTCACGTCCGCCGGTTTTTTCCTCCTGTTTTCCAAGTAAAATTAATTCAGCAAGCCCGATTTGCTTTGCGACTTCCGCCAACATATTATCAGAAACTATTATTGAGCGGATTTTTGTCAAATCGCCTTCTGCATATTCGGGGAAATTTTTGTACAAAATATCAGAAATACACAATTTCAGAACAGCATCACCCAAAAACTCCAACCGCTCATAGCTTTCAAGAGGGCTTATTTCATTTTCTTTGGTAAAAGAAGTGTGAGTTAATGCTTTCTCAAAAAAATTAGGTTTTTGCGTTTTAATTCCAAAAATTTCCTCTAATTTTTTAATTTTCTTTTTAAAATCCAAGAGCATGGAAAAATCCCTTTACAAAATTAATAAAATCAAGCCATAATTGATTTGATGCCACAAAATATTTTAAATAATAAAACATAACCGGAATAGTCAGAACATAACTGTCTGTTCTGTCCAGAAATCCGCCATGGCCGGGCAAAGTGTTGCCTGAATCTTTAACTCCCGCGTCACGCTTAATTAAAGATTCTGATAAGTCACCGAGCTGTGCAAATAACGTGCATAAAAAACCTAAAATCACAGAGTGGTAGGGACCCAGGTGAATAAAATATCCGATAATTACCGCACCCAAAATTGCACAAATTGCACCGCCGATTGCACCTTCAATAGTTTTTTTCGGGCTGATAACAGGACATAATTTATGTTTTCCGAATTTCTTCCCGAAATAATAAGATCCTGTGTCGGTCAATACTATTACCATAAACAAAAACATCACATATCCGAGTCCGTCATTTTGAATGTTTAATTTCAGAAATCCCTGATAATTTTCCGCGTTCAGACCTCTTATCAACAAAAGATGCAAAGGGAACCAACCGCCGTAAACAAATCCTAAAATAGTGGTTGAAACGTTCGCGATATAAGGTTGTCTGCCCCTAAATAATACCCATAAAAAAGCACTTATGGAACATGCTGTAAAAGCAATGGCCACAAGGTCGAACCTGTTAAAATAAGAAAGCAGTGCAAAAATTGCATCCGAGAATAAAATTACCTTTAAACTAGGATAAAACCCTTTGTTTTCAAGAATTTGAACGTATTCTTTAGATCCCAAGTAGACGACAACGGAAATAAGTCCCAAGAGAGCTATTCCGCCATATAACAAGCACCAAAGGGCGATAGTCCCCATAATTAAACCGGTCAATAACCTTGTTGCATTGTTATTTAAGCTCAAATTCATTAAACTGTTAAAACCTCTTTTTCTTTTTCATCAACCGCTGTTTCAATAATTCTTACGTATTTATCTGTTAATTTTTGAATTTCTTCCTGATTATCTTTCACGATATCCTCGGGTAAGTTTTCCGACTTTTCCAATTTTTTCAAATCATCCACCATATCACGGCGTGCATTTCTTATTGCAACTTTAGACTCTTCTCCGACTCTTCTTACATCTTTTGTAAGTTCTCGTCTTCTTTCTTCGGTCAAAGGCGGGAACGCAAGTCTTATAACTATACCGTCACTGTTTGGTGTTATGCCTATTTCAGCCTTAATTATTGCCTTTTCAATTTCTTTCATTACAGATTTGTCATAAGGGGATATGACAAGAGTTGTGCCGTCTTGAACCGTCACTTGCGACATTTGCCGAAGCTGAGTCGGGGCACCGTAATAATCAACTATAACTTTGTCTAAAATCAACGGATTTGCCCGTCCTGAACGAATGGCCCCAAATTCACGCCTAAGCTGATTTATAGCTTTTTCCATTTTTTCTTCGCCAAATAAAAATAGTTCATCTACTGCTTCTGACATTTTATCCTCCTACGTATGTTCCTACTTTTTCTGAATTTAAAATTCTTTGAATACTATTTTTAGCCTGAAAATCGAAAACAACAATCGGAATATTGTTCTGTTTGCATAAAGCACAAGAGGCTGTATCCATTACCTTTAGGCCATCTTTAATTATATCGTCATATTTTATGGTGTCTAATTTTTTAGCTTTGGAATTTATTTTCGGATCGTCCGTGTACACACCATCAACACCGTTTTTTGCCATAAGCATTGCATCAGCATTGATTTCGGATGCTCTAAGTGCGGCTGCCGTGTCGGTCGTAAAGAACGGATTGCCGGTACCGGCTGCAAATATTACAACACGCCCTTTTTCAAGGTGCCGTATCGCTTTAAATCTCAAATAAGGCTCTGCAACCTGATTCATTTGTATTGCGGACTGAACCCTGCAAGATACGCCAATTGCTTTTAAGGCACTTTGGAGTACAAGTGCGTTCATAACCGTTGCGAGCATGCCTACATAATCACCCGAAGCCTGATCCATTCCGAGTTTTGCACTGTTCTTGACCCCTCTGAAAATATTTCCGCCGCCGACAACAATTGCAATCTCTGCACCTTCATCGTGTGCAAGCTTGATTTCTCTGGCAATCATTTCAATGGGTTTGGGGTCAATTCCAAACTCCTGATTGCCCAAAAGGGCTTCGCCGCTGATTTTTAATAAAATTCTCTTATACTTTAAATCTTTTCCCATAGGACACCGTTTCTTCTTTTTCTCTCTCGATTATTCTAACCTAAACTATTTTTATTGTAAATAGATGTTTTATCAACAAATATTTGGTGGTACAATCTCTAATTATAAAGAGAATGCGGAAAAAGTCTAAAAATAAAGAGATTTGTAAATGAAATTATTTAAAAAAATAAGAAAAGAAAATAAGATTAATTATCTGTTTTTATCAATCCCGCTTTTTGAAAAAGTTTTTTCTAAAGACAAAGTGGAAGTCTTTTTTAGGGGAATTCGGGTTTATCAAAAAAAAATAAACATCGATTTTAGACCAAAATTGAACATTAATGCCAAAGAAATTACTCTTTGGGTTGACCATTTTGCAGGCGGAGGGGCAGAATTTTATTTCAAAAACAAATTGAATGAATTGGACGAAAAAGATTTTGTTTTAAGATTGCAGCCGATTGAACTCGGATTTTACAAATTTAGTATTTACGGCAAGAACATACAAACTCAGATGACTTTCAAAACTTTAGAAGAGGTAAAAACGTTTTTATCCGAACTCGAAAAATTTGACGTTGTTGTTAATAATTTGTGCGGTTATCCGGATATTGGTGCGGTTTTTGATTTTATCAGGGGGCTAAAAAATAAAAATAAAATTACAATGATGCTGCATGACTATTACAGCGTTTGTCCGGGCATATTTTTGCTGAATGAAAAAACTGAATTTTGCAATATTCCGGCCGCTGAAAAATGTCGGGAGTGTTTTTCTAAAAACCCCAATATCGCCCCGATATTTAAAAAACAATTCGCTGATATTCATAGTTGGCGAAATATGTGGTCGGATTTTTATACAAACTGCACTAATGAAATCATTGTATTTTCGGAATCAAGCAGAAATATACTCAAAAAAGCTTACCCCCATTTAGAAAGCAAGATGAAAATTGAGCCTCATAAGATATTAGAATTCAAAAAAATAAAAAAAACTTTGCAAAAAGAAAAAAAAGAAGTAATAAATATTGCGGTATTGGGAAATGCCAACGCTATTTATAAAGGCAAAAAAATTATAACCCGAATGGCCTCTCTGATTAAAGAAAAAGGTATTAAAGATGTGAAAATCACTGTGATAGGGGAGTATGAAGGTAAAAATGACGTCACGGCAACGGGCAAATATGACCGCGAAGATTTACCCGAACTTTTAACCGCTCACGGTGCGGATATTGTTTTTGTTCCGTCAGTTTGCCCCGAAACTTATTCTTACACGACAAGTGAGGCAATGACTTTGGGCATGCCGGTTGCCTGCTTTGACGTAGGAGCTTCGCCAGAGAGGGTTAAAAAATATGAAAAAGGACTGGTTATATCAAAAATCGATGCACAAACCGCATTGGATGAGATAACGGATTTCGTCAAACAAAGTTGCCTAAAAAGTCCCCCGTCTCGTCGTCCCGAAACGTAAATTATCGGCTCCAAAAGAGATTGTACTTATTTCGGGACCTCACACTTGAGATGCCGGATTAAGTACATTCCCATGAACAGCCGACGTTTCTTGTTCCGGCAAGACGTTTTCAGCAGGACTTTTTAGACAGCCACTTGCTGTCCAAAAGTTACTATTCTCTGACTTTTTTAAAAAAATCTTCCGCAATCAGCTGTGAATATTTACCCTTTTCGTTTGCTGAAATAATTATTTTTGTTTTACCGTCGTTTGTTTCAACTGCAGAAATAATCCCTTCGACATCTCCGCCCGGGACTTTGCTTATTTTGGCCGTGAATTTTGCGTATGGTGCGACCTTGCCGAATGTTCTTATATGCCCTCTTTTAACAATTTTTAAGTCTTTAACGTTTATAACGGAATATTTGAACTTTTGAGTCAAATCCTGCAATTTTTCTTCAACTTTGCCTTCTTTAAAATCTTGAGGAGTAAGAAGCGGCTTTTTCCCCGAATCTACCACTACCATTTTTTGGCCTGTCGCCTTATGTTCTGCCAAAACTCCGTTGTAACCTAAGGCACTTGCGGCTTTGTCTATTTCGAATTCGTCTGAGACCTGAGAGAAATCCCCGACTTTCTTTGCCCTTTCAACCATTACATCTTGCGGCGGGTTAAAATAATCATTCCACATTTTTACCACGTAATCTTTACCGCCCAAGGACGTAAAACCGACTATGGCAAGCACTAAAATCACCGCTTTAAAAATATTTTTCAAACAACCCATAGCTTAACTTCTCCTGTGAATATCTCCTGTTTTCATGTTAATATACTTCCATAGGGATAAGTATAGCGATGACAAAGACAGAAATCAATCATGTAAATAGTTTAGATGTAAACATTTCGGACACAACTCCCGTAATGCAGCAGTATCTTGAGATTAAACGCCAGCATCAGGGGGTAATCTTGCTCTATCGCCTCGGGGATTTCTATGAAACCTTTTTTGAAGACGCTGAAACTATGTCAAGAGAATTGGAACTGACACTTACCGGACGTGATGCCGGTCCTGTTTTGGGCAGAGTTCCGCTTGCGGGGGTTCCGGCTAAAGCTATCGATAATTATTTGGAAAAACTCATTGAAAAAAATTATAAAGTCGCCATTTGCGAGCAGTTAGAGGACCCAAAAGATGCCAAAGGCATTGTAAAACGGGGTGTCGTAAGACTTGTGACCGCAGGAACACTGACCGAAAGCAATTTGCTCGAAAAAAACAGCAACAATTATATTTGTGCCATCTTTAAAAGCAAAAAAGACAGTGATTTGTACGGATTTGCCTACACAGATATCTCAACGGGTGAATTCAAAACCACGCAGGCGTCATTGAACATGATTTTATCTGAACTTGCAAGGCTTCAGCCGTCTGAAATTATAGCACCCTCCGTTGCCCAAAAAATTATGCCTTTTCAGATTGTTCCAGAAGAAAAAATTGATTTGCCGGATGAAATTTTTAATAATTATAACTGTTCAAAAGTGCCTTCAAATATTTTTGAAACGGATTTCGCAATTAATAATCTCAAAACGGTTTTCAAAACAAATTCGCTTGAGTCCTTCGGCTATGAAAATTACAAACTCGGATTTCAAGCGGCAGGGGCGATTGTCGCTTATATCTGGGAAACGATGAAGGAAAATTTCCCGAAATTTGACAGAATTGAACCTTATGAACTTTCAGAATATGTGATGATTGACGCCACTACAAGAAAAAATTTGGAACTAACCCAAACTTTGCGTGAAAAAAACAAATACGGCTCACTTTTGTGGGCAATCGACAAAACAAAAACTAATATGGGTGCAAGACTTCTCAAATCATGGATTTGCCAGCCGCTGAAAAATATTTCCGAAATCACTCAAAGGCAAAATATCATAGAGGAGCTTCTTTCAAAATCCAACGTGCGAAATGAACTTTCAAATATGCTGAGCAAGGTCTATGACATTCAACGCCTTTCAACCAGACTAAGCAACAATTCAGCTAACCCGAGAGATTTCTTAAGCCTTAAGGATACTTTGTTTTTGCTCCCAAATTTAATTTCCGCTACAGGCGAACTTGATACTGAACTGTTTTCAAAACTCGGCGAATATGAGCTTGAGTTGAGTGAATTTGCTAATATTATTGAAAGAACAATAAGAGAAGATGCACCCATCTTGACAAAAGACGGCGGAGTAATAAAGGCCGGAGTAAGCGGAGAATTGGATTACTTCAACGATCTTTTAACCGGCGGAGAAAAATGGCTAAAGGAATTTGAGGAAACAGAAAAGGAAAAAACAGGCTGCAAATTTTTAAAAGTGGGTTATAACAAGGTTTTCGGCTTCTTTATCGAAATTACAAACTCAAACTTGAACCTTGTCCCGAATAATTATGTCAGAAAACAAACACTCACCAATGCTGAAAGATTTATTACGGATGAGTTGAAAAGACACGAGGATGATGTGCTTTCAGCCCAATTTAAGGCAAGAGAACTTGAAAATAAATTATTCAATGACTTAAAAAATTATTCAAAGGAATACGTTACGAAAATCAGGGAAGTTGCAGATTGCATAGCGAAAATAGACGTTTTGACCTCTCTGGCGATGGTTGCGGCCGAAAACGGCTACACGAAACCGATTGTAGATGAGAGCAGCGATTTTTTGGTTAAAAATGGCCGGCATGCGGTGCTGGAAAAGATTTTACCGCTTGGAGCTTATGTCTCGAACGATTTGGAACTGGCTTATGGCGATGATACCGATAAAACCGAGTTTATGATTTTAACAGGTCCGAACATGGCCGGAAAATCGACTTTTATGCGTCAAAACGCTTTGATTGCGATTTTGGCACAAATGGGTTCGTTTGTTCCTGCGGATTGGGCTAAAATCGGGGTTGTGGACAAAATTTTCACCCGTGTCGGGGCAAGTGACGACCTGACGCTGGGCCAATCGACATTTATGGTTGAAATGATTGAAACGGCTTACATTTTAAACTCTGCGAGTGAAAAAAGTTTAATTTTGCTTGATGAAATCGGCCGAGGCACCAGCACTTATGATGGGGTTGCAATTGCCTGGGCGGTTGCTGAATTTATTGCGACAAAAATCAAGGCAAGATGCATTTTTGCAACGCACTATCATGAATTGAATGTTATGACAAAAACTTACCCCCAGATAAAAAACTACAGAATAACGATTTCCGAAGAAAACGGCGAGATTGAATTTCTGCGGAAAATTGTTCAAGGCGGGGCGAGCAGAAGTTACGGGGTGCAGGTTGCAAAGATGGCGGGCCTGCCAAACAGCGTAATCGAACGCTCAATGGATTTGATGCATAAGATGCAGAAGGATTTTTCGAACGATTTATCCAAACGCAAAAAGGGAGTAAATACGGACAAATTGGAAGTTGAAGTTCCGCAATTGAATTTGTTTAATTAAAAGCGGATGGGAAAATTTATTCAGGGATTTAAAATAATCTTCGCATCTACCTGCTTATGGATATTCAACGACTTTTGCAAGCTCTGGACAAGCTCGGCAGATGTTTTAGCAGTGTGGAATTTCCCTGCGGTAACAAGTGCAGTGCATTGAAGCTGGTCAAGGTCGTCTTTGTCTGAAATATTGAACGCAATAACATCTATTTTGACGTCTTTTCTCGTCTTAATTAACTCCATGGCCCAGACGCAGGGGCTTTCGTCGCAATTTTCGCCGCCATCGGTCAGCAAAATTATGTGTTTTTTACCGTTAAACCCTAGAAAATCACTTTCAACAGCTTTTTTCAATGAATAAGTGATGGGAGTCATGCCCCTCGGGCTTGTTTTTGCAAGCCTTGCTTGAATTTGACTCGCACTTTCAGGGGTTATCGGGACAAGAAGCGAACTCGCTTTGCAAGCATCATACTGCGTAAATCCGAGCCTGTTCCCGTAAACTCTGAGTCCGACCCATGTTTTCGGATTAATGTAGGGAAGGATTTGGGACATAGTATTTAACATTAAATCCACTTTTCGCTTCGATTCAATTTTTTCAGTCATACTCTGCGAAAAATCCAGAATAAAAAGAACTCTTTCATCAGGTTCGCTAAATTTTTTCTGCGAAAATTCGTCCGGTTTGTAGACATTGTAAGTCTCAGGCCAAACCGGATTTATAATAAGAATTAAGATTAAAAATAAAATAATTTTTCTCATATTATAAGAATATTGAAAAATAATACTTTATCCAATACCCGATTGGGGAGGGTAAACAGGTAAACGGCAAGAAGGAAAGGTTTGAAGAATTAATCTTATTCGACGGCCCACTTCTAAAAAATATCTGTTTTAATCGGGTTTTTGAATTTTGTAATATTTGATTGAAATAGTAATTCAAAATTACCGACAGGGCCGTTTCTTTGTTTTGATATCAAAATTTCAGATTTACCTTCTTTGCCGGTTGATTTTGGCATATCTTCGCCTTCTTCACGGTTATAATAATCATCTCTGTAAATAAACATAACGATATCGGCGTCTTGCTCAATCGCACCGGATTCTCTCAAGTCAGAAAGCATAGGACGGCGGTCTTTTCGCTGTTCAACCGCACGGGAAAGCTGAGAAAGTGCGACTACCGGAATATCAAGTTCCCTTGCAAGGGTTTTCAGACCTCTTGAAATAGCAGAAATCTGTTGAATACGGTCCTCTTTGCCTACGCCTTCCATCAGCTGCAAATAGTCGATTACGATAAGCCCGAGATTTTTTTCTTCCATGGCAAGCCTGCGGCATTTTGCACGTATATCGGTCAAGGTACAGCCTGCTGTATCGTCTATATAAAGCGGTGCTTCAGAAATATCACTCATTGAATTTGCAAGTTTGTCCCAGTCTTTTCTTTGCATGTTGCCCGTTCTGATTTTTTGAGTATCGACTTCGGCCTCCGAACACAACATTCTTTGAACCAGTTGTTCTTTTGACATTTCAAGTGAAAATATCGCAACGGGAATTTTTGACCTTATTGCAACGTTTTGGGCAATATTGAGAGCAAAAGCCGTCTTACCCATTGAAGGACGTGCCGCAAGAATTATCAAATCCGATTTTTGGAACCCGCTTGTCATGTTGTCAAGCTCATAAAATCCGGTCGGAACCCCTGTCAATTCGTCCCTGTGGTTATATCTGTATTCGATTTTTTCATAACTTGCAAGAACTAAATCTTTGACATGTGCCAAATCTTTAGCGGCTTTTTTGGCAGCTATATCAAAAATAAGTCTCTCCGCATTGTCCAAGGATTCATCGGTTGAATTCAGGTCGTAACCGAGAGAAACAATTTCTGAGCCGGCATTGATGAGAGCCCGCTTAATCGCCTTTTCCTGAACAATCTTGGCGTAATATTCTATATTTGATGTTGTAATCGTTTTGTAGCTTAAATCATTAATAAACGCACGTCCGCCAATGATTTCAAGCTTCGAATTAAAGCTCAAAACATCCGAAACCGAAACTATATCAATGCGTTCGTTTTGATTAAACAGTTGGAACATGGCCTCGTAAACGTAGCGATGAGCAGGTTTGTAAAAACTTTCGGGAGTTATAAATTCAACAACCTTTGTAATAACGCTGGGATTAACCAAAATGGCACCCAAAACTGCCTCTTCCGCCTCAACGTTTTGAGGAATAAGAGTTGAATTCACTTCTCTTTTTTCTTTTTCTGCGATTCTTGCCATTGCTCAAGTCCTTTTGAGCTTGCGGAAAAATTAAAATTTTTCTCGCAATCTCTCTTGTCCGGCTTTCGTCCTTACCGCCGGCTGTCCCGCAGCCGGTAAGGACTTAGCACTTCCTAGGTCGGATTTGAAAAAGTTCTAAAAATTGTCATTTTTAGACTTTTTCCGCATCCTCTTTTAAAATTTTAATACACAATAAAATATATTTAAAGCAAAGGTATACAAAAATTAATGAATATTATTAAAATTTTACCAACGGAAAAATTTCTCTTGAATTTTTTTTTTGATTGTGTAAAATAGAACATACGAGCAATATGCGGGGGTAATTCAGTGGTAGAATGCATCCTTGCCAAGGATGATGTCGCGAGTTCGAGCCTCGTCTCCCGCTATTATTCGTAGCCCGAACGTATTTTGTAAAACCGTTTTTTGATTATACTTTTATTGGAGTGAGGATATAAAATCGTTTGCTGTCACAACAGTCATGCATCAAAAAGTCCGATTTATTCGTAGCCCGAACGTATTTTGTAAAACCGTTTTTTGATTATACTTTTATTGGAGTGAGGATATAAAATCGTTTGCTGTCACAACAGTCATGCGTCAAAAAGTCCGATTTATTCGTGGCCAGTAGGTTGGGGTTTCTACCCCAAACAATATAATAATGTTTGGCTATCTAAAAAGAAATCAAATTCCTTGATTTTGTATAAATAAACTTTTATCTAGTTTTTCAAAAAATGCCTGATAAATTTTTTCATCTTTAATATCTTCAACCTTTGCAGAATTTTTTTTAGTTTTTTCGGTGAAATTGACTCTTACCTTGGTTTGTTTTCCGAATTCACTGACATTAACACTTGCAGAAATTGAATGAACAGAACTTTTAACCACATTTTCGGAGAGCATTAAGCCAATAATACCAAAAGCAACGGCATAAACTGATCTTATCAATATTTCTTTTCCGGTAGACATATGAACATCAAATTCTTTTTGGGCTGTAATAATTCCCAGTTCAGTGTTGGCATTTGACAGGTTAAATCCCTCATCTTGTAATGTATTTATTGCTGATTTCATAACCATTTTTGTATCTTTGGTGTTATAAATTCTTGTCTGAAACTCTCTTTTTTCCAATTGTGTTTCAAGGGGACTGTCTGTTTTTTCTACTTTAACTTTCTTTGCCAGTGTAGGTATTGGGACAAAAGCCAAAACAAAAATTATCACAAGGCATAAAATTTTTTTCATTCTTGCTCCTGCCTAAAATTTACTCATGTGATACGTAAATGATTCCACCTTGTAATTTTTATCAAATTTAATTACAACAGTTAAAGTTTTTTGAACCGATTGTATCTGACCTTGATTTTTTTTGTAACCAACCCCCAGAATGCCGCCGCCGCCGACGTTTGAACCGCCACCGCCGACACCTCCGCCTGCACCTACACCAAATCCACTATCCGAATAAGAGGTGATTGAAGCGACTTTGTCATAAATCCACGTATCCTTACCATCTGAATCCCTTGTTACTATATTTGGTGAGCCCAAAGCCAATGCAACTTCGTCTTGGGATGTTCCCAGCCGTATTTGTCTCTGCACAACCCCTAATGTCATTTCTTGTTCAGTTACGGGCGTTGCATTTTCTTTATTTTTAGAAACCTTAGCAGATTGTGTTACTGCAAAACAAGGCGAAACTATGATTAAAGCTAATGCCAACAATAAAATTTTCTTTTTCATTTCATACTCCTTTTAATTCAATTCTATTTTTTAAATAACTGATTTGCAAGGGTTTGTAAGCTTATATTAAGAATACATCCCGATTATTTTGCCCACTCCTTTTTGTGCGGTTTGGAAGATTTCCAACATTTGTTCCTTTGAAAACGGCTCGCCTTCGGCGGTCGTTTGAAACTCGATTATCTTCCCGCTTTCTGTCAAAACAACATTCGCATCAGCCTGAGCTGAGGAATCCTCTTCATAATTCAAATCAAGCCTGACTTCGCCTTCGACAATTCCGGCAGAAATAGCCGCAATCGGCTCTATAATAGGATTTTCTTTCAGCTTTCCATCCTTGATTAATTTTTCAACCGCATCTTTAAGTGCCAAAAATCCGCCGCAAATGCTCGCCGTTCTGGTGCCGCCATCGGCTTGAATTACGTCAGCATCAATTATTATGGTCATTTCAGGCATTTTTTCCAAATCAACGCAGGCCCTCAGGCTTCTTCCGATAAGTCTTTGGATTTCCTGAGTCCGCCCCGAAATACACGTTCTTTCCCGCTTGCATCTTGTATTAGTGGACGAAGGCAAAAGCGAATATTCTGCTGAAACCCAGCCGCTTTTGCTGTCCTTTTCCATCCATTTGGGCTTGGAAAAATCCACCGACGCCGTTGTAATAACCTTTGTGTCTCCAAATTCCACCAGCACAGAGCCAAGAGCGTTTTTTGTAAAATCCCTTGTGAATTCAATTTTTCTTAATTCGTCGTTTCTCCTGTTATCGTTCCTCATTTTATCCTTCTTTCATATTTCATGTTGGCGGAATTGAATTCCGCCTATTTCTTATTTGCTGTTCACCACGTCGTAGTCCCAAACATAAATCTGTCCGCAATATCTGCATACCGCATGGTCGTTCATAAACGCCAAGTCCGGCACAAACGTGTATCCGTCCACGGTTATTTCAATGTCATTTTTCTTGTTGTATTTTTGCACGAATTTTTTTTCACCCTTATAATCAGGCGAAAACATTAATTCAAATTTATCTATTGATTTGCAGTTTTTGCAACGAAACATTTTTTCTCCTCCCCTCGCCCCTTGCGGGAGAGGGGTTGGGTGAGAGACATTAATCTTTTGCCTCAGCCCTGTCCAATATTCTCTTATCCAGCTTAACTTCACCTTTGTTCAAATTTTTATACCAGAGTCCCCAGCAAATAACCCTCAAAGGAAGAGTCAGCGAAGTTATAATATAACTCAGGAAGAAGGTAATAATTGATTTTGCAATTAAAAGCGAAGTCAATTGATAGGCCGTAGGGGTTTGCAGAAGAAGCTTATTCATTTGAATTATCGGCAGCTGGCTTGTCCAAGCGTCAAGCGGGATAGCTAAAAACCCGATAATGTTGATTGTTTCAAACAAAAACTTGATTAAATCAGGCAAAATCCAGTAAGTTAAGGCTCCAATAAGGGCCATAAGCCCCACCGTTCTTGCAAAATTCCCTTTAATAATTATCAAACTCTTTTTAAAACAGCCTATGGGAGATTTGTCGGGTTCAAATGCAAATACCTGAAAGATTAGTACAAAATACACGAACAAAATTCCCGCAACTACCCAAAAAAGCGGGAAAGCACCGATAGCGGCAAAAATTGCCAACAACAGCCAAAGCACGCCATAACTTCCGCTTCTTCTTGTAATTACTTCGTTATGGGCGTGAAAATCGTACACCCTGCCTGATTTGAGCATATTTTCAAGCATTGAATTTACGGCACTATATGCGACCAGATAATCCCAAAACGCTTTAATCAAAACAATCCCGCCGGGCAATATTATTATAAATAAAACTAAAAAAATCATTGAAAAATTGTCAAAAATTCCACCCGGCACAATTATTTTAGGTAAATTCACGGCGTAAAAATATGACGCCGTCAGAATTAAAATTATCCCCAAAATTTGCCCGAACACAGGGAACGCCATATATTTAAAAAAGCTGCCGAAGTTTGTAAAATATAACTTCACGCCCTGCTTAAAAATACTCCAAACACTATCTTTAATCTTGCTCATGTTCCTTAATTCTCCATCATAACTGTTTTTCAGGGATTTTATTAAATTCAAATACACATTTATCCCTGTTTGTTTTATTATATTTTAATATAAATAAAATATATACACAAATGCGAAAACAAGAAATGAACAAAAATTACAAAGAATTAATTAAATCTTTTACAAAAGAAGATTACGAAAGTAACGTCAATTTGCACATCCACTCGACTTTCTCAGATGGGGATGGAAATGCGGAAACACTTGTAGCACAAGCAAAATCCATTGGATTAAAATACATTGCAATTTCTGACCACAACACGCTTAACGCCTATTTACAGACAGATATTTTAAAAGAGGAAATGGTAATTCCTGCAATTGAGTTTGACTGCTGGTATGGAACGGTTTTTCTTCATATGCTCGGGTACGGGGTTGACGTGAATAACAAAGAACTGCAGGCTTTATGTGCAAAAACTAAGCGTGGCACGGAGGCAGACTGGGTTCGGATTTTTTCTTTCAAACATCCTAAAAGAGTTATAAAAGCAATCCATGATGCCGGCGGTTTAGCTGTTTTGGCTCACCCTGCCTGCTGTTTTACCCTAAGTCTTGACCGATTGGTAAACAATTTGGTGAAATTGGGCATGGACGGGATAGAAGTTTATTATCCGTATGCAAGGCATCGCCGGATTGTGAAATTTCACACAATAAACACGGTTGAAAAACTAGGGAGCAAATACAACCTGATAAAAACCGGCGGAACCGACGAACACGGGGAGTTGGGCTAGTTTTCAACAAAGGGCGGCTGTCTGAAAAATCTCTCCTTAGCTTGACTTTTGCTATCATTTATGCTATCATGATTGTATGACCAAAAGAGATAAGTTAGTTCAAAAAATATTAGACATGAAGCCAATATCAAGTAATGATGCTGAAAAAATACTAATGTATTTTGGTTACAGCGTTGTTAACAGAGAGGGGTCTCATATCACCTACGGCAAGCTAAATAAAAAACACATTACACTTGTCGTAAATAAAAAAGAAATGAAATACTACCAAATTAAACTGATACAGGAGGCAATAAATGAATAAAAATCTTGAATATTATTTAAACTTGCCATGGTCTTACGCCATAAAATGGAGCGATGAAGATGGTTGCTATGTTGCCTCTATTGCTGAGTTAGACGGTTGCATGTCCCACGGGGATACTTTAGGAGAGGCAACTTCCATGATAAAAGATGCATTAAGATGCCATTTAAATGCCATGTTGAAAGATAACACTTTAATTCCCGAACCTTTAAATGTAATTAATTTTAAAGGGAGTATTACATACAGGACCACACCCGAAAAACATTATAAACTGGTGAAAAGAGCTCAAAGAAAGGGTAAAAGCCTAAACAAGTTCATCGACGAAGTATTGGACGAAAAATTAAGAGAAACAGCTTAAAATTATCGCCTTAATATTTTCATCTGAAATTTTTTCCAAAACCTTATTTTTGTCGATTTCCGCCACCTTACCCAAAGCTTTTATGACTTCAACTGTTTTTAAAATTATTGTCTGGTTTGTCGAATTCAAAAGCAATTTTAATTTGCCCAAAGCTTCCGTCAGAGCAAGTTCTTGGACTAATTCAAGTGCGGAAAACACAAATTCGCTTTCTTCTTGCAATTCATTTTGAAATAATTTTTTTTGTTCCTCCCAAAATCTCTCACTTTGCGAATTCAGAAGGCTTTTTATTTCATAAACTTCCGACTTGGTGTTTTTATCCTCGTCAAAAATATATTCCTCATTTTCAGTCAACTGTTCGAATTTCAACTTAGCATTAAGCAAAGTAAGGGCAATTCTGCTGTCATTTGCCCCTTGAATCCCGATTAATTTTTCAATCACCTCAAAAAGCTGAAAATCAAAAAGCTGTCCGAGCAGAATTATTTCACCAAGCCCGTTGAGGATATGATTTATAGCCAAAACCGTGTCATTCTTGAATTCTGTGTCCAACAATTCAAGAAAACTTTGCAAATAACAAATTTCAGAAGCGGTATTTTCAGGCATGGAAGATTTTTTCATAGCTTCAAAAAGCATACCCAAAGCTCTTTTATCCTTGTAGGCACTTAAAAATCTCACGGCGGAAAGTTTTTCAAATTCATCATCTGATTTTATTTTTTCCAACGCAAAGTTGTAAGAAAATTCATCCTTCATTTTGGAAAGTGCCTCGGCACAGTTAAGTGCAAGCGGGTCAAAATCGGAATAGGAATATTTTCTCAAAAAATCAACCGCCAAAGTATCATTAATATGCGAAAAATACTTTGCAGCATAAGCTTTTTGCTCTTCTGTGCCGTTTTCAAGCAATTCAAGCATTTCATCCGTTAAATCTTCATCGGCAAATTTTACAAGCGAAAAAACAATAAAATCCTCATAATCCGGAGAATAAATTTTTAAAAAAGCAAGCAGATTTTTATAATTTTGCCCGTTTACAACCGCCAAAAGTCTTTTTTCAACATTTTTTTTGATAAAATCAAATAAAAAATCGCCCTGTGCAACAAGTGCAGAAAAGGCTTCAACATCAGAATTGTTTATTATATGAGCCGCTGCAAACTCAAAATCGTTAGGGTTTTTTCCCGTAAGCTTTTTTACGTACTCATTATTCATTGTTATTAATCTAGGTAAAATACGGTAATAACTTTATAGCCTTCTTCGGCGTACTCGACGGCCTTATGAAGGGTTTTGCTGGTGTGCGAAAGGAAGCAAATGAGTTGATTGCAATCGTCAATAATCTCTCTGTTGCACACTCTTGAGGCATCAGCCAGAGTCATCATGGCCCTGTCGGAGTGTTCAACAATATTAGGAACGCCGATAAGCTGATCTTGAACATCCGAAGGTTGTTGGCCAATTGTTTGAGGCAAAATAACTTTTAATTTATCAGGATTGGCTTTCATTGCACCTCTGATTGCAGCAGCGTTTGTCCCCGAAGAGCCGCCTGAAGTTATAATGGTGTTACCTTGTTTTACAAGTGCTGTCGCAAGTGTTTCTATCAGTTGCTGGTGAGTAATCGGCAGGTTTCTGCTTCCGATTATCGCAATTCTTTTAGCTGATTGCTGGATAGTTGCCAATTCCATTGCCAATTCGTCGACAGTATCGGCATTTTCTTCCGAAATGCTGTCTAAATCGTCCATGGGAACCATAATCGAGGATTGTTGTTCCTTTTCGTCATTTTGTTTGTCAAAATTCATTTCTGCCATTTTTCTTACCTTACTCTTTAAAAAACACTATTTTTCTGTTACGATAATTGTAACACAAAAAATTAATTTGGGAATAGGGGAATGGAAAATATTTTAGAAAATCTTAACCAAGAGCAGTTGAAGGCGGTTAAAAACATTCAAGGAACCCTGCTTATTTTGGCGGGTGCGGGCAGCGGAAAGACCCGCGTTTTGACGTCCAGAATTGCTTATCTGATACAATCCGGAGTCAGAGCCGGAGAGATTTTAGCGGTGACTTTTACAAATAAAGCCGCCAGAGAAATGAGAGAAAGACTCGCCTCAATGTTGGGTGAAGAAGTTGTCAAATACATGTGGGTAGGAACTTTTCACAGTATTTGCGGACGAATTTTGCGTCAGGATGTCGAAAATTTTGCATTTCAGTCCGGCAAAAAATTGGACAAAAATTTTACGATTTACGATGAGCAGGATTCAATGGCGGTAATAAAGTCCGCAATAAAAAAACTTAATCTTGATGATAAAATTTATGCTCCGAAATATATTAAAACAATTATTTCAAACGCAAAGAACAAAATGCAGGACGCTTTCAGTTTTTCGACTTTTGCAAGGGATTTTAAGTCACAAAAAGTCGCATCAGTGTTTGAGGAATACGAAAACAGCCTAAACAACAATAATGCAATTGATTTTGACGATATGCTTATGCTTGCCGTAAAACTTCTGGAAAAATGTCCGGAAGTGCGGGAAAAATATTTTTCAAGATTTAAACATGTTCTGGTTGATGAATTTCAAGACACAAATCCGGCACAGTATTCTTTAGTCAAAATGCTCTATACGAATAATGAGGAAACAGAAGTTGATAAGTCGATAAGTCGAAAAGTTGAAAAGTTTGATTCAGAAAACCATTCGACTGTTCAACCATTCGACCGTTCAACCCACCGTTCACTTTGTGTCGTAGGCGATGTTGACCAGTCAATTTACAGCTGGAGGGGGGCGGACTTCAGAATTATTTTAAACTTTAAACGTGATTTCAAGGATACAGCCGTGATTAAGCTTGAACAAAATTACCGCTCGACCGAAAATATCCTGAATGTCGCAAATGCGATTATTGAAAATAACGAGGAGCGGGTAGAAAAAGTGCTTTACTCTCAAAAAGGCAAGGGAGAAAAAATTCAGTACTTTGAGGCTCAGGATGAAGCTGATGAGGCGAATTACATAGCTCAAACAATTAAAAATGCAGGTGAAGATTATAATAAATTTGCTGTGCTTTACAGGACAAACGCCCAGTCCCGTGCGATTGAAGAAGCCTGCATAGCACATGCGATTCCATATAGAATTTACGGTGGGCTGAAATTCTACGACAGAAAAGAGATTAAGGATATCGTTGCGTATTTAAAATTGATTTATAACCCGCATGATTCGCAGAGTTTCAAAAGGATTGTAAATGTTCCAAAACGTGCAATCGGCGAAACTACTATAAAAAATCTTCAAGCGATAGCCAACGATAAAGATATAAGCTTATTTGAAGCTGTTTTAGTGCTTGATGAAGTTGAAAGCATAAATTCAAAAACCAAAAAAAAGCTAAAGAAGTTTACCGATTTAATTTCAGGTTTAAAATCGGTGCAAAATAAGTACAATTTGAGAGAATTTATTGCACTTGTAATTGAAAGAAGCGGATATTTGAGAGAATTAAACGAGGAAAAAACTCCGGAAAATGAGTCAAGAATTGACAACTTGCAGGAATTGGTGAACGTTGCGGGCGAATTTGAACCGGAAGATTTAAACAACATTCTGGGCGAATTTTTATCTCAGGTTGCACTTGTTTCAGATATCGACGGACTTGAAAATATTTCAAACAACGTAACTCTAATGACTTTGCACTCTGCAAAAGGACTGGAATTTCCGGTCGTGTTTCTTGCCGGACTGGAGGAAGGAATTTTTCCCCATCAAAGAACGTTTGCATCCGCATCCGAGCTTGAAGAAGAACGCAGATTAATGTACGTGGGCGTTACCAGAGCGGAGGAAACTTTGTATCTGTCGAGTGCAAAACGCCGCCAAATGTGGGGCGAGTACAAATACTACAACTCAAGCAGGTTTTTGGAAGAAATCCCTAAGGACCTTCTCGAAAGTTCATATTCAGACAATGTATCCACCCAAAATACTTTCAAGAGTGCGGTTAATAAAATTAAGGGTGTAAATGTTAACAAGACGCCTTCGACGCCCTCTGACAAATACGGTTACATAAAGCCTCGGGACGGGTTTGGAAAAGATTTTGTGGCCCCGTCTAAAAGGGGGAACTGGGAACGGGAAACAGGAAACAGAATAAATAATGGCAAAGTAGATCGGGCTTACCAGCCCAATAGCAATAAATCTCCAAGCCGTATTATTTTAAATAAAAATCAGAAAAATGTGGCCGCCGAAAAAGAAAAAATTGACGAATTTTTTAAAGACAACGCAATTAAACGTATGCTTGAAGAAAAAAGAAAACAAGAAGCCGAGGAAAAACTAAAAGAACAGGAAAAATTATCATCCGTCCCGTATTTTTTCAACGCCGGAGAGAGGGTTTTTCATGAAAAACTCGGCGTAGGGCATATTGAGGAAGTTACGCAGATAGGTGAAAGCACGATGTATACAATAGATTTCGGTAAATTGGGCAAGAAAGCTATGGACGCAACTTACGCCAGATTAAAAAAATTCTAATGTAACAAATTATTAAGCCTGCTAAACCTTATTAATTGCTAAATTACAACTCCAAGAGTACCAAGCCGGAGCAATTATTTGATGAATTTTTACTTTATATAAATAAGGTTAGTTATGTTAACAATATCGTTGAAAGGTTGAACTGTTGAAAGGTTGAATAGATTTTATTCTCGCCTCTCAATTCTCACTTTTAACTAAGGAAAGGGGTAAAAATGCCAGATTTAAGTGTAGCAACAAATGCAGCTGCTCCTCAGCAGGCGATACAACAATTGAAAATCGGAGATAGGGTAGCCACTCCGACTTCAGACGGGAAAGTGCAACTGACTTCTCCCGACGGCAGTTCGGTAAAAATGGAAATTGACAAATTTAAGCAATATTTGATTGAGCATCAGAAAGAAGTAAGTATAACAAACCCAATCGGTGATACAACTTCGTTCAAAAGCAGGGAAAATGCTGAAGAAGCCGAACCGAAGAAAAGAGGCATGAGTACCTTATCAAAGCTTATTATTCTCGCAGGGCTTGTAGGCGTTGGCATTTGGCAGCGTAAAAATATTTCCGAATACTGGAAAAAAGCGGTTGATTTTGTTAAAGGGCTAAAAGGGAAGGCCTCTGCGGATGTTCTTGAGCCTGAGGTGAAATCGGCTGTCTAAAAAAATAAATTGAAATTAAAAAAAATTAATATATAATAGTTGTTATGAAAAAAATATTATTTACATTGTTCATAACAACTTTTATATTTATTGGCGTGTGTTTTGCCGATAACTATTCAGGTTTAAGAGATTATGACGGAGTTGAAATCCCGCGTGGAAGTTTCATTCCTGTCATAAGTACTCAAGAAATTTCAACCGCATGCTTTGATGTCGGTTCAAAGGTCAAATTCATATCAACAAATGATTTATATTTGTACGAAATCAACGTTATTCCCAGAGAAACAGAATTTTTCGGATATATTGAAAAAGTAAACGAGCCTGTTATAGGGACAAACGCCTCCATGATTATAAAGATTGTGAAATTAAAGTTGTCAGACGGTTTTGAAATACCCATGAGGGGCTATATTTACACGCCAAGCGGCAATCTTATAGGGGGAGAACTTACGGCACCTGCAAAATATGAAAAAAAAGCATCTTACAGGCAGGGATTTAGAAACATGGTCGGCTATGTTCCCGGTCCGACAAGAAAAATGGGGGAACATACTGTAATCGCGTCCGGTGCGGATTTGATGGTAATTCTTGTAAGCCCGCTTTTGATTACACATACTGTAACAAATTGACAAACAAATTATTTAGAATAATAATGATAATGGATGGATTTTTGTAAAAGGAGGAAACAAATTATGAGTACAAAAGTGAAAAAAAACTTAAGTTTATTGATGTTAGTTTCAATTGTCGGTGCAAATGCGTCTTTTGCTGCAAGCAACTTTCAATACCAGCAAAATAATGTTCAATCGCAGCCTCAGTACCAAAGCAATTATTATCCCAGTAACGGAATGAGCTACGGGCCGCAAAAAACATTAAAGGGCCGTGTTGTAACAGTTCCTGCGGGAATGCAATTCCCTGCGGTTGTTTCAACCCCGATAAGTTCTTCATTCTTGGTTATGGGCCAACCCGTTTCGGTAACTTTAGGTTCTGATTTTTATTACAATTCCACTTTGATAGCTCCTGCGGGAAGTACTGTATCAGGTACAGCTACTCAAGTCACAAAGGCAAAACACGGAAGCATGAACGGGTCATTAAGACTTAGATTTACTGAAATAACAACACCTTACGGCACAAGAATACCTATTTCTGCAATGATAAAAACAGATGACGGTACAGGACTGCTTAAAGGCGGAACTAAGGCAGATGTAACCAAAGCTTATGCCAAAGATATGGGAATTGGTGCAGGTGCAGGTGCTCTTACGGGGCTTGTAGCTTCAGCTATCGCAGGCGGAGCAATCGGAAAAGGAACTGCAATTATGACGGGTGTCGGTGCAGGTGCAGGGCTTGCAAAATCGCTGTATGACAAGGGTGAAGATGTTACAATCCCTTCGAATTCAACAATCGAACTTTGCATAGACCAGCCAATTACGGTTAATCCGTCAGGATATAACTACGATTACTAGTAAATCGGCTAATAAGTTTTTTTCATATTTTCTATAAAATGTGAAGAAAGGAAATAGTAAATTTCACTTAAGGATAAAAATGACAATCTTGGGGAACAAAAACAGTTTAATAGAGGATGATGCAGAGCAGAAAGACGAATACACGGTTCCTGCCGTGATAAGGCATGACGAAAAAGAAATGTCTTTAAAAAAATCTATTCTGCTCTCAACTGTCCTTCACCCGACTGTTATCGGAGCTATTTGGCTGGTAATTTTCATTCTTGCTTTAATGGGAATTACGCTCTCGATTTTTGAAAGGCCAAAACCAAAGATGAACGATATTGAGTTTGTTCTGGTTGATAATGCAAGGGAACAAATGCCATTGAATAAGAAAACCAAATTCCGTTCAGACAGAAATACACGCACCGGCGGCAAACGGGACATGAAACGACCGGTTTCGATGCCGTCACCGTCACCTGCCAAAAAATCAATGCAGCAAAAAGCTGCTCCGGGGCCTAAGGCTCATAAACAGGCAGTTCACAAAAAGGTTCAGCCTAAACAGCAAAATATATTTCAATCACTCATGCAAAAAGCACCTGAGGCAAGGCCTAAGCCGCCTTCAGCGAGACCTTCATTAAAGCCTCCTTCAGTGCCGAGACCCTCAGCAAAACCAACATCACCGTTTGCAATTCCTGTCCCTAAATCGACGGGAGCAACAAGCGGGAAATCATATTCAACCGGCCCTGTCGGCGGGCATGGAACAGCCAGTTCAGGGGGAAGCTCAAGCAGAGGAAGCGGGCGTTATGCACCGGTACCTTCGCTTGCTCCAACCGGAGGCGGCGGTTCGTCAGGCTCAAGGATGTCAAGGGGCGGTTCCGGCTATGGTAATGCTGGAAATCCGGGCGGAGGCGGAGGTGCTCCCGGCATAGATTCAATCAGAGAACCTGATTTTGGGCCTTATATGAGAGAACTCCAAAGACGGATTAAAATGAATTGGGATCCGCCAAAAGGAAACGAAAGCAAACGGGTTGTACTTCTGTTTAAAATCGCAAAAGACGGCAGATTGCTATCGGTGAGGGTATTTAAGTCGTCAGGACTTCCGAATTCCGACAAAGCGGCACTAAACGCGGTCGAGCTTACGGCTCCGTTCAGGCCTTTGCCTGCTGACTTTAAAGGGAGCAGTATAGATATTCAATTCACATTCGACTATAATGTATTTGGAGCGTCCGGATACAACTAATTTATAAAAAAGAGTTATTATTACAAAAAAAAGAGGATAAAAATTATGGAATTACTTTTACATTCAATTCAAATGGACTGGCCGGTATTACTGCCGATTTTTGTTTGTTCAATCTTGGTCGTGGCTGTCGCAATCAACAGATGGTCATTTTACAACAGAAACAAAAGGGATGTTGTATTATTTATACCGAAAATGCAAAAAGAGCTGGCAAGAAACAATCTTGACGGAGCCCAAAACCTTGCAATACAACTCGGCGGGGTTATCGGCGAAGTTACAGAAGAAGCTGTCAGAATTTTCTCCGAACAAAGAAAAGGGTTTTCCCGTTCTTTTGATATCGCAGCGAGTTTGGCTACAAGAAAACTGGAACACCATTTGACAATTCTCGGTACAATCGGCGGTGTAGCACCTTTCTTAGGGTTGTTTGGTACGGTCGTCAGGATTTTGTACACTTTTCAGGATTTGGCAAGTCAGGGCAACCAATCAGCAGCGGTTGCAACAGGTATCGGTTCAGCGTTGATAGCTACGGCATTCGGGTTAGGGGTTGCGATTATTGCGGTTATTTTCTATAACTCTTTCCAATCAATCGTAAAACGCTATGAAGACGATTTCCAGCTTATCAAATTGCTGTTCTTGAGCTTTGTTGATTCAGACGAAGATGTAAGTGTTCAATCAGCAGCAAATATAACGTTAAAATAGTAAACGAAAACAATGTAGGGTGCCGTTCGTAAGATGGCACCGGCATAAAGGCAAAAAAATATGAGTATAAAAACTGCAAAAGGCAAAGACGCATTATTTACGGAAATCAACATAACACCGTTGACGGATATATTTCTGGTGCTTTTAATTATTATGATGGTTGTCGCACCAACGTTTCAGTCAATGGATAATTCTATTAATATTCCGGAAATAAACAGCGGAGTTTCAGTCGAGCAGAAAAATGCAACTGTTTCCGTAACAAAGGAAGGTTTAATGTACATTAACGGGAAGGAAATTAAACCTGAAAATTTGACAAGCGAACTTATTGCGATAAAAGATACTCTGGAAAAGAAAGAAGTCGTTGTAAAAGCGGATGAAAAGGCGAAAAGTTCTGAAATAATGAAAATTATGGATTCTGCAAAAGAAGCTGAATTCACAAAACTGATTATGGCGGGAGAGCCTTTGAGCAGGAAAGAACAAAAGAAACTCGAAACGCAAAGTCCTGAAAAAAAGCAGCTAAAAGCACAACAACCGGCACAAGAAGAAAAAACAAGCAACTGGGTGGAATAAATTATACGTCATCCTGAACTAAATTCAGCATGACGTACGGGAAAAATTAAAAAACGAAGGAAGAATAAAATGTCATCAAGAAATCGTGATAGCTTTAACGAAATAAACATAACTCCTTTAACGGATATATTTCTGGTGCTTTTAATCATCATGATGGTAATAGCACCCTTACTTGACCAGCAGGGACTCAATTTGACTGTTCCGGATATGGTTGAGCAAACTCAGGTAAAAGAGAGTAAGACAATTACTGTCGCTGTGACCAATGATGACAAATATGTCGTTGACGGGCAGGAAATTCCCGCACAGGACTTGGAAGCTTTGATAAAAGACAAAGCCAAAACCCTTCCTGACGGAATGTTGATAGAAGCGGCACCTGATGCAACCCACGGTGCTGTTGTAAAACTGATGGATTCAGCGAGAAATTCCGGTGTCACAAGCATTTCTATGACAGAAGGCGGATAGCTTTTTACGAAGTGGTGAGGAGTTGAAGGGCTTTTGAAGAAGTGATTAAGTGACTGGGTGATTAAGTGATTAAGTGCAACAAAAAAATTAAAACTTTTCTTTTCCCCTTTTCCTCGCTAGCGTAAAAGTAGGGTGCGTTAATGCGTTAAATAAGGCCTTTTTACAAGTTTCTATCGCACAAACGCACCGGCATAGAATAATATGAGGTAATTTTTTGGATTGCTTCGTCGCAAATTTGCTCCTCGCAACGACAAGAAATTCCGTTCCCCGTTACCTTTTTAAAAATTTGCGAAGCATTATTGAACTTAATCACTTAGCATAGAATAAGTTTATAAGTCGATAAGTTGAACGGTTCTATTCCCCATTTCCCATTTCCCATTTCCCCCGCTAGTAATTCATCTGCCAGCCTTCGTCGATGATTCGGCCGATGCAATATCTGCCTTGTTTGTCCGTTCCACCGTTATATCCATCGTTACAAAGGCCGTTTGTTTTCCAATAGGAATATTTAGCTCCGCCTTGAGGGTATAAGGCAGGTCCATTATCATTATCAATCAAAAAGACAAATATATCACGACCAACAGCATTTGGTTTTTTGAGTCCATTAATGTCTATAATAACCCAAGCTATGCACACTTTGGTTAAAGAACCGGTCGAAGCACTACAGCCTAAAGAAGGAGTACGGAGATGAACTGCCATACCATCTGCTGTTATAAATCTGTAATAAGCTGTACTATCATTCGTGGCGGCAGTATTAGTACCATCAAAATTTGATGCCATTGTATCTGAGAAACAGCCTGTTGCTGTTGTATCACAATTCTTCGCCACATTAAAATATTTAACTATCTTATCGCCCATGGTTTTTAAATCGGCCGAATCAAAGAAACAACTCAAATCGCCTATACATCCTGAGTCTGCGGCCATTTGAATCAGGGCCTGATTCCATAAAGAGTAAGCTTTTCTCGCACCTGCAACATATCCGGCCTTTTGGGATTCGGCAATTACTCCGGGAATCATTAACCCTGCAACCACGCCTATAATTCCGAGGGTGATTAATACTTCGGCGAGAGTGAAGGCGGGTTGAAAGGTCGAACGGCTGAATGGTCGAAAGGTTAATTTTTCAGCGTCGTTGCGAGGAGAAACAGTGAGACGTGAGAGGTGAGACGTGAGAAGAGAAACGGGAGAAGGAAAACGGAATTTCCCGTCATTGCGAGGGGGTAAATGTTTTGTCCCATGCAAAAGAGCGTTCTCGTCGTTGCGAGGAGAAACAAAGTTTCGACGAAGCAATCTTGCCAATGTACGCCCACAGGATAGATTGCTTCGGTGGATTCCCTTTGTCAGGGCCGATAACCACTGTCTCG
>JBAYNW010000021.1:0-27633 GCA_041678605.1 Candidatus Gastranaerophilaceae bacterium | reverse complement strand
TTCTCCTTTAGAATTTGCCTAATTTGTTCTTTTGTAAAAATCGTTTTCATTTTAATGTCTCCTTTACTTAAAATATATTACTACATTTCTTTCAAGTTTCATTAAAATTTCTTAAGGTCTCAATTGAACTGTTCGACCCTTCGACCTTTCACCCCTTCACCCATTCACCCCTTAAGCCCTTCAACCTCTTCGACCTTGCGACCATTCAACCCAGTCACAGTCACTTAATCACTTCGTAAAAAGCCTTTCAGGAATAATGAGGCAATTTTTTGGATTGCCGCGTCGAAACTTTGTTTCTCCTCGCAACGACGGGAAATTCCGTTCCCTGTTACCTTTTTTTTAAAAATTTGCGAAGCATTATTGAACTTAATCACTTAATCACCCAGTCACTTAATCACTTCGTAAAAGCCTTTCACCCATTCACCCCTTCAGCCCTTCAACCTTTCAACTTATCGACTTATCAATTTTACATCTTTGTAACCAATTGTAAAGAAAATTGGCTTATTGTGCAATTTTATATATCAAAAATACTTTATTAATATATAAGAACGATATATCCAAAAGATAATATAAAATTTTAAAAACACTATACACTACACACTAACCTACCACACACTAACCTTCTACACACGAGGAATTATGAAACAAGAATTCCAAGGCCTTTTTTCTAAAAAGGTCTTTTTTTTATGCGTAATGAAGATGCGGAATTATTCCCGTTTACGTCACCCTGAATTTATTTCCGCGAAGATGATTTTGTAAACAAAATCTATCTTCCCGACACTGTTTTCTAAGCTCATTCCTCGCAAAGAAAACAAGAGGCAGGGTCGCAAAGTCGCTCGCTGATGCGATGCTGAAACAAGTTCAGCATGACGTGAGTCGTTTTTTGAAATAATTCTGCATTCTCAATGCTTAAAAAACACCAAAACGGAAAATACATTAGTTTTTTAAAGCAAAAATCCTCTTATAATTAAAGCAGCAGTTGAATACTTATAGAGAGCTTTAGGAGAAGTGATGGAAAAAGACCGAGAAAATTTCCTCTGGGACGACAAAAGGGGGAAATCATTAACAGAGCGAGAATTTGAAGTATTAAAGCTTGTAGTTATGGGCAAAAGCAATACGGAAATCGCAAGGGATTTGATGGTAAGTGTTCATACCGCAAAGGCCCATGTTTGTTCAATCTTGCAAAAAATGGGGGTAAATGACAGAGTTCAGGCGGCGGTAAAAGCCGTAAGGCAGGATATTGTTTAAAAAAATCCGTTTCTGTGCTAAACTTTTTTTGGTTTGTTAGTCAAAAAAGGACACAAAATGGGTAAAATTAATGTAAAAATCAACGGCAAAAACATAGAGCTGAAAAATTCTTCAAACGTCGAGCAAATGCTTGATGAAAGAAAAGTTACCGGAACCATGTTTGTGGTTGAAAAAAACTTAGAAATTGTTCCGAAGGAAAAATATTCCCAAACGCCTGTCGCAGAAAACGACAGCTTTGAAATTGTAGGCTTCTTCGGCGGGGGCTAGACGGAAGGCCCTTTTACACACTGTCCACCGTTTCTTTTCCTTTGGTTTTAATCTCATTGAGAAGTTTTTCTGCGAATTCGTCGATTGCAAAAACGCCGAGCTGGCCTTTGCCTCTCGCCCTTATGGCAAGAGAATTTGCCTCGATTTCTTTATCGCCGATTACTGCAACGTAAGGGATTTTCTTGTCCTGAAGTGCTTCTCTTATTTTGTAATTCATGCTTTCCGAACGGTCGTCAAGTTTTACTCTTATGCCTTGAGCGTTCAATTTTTCATAAACTTTTTGGGCAAAATCGGTATGCTTTTCGTTGCTGATAGGCACGACACAAACCTGAACAGGAGCGAGCCATGCAGGGAAAGCCCCTGCATAATGTTCAATTAAAATTCCCATAAATCTTTCCATTGAGCCGAAAATTACTCTGTGGAGCATGATAGGAGTTTTCAACAGGCCGTCTTTGTCCTGATATTTAATCTCAAACCTTTCAGGAAGGTTAAAGTCCAGTTGAATTGTGGAACATTGCCATGTTCTGCCGATTGCATCTTTGACCTTAAAGTCGATTTTCGGTCCGTAGAAAGCTCCGTCACCTTCATTTACCTCGTATTTTAGACCTTTTATATCCAGTGCTTTTTTCAAACCTGCTTCTGCTTTATCCCAACCCTCAATTGTACCAACGTATTTTTCGGGACGTGTAGAAAGTTCAAGCTCAAACGGCATATCAAACATTGCAAATGTGTCTGAAACAAAGTCGATTATTGCATTGATTTCATCAATCAGCTGTTCCGGGGTACAAAATACGTGAGCGTCATCCTGAGTAAACCCTTTTACACGGCTCAAACCTGCCAGAGCACCCGAGCGTTCGTTTCTGTAGACTGTTCCCAACTCAGCCAGACGAAGCGGCAGAGATCGGTAAGAATAACGGTTTGCCTGATAAATCAGGATATGGAAAGGGCAGTTCATCGGTTTTAAAACGTACTCCTGATCCTCGTCCTGAATAAAATACATATTTTCACGGTAATGCGAAGTATGTCCTGAAATATCCCAGAGGTGCGATTTTGCAATATGCGGAGTATTTACGATTTGATAACCTCGTTTTCTGTGCTCTGACCGCCAGTAATTTTCAATTTCTTCTCTCACGGTCGCCAAGTTCGGATGCCACAACACAAGCCCCGAGCCGACTTCTTCTCTTATCGAAAACAAATCAAGTGCAGAGCCAAGTTTTCTGTGGTCTCTTCTTTCGGCCTCTTCCAAAAAGTCCAGACGGGCCTTCAGGTCATCTTTTGTCCAGAATGCCGTTGCGTAAATTCTTTGAAGCATCTTGTTTTTTTCATCGCCCCGCCAGTAAGCACCCGCAACTTTTAAAAGCTTGAAAGCCTTTATATAAGTCGTGTTTGGAACGTGAGGCCCTGCACAAAGGTCGTTAAATAGGATATTGCCGTCCTTATCTTTGGTTAAATACAGGGTAGGATTGTCATTTCTGTGTTCTTCCAGCAGTTCCGCTTTATAAATTTCGCCCTGTGCATTAAATTCGGCGATTTTTTTATCAACATCTTCAACAAAATATTTTTCGAATGTCAGATTTTGTTTAACAATTTCTTTCATTTTTTCTTCAATTTTAACCAAATCTTCTTCGCTGAAAGCATGCCCGTCAGTCAGGTCAAAATCATAGTAGAAGCCGTTTTCAGTCGAAGGGCCGATTGCAAGTTTTGCACTCGGAAAAAGGCTTTGCACTGCCTGTGCCATGATGTGCGAAGTCGAATGTCTTAAAATATGCAGTGATTCATTGTTTTTTTCCATAAAATCCTCTTTCTAACTGTTAAAAACTTCTAAAAATATGGGAAAAATTGATTTTCCCCGCACCTTCTCCATTAAATTCTAACACTGACAAATAATAATTACAAATTAATTTTTTTTGGTGTAGATTATTATTGTGATTGAAGGGTATGAAAAATATTTAGACAAAATTGGTGAACACCTGCAAAAATTTTTTGCACAGCAAAAACCTTATATATTCTGCAAAGAGGGCTGTTCATTTTGCTGTGAATTCGGAGAGTACCCGTTTTCGGAGGTTGAATTTCAATACGCAATGAAGGGTTATGATACTTTAAGCGAAAAAGAAAAAAATATTATTCAGAAAAAAATTGAAAAAATTAAAAAAGAGAAAGAAAAAACCGCTACCAAAGAATTTATGCATGAATGTCCGTTTTTGATTGACAAAAAATGCAGCATTTACAAATACCGCGGGATAATTTGCAGAACACACGGGTTGCTATTCTTTACGGTCGATAAAAACGGCGAATCAAAGAATAAAGTTCCAAAATGCGTTCACCTTGGCTTGAATTATAGCAGTGTTTACGATGAAGCTAAGGGAATAATTTCCTCGGAACTATGGAGAAAAAGCGGTATAAAAACCGAACCTGTAGCTTATAATATCGGACGAAAAACCTTGCTAAACAATAATATAGCCAAAGAATTCGGACTCGATTTTGGGGAGGAAAAAGCTCTTATTGACTGGTTTTGAATAGCAAATCGTGAACCCCATGACGATACACTTATGTTTAATTATGTTACAAAAAAGTAACCTTTTCTTAACATACTAGCAAATTTATAAATATGCAGACTTAAAATATTAGACAGCGAAATACACATTTTTTAAGGAGACGCATTTTGATACAAAAGATTGGACAGAGAGTAGATTTTGGTACTAACAGAACTACTAATAATTATAAACCGGTGCAGGGTGAAAAGCAGCCAATGCAAAACCCGATTGAAACAACAACAATTAATCCAAAGCTGCTGCAAAAATATTACATAAATTTTGGGGCAAAAAGCAGTCAGCCGACTAAAGAGCAAATTTTAGAGCAAAGTTATAGCCAAAATGCTGAAGAATTAATCGACAATGCTGCTTTAATAGCCAAAAAATACGGTCATTCTGAAATAAACGAAAACCATATCGAACTAGCCGCTTTGCTGTCTATAAGAGAATATATCGAGGATTTGGACTCCGATGCGAAAAGTTATGACAATAGCGGAGCTTACCAGACTCCTGACTTTTTTGAAAAAATAGCAAGCCCTGAAGTTTTTAAAGATAAAAAGGAAAGGGCTAAGATTAAGCCCGTAATTGATGAGGAAATTCTAAATTTAACCGAACTGCTCTCAAAAAGACCAAAAACTGGCTCATCACCCCAAAAACCCGCATTGTCTAAAAGCATGACTAATAATATCTATGATATGTACATGGAATTTGTGCAACAAACACAGTCGGAAATGACGCCCGTAGGTACTGATGCCATTTTATCGGCTGTTTTTACTATGAATCAGAAGGAATCTGATAACAGATTTAGAAAGTTTATGAATAAATTTTGCGAAGTTACCATGGTAGACAGCAGAAAACCTTATGAAAAGGTGCATTTAGGGCTGTACGATGATAAAGCAAAAAATATACTGAAAAATATTTCTCTCGGTACAAACATGTTTATAACTCATGATAGCAATGCCAACCCGACCTATTTGGTTGACAGTATCGTTGATGTTTTGTGCAATCAAGGGCTAGAATTCGGGAAAATTAATAAAAATAACACTAAAATAACTGTTTTTAATGATAGTATAAAGGAACATTTTTTCCTCGGCAAAGTTAAAGAATTAGCCAAGGAGGAAAAGGGCAACCACATTGTAATTTTGAATGAAGACAGCATGTTAAGTAATTCTGCAAAAATTATTGAAAACAAGGATGGCACTTTCACTGCACAAGCCGGCTTTAGCCCTGACTTTTTAGACCTAATGGAAAATCAGCCAAGGAATGTGAAAATTATATTTATTGAAAGCAAGAACGGTTATTACTCGAATATGTCTGATCCTAAACTTCAGAAAATTTTTGAAAATTTTGGAGAAACCTCGTTTCCTGTTTTAAGCACGGAACAGGCAAAAAAGGCTTTCAGGGAGCAGCCCTTGTTGATGGCTAAAATAGATGTGCCTTTTAGCAAAAAAGCCATAGATAAAGCCATTGAAGCATCAGCAGCACTGGAAGGGACATACCCTAAAAAAGCCCAAAAATTAATGAAACAAATTGCTTCATATTACATTGACAAAAAAGAAATTACGGAAAAAGACGTTAAAGATTACGCAGCAGAGGCAAAAGACCTTTTTAAATTGACAGGTGAAGACAGTTCTGTTGAAGTTGTTTTTGACACAGGTAAAAAATTAAGCGACATGGTAGGCAAAAATGCCACAAAAAAAGAAGCCGAAGCAATTGTAAAACAAATTAAAAACGGGACCCTCGGGACAAAAGGTGCTTTAATTTATTCTCAAGACGAATCTGTTGGCAGCGGAAGAAAATTTACGGCAAAAGCAATTGCAGGTGAGTCAAAATCACCTTATATAGAAATTAATGCTCTGGATTTTGGGACAAAAGATGTTAATATCTTTGGCGGTGCGGCCTTGACTCCGGAAGCATCCATTAAAAAACTGTTTTCGATTGTAAAAACTCAAGCGGATGCAAACCCAAATAAGGCGGCGGTATTATTTATTGAAAACTTTGAATATTTTTCGGTTGGGGAATATGTTTCACAGTACCACCAAAAAGCAATGTCACAGCTGCTGAGAGAAATGGAAAACGCTTCCAAAAAGGGACTGAATATTCTGGTTTTGGGTTCTGTGAACGACCCTGAGCTTATAGGGGAAAGCACAATAAAATCGTTTAAGTTTATCGACAAAATTGAAGTTGAATCTCCGTCAAGAAATATAGATGCCAGAAAAGAAATACTCACAAATGCCATCAAAGAACGCAAAATAAAAATTGCCGGAGAAACAGATGCCGAGAAAAAAGAAATCATTAAATTAATGGCAGAAACAACAAAATATTTCCCATTTGTCTATCTCATAAATTTGGTTGACAAATCTAAAACGGTAGCCTTTGAAAGGGGACACAAGCAAATAGAAAAAGCGGACGTGGTTGAAGCCTATTTGCAATTAACAACAGGCAGGCCATCTTCCGGCCCGATTTCCGAACATAGCAAAAGAATTGTTGCTTCACACGAATGCGGACATGCTCTTAACCTTGAAATTATGTGGAATTTAGCCCAAAAACAGAACATTCCATGGCATTTACCCGATAGAGTTAATTTCATAACCTTAGACCCCAGAGGGTATTATGGCGGGGCGATGTATCATAAGGACGGCGAAAATGAGGAATATTCATTTGAGAAAACATTTGCCAACTTAGTTTGTGATTACGGCGGACATTCTGCAGAAAAATATTTTTATAACATAGATGGTTCCTTGGGAATTACAGGTGATCTTGAAAGTGCTACAAATTCTGCGACATGGGCTGTCCAACGTATGGGCCAAGGATATTACACCGGTAAAAAATCCGTGGGCGGGATGCATCAGGCTCCATCAGGACGGGTGAAAGCCAATATGGATAAGGATGTTGATATATTATTGGCCAATTCATTGACAATTTCTGATTTAGTTACAGAAGTTTATGCGGATTTCAACAGAGAATTTACGGACAAATACTCCGGGCTTGTAGGCACAGGCGATTGTTTAATACAAGGTGATATGTTCAGAAAAGAACTCGAAGATTGGATTGCAAAACAATCGGAACAAAAGCGTGATGAAATCGAAACTTTAAATGAAATTATCCTAAAGGCAATTAAAGCAACACAAAAAGGTCAGAAGTATTAGGGTCTTTTGACACAAAAACTAAATATGTCATGCCGGGTAAGTTTACTGGGCCAGCTTTTCTCTTACCAGTTTTTCTATTTCGGTAAGCAATGCGGGGTTTTCTTCCAAAAATTCTTTCGATTTGTCGCGGCCCTGACCCAATTTTTCGTCATTATAACTGAACCATGCTCCGGCTTTTTTCACAATATCAAGTGAAACCGCAACATCTAAAATATTTCCGATTTTGCAGATTCCTTTTCCGAACATAATATCAAATTCCGCATGTCTGAACGGCGGTGCTACTTTATTTTTCAAAACCCTCACCCTAACGTGGTTTCCGACATCTTCTGTATCTTTTTTAAGCCCTTCTACTCTTCTTATTTCAAGCCTTACACTTGCGTAGTATTTAAGAGCGTTTCCGCCGGTTGTTGTTTCGGGATTTCCGTACATAACGCCGATTTTCATTCTTAATTGATTGATAAAAATGACGGTTGTATTTGTTTTTCCGATAACACCGGTTAATTTTCTCAGAGCCTTGCTCATCAAACGAGCCTGAAGCCCCATCTGCTGGTCTTCCATGGAACCTTCAATTTCTGCTTTTGGAACCAACGCGGCAACCGAGTCAACCACAACAATATCAACCGCACCTGAGCGAACCAATTCTTCTGTTATGTCAAGTGCCTGTTCGCCTGTGTCCGGCTGAGAAATAAGCAAATCGTCCACCAGAACTCCCAAATTTCTTGAATATTCAGGGTCAAGGGCATGCTCGGCATCAACATACGCGGCAATTCCGCCTTTTTTTTGACATTCTGCAACAATATGCAGTGCCAAAGTTGTTTTGCCGGAGCTTTCAGGTCCGTAAATTTCTATTATTCTGCCTCTGGGAATTCCACCGACACCCAGTGCGACGTCAAGTGCCAAAGAACCTGTCGGAATTGCTTCCACATTAACCATTGGTCTGTCGCCGAGCTTCATTATTGAACCTTTGCCAAAATCTTTTTCGATTTTTTCAATCGCAAGTTTTAACGCTTTATTCTTTTCTTCCGAAATGGAAGCTTTTTCCAGTTCTTTTACTGCCATAATTATTTTACTCCCCTTTTTTTCATTTGTTATTTCTATGCTTAGAGAACAGAGAAGGAAACAGGGAATAGGCTAAAACTCTTTCCTATTTCCATTTTCCACTTGCCCCCCGGCCTTTATTACAAAGAAAAATCATCATCAGATTTTCTGATGTAAAGCCCAAGGCCAACAGATTTGTAGCCTTTTAGCGTATTTTTCAAATGATAATTTTCTTTATTTAATTCGTTAATTTTTTGTCTTAGTGTTTCATTTTCTGTTTTGCACCGGATTAGTTCAACCACGACTTCGTCCATGCCGTCAAGTTTTTCGTCAATAATTTTTGACATGGAGTTTGTAATATTTTTTTCCATGTCCTCCAGAGTGGAAAGCAAATTTCCCACAACTTTATGTGACTCTGCCTGAGTTATAGCAGTACTTCTTGATGATTTCTCTTGGAGACTTTTTAGATTTTGCACTTCACCATAAGAAAAATATGTTTGACCGCTCCGGTCTTTTCTAGGCACAATAGAAGCTTTTTTGCAAAGTCTGACAATTTCGCGGTTGTCCGTTCTTAAAATGTTCCTGACTTCTTGTGGCGAAAGGGCCGTTTTTTCTAATTCTTCTGTGACCATTTTTCCAAACTTTCTCTGATTACCTATCCAACACTATCTTATTTTATTTTACAAGAAAATACAAATAAATGACAAAAAAATTAACTTTATGCTTAACATCGCTTAATGGTTTTTGAGATTGCAGAGAGGTGGAGTCCTTTAGCCACTTCCTCCTGCTTTACTCTTTTTTTATTTAACAAATAGCTTAATATATTGAATTTTTTAGTTGAATAGTTTATACTAAACTAAAAAGGATGTTTTATGGATTTGCCAAAAATAATAAATGAATTAAATTCAAAAATAAAGAAAAAATATAGTGATTTTCGGGGCTCTTACCTATATGGCTCAAGAGCAAGGGGTGATTATCACAAAGATAGCGATGTTGATATTGTCTTGCTTTTTGATGACTACGATAGAGACAAAGAAACCGGAACTTATGAAATTCTGGGGGATCTTGATTACAAATATGACGTGGTAATCATGGGGATATTGTACACAAAAAAGGAACTTGAACGAAATTTAGTTTTTCATAATGAAGTTGTAAATAAGGGAATTTACTACAATGCAGCATAAAAATTTATTGATTAAAAACTCCATAGAAAAAGCTGACGAAGCGTTGACTGATGCTAAAAATAACATGAATTTAAGTCTTAGACTGGTACAAAATAGAAATTACTATGCGGTATTTTATATAGTTCTTGCCTTGGCTTACTTAGATGGCTTTACTACCGGAAAACACCACCAACTTATGGGATGGTTTAACAAAGAATATATTTATAAAACAAAACTTTTTGATACAAAGTTAAATACAATCTATCGAACACTACTTGCCAATCGGGAAAAGTTTGATTATGACGTTTCAAGTGTTCCTGAAAAAGATAAAGTTGAAAAAGATTTTGAAAATGCAAAATTTTTTGTTGAAACAGTTAAGCAATATCTTCTTAAAAAAATATAATCAGGCTTACGCCTCAATTTTATGAATTAATTGCTCACCAACGCTTTATCAAGCATGGTTTTGTAAAATTCCGTGTTGATGTTGAGTTTCTGCCCTATTTCTAAAAGCGTCAGGATAAACTTTTTGTCCGCTGCCTGATTTGATTTTTTCATGTTTTCAATAATTTCACCGAGTTCGTGGAATATTTTGTTAAAATAAATATTCTGTGCTTCCGCAATATCAACATTTAATTCCAATTTTTCCATGTTGTCGAAAAGTTCTAGGACGGCCTCTGCCTGCTGACTTTCAAGACTTTGGGCAAGACGGGAAATGTTTTGAGAAATTTTTTGGCTGAAAACCTTATTCGTAGCTGTTTTATCAATTTCTATACCTATTTTCTTGGTTTCAAAATTGATATCCATGGCCTGTTGGATAATGTCGTGATCCAAAAATCCGCTTGAATAGATAATCAAGTCATTAAATTGTCGGCTCAAAGTATAACCGGCCGAAATCTTAAATTCGTCGGGAATACTAAGCCCCAAACTTTGCATTTGATAAATTGAGCTTTTGCCTTCCGTATAAATTTCCTGATAAGTTTGGGCAAATTTTTGCATCTTACCCTTGAGCATAATCTGAAGAATTTTTCTTCTTTCTTCAATAAAAATATCTTTCAGGGTAAAATATTCACGCCCGAAATATTCATCCAAAGCTCTTATAATTTCAGTGAGAGGGTTTAGCATAAAAATCCTGAATAATTCTTTTTGAATATTTGTATATTCAACGTCCTCGCTGAATTCTTTTATTGCACAGTGGAAATCCCCTCCGGAATATTGAACAAGAGCAAACATTAGGTTTGATTTTTGCAGTGTAATTTTGGACTGAATTTCTATATGCCCCATAACAAGCTTTGATGTGCCTTTTTGTACTTTTTTGTAAGACTGTTTTTGAACCTTGTAGCAATAAACTTCTTCTTCGTCTTCAAAATCTTCGTAAAGTGATGAAACCGCCCACAAACTCGCTATCTGTTTAGTCGTGACAATGGAAGGTTTGACAACTTTTTCAAAAATATCTTTTCCCGTGCCTAATTCCGGGAAATTACTTTTTGCATCCGATAAAATTTCCAAAAATCTTTTTTCCAAATCCTTTTTGGTGAAATTTTGCACCAATTGCATTGCACGGGCGGCATATTTCATAATTTGAGTGGCCTCAATTCCGGAAATTTCGGAGAAAAACCAGCCGCAGCTTGTGTACATTAACATTGCCTGACGCTGAATTTCGAGCAATTCCATTGCCCTTACCTTTTGTTCTTCGGACAAGTCTTCAATAAAGTTTTCCTTTTGAAATTTCTTTACGGCCAATTCGCCTCTGTCCAAAATTACATCAATGTAGTTGTTTCTTGCATCCCAAGGGCTTTTTAGGTATTTCCCGCCTTCTTTTTCAAAGATTGTAATCAGTTCATCTCTTAAATAATCAAGAGCATCTCTAAGCGGTTTCCGCCATTTTTGATTCCAGCCGGGATGCCCGCCCGTTGAACACCCGCAGTCTTCTTTCCATCTTCCGACGCCGTGGAAACAACTCCAGGAAGACGCCTGTTTTATATCAACTTCTATTTCGCTGGGATTTTTTTCCAAAAACTGAGCATAGTTTACAATCGTAAATCCTTCTTCTTTTGCACAGACTCTCAAAACGTAAGAGAGAGCCATATCTCCGAATTTTGTATGATGTCCGTAGCTTTCGCCGTCGGTTGCGATATTTATAAGCTGAGTGTAATTGCGATTTTCTGAAACTCCCTCTTTGAGCCTTCTGGCAAATTTATTTCCATCCTTCAGAATTTCATCAAAAGCAACTGATTTTGAAATTGCACCGTCGTAGAAAAATAAATCAATATATTTTTCCGGAGCAGATTTAATATAATATCTGTAAGCCCTTGCAGGGTCAATATTCCCCCAGCTTACATCTGTCCAGTCTTTGTCGCCGATTTTTCTGGTTTTTAAAGCCTGATATGGAGATAAAATTGTGTATTTAATGCCGTTTTCGACCAAAACTCTTAAGGAATCATCATCAACGGCCGTTTCGGCAACCCATAACCCTTCAGGCTTTCTTCCAAATCTTGTTTCAAAATCCCTTATCCCCCAGATAACCTGCGTTTGCTTATCTTTTTCATTAGCCAACGGCATTATCATGTGGTTATAAGCTTGTGCAATGGCATTGCCATGCCCGTCGTGTTCCTGAACACTGTCTATGTCAGCCTTTATAACACGCTCATACGCCAAAGGTGCAAATTCTTCCATCCATGAAAGCAAAGTGGGGCCAAAATTAAAACTCATAAATTCATAATTGTTTACAACATCCAATATTCTGTTTCTATTGTCAACAATCTTGGAAACAGAGTTGGGGTTGTAACATTCGCTGTTTATTCTTTCATTCCAGTCATGAAAAGGTGATGCACTGTCTTGAAGTTCGATAGCTTCAAGCCACGGGTTTTCCCTCGGCGGCTGATAAAAGTGACCGTGTATTGCTAAAAAAACTTCTTTTTGAATCATTCTTAAACTCCAAAATCTTAGCCTTTATTATAATTTTACACTAGATTTTAAAAAATTGTATCTACTTTTTAGTTGAATTTTGTTCCTTAGCTTTTTGAGTTAAAACACTAAATTTTTCAACACTAATCCAGGCATCTGAAAGTGCATCGGAAAAAACAATTCCGCTGTATTCAATTTCGTCACCCGGTTTTAGGTCAATATATTTTTCGGCCTCGCTCCTTTCAAGAAAATTTTTCATTTCAGAGAGCGGAACTATGTGGTTTATAACATCATCCCTTTTAATCAAGAAAGTAATATATTTTTCTGAACTTCTGTATGCAGGTTTATAATCCAATCCCAGCGTAGAAAACTTGTCAAATTTTGCTCTGATTTTGATGCGTTTATTTAAGTATTTTGTCGGATTTGCCACAACATCAAGAGAATTCACTCTTTCATAAGTGGCATTTGCCGGCGGTGTGGCCGTTTTTTGAATGGTTGCAGGTGCTTTCACAGGAGTTTTAACGCTTTTTACGGCCGCATTTGTGCCAACTCCCAACCCGATTGAAATTATTGCAGTAAGTAATATTAATTTTATTTTATTTGTCATGTTTTTCACCTTTCACCTTTCACTTTTCACTTATTCTACCACAAGAAAAGCAAAAAGTTATTGTCAAACTCTCTAATCTTTTTGTTACTTGCGGCCATTAAAGAAATTTGTCAATAATATCGGAACAAATTTGGGAGGAAGTGCCGAGAAGTCAAAAACAAATTCGTTTATGCCCATTTCTGTTAATTTATCTATTTCATCAAATCTTTCGAGAATTTTGTCTTCAAACATGTGCATTCTGCAAAATCCGTCGACCGTAAACGGGAAAATTTTGTTTAATGACGGGTCTTTCAAGGCATATTCGCCCTTATGGCATGGTGCTTTGCAGGATAATCTTGAAATAATTGCAGAGTCATTATTTAAGGGGCATAACCCCAGACTCGGAACTCTTATATTCCCTGCGATTGTGTATTTTTTGTTTTTGATAACACTTTTTATTTTTTTAATTGTTTCTTCCATATCGCTAAACTCGGTAAAATCAATTGCGGCGATAGGATGAAGGTTATTCAGGCAATTAATTGACATGCTGTTTAAGAGGTTTATTCCCTGCCCTATCTCAATAGGCATTTTGCTGAGGTCAGGGTCATTTATCACCGCCCAAAAATAACCTATATTATTGATGATTATTGAACTTGGCATGGGTTCTTTCAAACAAAGGCCCTTCACATATTCATAAACTCTGTCAAAATCTCTTTCTATAAGAATTCTGGGGGTTGAGAGCTGAAGTTTGATTTTTTGGTCATAGCAAAATTTCTTTACGTATTCAAGAACTTCGTTAAAACTTTTCTTCGACAAATCTGCCGTAGAAACGATTTCACCGTATTCTATCGAATCTACGGGATTAAATCCCAATTTTTGAATAAATTTTTTGACCTGTTCCAACTGCCCCAAGCTTGAAAGTCTCAAGTTTATTTTGAAATCTTCTTCCTTTTTGTACTCTGCACTTTTTTTGAATCTCGTTTTTTTAATTTCCCAGTCAAAATTTTGGACATTTCTGTTGAATTTGAAATCTTTTCCCTCAGCACTCAGCATTTCTCCGGAAAAATGGTTTGTTTTGTAAGTGCTTTTTCTCAAGTGCTTAAAGGGAAGTTTTTGATTTTTAAACATTTTGGGCGTTTCTAAAATTTTTTCCACGAGTTCAATCCCTTCAAGAATCTCTTCGGAAGAGTTGAATTTTCCCTTGATGACAACATTATCAATAGCTTTTAGCTTTTTTATATCTTCCGCACACCAGGGAAGATTGTCAGAATCAATTGCGAGCGGAAGGTTTGTATATTTTTTTATTTTTGCTATATTTTTCAGGTAAATTTCTTCCGTTATAATAACCTCATCAACCTTGTGGAAAGTGTTTACAAAGTCAATTCCGGAGAGGTTATGGATATCAAAATAGGAATCGATTATTATTTTGAATGGGAGTGAGAATACTTTTATTGCCTCAAGAATTGCGAAGTTGTTTATAAAAATCCCATCAATTTTTGTGGTTTTTAAAAATTTAATCATTTTTTTAATTTCTGTTAAGTCTTCTTCAGAAATATCATGCTTAAAGTTTACATAAATACTGGAGTTATTTTTGTGTGCAATTTCTATAAATTCGTTTATATATTCAAAATTATTATTCAAAAATTTATCGTAATAAACGTAGAAATCACGGCATTTAGTGCATGGAACAAAAAGTTCAATGTCTTCGGGTTTTTTTACAGGTGCAATTATCGATATATCCTTCATGCAAAATATTGTACAATTTTTATAATCAAAAATAAACGTTTTGTTAACAAAAGTAATATCTTTTGCCAAATTTTTAAAAAAATGTTAGAATGTTAAAAGAGCGGACTTTGTATTCGGGGATATGACTTGAATAAAATACACCGAATAAGGGATACCTTATTAATAGAGCGATTATACAATTATAACGGGCGGAAATTACATTAAGTTAGGATTTGGAATGGTTAGCGGATCTAAAAACGGCTCAAAAGATAAAAATAATAGGGGACAAAAGCCTAAACAAAAATTAGTCTTTGCAAAAGACCGTAATCAGGCTATTCTCGCCATAGTTATCATTGCAATTTTTATTGCAAATACTTCCTATATGGTAATCAAGTATTTTATGGAACAAATTCCAAAGCCGGTGCAACAAGCAGGAACACAACAAACGGCCGATGCAATGGCTAAGCAGCAGCAAAAAAACCTTGAAAGTCTGGCAAACCAAAATTCAGGGTCAGAACCGGTACAAGGACAGGATATTGCTGAAGATGCCAATAATATATATTCTAAAACCATTGGCCTGCAAAAACCCCCTAACCAAAATGCAAAAAGCTCTCAGCCATCGGAAGAAGGTGTCGAAATTATTCCTAAAAAGTCTAATTTAACTAAAAACCAAAAAATGGTCCTGATTTCAGTAGGAAATTCCGGCCGTTCAAATCCGTTTTTGCCTGCTTACGAAAATGTAGCCCCTTCTTCTTCGCTGTCCTACCTGACGGCACCTCCGGAAACACTTAAAACAGGGTCCGAAGCAAGCAAAATTATGACAACAATCATATCTGGAATTTTATACGACAAATACAGTCCTTCTGCAATAATAAACATAGAAGGAACAGACTATTTGGTTAAAAGGGGTGATATAATAAATCATTATAAAATTCTATCAATAGACAAGACCCAAGTCCTTGTACAATTGGGGAAAAATGTTTACAGAGCAGGAGTTGGAGAACTTTTGTCACAAACAAATTTGAACTATAATACCATTTCAAACCTAAATAAAAAGTTTGGCGGGAATTATGTTTCGATAAGTGTTAAGAAAAAAGGTTATTAACCGGGAGTAATAAATGATAGTAAAAAGTATGAAAAAAGTTTTATCAAGTGCCTTTATAGCGGCTTACTTGCTCGTCTATACCGCACCTATCGGTTTTTGTGTTTCTGTTTTGCCGGCGATAAACGCAGAAATAAACAAACCTGCCCTAAGAAGCAGTGATAAGCCGTCTTCCCTTAAATTGGAAGGTGACATATCTCTTACAAGGGGAAACCCGAAAATCAGCTTAAGTTTGAGAGATTCAGATGTAAAGCAGGTTTTAAGGATGTTTGCAGACAAAGCGGGTCTGAATATTATTTTCCACGACTCAGTAGGCGGAAAAGTTACTCTTGACCTTGTCAATGTTCCATTAAATGACGCTTTCAAGATGGTTATGCAGGTTACAAATTTAACTTATTATATTGACAACAATACAATGATTGTAACTTCGGCTCAAGCCGCCCAAACGCTAAACCTTGCAAAACAGGAAATGATGACAATTCCTGTAAAATATGCAAACGCATCCGTATTGGCCGGATTCTTGAACAAAAACATTTTTTCAATAAATAAACCCGGGCTTTCTAACGCTCAAATAGCTATTACAAACCCGAGTACAAACGAAATCCTGATTTTTGGGACAAAAAACGATTATGTCATGGCAAAAAAAGTTGTTGCCCAATTTGATGTAAAACCGCAGGAGGAAACTTTCACAGTAAACCACACCACTCCGAAAGAAATGTCCGATTTGTTATGTAATGTTTTATTTAAGAACATACAGGTTCAAAACGGTACAAACAGCCCCGGCGGAACTCCAAACAGTACCCCAAGCAACAGCACTTCAAACACCACCAGCACTCCGAGCAGTACCCCATCCAGTACTCCAAGCACCAATCCGGCCGGCAATTCCGGCATCAGCGGAAGACCTACGGGAGGAGCGGCTTCATCGGGCAGCAGCGGAAGCAGCAGTAGTAGTGGAAGTTCAATGACCGCCTTAACTTTAGGTTCAGGTATTATTGCCTGTCAATATAACAACTCTATCAACGCGGGGGCACTTTCTTCTATGGGAACAAACAGTCTTTCAATTGCCTATTTCCCTCAAAGAGGTACCATAAGCGTTGTTGGCGGTTCTCCTCAGCAAATGGAAATGGTTAAAGAATTTATCTTAAAAAATGATAAAAAACAGCCTCAAGCATACTTAGAAATTTCTATAATAGAACTTAACGAAACAGGGTCAAGGGAATTTAGCAATAATTGGCAGGTCTACAGCAGCTTTTTCTCTGGCGGTTTTAACGGCACGACCACAAATAACTCTGCCTACCCTATGTTCATGAAGGGAGACAGTTATCCTGTTTATGACACTAAAGGAGATGACCCTACAAAGATTTTATATACTCTTTCCAAATACACCGGTTCTCCGACCGTTACTTACTCTATAAATTACTTAATCGAAAATAAAAAGGGACGGGTTCTGGCAAATCCGAGAATTATGATTACAAATGGAGAAACGTCCACAATAGACTTGTCATCAGATTATGTAAAAACGGTAAAGTCTGAGGTTCTTTCCGGAGCCGGAGCTTTAGCGGGAGCTATCCAAAGAACTTACGAAATAGGCAGTGATGAAGGTATAAAAGTATCAATGATACCTTTCATAAGTCAGGATGGCTATGTAACCCTAAACATCAAGCCGGAATATTCGACCATAAAAGAAAAGATTTATACATCGAGTGATGAAGGTGCCACTCAAGATTTGACAGCAACTTTACTTCAAAGAAGAAACTTAGACTTGAAAAATGTTAGGATAAAAGATGGCGAAACCCTTGTTATCGGAGGGATGATAAGAGAGGATGAGCAAAAAACTACCTCCAAATTCCCTGTTCTGGGAGATTTGCCGGGGGTTGGAATGTTCTTTAGAAATACTTCTTCAACAAAAGAAAAGCAAGAACTTGTCATAATGATTACTCCTAAAATCATTAAGGACTCAGAGGATTTAGTTAATAATTCGGGTGCGACTTTATAGATGAAAAATGTTTTAAATAAATTAAAGGAAAGTATCAACAAAGATTTGATTTTAAAATTTGATACTGATTTATTGGAACAAATGAAATTTGTTCCAATAAACATTAAGGACAATTTTATCTATATTGCGATTAATCCTTTTGCAAACAAGGAAGATATTACTTCGCTCGTGAAAAACGGTTATGCAGATATCAGGTTCATCCAGCTTTCAGAGGACGAAATTGAAGATCTTTTGGAATACGTCAACACAATCCACCCTTCTAAAGATGAAGAAAAATCGGTAACAACCGATATAATCGATGAGGAAAACAATATTAAAATAGTCCCTTCTCCTCCTAAAGCGGCAGAGGATTTTGAACAGCCCAAGAAAAAAATCGGAGAAATTTTAATTGAAGAAGGTTTAATTACAGAGGAGCAATTAATTCAGGCTCTTGCCGAGGGCAGAAGAATGGATACTCCGTTGGGTTCTACGCTGCACAAGCTGGGCTTTATAACGCTTAAGCAATTAAGAGAAACCCTGCAGCAGCAGCAGGGCTACGAAACCGTTAATGCGGACCAATTGAAAATTCAGGATAAAGTTGTAAATATTTTGCCGGAGGACTTTATCAAGGCTAACAAAGTAATTCCTATTTCCACGGATGGACGAAATCTGGTTGTAGGGATGGTTAAGCCAAATGATAAAAAAGTTTTAAAGGATATTGTCTATCTTACGGGGCAAAGCCCGAGAGCAATGCTCATCACGCACTTTGAATTTCAAAATTTCATAAACTTAGTTTACAGCCACTCAAAGAAAGAAACAAAAGAAATCATTCAGCAAATAGAGGATGAGGTTCTGGAAATTGACGGTGAGGAAACACTTTGGGAACAAGTTGAAAGGGAATTGCAGGATTCTACGGGTTCTGTTGCAAAATTTGTTAATAAAATCATTACCGACGCAATAGAAAACAAAGTAAGTGACATCCACATAGAACCGCGGCTTGAAAATTATGTTGTAAGATACCGTAAAGACGGGCTTTTAAAACAAGTTATAGACATACCGTCAAGGGTTGAACAATCCGTTTTGACCCGTTTTAAAGTCTTGTCAAGAATGAATATTGCAGAACACAGACGGCCTCAAGACGGGACTTTTTCAATCAAATACAAGGGCAGTTCTTATGATTTCAGAATAAATACTCTTCCGGTAAGCGGAAAAGAAAAAGTTGTAATAAGAATTTTAGCTCCTGCGGTAAGCTTAAATGCAGCTGACAGAAGCATTAAACTGATAGGTGCGACAGAGGAAGATATTGAAAAAATAACTAAAATGATAACTTGCCCTAACGGTATAATTTTAACTTCAGGGCCTACAGGTTCAGGGAAAACAACAACTTTGTATTCCGTTTTAAAAACTCTAAACAACGAAGAAGTCAACATAACAACCATTGAAGACCCTGTAGAAATAAAGCTGGAGGGGATTAACCAATCTCAAGTTAACGTAAAAGCGGGAATTACTTTCGCCTCTTGTATGAGATCAATTTTAAGACAAGACCCTGATATTATTCTGGTTGGTGAAATAAGGGACTATGAAACATTGGAAGTTGCTATTTCAGCCGCTCTTACCGGCCACCTGGTGTTAAGCACGGTGCATACAAATTCAGCGTCTGCAACTGTTACCCGTTTAATTGAGATGGGAGCAAAAGATTATTTGGTTTCCTCAACCCTTTCCGGCGTAATCGCTCAAAGATTGGTTAGAAGGCTTTGCGATGACTGCAAGGAAGAATATTACCCTTCTTATGAAGAGGCAAAGAAAATTTTGCTTGATGAAAATGAAATCCAAAAATTTATGAAAACCAAAATTTATAGGAAAAAGGGTTGCAGTAACTGTGATTTCAAAGGGTATCAGGGGCGGCTCGGCGTTTATGAAATTATGCAAATAAGCAAGGAAATCAAAAAACTTATTGCAGTTGGGGCTCATGATATTGAAATAGAAGAGGCAGCTGTAGCCTGCGGGATGAAAACACTTAATCAGGCATGTTTGGGTCATATTTTAAAGGGTTTTACAACAATTGATGAATTTGTAAGAGTTCTGGGTATAGCAAGTGAATAAAGGAAGTTCTTGTGACGGTATATAATTATGTAGCTTTAAAAAACAATCGGGACGTTGTCAAAGGAAAAGTTGAGGCAGACGGCCTTAAAGACGCACGCGAAAATATCAGAAAACTTGGCTTTTTGCCTACAAAAATATATGAAGAAGCTCAAGCTGCTACTGAAAATAAAATTGAAGCAAAAAAAGTTCAAAAGTTGGGGCTTCAAGATAAAATAGATTTTACATCAACTTTTCAAATTCTGGCTCAATCCGGTATTCCTGTCATTGAGTCGCTGGTTTTTATAGAAAACGATGCCGCTAAATTAAAAATTAGACTGCTTGCAAAGGAAATCAGAAGGCAAATTATGGCAGGGTCTACTTTTGCAGACACGATTGCAAAATATCCTGAAATTTTCGGTCAAATTTATATCGGCCTTGTTAAGGCAGGGGAAGATTCCGGAGAATTGGAAAAGACACTGGAAAGACTGCTGGAATTGTTAAAAAAGCAATCGGCCATAAGGTCCAAGGTTATAGGAACCCTGATGTATCCGGCGTTTGTAATCCTTCTTGCTATGGTTATCGTTACAATAATGTTGGTATTTGTGTTTCCGGCGTTCAAAGATATGTTTGAAAATCAAGGAAAGGCTTTGCCATGGATTACCGCAACACTTATGTCTTTTGGAGAATTTCTTAAAGCCTATTGGATATTAATACCTATTATTTTTGGTACGGTTATTTTTGGTACGACCTTCCTGCTCCACTGGGAACCGAGCAAAAGAAGGATAGACAATTTTGTTTTAAAAGTCCCTTTGTTAACCGATTTGATACAATTTTCAAACTTTTCAAACTTTATTGCGGTTATGCAGGTTGCGTATGATGCCGGTGTGCCGATTGTGGACTGCTTGTATTTATCTAACATAACATTGACTAATTATACGCTTCGGGATAAAATATCAACATCGACGAGCAAAGTTCAGGAAGGGCAGCACTTGTCAATGGCTTTAAAATCGACCCACGTCATGCCCAAAATGATTTTGTTTATGATTTCGACAGGAGAACAATCAGGTCGTCTTGGAGATATGCTTCTGCAAGCGACAATGTATATCGATAAAAAACTGGATGTTATTATTGATACAATGACCAAAATGGTGGAACCTATTATGTTATTAGTTATCGGAAGTATTGTTTTGGTATTGGCGTTGGCTCTTTATATGCCATTGTTCCAGTCATATACGGCAAACTAAAGGGGTAAGTGGTGAAAGAGGGAAAAAATGGCAGAGTTAGAAAATGAATATGGAAACGATGATTTTATTACCGGAGTATGGTCAGAAAGAGTTTTGGTCATAACGCAGGACTATGAAATCAAAGGATATGTATTTATGCCCAGAACGGGCAAAAAGAACCGCGTTCTGTCTGACATTTTAAACGGGCTAAAACGTTTTGTTGCAATAAAAGACTGCGAAATAACCCATAGACTTATCCCAAACCGCAGAACGGAATATCATAATTTTTTACAGCTGAATTTGAATTCGATTATCTTGCTAAGGCCTACACTGGAAGATGAGTGAGTTATGGCTTAAGGGCTGAAGGGCTTAAAGGCTTTTGAAGAAGTGATTAAGTGACTGGGTGATTAAGTGATTAAGTGCAACAAAAAAATTAAAACTTTTCTTTTCCCGTTTCCCTCTTATTGTCATCCCGCACCGGTTAGGGCATGGCGGTTGACTTGTGTTATTCATTCTGATGAGGGATCTAATAACAAGAAATTTGGATTGCTTCGTCGCAAATTTGCTCCTCGCAAAGACGAGAAATTCCGTTTCTCTTCTCACGTCTCACGTTTTCCTCGCTTTACGACCCTCTAAACGGGCTTCGCAGTTAGCCTCCGAGGGCGTTCGCTTTATCAGCCGTTTTTTTGATTAATTCGTAAAACAATTCTTGCGTATTGCGATTTTCCATAAAATCCACGCCGACCTGTGTGCATCCGCCTTTTGTAGCGACGCTTTTTACAAGCTCGGATGGTGTAAGTTCGCTTTGAAGCATTAATTTGGCGGAGCCGATTGCGGTTTGTGCGGCTAAAATAAGTGATTTTTCGTAATCAAGTCCGAGTTTTTCTCCCGCAAGTGCCATTTCGTTTATTATTTGGTAGAAAAATGCCGGTCCCGATCCTGAAATAGCAGTTAATATGTCGATTTTGGACTCATCAACCACAATGCATTTCCCGATTTTTGACAAAAACTCCCTGACAAATTCCACCTGTTCATCATTTGCATATTTGCCCCTTACAATTCCGCTCATACCTTCTTGTATCACGGCAGGGGCGTTTGGCATGACTCTGATTACGGCAATATTTTTGCCGATTTCACCTTCAATTGCACTTGTGCTTACGCCTGCGGCAATTGAAACCACCAGTTTATTTTCCGTCAGCCCATTTTTTATTTCTTTCAAAACGTCTTTTACAAAGTGAGGTTTTACCGCAAGAAAAATTATGTCAGAATTTTTTGCGATAATTTTATTATCCGTTAAAACTTCAATTTTTAATTCTGATTTCTTTTTTTCGGCAATTTCCTCGCTAATTTCAGAGGCAATAATTTCGGCATGTCCTAAAAATTTTGACTCCAAAACCCCCTTGATAATTGCACTTGCCATTTTTCCACAGCCTATAAAACCGACCTTCTTGCTTACTTTTTTTTCTGTTTTGTTCATATTAATTAACCTTCTTTCCCACATGCCATTGACTATTTAATGCTTTTTGAATATTATATACTAATAATACTACAAAGGAGAAAAATAATGAGACGTACACTAGAAGGAACGAAAATAAAAAGACAACGTGTGAGCGGGTTTAGGGCAAGAATGTCGACAGCAGGCGGAGTGGCGGTTATAAACAGACGCAGAGCAAGAGGCCGTCATAAAGTTGCTATCACGGGAAGCAAAAGAGCTTAGTAAGTTTTGATAAACATACAAAAAGCGGCCTTATCAATTAGACAAGGCCGCTTTTTTGTGCAATTATTTTGGTATGCTTAAAAAACAATTCAGACTTAAAAAGAAATCGGCATTTGGTGCAACGTACAGGATAAGACATTCTTATTGTATCGGCGGGATTGTCCTGTGGGTCGGCAAGAAAAAAGATGATGCCAAATTTCCTACCAGAGTAGGGTTTGTTGTGAGTAAAAAAACCCACAAGCGTGCGGTCAAAAGAAACCGCTTAAAACGTTTGATGAGAGAAAGTTACAGACTCTTGCTGAAAGAAAATAAAATAAGCAAATCTCAAAAGTTTCTTTCTCTAATTTTTGTCGGGTTTGAAAAATCTCTGGATAAGAATTTCTCGCAAATACAAAACATTGTTTACAATTTATTGGATAAAATAAGGGTTTGACATGGCGATATATCTTGCACAGGTTAAAACGTTAAACGAACTCCTTCCATCAAGGGGGCCATCGACTTATTCAGCAGGGATTCAAGATAAAGACAAGGGGTATGCAAAATACGGCCCGAAATCTTCAACCAACCCCAATTTATTGATTGTAAACCCGATTTATGATGATGACAGAAATGTTATTATGCCGGGCTTTTATGAACTTATTTTGTCTGCGGACAGGACAATGCTGATTCTGGAACAATCCGGCCAGGTTGTGGCAACGTTTCCGGTTTTCAAAATTGAAGAAGACAAATCTCAAGAGCAGGTTTCCCAGCCGATGGACAACAAGTCTCAAAAAAAGTTTGATAAAAATCAAAAAAAACAGGTGAAAAAGAACAAAAAACTCGTAAAACAGGGCAAAATTCCCGATGGTGAACCCGAAATATATACAAACGCAACCGTACAATATGACGATAAGGGCGATTATTACCTAATCAAGTACGAGCGTGGAAAAATCAGGGCCTGGGGGGCCATAAAATAGTGAATTGCAAATCCGGCACGGGATTAGGGTACGGGAAAATGGAGGTTTAGAGGCTTAGAAGGCTAGAGGTTTAGCAATGTAGGCGTTTCCCTTAATAAAAAATGTAAACAATTTGCTTTTTTCTTGGAAATAACATATAATAATTCCATTAAATGCAATCAGAGGATTTTAAATGCTAAACAAAAATACAATTGTACGCTTTTACGTCATTGCGAAACAAAATCTTTTTGGATTGCTTCGTCGCAAATTTTCTCCTCGCAATGACGAGAACGCTCTTTGGCATAGGGAAAAACATTTACCCCCTCGCAACGACGTCGAAAAATTAACCATTCGACCATTCAACCGTTCGACCTTTCAACCCGCTTTCACTCTCGCCGAAGTCCTAATCACCCTCGGCACTATTGGCTTGATTGCAATGATGACTATTCCTGATTTAATTTCGAATTATCAGAAGGAACAAGTGTTAAGCCAACTAAAAAAAGATTACTCAAGTCTTGTTCAGGCAGTGAAATTATCAGAAATTGAGAACGGAGATAACCAATACTGGGATTGGGGAACAAACATTACCGTTAGACAAAGCTTTGATACCTACTGGGCTCCTTACCTAAAGATCATGAAACACTGTTACACATATTCTGAATGTGGATATACCTCAACTTCCCCTTGGAAAACCCTTTCGGGTGATCCTTTTGGCATGGGTCTTATTGATGCAGGGACAAGAACTCCCGTAATTTTATCTGATGGAACTCTTTTAATGATAAGATTCGTGTCAAGCGAATCATCCCCTGCAAAAATATATTTAGACATCAACGCAGGTAAAGGCCCGAATGTTCTGGGAAAAGATTTTTTTATATTTATTGTGGATGCGAATAAGGGATTTGTACCCAACGGTTATAACCAAATTGCGGGGACATTAAACAATAGTTGTAAAATTGGCAGTGTCGGGGATTTTTGTGCAGCGAAAATTATTTTTGATGGTTGGCAAATCAAAAGCGATTATCCGTGGTAAAGAATTATGGAACACCCTCTCGTCAGTTTGCGGTTTAGGGAGTTTTGGATGTGGGGCGGTTCAAATTCTCCCCACAATTAGCTGAAAAATTAGAGGGCGATTTTGCAAAGCAAAATCGCCCTCTAAAATATATTGTCTATTTACTGTTTACTTTTCTTTGGCTGCTTCCGCTTCGGCTTCTTTTTCAACTGCCGGAATTTCCGCAACAGCTTCAGTTTTTTCTACTTTTTCCTCAACAGGAGTTTCTGCTTCTGCTTTTATTTCAGGCTCAGCTTCAACTGCTTCAGCTTTAGTTTCAACAACATCCGGAACTTCAGCTTCAGGAACTTCTTCAACAGGAGCTTCAACTTTAGCTTCTATTTTCGTCTCTTCGGCGGCTTCAGATTCCGCTTTCGCCTCTGCCTTCGCGGCTTTGGCTTCTTCTGCCGCTTTTGATTTAGATTCCTTTTCGGCCGCTACTTTAGCGATTGCCTTTTTAGACAATTTCTTTTCTGTTTTCGGTTTGTAATTCAAAGTGCCTTCTTTAGTGCAGTTATCGATTAAGTATTGAACTGTTTCTGTCGGTTGGGCACCTTTTTTAACCCACTCAAGAGCGGTTGCTTTGTCGAATTTCATTATTTTTGTTTTCGGATTGTAGTGGCCTAATTCTTGAATAGGCTTACCTTCACGTTTTGTGGTCGAATTAATTACTATAATTCTATAAGCAGGTGTTTTTTTAGCACCTAATCTTTTTAGTCTGATTTTTAACATGTTTTTTCCTTCTCTTTTTTGATGCAAAAATGCACCTAATCGTGTAAAACCTAAAGACCCGCCGCTTGGTCTTCTGCAGGAGTGAGAGCCTCACTGCTGATTATATCTAACCACAAGCAAAAACAATAATCAAGGGGGGCTTTTGGAAGTTTGGAAATTTGTTTAACTTTTTTGTGCTAACTGCTTAATTTTATAGTAAAATACTTTTGTATGTTACATTAAAAAAGGAATTAGCACATGAATGCCACAAAAGATTTATCACCGCTTCAAATAGAAAGATTAAAATATCAGCCGAAACTTCCGAATTCTTTGCGTCAGGGAGTCAACAGACTTGAATTAATTCAGGGCGAAAAGACCAAGGCGGCAGGAGATGAAAAGCAAATAAAAGAATTATTTAAAAATACTCATGGAAAACCTGTTGTAACTTTCAAGGCAACGGGGAATGAAAGTATTTCTAAAAAAAGAAATGTCGGTGTAATTCTTTCAGGCGGTCAGGCACCCGGCGGACATAACGTTATTGCAGGGCTTTTTGACGCTCTAAAACAGGCGAACCCCGAAAATAAATTGTACGGGTTTTTGGGCGGGCCTGCGGGAATTATCGACGGAAAATATATTGAATTTGCCGGTGATTTTATTGACGAATACAGAAACACCGGCGGGTTTGACATAATCGGTTCGGGAAGAACAAAACTTGAAACTCAGGAACAATTTAAAAAATCGCTGGAGGTTTGTAAAAAATTAAACATTTCCGCTGTTGTTATAATCGGCGGCGACGACTCCAACACGAATGCCGCACTTTTGGCGGAATGGTTTGCCGAAAACAACTCAGGAGTTCAGGTTATCGGCTGCCCAAAGACAATTGACGGCGATTTGAAAAACGGTCAGATTGAAATTTCTTTCGGGTTTGACACCGCAACAAAAACGTACTCCGAACTAATCGGCAATATAGAAAGAGATGCCCTCTCGGCTAAAAAATACTGGCACTTTATTAAGGTAATGGGCAGAAGTGCTTCGCATATAGCACTAGAGGCAGCTTTGCAGACACAGCCAAACATAGCTTTGGTTTCTGAGGAGATTGAAGAAAAGAAAATGTCGCTGGAGGATATTATAAATTATATGTCCGATATTATTTCCAAACGTGCGGATAAAGGCAAAAACTTCGGGATTGCAATAATCCCTGAAGGCCTGATTGAATTTATTCCCGAAATGAAGTCTATGATTGCAAACTTAAACGATTTGATGGGCGAATTGGAACAGGATGTTAATTTCAACAATGCCACCTCAACTCACGAAAAATTTGAGATAGTCCAAAATCGGCTAAAGGACGAAAACACAAAGGTGTTTGAATCTTTGCCGGCACTCATCAAGGCTCAACTACTTATGGACAGAGATCCTCACGGAAATGTTCAGGTTTCAAAAATCGAAACAGAAAAACTTTTGATTGAGATGATTAAAACAAAACTTAAAGAAATGAAGTCACAAGGTGAATATGTCGGTAAATTTTCCGAACAATCCCACTTTTACGGATATGGCGGAAGATGTGCATTCCCTTCAAACTTTGATGCTGATTACTGCTACTCGCTCGGGTATAATGCATTTGCATTGATAAACTTTGGCTTAACCGGCTATATTTCTCTTATAAAAAATCTTACTCAAAGTGCCGATAAATGGGTTGCGGGCGGTGTTCCCATAACAATGATGATGAATATGGAAAAACGCCACGGAGCATTTAAGCCTGTTATCCAAAAGGCCTTAGTAAAGCTTGACGGGCCTGTGTTTAAAAAACTTGAGGCGAACAGGGAAGATTGGGCATTAAACGATAAATACAAATTCCCCGGTGCCATCCAATACTTCGGACCGGCTTCCGTATGTGACGCCACGACTATAACATTGCAGCTGGAACAGGGGAAATTGTAAGCAAATGGAGGGTTGGAGGTTTGGCATTTTGGTTGAAAGGATTAAGGGGTGAATGGCTTTTGAAGAAGTGATTAAGTGACTGGGTGATTAAGTGATTAAGTTCAATAATGCTTCGCAAATTTTTAAAAAGGTAACGGGGAACGGTAGAGTAACAGGTCAGCAGGAAGTAAGCAAGGCTGAAACTCTTTAGTAATAGGCGTTCGCCTTCCCGCCCCCTTTGAGGGGAGGGATGAATTTCGGTGCGAGGCAACGAGTGCCAGAAATTCAGGGAGGGGGTGAAAAGGCTCATGC
>JBAYNW010000020.1:0-28275 GCA_041678605.1 Candidatus Gastranaerophilaceae bacterium | reverse complement strand
GGCTCATGCTGGCTGCAATTCCCCCCACCCTGTTTTCTGACTTTCGCAGGCTTGTTTCAAAATTCGCCGTTACCTCTCACAAAACGATACTTAATCGTTTTGTTCGGCAGAGTCCCTCAAGGGTGGATGAAGAATAACATTTTTTTTGTTGCACTTAATCACTTAATCACCCAGTCACTTAATCACTTCGTAAAAAGCCTTTCAACCGTTCAACTCCTCACCTGTTTTTTATATTTTCCATAATTTTGGAGGTCAGAAACGGTAAATCCATTTTCTCGGTAAAAATTTCGATGTAGCACATTCTTGATTTTTGTTCAATTTCGGCCTGTTTAAGCACATTATCAAATTCAAGATTGGTTTTGGCCTGAGCAATCCAAACATCACCTTCAAAAACTCGGGGCAGTTTTGAATAGTCCCATTTTGCGATGTCATTGAAAAAGTCGTCGGGATTATCGGAAAGCACCCTTTCGATTGTGTAACCTGAATTATTCAGAACTATCACTATCGGCCTTAAGTTATTCCGCATCATAGTGCTGACTTCCGTTGCACTAAGCTGGTGTGAGCCTTCGCCGGTCAAGAGAATTACCCTTCTGTTTTTGTCTGCCATCTGCCCGCCAAAAGCCGCAGGTGTCGCCCAGCCGATTGAACCCCACAATGTTTGGGTATTCACTTCTGTATTCTCAGGTAATCTTGTCGGTGCAAACCCGTGCGGAAGAATTCCGGTTTCAACAAAAATCATATCGTTCGGCCGAAGAAATTCCTGTATTCTCGGGTAAATATATTTTGAATTAAGACGGGTATCATCCGCTGCCGCAGATTTTTCAAAACTAGGTTTCTTTTCGGGCAGTTCAATAAATTTTGTATTTACCTTGTCAGAAAGTTCGTTTAAAATATCCTTCATTAATATATTTGTGTATTTTGTGTTTTGGATGATAGTGTAATTCCCCTGAATTTCAATAAAATCAGCAGGTTTAAAGGGCAGACCCGACCTGTAAGTATTCAAATCGCTGTTTATAATCCCGACTGAAATAACGCAGTCGGACTGTTTCAAGGCATTATACGCATTTATATTTTCATATTCGGAAAGAAAAGTTCCCAGATACCTCTTGTTTTCAGCTTCAATAATCCCTTTGCCCATAAGCAGGTTTGACACAGGCAATTGAGATTTTTCAAGAAATTTTGCAAATTCTTTTCTCACCTTGTACCTTTTAATCAGGACATCCCCCAAAATCAGCGGAAATTCTGCACTGTTAATTAGTTTGATTGCATGTTCAACCGCCTCATTTAAAGATTTTTCATCACTTTTTGCCGTTTGCAGTTGCGGATTATTTTCTATTGCCAATTTGCAAATATCCATAGGAATTGCAACATAAACGGGCCGATTTTCCTTGACAAAAACTGAAAGAATTCTGTCTATTTCCTGTTTTGCATTGTTTTCATCCAAAAAGGCAGTAGTTTCAACAACATTTGAAAACGCTCTTCCAAACGCTCTGTAATCGGGCCGTTGAAAATTATGGTGAATCAGTGAATTTTTTTTAATAAATTTGGTCGCCGGCGTTCCGACGATATGAATTACGGGAATGTTTTCGGCAAAACTTCCGGCAATTGCATTCATAGCACTCAATTCGCCTACGCCGTAAGTTGTAACCAATGCCCCATAACCTTTTATTCTGGCATAGCCGTCGGCGGCGTAACCCGCATTAAGCTCGTTGGTGCATCCTACCCAATTTGTATTCGGATTGTTGCCTATCGCATATAGAACGTTAAAATTATAATCCCCCGGCAGCCCGAAAAAATCCTCTATTCCCAATTTGTTAAGTTCCTGTACTAAATAATCGGCTACTGTAATATTGTTCATTTCTCGTCCCTTTTTGAATATTCACCATTTTTAATTCTACCATAAACATTTACCGGCGAATTAGCTTTTATATTAATTTAATTTTATTATATAATCTAAAAATGGAAATATTGGAAGAAATAAAATCGCTTGCGGATGAAAAACAAGCCTTACATCTGGGTAGATTTTTCAAAACCGGAGCGGGGGAATATGGAGAAGGAGATTTGTTCTTGGGAATAAAGGTTCCCGTAATCCGCTCTGTTGCGAAAAAACATTATAAATTGGTTTCTTTAAAAGAAATTCAAGAACTCATTAAAAATCCATACCACGAAGTAAGGCTTCTTTCACTTATGCTGATGGTCTTTATTTATGAAAACACCGAATTGAAAAAAGAAATTTTCGAACTTTATTTGAAGAATGTTCAATATATAAACAACTGGGATTTAGTTGATTTATCGGCTCCGAAGGTGGTCGGGAATTTTGTTTATGAAAACAAAATTCCCGACCAAATATACGATTTGGCAAATTCAAATCATCTGTGGTCAGAGAGAATTTCGGTTGTATCAACCCATTATTTTATAAAACGGGGTGATTTTGCTCTTATTCTGGAGTTATCTGAAAAATTTCTTACCCATAAACACGACTTGATCCATAAAGCTTGCGGTTGGATGCTGAGAGAGATGGGAAAAGTTGATGAAAAACCGCTTTACGGGTTTTTGGACAAGCACTCCAAAACCATGCCCAGAACCATGCTCCGCTATTCAATCGAAAGATTGCCAAAAGAAAAACGTGAATATTACATGAAATAATATTTCTGGACAATGTCGGGTTTTTATGGTTTAATTAACTTTGGTTGAACGAATAAGAGGAGAATTTTATGCACAGTACAGAAGAAAGAACGTTTGTTGCGATTAAGCCTGATGCTGTTAAAAGGGGGCTAATCGGAAGAATTATTAAAAGGATTGAAAACAAAGGATATAAAATTGTAGGGCTAAAAATGCTTCAAGTTACCAAAGAGCTTGCCGAAAAGCATTATGCCGAACACGTCGGGAAGCCTTTTTATAACCGATTGATTAAATATATTACAAGCGGTCCTGTCATTGCGATGGCTCTGCAAGGTGACAATACCGTTGCCGGAATGAGAAAACTTATGGGGTCAACTCTGCCTACGGATGCGGAAGTCGGTACTATGAGAGCGGATTTTGCCCAAACAATGGAATTCAATGTTGTGCATGGCTCTGACAGTGTTGAAAGTGCAAAACGTGAAATAGATTTGTATTTTAAGCCTGAAGAACTCTGCACCGACTGGAAAACCATGCTTGAATTAGTCATGGAAAGTGAAGGGTAAATGTGTTTCCGCCATTTACTAAAGACCTTCACTTTGATGCAAATCAGGGTAAATATTTTAAATACGAATTGATACACGAATGTAAAAAAACCGCTGCCAGAGCGGGAGTTTTGCACACTCCTCACGGGGATATTGAAACGCCGATTTTCATGCCTGTCGGGACAAATTCGGCCGTAAAAATGCTTACGAATTATCATTTGGAACAGACGGGTGCACAGATTATTTTGGCAAATTCTTACCACCTTTATTTGAGGGCGGGGACAGAATTGATAAAAAGTTTTGGAGGCATCCACGACTGGATGAATTGGCACAAGCCGATTTTGACGGATTCTGGCGGGTTTCAGGTTTTTTCGCTGGCAAATTTGAGAAAAATTACCGAAGACGGGGTGAAATTTAAGGATTCAAAAGACGGGAAAGAGCATTATATAAATCCCGAAATTTCTATGCAAATTCAGGAGGACATTGGTGCGGACATTATAATGGCGTTTGACGAATGTGCTCCCTACCCCTGTTCGCATGCCGAGGCGAAAATAGCCATGGAACGGACTCACCGCTGGCTTGAAAGGTGTTTTAAGGCACACAAGAACCCAAAACAGGCACTTTTTCCGATTGTTCAGGGTGCGTTTTTTGATGATTTGAGGGAAGAAAGTGCGAAAGTGATTTCTTCTTTTGATGCTGTCGGGTACGCAATAGGCGGGGTAAGTGTCGGGGAACCTCAGGAGATGAAAAACCACATTGTAGAAATTACAGCACCGCTTTTGCCTAAAGACAAACCCAGATATTTAATGGGTGTCGGAACTCCTCAGGACTTGCTCGACGGAATTTCACGGGGAATTGACATGTTTGATTGTGTCCTTCCGACCAGAAACGCCCGCCACGGCTCGTTTTTTACTTATGAGGGCAGAAAAATAATTAAAAATAAGGAATTTGAAAGTGATGCAGGGCCTCTGGATAAAAATTGCAGCTGTTATGCCTGTCAAAACCATTCGAGAGCTTATCTCAGACATCTTTACCGCTGTGGTGAGGCGAATGCTCAGATTTTGCTGTCAATTCACAATACACAATTTTTAATCGATTTTATGAAAAAAGCCCGCATTGCGATTTTAAACGACCAGTATGATACGTTTTTGAAAAAGTATTACGATAATTTTACCGCATAGCAACAGCACAAATTATAAGGTGTGCCTAAATTCTCAAATAGTTTGAGCCAAAATCGGTGCAAAAAGTTGCACCTACAACATGAAATTATAATTTAAATAATTTTGTAATTAGTGCAGCATCTGCAGGAAAGGTGTATGCCGTATATTTACTTACGGGCTTTTCGCTATTTTCTAACAATTGTTCTGCCGCTTCGGTTGCTGATATAATATTTTCTTTTGTAAAACTATCTACCGTTTTATAACGTTTACCAATATGCAGTAATCCCTTGGGGTCTTTTGAAAGGCAAAACCATTCTCCCCTTTTAGAACCTTTGTTACTTACAAAAATAATAAGACTTTGAATCTTAGTTAAGAAACCTTTTTTAGGTATAATTTCTATTTCTTTATTTAGACCTTTTGATTCTAATGTAGGCATAGCGTCAATAAGAGCTTGCTCGCCGATTTCTAAAGCCTTTTTAGGTACAGGCTTAAAGGCCATTTTAAAACTTAAATTCCAATTTGTATCCACAGCTTCTGCACGCATGCTAAACTCCTTAATTTAAAACACTCAAAACATTGTAAACTAAAAAAAAGTTCGTGTAAATATTGAGAAAGTATATACTTTATGAAACTTAATGCAACTTGCTTCGTTCATTGGCTTGAAATGTTTGGGTTCAGGGAGGGGGTCAAATTTGCCCAACAAATTAATGCCGTTGGGGTAGAAACCCCAACCTACGAACTTATCTTTAAACAAATTCCATTTTTGATTCTTCAAATACTCGTTTCCATCTTGGATAGTCTATTTTATGTTTATTATTTTCAATTTTTTCTTTCCAGGCTTTTACTCCTTTGGAATACTCTAGAATTTTATTTGTCATTGCTTCGGTTAAGGAACTCTTTTTTGTGTTTTTTATAAAAAGTGATCTCTTAATTTTTATTCTTACATCTCCGTCTTCAACAGGATACTTTGTAATAAAATTAATGTCGGTATCGTAAGTTTCAATAATATGCTCAATATTTTTGTCGCCTACACGTTTAAGCTTATTTATTAAGGGGTTTAATAGAGGACTATTTTCACTACCTTTGGTAATTGGTATGAGCGTGACCTTTGCTTTAAAACTCATCTTTTGACTTCTCTCAATACGCATATATTATACCTCCTTACTAATTTAAACATATTTCATGCTAACTTAATTAAGTTTTAATGTAAATACCTAAAAAGTATATACCTAATCTTTTATTTCAGCCTTGTTTGTTATTTTAAATTCAATTAATTGCTCTAGTATTATTCCTATGAGGCTTATATAGCTTTACAAGGACATTTTATTGATTTAGGATAAAATGGGCCCGGCTGGATTCGAACCAGCGACCAAAGGATTATGAGTCCTCTGCGCTACCACTGCGCCACAAGCCCACGGGTTATATTATAAATATAAATCTACCATCTAAAAACTCGAAAATCAAGTGGGTAAACAGATTAAAAATTTAGCGGTAATTATTCAAGGCCGCTTCAACCATCTGCCGCATTTCTTCCCGAAGCGTTTTGGGCGAAACTACTTTGCAGTTTTCTCCGTATCGCATTAACCGCTTAAGAAGCAGTGTTTTATCCTCTTTCTGATTCAATATGATAATGCCTCCGTCAGATTTTATCTGCAAAAGCTTTTCCCCGTCATGAAGCCTGTAACCTTTGGCAAGCCGGTCTTTAAGCATAAACGTCACAGACGAAAACATATTCGTCCGGTTTGATTTCAGGGGCAATTGCTCAACTTTTATAATAGAATTAAAATTTATATCCTGAATTTGTGCTGAAATAGGGTTATACACACTCAAATAAACCTCATTCCCCATGTATTTAATCTCATTTGGTTCAATCATTATCGAACTTGCTATTTCATTGTGATTTTTATAGGTTATTTTTAACCTTTGCCCCTCCAGACAATACTTTTCGTGCTCCTTTATTTGAGCTGAATATTTATTGTAATTAATTTCTAAATCCCCAAAATCATGACTTGCAGTGTTTTGAGACAGTAATTTGGTATTATCGCTAAATCTTTTTTCCAACTCCTGCAAAAATTTGTCTGTTTCTGTCTTAATTCCCTTTTCGGGAAAAATTTTTGAAAGGTTTTCAATCAAAGCAATTGCCTTCAAGTCCCTTTCGTCAAAATCAAACTGGTTTGGGGTGTTCAAAAGTACGTATTTGTCCTTATTTTTGATAAACTTAAATCCAAAAACTTTAAGAGTATTTATATATTTTAAAATCACCTCGCTTGTATAAATCCTATTGTTAGGGTCTATTTTCTCAAAATGAGTTATTATATCCTGAATACTCGCATCATTTTCTGATAAAAATTTGAGAGTTTCCAACACTCTTACGCTTGTATCGCCGAATTTTTTAGATGTTTTCATAATTTTCTTCCATTAATTTTAATTTCTTTACCAATTTTGTTTTGAATGTTTCAGGCTGCAAAACTTTGCAGTCGTCAGCCATGTATAAAATCCTTTGCATAACGCTGAACTCGTTCCTTGAAGTAATTTCAATCACCAATTTGCCGTCGGTTTTTTCTATAACCTTTTCATCAGGTTTGGGCATATATTCGGTGTTATAAACTTCATAAACAACTTTTATCGGCGGAAATTCCTCACCCGATTTTAAAAATTTGATGCTGCAAATCTTAATAATTCTTTCTACCGAAAAATATGAATATTCCTTGTGCGTAAGGTTATTCCCCCACAGGTAAAGCTTGTCAGACTTGAAAGAAAGCTTGTCCGCCACAATCTCAATTTCTTTTTCGCCTGATTTGGGAGAATTATACAGAAAAGTTATTTGGTTTTTGTTTTTACAATGCATTATTAAATCGTTTAAAATTTCTCTGTCAATTCGTTTTAAGAGGGAAATATTTCTCAGAAATTCCCTTGTACTCTCGTTTTTTACCAGATTTGAAAGTTTCCTAAAAAAGTTTTCCAGAGCTATTACTTCCCTGACGTCAATTTTGTCGTAGAAATTTTTATACATTTTTGAAAGAGCTTTAAGTTGGGAATTTGTTATATCATAGGCAAATGGATGGGATATTAATTCATATTTTTTTGTGTTGGATTTGTTTGCCTTTGTGATTTCGCAACCAATTGCTCTGAGTGAATTTATGTATATTCTCAACGTATCATTGGAAAATTTTTCTTTAATGTATTGATTATTCAAAAAACATTCATTGAGTTCATCGTTCGATTTTGGAGATTCCATTAATGCACTCAAAATAATAAGTGTCCGATACCCTGTAAGGGACATTAAGTTGCAGCTCACGGTATTGTTTGTCAGAAACTCTTGCATAACCTCTTCCTCATGTTTATTTTAACTTAAAATAAACAAACATAGAAGGCATTGTAAAATTTTTAATTAACAAATCATTACTTCTTTACCTTTTGACAGATTAATGGTTAAATAGAAATTATGAATTATGTTTTTTACGGATTAATAGTTTTATCGATAATAATCGGGGCGGCTAACGGAAAACTGCCCGATGTTGTCGGCTCAATATTAACGGGTGCCGAAAAGTCCGTTCAAATAGCCTTTTCTTTAATCGGGATAATGGCATTTTGGCTGGGTATTATGAAAATCGCAGAGAAATCGGGACTGGTCGAATTTATCGCAAAATTAATTAAGCCGATTACAAGAAGACTTTTCAACGAAATTCCGCCGGAGGACCCTGCAATCGGCAATATTGCCATGAATTTTTCGGCTAACGCCTTAGGTTTGACGAACGCTGCAACGCCAATAGGGATAAGAGCGATGCAGGATTTGCAAAAGCATAACATTAACAAAAAAACCGCATCTAACGCTATGTGCATGCTTCTGGCGATGAATACGGCAGGTTTTCAGTTGATTCCGGCGACTGTTATTGCTGTTCTGGTCGGGATAGGGTACAAAAATCCGACAGAAATTATCGCCCCCACGCTTTTGGTAACTTCTTTTACTTTTGTATCGGCAATATGTATTGCGAAAATTTTTCAAAGATTTTCACCGCCACAAGCTGAAGGTAGTACCGACGGAGGTGAAGAATGAGTTTTCAGTCAATTCTGAACGCAATTTCCCTCTGGGCATTGCCTTTCATAATCGTTCTGATTTTAACTGTGGGAATAGTTAAAAAGGTTCCCGTTTACGAAGTTTTTACTCAGGGTGCAAAAGATGGATTTAAGGTTGCGATAATGATAATACCTTACTTAGTCGCAATAATAGTTGCAATTTCCATGCTTAGAGCATCCGGTGCGATTGAAATGCTTTCAGCCGCTCTGGCTTCTGTTTTAACCAGATTCAATATCCCTGCGGATGTTCTGCCGGTGATTTTTGTCCGTCCGCTATCTGGTTCTGCGGCTTTGGGATTGTTTTCCGAAATAGCCACAACTGCGGGGGCTACGGCATATTCAACAAAACTTGCGGCTGTTATGGTCGGAAGTTCGGAAACAACTTTTTATGTTTTGGCGGTTTATTTTGGTTCGGTCGGTATTACAAAATTCAGGTATGCACTCTGGGTCGGGATTTTGGCGGACATAATCGCTGCCGTTATGTCAATCATTGTTTGCAGTTGGATGTTTTTATAGAATAAAAGCGGACTGCTCCAAAATGCAATAACTCAGGTCGGCAAGAAATAAGCACACTTAAAACTTACGCTACCGCGTCATTGCGAAACATGAGGCGTGTAGACCTATGAAAAAGTTTGCATTTTGAAGCAATCTTTCCAGCATACCCCCATGGGACAGATTGCTTCGGTGGACAATTTATGCATGGCCGGAAACCCTTGTCTCGCAATGACGCGAACGCTCTTTGACATAGGACAAAACATTTACCCCCCTCGCAATTGACGTGAGACTTGTTTGCGTTTTTACCTGAGTTATTACCCCAAAATAAAAAGGCGGGGTGCGTCGCACCCCGCTCAAGATAAGATTTTAAGCGTCGAACATTTTAAAAGATCTTTCAATATTTTTGTTGATTATGGTTTTAACGGAGTCTATTTCCGTATCCAATGCGGAACGTTCGGAATCAAGATTGTTCATTTGCAAATCCATTTGCTTTTCTTTGCAATCCAGTTTATCCTTGGCGGCATCATATTCTGCCTTTGCCTTGGTGGAATCTTTATCCTGACTGTCTAAAGGTGCGTCGGTATCGCTTACGACTTCCCAGGTACCATCGTCATTCATTTCACATAAGTGTGCAGTACCGTTAAGTATCATGCTTTGCAGATAAGACCCGTCGCCTTTGTCGATAGAAGACGCTCTTACCCACCCGTTTTTTTGGATGAAGTAATACATGTTTGAGTAGAAAGCGGCGTCGGAGTTGGAGTTGGAATTGGAATTGGTTCCTCCATTCGCTTTTTCTGCGTTAATGGCTAAGCTAGTTATGTTTTGGTCGAAATAGGCGAGGTCTTCAGTTTCTCCATAGTCTCCGTCATCGTCACTGCCCCAAGGGGTACCGCCCAGTAAGTCATTAGAGTTGCCTCCCCAGACAGTCGAACCTCCGGTGAAGTTGTAATCAAGAGCCTGCCCATCAACTTTTATCGCATGGTCGGCGTCTGAATAGCCTTTAACAAGACCATTGTGGCTAGCGGTCCAGCCTTTTCTCAGGAGGTCTTCAACTTCGTTGGAGCGGTTAATATTGCTGCCGCTGTGCATTTGGTCATTTACGGTACCTCCCGCGAGCAAAAGGTTTAATGCTGCGGTACATATTGCTTTTCCGTCGGCTGTATCTTGTCCGTTCAATGCAATAATCATAGCCTGAGCAGCCTTAACTGTTCTTTGCATTTGCATCAAATATTGATATTCCGCCAGTAAATTCTTGTCTATGTTTGTGCCGCCCGACCTTGAATTACCTCCTTTTTGAAGAGCCTGAGCTACGGATTGCATTTCGCTTGTTCCAAGTTTGGTAGCAATATTACTACCCATGGCATCCAAAGCTCCTTGAATGGCTGATATTTGTTCTGGCGAGTAAAGAAAACCATCACCGGCCGCACTCGTCACTTTACCATTTGCATCAACCATCTTGGCGTCCTTCATGGTCTGTAAGATTGTGTTTGCATTATTTTCTATTTCCGTATAATCGCCACCGGTTGTACCGCCTACTCTGGTAGCTCCCGGTCTGTTAGCATTTTTTCCTTGGCCGGCTGCTACTACTCCTCCACCAGCTCCCATAGCCGCGAGGAACTGAGCTTCTGTTACACTGCCGGTATTGCTGCCGCTATTCAAATTTGTACCAAATATATTTGCATAGGTATCGTTAAGTATCGCACGATTGGAGGTATCCGCTATCATGTACTGCCCCAGTACATTTGAAGAGTTCGGACTCATTAACAAATTGTATGTTAAATTAATATCATCCGTGCCGTTGTTAGTCCAGGTCAATTGAGTCGCATTCAAAGCATTATTATAATCCTTGGAAAGATTTGCGGATTGGCGGGCAAGAGAAAGTCTCTCGTTAGAAACGAACATTAAATTACTTTCAACATCATCTTTACGTGCTGTCAGTAACAAAAGTCTTACTTGTGACGCTGCTAATCCCATTTTTTCTTACCTTTTCCTGATTTGTAGATATTTTCTCGACCTTTAAATCTATTTTCCTTTTTCTCATGGTCGTTATCGTCAGGTTTGTACTAAAACTTGAGATTTTACAGGAGCATGCGTTACAAAAATTAACAAAAAAATTATTTGGTAACAGGTCAGTAAAAATTATTTATATCTGAAAAGCTTTCACTATATCCCCTCCCCACCTGAGAGACTCTGCCGAAAAAACGATTAAGTATCGTTTTTGAGAGGCAAGGATTTTTCAACACGAGGTACGAGTGTTAGAAAAATTGGGTGGGGGGTAAAAAGCATACTATTGTTCCATTTACCCCCCTCTTGGAATTTCTAAAACTCGTACCTCGTTTTGAAATTCTATTCTCCCCCGCAAGGGGGGCGAAAGTGCGAACGCTTATTATTAAAGAGTTTCAGCCTTACTTGATTTCTGCTGTTACTTTTTTTGTTGCCCCTTAAGGCTTTGGTCAAAACCCCGGTTTGTTTATTACTACTTTACAGGTATTGTTAGAAATCGGGCAATGTGTAGTATCTTGCGTGTAAGGACTGCAATAGCCGGAATAAATCGAAGTGGTTATATATCCCGAGATACATTCCGCTTCTTTGAATGTAATACCGTTTTTAAGCCAAATTATATTGTTGCTGGCATCTTTATATTTGACAGATGTTGATAAATAATCGGTATTTGTTGCACCTACGGAAGATGGGTCAGGCAGAACCATTCCCGCACGGGTAATCCTAAACTTCATGACATCTTGATTTAATATTGATTTTCCTCTCGCCCCGCTGACATCAACATAAATGGTGTAAATATCATTTTCCGGAGTTCCGTCGTAAGTTGCACCTTCTCCAAAGACGGGGGCTTTACCAAAATTATAATATATAGCTCCGTTTGTCGTTATAAAGTTTGAAGGTTTTGATGAAAAATCTGTTGGTTCGCTCGATAGTGACAGAGAGCAATCAATACTTCCGACGGTGTTCATTATATTGGTTAATCTGTCACAAAAGCCGGTTCCGTCACTCTTATATCCCACTGTCGGAAGTGCCTTTAACTCCCTGCAAACGCTGACGGTTGAAGGGCATCCTTCGGCAATAAGCTGTCCAACTCCATTTTTTAGATTCATAAATGTGGAGTAGTATGCAAATTTATTTACATAATTCATTCTTGATGTTGTTAAATTAATCGTTATTAAGGCAACAACGCCCATAATAAAAAAAACGACTGCCGTTTCTGCAAGTGTAAATGCTATTAATTTTTTATAAGATGTTATCATAATTTAGCAATCAACTCCGAATAATTATTTTGCATTGTCCGTAGGATTTTCCAATAAGGCCGCACCCGAAGGGTCTGCCTGAAGTTTCCCGTCATATCTGATTGATATCAAAAACTGATCCGGTACAGAAATCGATGCGGCACAGTTGGTAAATGACAGTCCGGAAACGGTACCGTTTTTCCAACAGTTAGGTTTTTTACTTCCGTTGACGTCAACTACAATGTAGCCTTCGTATTTGGTGTTATCGACCGGAAACCCGCTCGATTCTCTTATTGTCCAATCCATACCGTCAGAGGTCGTAAAAGTTCCATTTGATGCACTTGCGGTTGAACAATTCACCGTGCCTACCGTATTTAGTCTTTGAGAAAAAAGGTAGCAAAATTTAGCGGTCATTGAAGGAATATTCATCTCGGTAGTTACGGTTGTATAATTAAAGCCTCTTTGGTAGACAACGCCGCCGACGGTTGTAGTTGCAGTCGCCGGATAAAAAATATCGTCGTTAATCAACTCACTAATCGTTTGTTCTGTAGTATAATAAGACTTTTTAAACATAACTTTCTTAGCATCCGGAGCAGCCTTTGTTATTGTCGGAATAAGGATTGCAGCCAAAACTCCAAGCATACCCAACGTTACCATAACTTCTGAAAGAGTAAATCCTTTTTTCATTAACATGCTTAATACCTCATCGCTATCCTAAAATGGCCACACCCGACGCAAGCCAAATTAGTTTAAATTAACCAAAACCCTAATTGCATTTTACCACAAAAAGCAATTAACGTGGAATAATTATTTTGCATTATCGGTAGGATTTTCCAATAAGGCCGCACCCGAGTCGTCTACATGAAGATCACCGTCATATCTGACCGTAATTGAGAAGGTATCAGGGACAGAAACCGATGCGGGACAGACTGCAATATCTAATAATTCACCAATATCAACCGCCGAACAGTTAGGTTTTTTGCTCCCGTTAATATCAACGATAATGAACTTAAGGTATGCATTATTATTTACAGGAAAATCCGGGGCCATAAATGATTGGTGTATTATCCAGGTCATTCCATCAGCGGTTGTAAATTTCCCGTTGGTCATATATGCACTCGGACAGCTCACTGTACCAACCGTCTTTAGTCTTTGAGAAAAAAGGTAGCAAAATTTGTTGGTTGATGCGGGAATATTCATTCCGTCAGTTACGTCTGTATAATTAAAACCTCTTTGATATACAACGCCGCTGATTTTTGTAGTTGCAGTCGCCGGATAAAAGGCATCATCGTTAATCAGCATACGAATAGTTTGCTCTGTAGTATAATAAGCCTTTTTGAACATAATTTTCTTAGAGTCCGGAGCCGTCCTTGTTATTGTGGGGATAAGAATTGCAGCCAAAACTCCAATCAAACCTAATGTGACCATAACTTCTGAAAGAGTAAACCCTTTTTTTACTAACATACTTAAGACCTCATAGCTATCCTAAAATGACCACACCAGACGAAAGCCAAATTGGGCGAAATTAATTAAAACCCTGATTGCATTTTACCACAAAACGCAATTAATTAATCTCATTTGTTGGGTCTATTTTTTTATTTTCTGCGGCATCTTTTACACTAAGAGCAATTCTTTTATCTGTCGGATTAAATTTTAGTATGGTAGTGTTAATCTTGTCACCTACTTTTAAAATGCAGTTATTCTTATTCTGATATTCAAGCAATTCATTGTGAGGCAAAAGTGCTTCAACTCCCGGATAAACCTCGACGAAAGCCCCAAAATGTTTAATTCTGGTAATTGTGCCTTCTTTTTTGTCGCCTTCGGAAATTTCTTTTTCAGCTTCAATCCATGGGTCATTTTCAAGATTTTTTAAACTCAAGCTGACTCTGTGTTTGTCGTGGTCTACGCCTATTACCTCAACGTCGATTTTATCTCCGACTTTTAAAACATCTGCCGGATGGTCCACCCATCTCCATGATATTTGAGAAAGCGGCAAAAGTCCGTCTACTCCGCCTATGTCTATAAACGCCCCGAAATCAGTAATCCTGACTACATCACCTTTTAGCACCTGCCCGACTTCTATTTGCGAGAATACTGTCTTTTTCGCATCTTCAGCATTTTCTGAAAATACTTTTTTATTAGATAAAATAAAATTGTTTTGCTGGCTGTCAAGAGTAAGAATTTTTAGCTCAATTTTATCCCCCACCCTAATTTCCGACTCCTTGCAGCGGAGATGGCTTGACGGCACGAAGCCCCTTATCCCAAGTATATCAACCAAAATTCCGCCCTTGACACAAGAAGCAACCGTTCCAAGGATTACCTCATCAGAATTTTTGATTTTTTCCAATTCTTTCCAGTTGTAGGCTAAATCAACTTTTTTGCGTGACAAAACAAATCTTCCATCCTCGTCCTCTTCTTTTATAATCAGAAATTCGTATTCTTTGCCTTTTTCTAAAATATTTTCAATGGGTTCTGAAATGTCAATTTTTGCTTCCCTTACGGGTACAATTGCGGAAGTTTTTGAACCGATATCAACAATTACACCCTCTGAATCATAAGACCAGACGATGCCCTTTACCAGATCACCCTTTTTGAAATTATAATCGTATTCATTCAATAAAGTCTCAAATTCGCTGTCCGAATACTTTTCCTTTGTTGTCATAGCTACTCTCCATTAAGTTTTGCAAAACTTAATACTCATTGCCCAATTATAACAAAATTTTCACGATTTATGACAAGGAAAGTCAAAAAATTCACATATGTTAATAATTTATACCCAACTGGGCTATGCCATGACGGGAAAAAGGGAAACGGGAAAAGGAAATTGGGAATTGGGAATTGAGAAGTTTTAATTTTTTTGTTGCACTTAGTCACTTAATCACCCAGTCACTTAATCACTTCTTCAAAAGCCTTTCAGCCATTCAGCCCTTAAGCCGTTCAACCCCTCGACCCTTCAACTGTTTTTTATTCAAATGTTACAAAATCTTAACAAGAAAGGCCCGCCAAAGGCAATATTTTTATTGTTATATACTTAATATATATAAGAGATATACTAACAAGGAGAAGAGAGATGACATTTTTAGCTTTAAACGTAAATACCTGTTTTTTAATCAGACAAAAGAGTGAACTGGAATTTCAGGAGATGACCCTTTCAAATGAGTACGACAGCATAACTCAGGAATTATCCACATATTTGCAGGAAAAAAATGGTAGCAACTCCGGCAGCGGCAGCGGCAGCACTAACTCCACCAGTTTGGAGAATGATACGCAATATCAATACTTGCAGAGCGAACAGCAATATTATGAAACAGAAAAATCTTCAATAGAATCACAGTTAAAAGTAATTAACGCAGAAGTTGAAAGTTTCCAAAAAACTGTCGAAGCTAACGTTAAGAGTGAATGTAAGCTAAATATTTCGGTTTAGTTTAGAAAGTTCAAGAACGTTTTGCATTAAAGATGCTATTGTCATAGGCCCGACGCCCCCCGGAACGGGAGTTATATGTGAAACCAATTTTGATATATTTTCAAAATCCACATCCCCAAACGTTTTACCGTTAATTTTAGAAGTTCCCACATCCACAATAACAGAATTATTTTTTATCATATCTTTTTTTATAAATTTATTTTTACCAACTGCTGATATCAATATATCGGCAGTTTTTGTTATGTCCGACAGCTTTTTTGTGTGGCTGTGGCAAATCGTGACGGTGGCATTTCTGTTTAAAGCCATCTGGGCAGCAGGTTTTCCGACGATGTTTGAGCGGCCCACAATTACAGCATGCTCGCCCTCCAAATTAACTTTGTATTCATCTAATAGTGTGAAAATCCCTTTGGGCGTGCATGGGTAGGCATAAGGCTCGACTCCTATTGAAATTTTCCCGATATTTTCGGGAGTAATTCCGTCGGCATCTTTTTTTGGCGAAATCGCCTGAATTACTTTTTGCTCGTTTATTTGCTTTGGAAGTGGAAGTTGTACCAGAATGGCATCGACGCTTTTATCGCTGTTAAGTTCTTGAAGTTTATCTAAAATGGTTTTTTCATCTGTGTTTTGAGGGTAGTTGAGAACGGTTGATTTTATGCCGATTTTTTCTGCGGCTTTTTCCTTTAGTCCGACATAAAGTTCGCTTGCCGGATTTTCACCGACTAAAATTACTGCCAAATGAGGCTTCCTGTCAAGCTTTGCAATTTTTTCAGACAAATCGTCCAAAATTTTTGCAGATAATTTTTTCCCATCCAAGATTGTTGTCATAAAATTGCCTTTCAATTAAAACAATTATAGCAGAAAAAATAAATAGGTTTTGTAATCCGATTTATCCCTGCGGGAGGTTTAATCTGTAATAGAACTGTTTTATTGCATCCTGCACAACTTTTGAATCTCTTTCGATTGAATGCTGCAAAAGTGTTTCATCCATGGGGATTACGCCTAAAATATCCAAATCATATTTCTTGAGTAATTCGTAAACGGACACGATTTCCTTATTTTCGACTTTGTTCAAAACTACGCCGATTTGTCCGCCTGCCGAATACTTTGCGGAAAATTCCTCAATTCTTTTTGCGAGATGTGCCGATTCGTCGGTCGGATTTGCGATAATCAATGCAGTGTCAATTTCCACATCAACGAGCTGATTTAAGTATTTTAAATCGAATTCGCAGTCAAAAATTACAATGTCGTAGCGTTCGACTAATTTTACAATCGCATCGTTAATCTGTTTTGTAATCGGGCAGCGGCAGTCCTTTGAGGCAACAAACCACGATACTATTATGTCTACATTTTCATCCAGCGAAACAATAATGTCTTCAATTGCCCAGTCAATGTATTCCTGTTTGGTCATGTTTTCGGGAATTCCGGTCTTATATTCGTGCTTTCCGCTTCTTATCCCGTAAATCGTTTCTCTTATATCAAGCCCAAAACTATGTCCCAGCTCGCTTGCAAGGTCATTGTCAAAAAGCAAAATCGATTTTTCAGGATAAACTTCCTGAAAAAGCCTCAAAAATGCCTTTGTTATTGTTGTTTTACCGCTTCCGCTTTTTCCGATAATTGCAAGTTTTGTTGTCACTTATTTACCTTTCAATTTCCATGATAATTTTTTTGTCAAGCCCATGGCCTTTTCCGCCAATTCTGTTGTTAAAGAGCCTGCCCCGCAAGATGGTGTAACCATGCTGTTTTTTACCAATAAATCTCTGTCAATTCCTTTTTTAACCAAATAATCAATTGCCTCGTCAAATTTCGCAGCCATTTCATTTATGTCTGATTTTTCCAGAGCCTTTTTATCGAGGGTCGGAACTATGCCCCAGGCTATTATACCACCTTTTTCCAAAAACGGTTTTAGTTCTTTGGAAAAAAGACTCAAATTTTGAGCAAAAAAGTATCCGTCGAGATTTATTATGTCGACTCCGCTTTGGATGGGAACTGTCCAGTCGCATTTCCCGCAGCAGTGGATTGCACTCAAAGCACCTGCCTGCTTAATATTATCAGAAACCTCTTTGAGAATTTCGGTTACTTCTTTCTTCGAAATCGTTATGAATGCCGAGGTTCCGAGCTGTGAGAGTGAGGGTTCATCAATAAAAATTATTGCAGTGGTGTCTGAATTGGCTTTTTTAATTTCTTTTATTTGCCAGAGTGCTTTCAGGGTAAGCGTTTTTACAATAATTTCTCTCAGCGTTTCGTCATAGAAAGCACATTTGCCGTTTTTGTCCGTCAGAGTTGTTGCAAGTGTAAACGGCCCTACAATCTGGCCTTTGGCGTATTCGGGCTTTTTATTTTTTATTAATTTTAAAAACGGTCGAAATGTTGAGGAATTTTTTTCCGTAATTGCATATTTATCAAGCTTTTTGAAGTCTTCATCTAAAATGATTTCTTCATAGTCCAGAAAAAAATCTTCCAATTGTTCAAAAAATGCGTCGGTTTCGTTATCTAAATAAATCTTTTCTCCGTCGTTTGCAAGACCGGGGAGATTTTCCAGAAACTGAACAATCATGTCTTCATTTTTGTTAAATTTTGCCAGCTGAGGCCAAAAAGGGATTTCAAAATTGTCCTTAACTATTTGCATAGCAGTTTCAACATCTTTGTGAGGCAAAGAGCCGATTGCTAAACACCCTAATCTTAAATCATTATTTTTATTTTCCATAATCCACAATAGGGAGGGTTTGAGGGAAGGAAGTTTTGAGGGTTAGATATAAATATTTACAAGCTAAACCTTTAAACCTCTCGGCCTCTAAGCCTCTAAAGTTTCTTCTTCAATTTCTTCCTTAAGAATTTCAGACGCTGTAATGATGACGGCAAGTTCTGTTTTAACCTTAGAAGTTAGTTTTATAAGCATTCTGTATTCACCGATTTTGTTGATAGGAGCATTCAGAGAAACATTCTTCCTGTCAATTTCAATCCCTGACTTAGCCAAAAGTTCTTCGGTTAATTTTTTGGTTGTGATTGTACCGAACAATTTTCCGCTTTCGCCTGCTTTTGCACTCAATTCGAGTTTAATAAGTTTTTCAATTTCTTTGGCTTTTTCCAGAGCTTGTTGGTGTAATTTTTCTTGCTTAGCTTTAATTCTAACCAAATTTTGTTCACGGTTTTTCAAAGCACCGTCAGTAGCCATTTCAGCAACCTTTTGAGGCAGCAAGAAGTTTCTTGCGTAACCGTCTTTTACATTTATCAAATCCCCTGCTTCGCCAAGGTTTTGTACGTCTTTTTTAAGTATTACCTGCATGTTTGTCTCCTTTTATTCCGTCAGTGAAATAATCGTACTAAAAACATAAAAAAATGTCGAGGGCTTTATGATATTGGTTAAAATATGTTAAATTAATATATACTTAAACTTTTTTTTCTACATGTGTAATATATAATCAAGAAAGTTACAAGTTTTCTGGAGGAAGTATGAAAATTGCACCGATAGGTATCAAAAATACCCGAAAATTTACGGACAATAAATCGTACCATAAAAATGAGACTGCTCAATGCTATTCAAATCTAAATTATGCAAAGCCGAATTTGGTCAATCTTCAAGCTTATCGCACTAATATTTCTTTTGCAGGATTGATATTAAAGCCAAATTTGTTTAAGGAATTGGCGGCAACGGAGTCCAATCCGAATTGGCTGAAGCTAATTGCGAGAGAAGCTGAACTATACGTAAAACCTAATGATCTGAGGTCAGAATTTGAAAGAGATTATAACAGAATTTTACATTCAGACGCATACAACAGAATGATGGGGAAAACTCAAGTGTTTTCGCATCCCAATTCAGATGCAACAAGCACAAGAATTTCACATGTTAATCAGGTTTCCTCGGTTGCAGAAAACATTTCGGATTTCTTAGGTTTAAACACAAAACTGACTCGTGCAATCGCAACGGGACACGATTTGGGTCACGCTCCGTTTGGCCATGGCGGCGAAATGTCAATAAATAAGATTATGCAAGAGCAGGGGATAAAATCGGATTGCTGGAGGGGCAGTTTTTGGCATGAAAAAAACAGCCTTAGGTTTGTTGATGATATCGAAACGAAATTAGATCCGTATGGCTATGAAAAAAATTTAGACCTAACCTATGCAGTCAGAGACGGCATAATCTCTCACTGTGGGGAAGTAGATGAAAACGGACTGAGACCCAGAAAAGAATATGTGGATTTGCGTTCAATTGACAAAGGCAATAGGGTTTCTCCCTATACCTGGGAAGGCTGCGTAATGAAAATATCCGACAAAATCGCCTATTTGGGGAAGGATATTGAGGACGCTATAAATAATAAATTTTTACATCCGGATAAAAAAAATGAACTTATTAAATTGGTAAAAGAAAATACCGGCAAAAATTTTAAAGAAATTAATAATACTGTTTTAATAAATGAGTTCATTTCAGATTTATGTGCAAACAGTAATCCGCAAGATGGAATAGGCTTCTCGGAAAAAACTTTCAAACTTATGAATACCGTAAAAAAATTTAACTACGAAAGCATTTATTTTGCTAAAGATAAAGTTCAAGGGCCTTACGTAAATTTAGTTATAAATACAATATTTAATGATTTGAATGGCCTATACAGCGGCAAAAATACCTTGGCGAAATTGGAAAAAGAGAGAGAAACAAAACCACATTTGGCACAAAGTTTTAAAGATTGGCTGATAAAGTACTCTGATGCTGCACCTGAAGAAAGAGAAGCTAAAAAATTTGCAAATAAAGTCATTTATTCAATAGATAATCAGGATGACTATAAACTTGCCGCAATTGAATTTATTTCAAGCATGACCGACAGGACAGCCATAAAATCCTTTGAGGAAATTATATTTTTCGGCTAAGTTTTTCCTAAACCTCAATCACAGCTACGCTTTCTATGTGGTAAGTGTGGCAAAACATGTCAAACGGCTGGATAAATTCAACTTTTGCACCTTTTGCTGTTAGATATTTTAAATCTCGGGCTAAGGTTGCAGGATTACAGCTTACGTAAATAATCTTTCCCTTGCAAAGCCGTAATGCGTTTTCCAAACACGCTTCGCTGCAGCCTTTTCGCGGCGGGTCGAGAATTATCGCATCAAATTTGCGTTTTTTTGTAGCTAACTCTTTCTCAAAAAACATTTGCGTGTCCATATTATGAAGTTCAACATTCTTAATCCCGTTCAATTCAAGTGTTTCAGCTGCCAAGTCAACGGCATCTTTGTTTTCCTCAACACTTACAACTTTTTTGCAAATATCAGAAACGCTTATCCCAAAGGAGGTTACGCCGGCGTAAGCATCCAAGACAGTAGGAGCCCCTCTCCCCTGACCCTCCCCCTCAAGGGGGGTGGGAGTCAAACAAAAAGTCAACTCAATATAATCCCTTACAAACCCAAAAATATTTTCAGCACTTTGAGGGTTAATTTGAAAGAAAGTTTTCGGTCCGATTCTGAAAGTTTTATCCAAAATCCGCTCTTTTATAAAATCTTTTCCCGCAATCAATTCAGTGTTTTCCCCCATAATCACATTTGTTTTTTTTGAGTTGAAATTAACACAAACACCCGTTACCTCTTTGAAATTATCATAGATATTTTGTGCAAAATCCCTTAATTTTTCAAACATTTTTGTGGAATTAACAACCAGCGTAACAAGCACTTTCCCTGTTGCCTTTGAAACCCTTATTACGACGTGGCGTAAGTCACCTGCGTGTTTTTTCTCGTCAAAGCCTGAAATCGCATAATCAAAGGCGGAATTTCTTATAAATTCAATTATGCTGTCGCAGATTTCGGGCTGAATAGGGCAGTGTTTGATATTCACAATTTCGTGGGATTTTGGTTTGTAATAACCCGCCAAAATTCTTCTGGAAACTTTTGTTTGTGCAATCGGATACTGAACTTTATGTCTGTAATGGAGATTTTCGGGGCTTGCAATCGGTTCCTTGACCTCGATTTTTACCCCGCCGATACTCTTCATGGCATCTTCAATAATTTCTTTTTTTAATTGCAGCTGGTAATCATAATCGATAAACTGAAGCTGACAGCCACCGCAAACGCTGTGCATTGCACAAAACGGCTCAACCCGATGCGGGGATTTTTCAAGAATTTCAACAATTTGTCCGTTTGCCCAATTTTTGTTTAATTTAGTAATTTTTATTTTCAATTTATCGCCCGGACAGGCGTTTTCGACAAAAACAACCAGACCTTCATATCTGGCTATTCCGAACCCGAGGTTGGATAATTTCTCAACATCAACAATAATTTCGTCAGTGACTTTCATTTTTAAATCGTAGCATGAAATTAATCACTTGAAAAAAACTATTTAATGCAGTATAATACAATGTAAGACAAGGAGATACAAAAAATGACAAATAAAGCATTTTCTTTAAGATTGCCGGAAGAAACGAAAAATAAGCTGGCAATGATTGCGAAGGCAACCGGAAGAACAAAATCATTCATTGCACTTTCCGCAATAGAGGAATATGTTGACCTGCAAGCATGGCAGATTTCGGAAATAAAAGAGGCTCTTGAACAAATTAATAAAGGGGAAGTTATATCACATGAAGAATTAAGAAAAGAATGGAAGGAACGTCTCGGTGAAGGTTATTTGGACTAGAAAAGCTCAAATCGCATTGGATTCAATCTATGAATACATATCAGAAGACAATCAAGTTTTAGCCAAGAAAATTGTTACTCAGATATTCAACGCCGTTGAAACTACGGTTAAAAACTTTCCTCATATAGGACGTGCCGGTAATGTTTTTAGGACAAGAGAATATGTAATGCCGGAATATCCCTATATCGTGGTTTATACAGTAAAAAACAGTTGTTTGTATGTTCTTAAAATTATACACACCTCTATGAAATATCCCTAAAGTTTATTTTTTGCGATTTTAATTAAACAAATCGCGGATATTAATATTATCAAAACGCTTACGATTTGGGCGATGGGGACGCCATAAACGTTTAAAACACTGTCAATTCGGATTTGCTCGATTAAAATCCGTGCAATCGAATATAAAATTAAATATGAAAAGAATACTATTCCATCCCCACTTGTACGTCTTGCTGAACTTGTTTCAGCATCGCATTGTCGTTCGCTTTTGCGATCCTGAAATAAATTCAGGATGACGTTAGGAGGATTTTGAACAAGCCGCCTTACAACAAAAAACAAAATCAAAAATATGCAAACATCCAAAATGCTTTCATACAAAAATGTCGGGTGAAAGTAGCTGTACTGCATATAATCCAGCGGCCTTTTGCTAATCGGGATAAAAAGCTTTATAAAATTATTCGTCGGGAGTCCAAAGGCTTCCGAATTGAAAAAATTTCCCCATCTTCCAAGAGCCTGACCTAAAATTAGGCCGTAGGAAAAGATATCGCAGAGCTTTAGCACAGGGAGTTTGTGTTTTTTTGCATAAATAATTCCGCCTATAAGTCCTCCGATTATTGCTCCGTGGATTGAAATTCCGCCATGCCAGAGCTGTAAAATTTCAGAAGGATTTTGGGCATAATAATCGAAACTCAGCAGACAATAGTAAATTCTTGCCCCCAAAATAGCAAAGATTATTATGTGGGGTGAAATATTATAAATTACATCCGGATTAATTGTAGGATAGTATTTTTTTGTAACAAAACGGGCGGTCAAAATACCTACGCAAATAGAAGCAGCCATTATTATCCCGTAATAGTATACCGAAACGGAACCGACACTAAATGCGACATCTCCGGGCGAAGCAAACATTTCACTACTCTGCAGTCAGGGGTTTGTCTGAATACTTTAGGAGCTGCGTTTGTAAATATTTTATTTTTTCCTCAACATCCTGCTTGTCTTCTATGTTTTTACCTTTTTCAAGGTAAGCACTGTATGAGGCAATTGAGTCGTTCAAAAGCTTTGCTACCTGTACAGTTTCGTCTTTTGATAACTTTTTATCATTCTTTATTTCGTCAGAATTGACGGATTCTGTTTCTTTGTCCCCTTTGGCTTTTTCCTTAATGGTCCCGTCAATAATTCCTTTTGCATAATTTTCCTGAGCGACGGCAAGTGAATAATAGGTATCTGCGAAGTCAGGTTTAAGTTTTATTGCGTTTTGAAAAGTTTCAACGGCTTCGGGGTATTTTTCAGCTTGAGTGTAAGCTATTCCAAGATTGTAATGGGTTTCAAAAATTGTGCTGTCCAAATCTATGCTGGATTTTAAACGGCTGATTGCGTTTTCAAAATCGCCTTGATCTAAATAGGTTTTTGCCTTATTGTTAAGCTCTTGTACTGCAAGATTGTTAATACAAGCAGTTGAAATAACTGATACAAACAGTATTACTACAAGTAAAAATGCCTTTTTCATAACCTTCGCCTCCCTTTACCTTGTACGAATAATTCTATACCAAAATTAAATATTTGGCAATATTTCAAATTTACGTTACAATAAATAAGTGAAAAGTGAGAGGTGAGAAGTATTATTTCAATCTTCCCGCCAAGGAGTTACAATGTCAGACGATAAAGTTGTAAGGTTGGGTTCAAAAAGAGCCAAAAAAGCAGAACCAAAGCAAGAAGAAACAAACGAAGCCATTTACTGCAGTTTTTGCAAACGGCCCAATACTCAGGTCATAAAAATGGTTCAAGGGCCGGGGGTAAACATTTGCTCCGAATGCACAATGATAGCCGTTCAATACCTTATATTGAACGACAGAATGTTATCGGCAGATGCACAGATGATTTTGGACGCATTTTGGGGTAAAAGTAAGCGATAGCAAGCAGTTAGCGGAGAATAAGCGTATGGACGAGAGCCAGTTTAACAAACTTCAAATAAAAGCTGAAATTTTGACTGTTATATCCAAGCTTCAAACAAACCTTGAAGCAGCTAATATTGATGAAACTTTGGAAACTCTTAATAAACAAGAGGACAAGAAGTCGATTTTGGATGTTTTGGCAAAGGAGTTAATCAGGGCGAATGAGCAGAAGTCAATTCTGATATGTTTTTTGCTGCTTAAACTTTGCGAGAAAGAAAAAGTCGAAAATGCACTGTGGGAAGTTCTAAAAAATCCATCCGCCGCTGATTCCACAAAAACAATAATTTTAAATGTTCTCAAGGATATTGGCAACAAAGTGGATTATGACAAGCTGGAAGAATATTTTGAGAGTCCGAATGACGTTATTGACGCTGACACAAAAAAACTTTTGCATGTTGCGATAGTCAATCCCGAAGCCCAAATCGATTTTCTGGATTTTCTAAATTCTTTATCCGATTTAGACAAAACAATTCTTATTCAATCGCTCGGTGATGACTATTCCTCAGACGATTTAGCAAATATTTTGAACCCTCTGGTTTTATACAATCCGGCATGTGAATTGGGCAAAATCGCCGTTAATATTCTGGGTACAACCAAATCCCAACTGGCTTTGCATACTCTTCTGGATGCCCTTGAATTTGTAGAGGATGAAGAAACTATTGCCCTGATTAAAAGAAATATTTCAACATTGAAAATCGCAGGTGTAAGGGAAGATAACGCCATTGAGTTTTACAGCGGCATACTCTCGGCCTCAAAACCCTACTTGTCATATGCCAGTTATCCGGACGGGCATGGCAATCAGGCACTTATTTTTTCCAGAGAAAGAACCGGCGTTCTCGACACAATACAAATTGTCGCCGTTGTTGTGAACGATTCTGACGGGATTGTGGACTGTTTCGGGTTTAACGAAATTTCAAAAACGGAGTTTGAGAGAATTGTAGCAAGATTTTATAACGGCGATGAATATGTTTATATTAACTCTCCGGTTGTAAAGAATATTTTACTCAATGCGGAAAAAACAACCCGCAAATCCGGCGGGAAACTTTCTTATGAATACATTTGCTGGAAAACTCTTTTGTCCGATGTTCAGGCCGAGCCTGTGCCGATTGAGCTTATTTTGAAAACCGAATTTAATCAAGTTCCGATATCGGATGAGGATTTGGAAAAAATTTATATGTTTGATTTTTTGCAAAGATGGTTTTTGGATACGGATTACAGTGATGAATTCAGGTCAATGGCCGAGGGTTTGAATAAAAAATTTAGTGAGGATGACTTTAAAATTGACCTCGATAAAATTGTAAATGATAATTTGGAAAAGATTTTCACAATTGAACAAAAAACCCTTTTGGACAAAAGGATTTTGATGAGTGCGTATTTAAGGTACCTGTCGGTAGGGGCGTGGACTTCAAAAAGTGAGGCACAGCTTCTGTATTCGCTTTATTTTGACGAAAATAAAAAGTCCGAGCTGGCAAAGAATATTATCAGAAAAAGCCTTTATGAATATTATGTTTCACTAAAATTTAAGTATAAAGAAGAACACAAGATGACAAATATTTTTACGATGAGAAATAAGCCAAAGACTCTTGATTTAACTTCAAAACAGGTTGATTTGGCAATTTCGATGATAGAGAGCTTGTGGACAAATGCATAAGATTATGGCACTGGATATAGGAACTAAAAGAATCGGTGTTGCACTGAGCGATTTTTTGCATGTGCTTGCCACAGGGAATTGCTTGGTTGAGAGAACTCCGGAGGATAAGGCTGTTGAAAAAATAAAAGAAATTGCCAAAGAAAATAAGGCGGCAAAAATTATTGTCGGCGTTCCTTTGAATATGGACGGCACTCAGGGGTTTCAGGCTGAAGATTGCTTGCAGTTTGCAAAGAATTTTCAAAACGATTTTGAGGTGATTTTTGAAGATGAAAGGTTGACCTCAGAACAGGCGGAGGAAAATTTAAGAAATCGCAACATTGACTTTAGAAAAAACAAAGGATTAGTTGATATTGAAAGTGCTTGTATTATACTGGAACAATATATGTCAAGATTAAAAAAGGAGTAAACAGACAAATGAGTAAAGAAAAAGAAGAAGAAAAACAGTTAATCGAAACTATTGACGAAGAGGGAAAAGTCGTCAATTTTGAATTGTTTGATATTGTTGAATTTGAAGAAAAGGAATACGCCCTTCTGCTTCCTGCAGAAAGCGACAACGATGATGATGAAGTTGTTCTTATGCGGTTAACAAAGGATGGCGAAGATTACCTGTTTGAGGCAATCGAGAGTGATGAAGAATTTGACAAAGTCGCCGAATATATTGAAAGTCTTACTGACGACGAAGAATAAAGTTTTTACAATAGGCAAATATGTTTGAAAAATTCACCGAAAAAGCTATAAATGCTATTACAGAGGCACAAAATCAAGCCAAATTAATTAATAATGCTTGTGTACAGCCCGAACATCTTTTGTTGGCTATTGTTAAACAGTCAAAGGGAATCCCCTTAAAGCTTTTCAGGATGTACGGAATTAAGTTTGAAGAAATTCAAAAAGCGGTCGAAAATCGGCTCAGGTTTGAAAAATCGGAAAAAAAGCTGCAAAATCTGCCTTTTAGTGACGAATTTAAAGATTTATTAAAAAACTCTCTTGATTTAGCGAATAAATCAGGCAACAGCTATGTTCTTTTCGAACATTTGTTTCTGGCAGTCATAAACGATAAAATTTCTTACAATCGCCGTATATTAGAGAATTTTGGCTTCGATTTTGCCAATTCCGAAGAAATTTTATTAAAACTTGTGCAGAAAAAAACGAAAAAGCTTTCGCATCCCGAAGTGGAAGAATCGAAGGACACTGAAAATCATTATTTGAATGCGGATTTTGCGTTTGAAGGAACCGAGTCCGTCTTTGAGAAGGCGTTTTACAAGCTCTCTGCGTCAAATTATGAAATGCTCGGGACTGAGCAGATTATATCGGCAATTTTAGAAGGTGAGCCGGACACTGCAAAAATTTTGGAAGAAAACGGCATCAGGGTTGATAATTTCAGGGAGGCATTATCTGAATATTCCTCAAGAGAGGCTGAATATAACGAAAAACACTTAATTTTTACCCCGAGTGCTTTTTGCATGATGAATTTGGCTTCGCAAACGGCGAAGGAGCTTGGCTCATCGCAGATTAGACCAGAACATATTATTTTGGGATTGTTGAAGGCGAAAAAGGGAATTGCTTATGATATTTTAAAAAATTTAAATATAAATGATGACGACCTTGCACACAGCGTTTTGAAACCGATTGAAAAGCAGATGCCTCAGGCACTCACGATTTTAAGGCTTGCGAAGCAGGAGGCCAGAAGGCTTGGAAGGAATGTTGTCGGAACGGAAATGTTTTTGCTTGGGATTATAAGCGAAGGAATAGGAGTCGGATTTAAGGTCTTGAATGATTTGGAAATCAACCTGAAAGACGCACGGCAAGCTGTTGAAAAGCTTATCGGGTACGGGAATGAATATTATGATAAGGAAGTTATTTTTACAAAACGTGCAAAGAAAATCCTTGAAACTGCGTGGCTGACTGCTAAAAAATATAACCAGCCGAGAATTTTGTCCGAACATTTGCTTTATGCAATCACAACGGAGCCTTCCTCTGTTGCCATGAAAGCTTTGGCCCAGCTGGGAGTGGATGCTCTGGAAATCAGGCAGGGAATTTTGAAGGGCTGAGAAGGGTCGATTGTCTTAAAGGCTTAAGGGCTGAATGGTTATAAGTTTATCAGTCGATAAGTTGATAGGTCGAAGGGTTGAATGGTTGAGAAGGTAAAAGTAGGTTGGGCTTTGGCTGACCCCCTCCCCCAAGTTTATATTTGCAAAATTGTTATTCTTCCTCCCCCCTTGAGGGACTCTGCCGAACAAAACGATTAAGTATCGTTTTGTGAGAGGTAACGGCGAATTTTGAAACAAGC